>JBEBUV010000071.1:0-18980 GCA_040393085.1 Pedobacter hiemivivus | reverse complement strand
ATAATAAACTGGTTCTTAAATATTTCATTTGTTTTTTTGTGTTTGTGTTCGTAATGATAAAAAATAAGTTTCATATCTTAAAATGAATCCCTATTTAAAACGAAGTAATGACACAAATAGTGTTGAAGAAATTAAAGAGTTCTTGATTTTATCTTATTTAGGTCAGTATTAAAGTTTCAGGTACCTTTCCGCAATACTCAGCTAGAGCACATAGGCTTTGGTAAATTTAAAATTAGAATTCCTCCAGATCAAGGTTTTTCAATAGTTCCAAAAACTGTAGTCTTCCATTTGATATAGCCCAATTTTGCACATTGCTCGGCAACTTCGTGTTCTATATTAGCTGCTACATCATTCATGATTTTCCAGCGGATACTGTACTTACTATTGTATCCAATATAAATAACCACATCTTCAAACAATGGCTCCATTGTCCCAAGACCTTTCAGGTGAGTATCCTGCAATTCTTTGGCAAAACGCAGCAATCTCTCATTCATCACTTTTGCCAACGGAGGTGCTGGCTTTACATCTGGTTCTATAATCGCAAGTACGGTTACGGTCATCGGCTAATATCTGTAATACTACTTTTTTTAGCAAAGCTAATTATTATTTTGAAATATATTACCACTAAAAAGTCATTAGTATAAAATCAAGTCACTAAATCTTCTTTGTCTCCCGTGACGAATCATTAATAAGATTTAGTGAAATAACCATATACATTTCAACATATCTGGTAACAGCGGAAAAAATCAATTAAATTTGCTGTATGAATAATGCCGTTTCTTCCAATTCTATTTTCGACAAAGTCTTATCTTTTATTGATTACACCAATCAGCCTATTTTCTTGACTGGAAAAGCGGGCACAGGTAAGACTACGTTACTGAAAAGAATTAAGGAAACCAGCACAAAAAAAATGGCCGTCATTGCCCCTACAGGCGTGGCTGCCATGAATGCTAAAGGCACGACCATCAATTCATTTTTCCAACTCCCTCCCGGTTCCTTTTTTCCGGGTGATATTAGTCTGGAGAACCTACAGTCTGGCTTTATCTCCATCCAATCAATGGTGTCAGACCTCAGTTACAGCCGAGAGAAATTAAGTCTTTTTAACGAGTTGGAATTATTGATTATTGATGAGGTATCAATGGTTCGCTGCGATTTACTGGATGTAATTGATGCCATACTTCGCGCTGTAAGGAAAAACAATGCTCCTTTTGGAGGGGTGCAGCTGCTATTGATTGGCGATCTGTATCAACTTCCGCCAGTAACAAAAAGAGAAGATTGGAGCTTTTTAAGCAGGGCATATCCCTCGCCATACTTTTTTGATGCATTGGTCATCAGGAGATATCCTGTCTTACAAATAGAATTAACCACGGTATTCCGACAAACGGAACCTGAGTTCATCAACATTTTAAATGACATCCGAAACAATCAGATCAGTAAAACTGGACTTGAATTACTAAACAAAAGATACCTCCCTGATTTTAATGTGGCTGACGAGGTAAGTCCCATCATCATCACTTCGCATAATGCGGAAGCAAACGCCATTAATAAAGGAAAACTAGATGAACTTGCAGGTGAAGAGTACACTTTTGAGGGGGAAATAAGCGGTGAATTTAGAGATCTCGGATTGCAAGCCGAGCAAAGTTTAAAGCTTAAAGAGGGTGCACAGATCATGTTCATTAAAAATGATAGTGGCGAAAACCGCAAATTCTATAATGGTAAAATTGGAAAGGTGAAGTCTATTCATAATGGAGAGATTTATATTTCTTTTCCTAATGAGGATGACTTGCTCCTTGAAAAAACCTCATGGCAATCTTTTGAATATAAAACAGATACGGAAGAAGCTATTGTACAACAACAGGTCGGCGAGTTTTCGCAATATCCAATTAAGCTGGCCTGGGCGGTAACCATTCATAAAAGTCAAGGTTTAACATTTGATAGCGCTATTATTGATGCTGGAAAATCCTTTGTGGCCGGACAGGTATATGTGGCTCTAAGCCGTGTAAGAACATTAAATGGTCTGATTTTGAAATCGAAGATAAGTACAGACAGCTTACGATCCAATACTGAGGTTATCAATTACATGAAGCCGGTAAAGGAAGAGGAACTGGATAATGTTTTAATTAAAGAGCAGGAAAGTTTTATTCTGCAATTGGTACTGAATCACTTTTCCTTTTCCCGCATTTATACCGGACTGGAAGTCATGGCTTCTAATCCTGAGGTGGTCAAGTCCATTCTTCCTGAATTCAAATCTTTATTGGTACAGCTAAACAAATCTGTTAATGATTTAATAGGCTTATCAGACCGCTTCCAAAATCAAGTAAAACAGCTACATCAACAACAGGGTTTTAAAGATCAACAGGCTTTACAGGACAGAATAGAATCTGCATTAACTTATTTTACGAAAGAACTGAACTTACAACTGATCAATCAGCTCAATAAAAATATCAGAGTAAAACCCAAAAACAAAATCCAACAGCAGTTACAGCATCTGATGCAAAAATACAGAGCTGTTATTGAGAACAGAATGGCCTTGATGCATTATGGCGCGAGTTTATTGAAAGACCCAATTGTTCCGGCTGATTATATCAACTGGATCAGTAAGCACAAAGCTCCTAAAAGTTCAAAACCTAATGCTGCGGCTAATGATCAACAGGCTGTAAACCTACAGTTGTTTTAGTTTTTGGATATTAAGCGGTTTCAATGATTATATAGCTGAAAGCCTCTATCATCATAATCTACTGTCTTCGTACAATTATGCTATTTCTTTTTGTTTAGTTAAATAGTAAACTGGTATTCCAATCAGCATAATGAGCACCCCCCATCCGCAGGTATTTGTTTTATAAATCAGCAATGCAATACATAATGCGGATGCCACAACGATATATAAAAATGGCAAAAAAGGATATCCGAAAGCCCTGTAAGGACGTTCAGCATCGGGCATCTTTTTCCTTAAAATGAAGATTCCATAAATGGTTAAGATGTAAAATATCAATACAATGATGACTACAAAATCGAGTAGCGCACCATACCGTCCGGTTAAACACAATGCAGATGCCCAGATCCCCTGCACCCATAAAGCCCATCCCGGCACATTAAAGCGATTTAAATTACCAGCTTTCTTAAAAAACAGCTTGTCGTTAGCCATGGTATAATACACCCTTGCCCCGGCCATAATTAATCCATTATTACAGGCGAAAGTGGAAATCATGATCATTATAGCAATGATAATAGTACCTGCCTGTCCGAAGATATATTGTGCCGCAACTACGGCTACCCGGTCAGATTTTGCAGTTGTAATGACATCTAAAGGCAATACTGCTACATACATCAAATTGGCTAATATATAAATTACACTAACGATAAAAGTGCCTAGAAACAGGCTTAATCCAACATTACGTTGTGGGTTTTTAATTTCACCGGCGATGAATGTAACTCCAGCCCAGGCATCACTAGAAAATATAGATCCTACCATTGCCGCTGCAATTCCTGAAAGCAACAAACTGCCACTAATGGGTGTCCAGGTCATGGTATCCAGACTAAAAGAACGTGTTTCCCATGCATTTGTCCAATTCGCATCCCATACCTCTGCTTTTGCAGCCAGGGTAAAACCGAATATGATTAAGCCGAGCAGAGATAGAATTTTGATAATTGTTAATACCGTTTGCAGGATTTTACTGTCTTTCACCCCCCTGCTGTTGATGTAAGTGAGCAATACAATGGTGACTATAGAAACCAATTGTGCAGCACTAATGGTATATAATTCAGGAATTCCTTTGTCGTTAACACCTGTCTGGATTTGCCAGAGGATATTATTTTCACTAAAAGGTTCAAAAAGATACGCGGCAAATTTAGAGAATGCTACCCCTACTGCAGCAATGGTTCCGGTTTGGATAACTGCAAACAAACTCCATCCGTATAAAAAGGCAATCAGTTTGTTATAAGCTTCTTTTAGGTATACGTATTGTCCGCCTGCCTTAGGGAACATAGCACTTAATTCGCCGTAACTTACCGCAGCGATTACGGTGATCAGTGCTGTTGCCACCCAGATTAAGGTAAGCCACCCTGCCGATCCTACTTGTCGGGCAATGTCAGCACTTACTATAAATATCCCAGATCCGATCATGGAGCCGGCGACCAGCATTGTACCATCTAAAAGTCCAAGCTCTTTTTTGAAAGAGCCTTCCTGATTTTCATTTTCCATTTTTTGCTTGGTTTTGATATGGTCGGTTTTTTATCGTTTATATCATCTGCATCAGTACGGCCCTTTCTAATACTAATATATTTAAAAATCAGTAGTGTATGGTATGCCTAAATAAAAATAACAAGTTTATAGTAGTCAGTGTCTAGTTCAGCTTTAGCTATACACGTTGTTAGCGGACCCCTCCTTAAATACAAAAAAATGAGTGTTGAATTATATTTTCAAAAAAGGTTGCAATCAATTGATTAAAAATTTGTTAATTACATATACACCGTTATTTTTGTTATAAGGCGATTTTGAATAACAGATGAATTGAACCACCACTTATTACAAAAAAGCATAACCAAATATAAATTAACAACCTAAAACGAGAAGAATTAAAGTATGGAGTTTCTACAAGACAATTTAATTTATCTGATCCCAGTAATGGGCTTAATTGGCATCCTGGTAATGGCCATTAAAAGTGCCTGGATAAACAAGCAGGATGCGGGCGACAAAAACATGCAAGAGCTTGCGGGCTATATTGCAGATGGGGCTATGGCCTTTTTAAAAGCGGAATGGCGGGTATTGAGCATTTTTGTGGTTTTTACCGCAGCATTACTAGCTTATTCAGGAACTATCCATGAAATAAACGGAGTACCCTTACATTCTAGCTGGATCATTGCCATCGCCTTTATTATTGGAGCTGTGTTTTCTGCTACCGCGGGATACATCGGAATGAAAGTGGCAACCAAAGCAAACGTCCGTACTACTCAAGCTGCAAGAACAAGCTTAAAACAAGCCTTAAAAGTTTCTTTTACCGGAGGCACGGTAATGGGTCTTGGTGTTGCCGGACTGGCAATTTTAGGTTTAGGCGGTTTGTTCATTATTTTCCTTAAGGTATTTGATGTTGTTGATGCCAACAGCACTGAGTTGAGAACGGCTATTGAAGTACTAACGGGCTTCTCACTGGGTGCTGAATCTATCGCTCTTTTTGCACGTGTAGGTGGCGGTATTTATACCAAAGCCGCCGATGTGGGTGCAGATTTAGTGGGTAAAGTTGAAGCAGGAATTCCTGAAGATGATGTACGTAACCCCGCAACAATTGCCGACAATGTGGGCGATAATGTTGGCGACGTAGCAGGTATGGGTGCCGATTTATTCGGTTCTTATGTGGCTACGATTCTTGCAACCATGGTTTTGGGTCAGGAGATATTCTCTATAGATAGGTTTGGCGGTATGGCACCAATATTACTTCCTATGGTGATTTGTGGACTTGGTATTTTATTTTCTATCGTAGGAACTTGGTTTGTACGTATTAAAGGAGAAGACTCTAACGTTCAAACTGCATTAAACCTGGGCAACTGGGGTTCTATTGTCATCACAGCCATTGCCTCATATTTTATAGTGATGTGGATGCTTCCTGGACAACTTCATTTACGTGGGGTTGACTTCTCTAATCTTGATGTTTATTATTCCATAATTGTTGGTTTAGTAGTAGGTACTTTAATGAGTGTCATTACAGAATATTATACTGCAATGGGCAAAGGCCCGGTTAATTCTATCATTCAACAATCGGGAACAGGTCATGCGACCAATATTATTGGTGGTTTATCTGTTGGGATGAAATCTACAGTAGCACCAATCCTTGTTTTGGCAGGTGGTATTATTTTCTCTTATGCTTTCGCCGGTTTATATGGAGTTGCAATTGCAGCTGCAGGGATGATGGCAACTACAGCGATGCAATTAGCTATTGATGCTTTCGGTCCGATCGCTGATAATGCTGGTGGTATTGCGGAAATGAGTCAGCTCCCTCCTGAAGTACGTGAGCGTACAGACAATTTAGATGCTGTAGGTAACACTACTGCTGCTACGGGCAAAGGTTTCGCCATTGCTTCGGCAGCATTAACGTCACTGGCCCTATTTGCAGCCTTTGTTGGTGTTGCTGGTATTTCGGCGATCGACATTTACAAAGCACCAGTATTGGCTGGTTTGTTTGTTGGTGCAATGATTCCTTTCATATTTTCTGCCTTATGTATTGCTGCAGTGGGTAAAGCTGCCATGGAAATGGTTCAGGAAGTTCGCCGTCAGTTCCGCGAAATTCCAGGAATTATGGAATATAAAGCCAAACCTGAATATGAGAAATGTGTAGCCATATCTACCAATGCATCGATCCGTGAAATGATGTTACCAGGTGCAATTGCATTATTAGTACCTATCATTGTTGGTTTCGGTTTTAAAGGGGTTTTCCCACATGTAAGTTCTGCCGAAATTCTTGGTGGTTTACTTGCAGGTGTTACCGTATCAGGTGTTTTAATGGGGATTTTCCAATCTAACGCTGGTGGTGCATGGGACAATGCGAAAAAGTCATTTGAAAAAGGTGTAATGATTGATGGCGAGATGCATTATAAGAAATCAGAACCACATAAAGCATCTGTAACAGGAGATACGGTTGGAGATCCATTTAAAGATACTTCTGGCCCATCAATGAACATTCTAATTAAGCTGATGTCTATCGTTTCATTGGTCATCGCTCCATACATAGCAGTTAGCGTTTCTACTGATAAAGCAAAAATTAAAGAACCAACCAAAAAAGTTATTGTGGTTGCAAATGTTAAGCCTGCAATCATCAAACACCAATAGTTTACAATGTTTAAAATAAAAGGGATTTCCAAAAAGAATCCCTTTTATTTTTAGATATATTTTATTTAGGTTTGACACTAATATGATAAATGTTAATGGTCGTTAACTTATGAATCTAAACCTATAAATTTATGAATTTTAGAAAGTCGATGGACTTACTCACCAGGGAAGCAGCGGAAAGCGGTGAGGGAACCCTAAAAAGAACGCTTGGACCGGTTAATTTAGTCGCTCTGGGCATTGGCGCCATTATTGGTGCCGGACTTTTCTCTATTACCGGTTCGGCAGCGGCAAATAATGCTGGGCCAGCCATCACCATCTCTTTCGTCATTGCCGCTTTAGGATGTGGTTTCGCAGGCTTATGTTATGCAGAGTTCGCATCTATGATTCCTGTAGCGGGTAGTGCCTATACTTATTCGTATGCTACTATGGGTGAATTTGTAGCTTGGGTTATTGGTTGGGATTTGGTTCTGGAATATGCTTTGGGCGCTGCAACCGTATCTATTAGCTGGAGCAGATACCTGGTCAAATTTTTGGGTTACTACGACCTCCATCTCCCACCGGAGATCACCATGTCGCCCTTTGAAACTGCAACACTATTAGATGGCACCATCGTATCGGGTATGTTTAATTTACCTGCAGTATTTATCATTGTTCTCATGTCATTAATTTTGATCAGAGGAACCAGTGAATCAGCCTTTGTAAACGGTTTAATCGTTGCGGTTAAGGTCCTTATCGTTTTCATCTTTATTTTCCTGGGATGGAAATTCATCAACACAGAAAACTATACACCATATTTTATCCCTAAAGATGAAGGCGTACACAACAGCTTTTTCACACATGGCTGGGGTGGAGTAATTCGAGCGGCGGGTATTGTATTCTTTGCTTATATCGGTTTTGATGCCGTTTCTACAGCTGCGCAGGAAGCAAAGAACCCTAAAAAAGATATGCCTATCGGTATTCTTGTCTCTTTATTTATCTGTACTGTTCTATATATTCTTTTTGCACACGTAATGACTGGTGTTGCCAACTACAACCTATTTAAAGGTCAGGATGGTATTGCTCCTGTTGCAGTTGCAATTGACAATATGGGTATAAAAAATGCTGCTGGAATTGTTCAACCTGCTTACCCATGGTTAAATAAACTAATCATCCTGGCTATTTTGGGTGGTTATGCTTCAGTAATTCTGGTGATGTTATTGGGCCAATCGAGGGTATTCTTCTCTATGAGTAGAGATGGTTTATTGCCTAAAGTTTTCTCTAAGATTCACCCTAAATTCAGCACTCCTGCAAAAAGCAATTTATTGTTCATGGTCTTTGTCAGCTTATTTGCTGCTTTTGTACCGGCAACAGTGGTTGGCGAGATGACTAGTATTGGTACTTTATTAGCCTTTATCCTAGTTTGTATTGGTGTCGTGATTTTAAGAAAACGTATGCCTGATTTGCCTAGAGCATTTAAGGTGCCATTGGTTCCATTGATTCCAATTTTAGGGGTACTGGTTTGTTTAGGAATGATGGTATTCTTACCACTTGACACCTGGGTTCGTTTATTGGTATGGATGATTGTAGGCATTAACGTATACCTGTTTTATGGTATGAAAAACAGCTTATTATCAGACAACAACCAAGCTACATTGGCTAAGAGCACTAAAACCGTTTCTTATATAGGTCTGATTTTAACAGTACTATTGGTTGTAGTTGCCATTATTCATCATCATATTACAGATGGTAAAGACACTAACTTATATTACTTCTCATTGGTATTTGCAGCTGCACATTTCATAATCTATGCTTATAAAGCAGCTAACTCTGATAAAGTAACGATTAAGAAAATTGAATAATATATGAATCAGGTAAAACTGTCTCAAATAAAAAAAGAGTTTGCAATTGCAAACTCTTTTTTTATTTGAGACTCTGTAATAATTACAAAGTTCTTAATGGATTAACGTTTATCCCACCATACTTTAGAAAGGAATGAATCACCATTAGTTAAACGACCTACTGCGGCGTTGTAATTAGCGTTATTCAACTGTGCCTCCTTAGTCGAGTAAATAGCTCTACGAGGTATTTGTCCATTGGTTGACCCCAGGTTACTGCCGGGAGTTAACGCCGGTAAGCCATTTCTTCTCCATTCGGCAAAAGCTTCATAATTTCTACCAAAAAGGTGAATCCACTTTTGGGTCATGATCCTGTCTAGCTTCTGCTCATCTGTAAGTCCGGTGAATGACAACACATTAGTATCATAAACCGGTGGAACAGTATTTATAGCATACGGAGGTAATTGAAGTGCAGCAGCTGCTCCTGCTTTAAAGAAGCCCTCGGCGGCTGTAGATTGCGCTCCCCAACCCAGTAATGCAGCTTCAGCTTTGAAAAAACTAACTTCTGAATAAGTTAAAGAATAAACCGGAATAGGTGCTGCAGTATTACTAAACCAGGTACTAAGTGAGGCAGTAGAATAGTTGTTTCTGATCACCTGAGATAAGTCTGCATCATTTAAAGCAGCCCCTAAGCCTACATAGTCTGGTTGTCCGTTATTTACATTGCTTACCGTTAGCTGTGCCAGCAATGGTAATCGTGGATCATTATACGCTTTCAACTTGTTAATTAAAGCAGACGCAAGGTATCTTAAATCGGCACTTCCAGTAAGATATTGACGCAACATAGGGTTGGTATTTACGGGTTGTGCATTGTTAAAAGTGGGCACCGCAGCGTTGTCAGCATTTGAAGCGAACAACAAAGTTGGTTTTGACATGGCCGACTCTACAGTAGCTTTGGCCAATGTAGGGTTTGCATAACGCATCCTTAAACCTAATTTTAGCTTTAATGAATTGCCATACTTACGCCATGAATTAATAGCCGTTGCTCCTTTGTAAAAGAAATCAGCCGCTCCATAATTCTCATCTGTATCTGTCAAACTTGCTATTGCAGCATCAAGATCTATTATTAATGAGGTATAAATACTTTCCTGTGTATCAAATGCCGGTGTCACATTTATTGATGTAGCATCTTTTGAAACCTGGGAATAAGGAACATCTCCAAAAAGATCCGTAAGACGTTGCCAGATGCTGATTTCATAGATTTTTGCAATTGCCAATTTTGATCTTCCCGATGGATCATTCTCCTTACCGGTCAGTTCTAAACGGATTTGTCTTAAATCGCGAATCAAATTATAATGCTGCTCCCAGATTGCATCTTCCGATGAAGCAATATATCTTGATACAGGCACTACTGCCCCACCAGCCCAATGTTGTACCCATGAGCCAAACTTATTATTGGGTAGTTCTCCACCTTCAGCGAAGGTACCGTCTTTTAGTACTTTGGAAAATACCAAAGCCGGATCTATGGTAGTAATAGAAGTGGGTGGTGTGTTCAATCTTTCAAAGTCTTTGGTACAGGCACTAAAACCAACGACTATTGATAAGCTATATAAGGTTACTTTGATGATATTTTTCGTTTTCATAATTTCTAATGCTAATGGTCAGGTTAAAATCCAATACTTAGGTTAAATCCAATGTTTCTAAGCATAGGTAGAGAGGTAGACTCAATACCGATGGATGAATTGGAAGTATTAAAGGAAGCCGATTCTGGTGAGAACCCGTCTGTTTTACGTTGGAAATAAAACAGGTTACGTCCATATACACCAACTGCCGCATTGCGGATTTTACTGCTTGGCAAAAACTTCGCAGGTATCTGGTAACGAAGACTCAATTCACGCATAGCGATATAACTGCCATCATTTAGCATCTCTTCAGACACCATTACTTCTTTATCACTGGCTACAACATTCCAATAATCCTGCGCTTTTACAGTTTTTGTATTGGCTACTCCGGTACTGGCCCAGCTACCATCAGGATTCTTTTTTGCAACCATACCTGTTGCCAAATATGAGCCATCTCTGCCTGCGACAGTTTTATTTGTTGTTCCATAAATGATTTCTTCACGGTTACTTTGAGAGAAAATCATACCACCCTGACGGATATCGACCAATGCATTTAAAGTAAATCCTTTATAAGTAAAGGAGTTGAAAAAACCTCCCAACCAGTCTGGCTGTGCATTACCGATAGTTTCTTGTACCCTGCTGCTCGTTGTTAATGGTAAACCAGTTACTGGATCAATCAAACGGTTCCCACTCTCATCTTTTAACCAGGCAAATTGTGTACCTATCAATTGTCCGAATGGTTTCCCTACTTCGGCCACAACATTTATCCCTCTATCTGACCCCAATAAAAACGTTTCTACCCCTGGATAAAGTGACATCACTTTATTTGAGTTTTTATTGTAGTTAAAAGTTGTTTTCCAGGTAAAACCAGATTCAGTTTTAATTGGTGTAGCATTTAAGGAAAGTTCAATACCACGGTTACGAATTTCACCGGCATTGATACGCATCACGGTAAATAAACTTGAGGGAGAAATTGGAACATCAAGGATCTGATCTTTAGTAGAAGCCTGATAAGCGGTAAAACCTAAACCCACACGACCTGACCATAATTCAAGGTCTGCACCGACTTCAATTGAAGTAGTAAGCTCGTTAGTCAGGTTTTTATCTGGAAGAACTGTAGTAAACGACCCCATTGGAACACCACCATGATTGTACTGATCTAAACTATAAGTTCCTGTTAACTGATAAGGATTTCCAGAGCTACCTGCTTGTGCCCAGGAACCTCTTAATTTAAGGTAACGGATTACATCACTACTAAAGTTAAGCGCTTCTGAAGCGATAAAACTAGCACTTACAGATGGGTAAAAGAAAGAGTTATTATCCTTTGACAAAGTAGAAGACCAATCATTACGGGCAGATAAATCCAGGTACAAATAGTCTTTATAAGAAACTTGTCCGGAAGTATATACGGAGTTGATTTCGGACTCAGTTAAGCCAAAAATATAAGAGTTGGTCAATGTATTGTTAATAACATATAGGTTAGGCACTACGAATTGACTTCCTGTGTTACCTGTTTGACGTAAATAACGGCTCAAGTGACTCGCTCCAACATTTAATGTAAATCCTAAACCATTATCCAACTTAAAATTACTGTTTAATAATGCGTCAAAGTTATTTTCTCTAACGCGGATCACGGTTTCACTTATATCACCTTTACGGTTCAGACTCTGATAAGTATTTACTGCGCGGTAGCGTAGACGTTGATCGGTATAAAAATCTGTACCACCTGTAGCAGTTAATTTTAACCAGGGCTCAAAGTCGTACGACAACCTAAGTAAACCTATTACACGATCCCTGCGGTCAGTATTTTTCGTTTCATTGATTGTCCAGTAAGGATTTGCTGTAGAACTATTTGTAGCATAAGTTTTTTCTAAACCTGGAAATACATTGCTATAACCGAGTTGTTTTGCTACATCATTTGCAGTCCATTTATATTGCGACATGATATCCATTGGGATACTTCGTGGCTGACTGATTAACAGGTAAGCCGGGTTATCAGAAGCATCTGACAAGGTTGGTCTATTGGTTCCGTCTTGCATGATATAGTTCAACTTGGCATCCAAACTAAACTTATCTGTAATTTTTGCTTGTGTACGCAGGTTAAAATTATTCCTGTTGATCACATTTGTAGGCACATACCCATCTATGTAAGTATTAGCATAAGACAGTCTATAGTTTACCTTTTCATTTCCACCTTCTACACTGATATTATTGGTATACTGTTTTTCAGTTTGAAAAAATGCGGTGTAAGTATCCGGTTGTGGCGTAAGTGAAAGGAGGTTTCCCCATGGATCTTCATAACTCTGACCTTCCATTTTAGGTCCCCAGCTGGAACGGGTTAAACGATCTCTACCCCCACTCATTTTTGGTGTTCCTGAGATTCCACCTGCAATTGCTGCAGCCATGGTAATGATACTTCCATCAGCCTTTCTTAAGTGCGTGAAGTTTCCGTTTAGTCCTTGCGCATATTCATTCTGAAAATCCGGAGCAATCAAAGCATTCCCTAATGAAAAGTCACTATTGAACTGTATATTCATTCCCTTTCCTGCAGTTCCGGCTTTAGTAGTAATTAAAATCACACCATTACTACCTCTTTGTCCGTATAAAGCTGAAGCGTTTGGACCTTTCAATATCGAAATACTTTGAATATCGTCTGGATTAATGTTAGAAATACCATCTCCATAATCGGTACCTCCTGTACTTGAAGCAGAACCGATGTTCTGGTTATCGATTGGCACACCATCAACCACGTATAAAGGCTGACTATTTCCAAGTAAGGAGTTATTTCCTCTGATAATTACTTTAGATGAACCACCAGATCCTGAAGCTGCTCTACTCACCTGTACACCAGAAACTTTTCCGGATAAAGAGTTTGCCACATTGGCTTCGGCTCCTTGTGTTAACTCATTTCCTTTTAGTTCGGCAATAGTATATCCCAACGCCTTTTTGTTACGCTTTATACCCAATGCTGTTACTACCACTTCACCCAAGGCAGAAGCATCTTCGTCTAATACCACCGCAATGGATATTTTATCAGTCAGATTAATAGTGTAACCATCCATTACTTTAGGTTTAAAACCTACTGAAGTAAAGGTGATGGTATAATCTTTACCTGCGGGTATATTGCCTATAGAGAACATTCCCTGAGAATTAGTGCTGGCACCTGCTTTAAAATTTGTGGTCTTGTTTTCTACTCTCACAGAAACGCCTGGTAGCAAGTTACCCAGGGCATCCTTTACAACTCCTGTTGCTGTTGCACCGGTCTGTGCAAGTGCTGTAACATTACATAGAAGTAAGAAACAGCAGCTGAGAATGAGGTGCTGAAAAACACGTCTGTTTTTAAATAAAAATTGGCTCATAGAAATTGGTTTACATGATTTAATTTTATTGATTATTTTTTGGTTTTGTTTTGCAGGATATAGACACTGTCCTGCATTTCTATATTTAGGTTGTTCAGTAATGCAATTTCATTTAGGATGTATTGTACAGTTTGTGCATCCCGCTTAAATGAGCCCGTAAAATACATACCCTTTACCTGGGTTTTATCAAACTGGATATTGGCAGAGAAGTCGTTTTGTAACAAATTGAATATATTGTTCAAGGATTGGTTCCGAAATGATATGGTAGTTGCCGTAAGTACTGTTTGTCCATTTGGTACCACAGTCTTCATTTTCAGCGACGACTCACCAACATCTTTTATTAGCGAAAGGCTAAAGTTCCTTTTATTGATGAGCAATTTATTTCCAGGAATCAAATAGGTTGTCTCCATACCTTTGGTATTCATACTGCTGTCGGGACTTACCATAACTTTACCACTGTTCAATACAACAATGATATTTTCTTCATCTTCTTCAGAAGAAACTGTAAAGTCCGTTCCCAATGCAGTAGTAACTGTACCTCCTGCATATACATTAAAAGGGCGTGTTTTATCTTCCGCTACCTTAAATCTTGCGGAACCTTTTAGGTTAAAGTCTCTAGTTTGATTACGAAGCTGTTCTAAATAGCGGATTTCACCACCCGGTTTTAGGTATATGACTGATCCATCTGCAATACTCAATGTCATATCCTCTTTGCCATAGTTGATTTTAACCAGCGTATAAGCAGTTTCAGGCTTGTCTGGAGCATTGGTTTGCTTGAGTTTGTTGCCAGTGCCATTGCTGATCCACCACCCTAATCCCAATACCAAAATCAAAGAAGCTGCAATTGAAATTCCGCGGATTAAAGCTGGCTTATTAGATTTGATTTCCATTTGTTCAGTGATTACCTCTAATAATTCTTCTTTTTTTGAGGCTGGCATTAAAGACTTTTCATCCATACGATCCCATAATTCCTGTGGGATCCACTCCTCCAGCTTCTGGGGGTGGTTTTCCAGATATTCAGCAACCGCTGAGGCTTCTTCCTCAGAACATTCGTTCCTGAAAAACTTATCCACAAGTATTTTATCAATCATCATATATAAACAATACGTTTGGGACAAGGCTATCCCCTAATGGGAATTGATTTATTTTAGGTGTATACTTAAAAAAGGATCAATAAAGTCATCAATAATGTAAATCGACGAAGATATTTTAAGGCAAGGCCGATGTGATTCTCAACCGTTTTTGCAGAAATGCCGAGTTTATCGGCAATTTGTTGATGTGATAGATACTCCATGCGACTCATCAGGAACACCTGTTTCCTTATTGGCGGCATACTTTCTATGGCCTTACTGACCAGTTCCAAGGTTTCTTTATCATCAAAATTATTCTCCGTAAAATCTTTGATCTTCTTTAGTTGCAGATGATCAAGATATCGTCGAGCGCGGGCAGCATTTCTCAGTTCATCAATAAAAATGGTTCTCGACATCCTGAATAGCTGAACATTAAGCGGAAAATCTAATGAAAGATTTGCTCTTTTTTCCCACAAACGAATAAAAACCTGTTGCACAACTTCATCCGCTATTTCTTCAGATCGACATTGACGAAATATAAACGTATAGATTTTTTCACTCCATAAATGGTAGGCATTTTCAAAAGATTTTACACTGCCATTCTTGATAGAAAGGAGTTCGTTCATTAAATTGAAATAAATAAGCGGACAGGCATAAATTGCAACTTATTCTTTCAATAAAGAAATTTGTTGTCAATTTATTTCTAAGACCAACAAAAAAAGCAATGAACTGCCAAATACCCCTGACAGTTCATTGCTTTTTTGTTACTTCGGTACAGATAAAAGCTATTAAACAACTATAGCTAAAACGCTATTCTCAATTCTTCTCCCACTACACCATTCTCTTTTAAGATTGCTTTAACCATATCCGTACAAGGTACTGTAGTCATCACCTTTAGTAATTTATCTTCGAATGAAAACAACCAATTCTTTTTTCCAAACAAAAGATTAAAAACCGGCTTTACTGGAATCATTTCAATTCTACTTTCTACTGATGTTTTAAAGATGACCGTGTTCATAGCTTATTATTTATACTTTCAATTACAATCAAATATGCGTCATTTAAAAGCCTGCATAAACCCCTATCTGGCCGAAACAATAAAACCCTCGGTAAAATGTGATAAATGGTCGGTAAAATAAAAAAACAACCACTCTCTTCCTCACGGGAATCTTTTGTCTGGGAAGAAAGACAAATTGCGAAGCAATCTTGAAGACCAGAAGATATACACTACAGAAAAATGTTCCTAAGCGAATCAGAGAAGGTGATTTTTTTCCGTTACATTTGTATTATTAAACTAACTCTTATGGAATTTAATTTCAGTCAAATTCTCTCTACTTCAATGGTATTATTCGCTATCATTGATATCTTGGGCGCTATTCCTATTGTTATTGAGCTTAGAAAAAAGGCAGGTCATATTCAATCTGAAAAAGCGACTATAGTCGCAACTGTATTAATGATTATCTTTCTCTTTGCCGGAGAGACTTTACTTAAAGTTATCGGCTTAGATGTAGCTTCATTTGCGATTGCAGGTTCCATGGTGATCTTTTTCATTGCAATGGAAATGATTCTTGGATTAACTATATTTAAAGAGGGTGATGCTCCTGAAACAGTATCCATTGTCCCACTAGCTTTCCCACTTATTGCAGGTGCAGGTACCATGACAACCTTATTATCATTAAAAACCGAGTATGCCACACAAAATATTATTATAGGCATACTGGTTAATATGTTATTCGTTTATTTTGTGCTAAAGAATACCGAACGTTTAGAGAGACTGTTTGGCAAATCGGGACTAAATGTGTTGCGTAAAGCATTCGGAATTATATTGCTTGCAATAGCGATTAAGTTATTCAGAAACAATACCGGTTTATAAATTACACTTGGAATTACACACCACAATACACTAAACAATCAGCGATTATGCTGTTTTAATCAGACGGGCAACAAACATTGTATCAGCCTTATTATTATACCCTTTAATCAGTTCCATTTTTTCGAGTTTTAAAGGGAAGTTTTTAAGCAAATAAGAGATAACATTCTCATTTTCCTCTTTAAATACTGAACAGGTAATATAGATAAGTGGTTTATCTACTTTAAGATACTTTACAACATTAGCAGCTATTGCACTTTGTAACTTTGAGAAATAACTGATTTTGTGTTGCTCAAAATAATACAACATTTCAGGAGTTCTACCCCATGTTCCTGATCCTGAGCAAGGAGCATCCAGGATGATTCCATCAAATTCATAATGATGCAAGATCTGATCATTATTTAATAATAAGTCTAACACCTTTTTCTGGTATTTCTTTAGCCCTACTGCTCTGAAGCGTTCATCAAGGTTATTTAAACTATTTTCCCTTACATCACTAACTAACAATTCGACTTTAGGCTCCATACCATACAACAACAACGACTTTCCTCCAGAGGCTGCACAGCAGTCCCACCATTGTTCCCATGGCTGTGGTTGGAAGTAAGTACCCGTTTGCTGAGAAGAAAGATCTTGTACCTCGTAAAGACTCTCGTCTGTTAAAATCTTATCCAACTTCGTCCCGTTTGGAACAGCAATAGTATGTGCACCAATTTTTTCAACAGCTATGCTTTCTGCAATCAATGTATCAGCTATATGATCCTGCTGCCCATTTACAGTCCGGATAAACAGGTTGGGTTGTGTAAAAAATGATTCAAAGAATTCGGGCTTAACTATACTTTCTGAAAGTGCTTCATGGAAACTGAAAACATCTGATGGTTTAAATTTGGGATAGGCTGACTGGATCAACTCTATCTTTTCTGAAACAGAAAGTGCTACATTGTCCTTTAAAGAAGGCAAATAAGCTTCTATCACCAGACTCGTACTTTGGTTACAAAGGAAATCCGCAATGGCCAGTCTTAATATCCTCTCCTCCTCCATCAATGCTTTTCCGAGTCTGAAAAAACTATAGATATAACGTGATGCCCAACGTCGGTCTGAAGAGCCCATTTGCTTATTCCGTTTAAAATAAGCAAACAAAAAGCGGTGTAATGGCGATACACCATCATAACTACTAAAGATCTGATCAAAAGCTCTGACCTGGTGTTCTACTTTCATTCAACAATATTTAAAGCATAGTTCTTATAGCGTAATAGCATAAGACTGGTATTGACATATCCAAACTCATAATCATACTTGAAACGAAAAGAGTTATGTAACCCTTTATAGTTTTCTTTAGTAAGGTGTTTTATATAACCTTCACCATAAGTAGATAGTAATTTACCGAAATAGTAACCAATATCAAATCCTTTAAAAGCATATTCTCCGGGTTCGAAATTATATAAAGCTCTATATTTTTTAATAAAAGCATTTACTTCAGTCCGGGTATAATCGACCTTATAAGAAGCGGAGATCATGGCATTTAAAGCTTGAAGCTGATCGGTATTGTAATCCTGTTTAATCCAATCCGGATGACCAAACAACGAAATATTTAAACCTGCATTCTTTAGCTTAATCAGTTTATCCAATGTAGGCACTACAAACTTCTTATCAGATGAGCTAAGTAGAATCACATATTGCTTACCTTTTTGAATTTTAGTTTCCATGGTAAATACTGAGGCGTATTCCTGAAAAACAAAAGCCTTTTTTGAATTGCTAAAATAGTTCCTTAAGGGTTTAGCAAATATTTCATCACTGGCTCCTTTAGGATTGATCAATACAACAATTGTATTTGCCGGGTTATAACTACGTGTGATATATGTTCCTACTTTTTCGGCATGAAGATCAATATTATTGACAATCGAGATCAGATTAGGATTTGCAAATTCTGATGGCTGAGAGGCGGCTAAAGGATTTACCACAGGAATTCCTCTGGAAATAGAGTAATTGGTAATGTATTTAATGCCGTCTGGATATACCGGACCTACGATTAGGTTACTGGCAGCTATACCACCATTGTCTATCAGGTCAGCAATTTGTTTATTATTATCCTGTGTATCGTAAACCTTAAGTTTAAAATTCTGACCATTTGCCGCTGCTGAATCTACGCCTAACTGAAAGCCTTGATAGAAATCAATGGCCATAGCAGCTTTTTCTACTTCGGCTTTCGTTGCAGTTTTGAGATTGATCTCATTTAATCTGAAAGGAACAAGCAGAGAAATATTAGCCTGCTTGAGTCTCTCAGCAGGCTTTTCTTTTTTCTCGACTTGTTTAGGTGCTTCGGGTTTCTTGATTTCAGGTCTTATTTTTGGAGAACAAGCTGAAAGCAATACTGCCGAAAGTATAATGATCCAATATTTATTCCCACTCAATTGTGGCTGGTGGTTTT
>JBEBUV010000070.1:0-19396 GCA_040393085.1 Pedobacter hiemivivus | reverse complement strand
AGATTGTCTCCTGTGCAAAGTTTGTTCTCAAATCAATACTACCCACACCAATACTAGCATTGTCTGCACGCTCAATACCAAAAGGGGTATACATATCGTACAATATAGACAATGGAATATTGCTACTGTTACCATGATTCATTTTTAACATTTGATAACAACCATTGGCACCTTGTTTAATTGCACCTTCGTTATTATAAAAATTGGAAGATAAATAATCACTTAGTGGCTCTCTATCTAAATAGTCTTTACATCCAGAAACTGAAGTCACTACTGCTAAAGCTATGACAGCAAAACTGGTTTTTAATATCGTATTTTTCATCAGTTTATAATTTGTTTTCATCTGTGATGAAGCTATCATGTGCTACCAAAAATTTATTCATTTCGGTTCGTGTTCTGCTGCACATGATGGTTTCATCAGAATATAATTTCCTTTTATTGATTATGAAGCGATCATTACTGAATAACTTCATCTATATATTTCTATTTATCGACTTAACAGCAATTAAAAACTAAGATTTAGTCCGAATGTATAAGTCTGCATAATTGGATAAAACTCTCCTCCTACACTACCTGTACCTGGAGTACCATAATCTACCTCAGGATCATAACCATCATAGAAATTACTTATAGTAAATAAGTTTTGTCCGCTTAAATAAACTCTTAAACCTGCTATTTTAAGTTTTTGAGTAATTTCTTTAGGAAGTGTATAACCTATAACAAGATTTTTTAATCTGGCATAAGCTGCATTTCTAACCCATTTATCAGACTTCACAAAGTTATCTGCAGAGTTAGCCTCTGGCACTAAAATCGGATATTGAGCATTTTTATTGCTTTCTGTCCAGGAATCCAATTGGTGAGTAAATAAGTTTGAACCATTAGCAAATGGTTTTAAACCTACTCCACTTAAAAATGCAGAACGTTGTCCAACTCCTTGAATGAAAGCTGTTACATCAAAATTTTTCCAACCTGCAGTTAAGTTTAAACCAAACTCATAATGAGGGAATGGATCGCCTATATAAACGATATCTCTTGAATCTAATAAAAGTGGATCTACTCCATCACCAGAATATACTTTTTTGTACTTCACATAACCTGGACGGGCAGAGCCGCTTAGTTTTGGTGAATTGGCTACGTCATCCCAATCCCTGTAATAACCATCAGATAAATAACCCCATACACCTCCACTTGGATAACCTTCAACCATGGTACGATCCTGAGAATTTAAGCCATTTAGATTTGTGATTGTATTGCGGTTATCATTTAAAGATACCGTTACTCCGTAGTTAAAATCATTGATTTTATTTTTATAACCTAAAGCAATTTCCCAACCTTTATTTTGCATATCACCTGCATTGCTGAAAGCTGGTTGCATACCTGCATAATAAGGTAAAGGGAATTGTAACAACATATCATCTATGTTTTTCACATAATAATCTGCTGTAAAGGTTATTTTATCTCTAAACATAGTTAAATCGACACCCACGTTGAATTGTTTCGATTTTTCCCAGGTAATATTTGAATTGGAAAGTGCAACTTGTGCCACACCTGAAGCTAACTCTTTACCATCACCTAAGTAATAGCCATAACCTGTGTTGATGGTTGCAGCATAAGGGTAATTACCAATATCCTGATTACCTAATAGACCGTAGGACAATCTCAGTTTTAAGATGTCAATAAAGTCTGTTGTTTTAGCCATAAAATTTTCCTGAGAAAGTACCCATCCAGCAGAAACTGATGGGAAGAATCCCCAACGATTTTGAGCAGTAAAACGTGAAGATCCATCGTACCTACCGTTCACTTCCAATAAGTATTTTGAATCGTAATTATAATTCAAACGAGCATAACCAGACATCATTGCCCAACTGTTGGCACCGCCACCAGAAGTTGCTGTTGCTCCATCTCCGTTACTCAAATAGTATCTGTCTAATTCGAAATTTTTACTAGTACCAAAGAATGAAGAATAGTTATGATCTTCTGCCTGATAACCTACTAATACTTTAGCAGAATGTTTACCTATATTCTTTTCGTAAGAAGACTGGAAACGATAGAAATTACGTATTGCCTGATTCCAGCTTTCTTTTAATCCATCTTCAGATGGATAAATTCCCATCACAGAACCTTTTAATGAGGTGGTATATGGGGTAATTAGACTTCTGTCTCTTACTGTTAATGTTCTTAATGAATACTGGCCCAATACTTCTAAACCCGCCAATGGATTTAAGATTAATGTACCATTTATAATAGCTTCAGAAGTCTTTTTTCTTTGTTCACCGCTATCATTAGCGATTGCAGCTGGGTTATCTCCATTTTTACCATACCCCCAATGACCATCCAATTCTCTTGCTGCAGATAAAGTCGGCAACATATACAATGATTTATTGATGATACTTTTTGGCGTACTTACTCCAGGTGCTAATGTATTAGACTGACGTAAAGTTGTATTTAAGGAGAACTTAGCCCATGATAAAAGCTGAGCATCAGCATTTAACAACAAGTTTGTACGGTTATAGTTGTTGTTTGGAATCAAACCATTCTGTCCTAAATAAGAACCAGCACCATAGTAAGTAAGTTTTTCACTTCCTCCACTCATGGTTACATTATGACTGTGCATTAAAGAATTAGCTCTCATTGTCGCCGATCTCCAATCTGTATCGTAACGATTCCAGTTGTCAGGTCTTAGATTTTTTTGATCTGCAATCATCTTCAACTGTTGCTCTCTTTGTGATGGTGATACAGATACCCCTGCATTATCAAAAGCATCAAGTTCAGCCTGCAAATACTCGTAAGCATGAACTGCAACAGGCATATTTGTAGGTCTTTGCAATGTTGTATAAGCATTATAGCTCGTTTTCACATCACCAGCTTTACCTCTTTTTGTGGTAATTAATACTACACCGTTAGATGCTCTTGAACCATAAATAGATGCTGATGCAGCATCTTTTAATACTGAAACCGATTCAACAGTATTCATATCTACCTGATTCATATCAGTTTCTATACCATCAACGAGCACTAAAGGATCAGTTGTAGACTTAATTGAACCTATACCACGAATACGGATTTTAGCGCCATCACTACCTGGCTGACCAGATGATTGCTGTACCGTAACACCAGGCATTTTTCCCTGTAATGCTGTAGATAAAGATGCTACGCTACGTTGGTTTAAGTTATCTCCAGAGATAGAAGAAACTGAACCCGTTAATGTCGCTTTCTTTTGCTTGGCGTAACCTACAACAACGGTTTCTTCCAGAGAAAGGACAACCGATTTTAGGACTACTTTCAGGTTTTGCTGACCTGAATAAACAATGGATTTTGTTTCATAACCAATGGCTGTAAAAGTAATCTCTTCACCATTTTTTACTTGTAATTGAAATTGACCATTCCCATCTGTAGTGGTCCCCACTTTCGTGGCCTTTATAAATACACTAACCCCGGGTAATGTACCCTGCTCATCAGACACTGTCCCTTTAAATGTAACATTCTGCGCATAAATCTTTGCAGAATTCACAAGAAAAAGGAATAAAATAAAAGTTAAAATTCTCTTCATGTGGACTATAATTGGTTTTTTTTAGAATGTTAGTTTTTGTAATTAATTATATAATGAATCGGATGCATTAAAGATCAGAAACTGGCCAATCGGCCTTATTTTTACCAAACTCATAATTAGGTGTTTTCCCCATACTATATATCAACTCCCCTCCTTTCATAATCTCCTCATAGGTGATAAAGGATTTTGTATATGCTTTTCCATTTAGGAGGATAGATTGTATATATTTATTTTGTCTGCTATTGTTTTTTGCTTTGATATGGAACACTTTACCATTATTTAAGTTGACTTTCACCTCATCTGCCAATGGAGATCCAAAAACAAACACGCCATTTACTGGATTAACAGGATAAAAACCTAATGTTGAGAATATATACCAGGCAGACATTTGTCCGCAGTCTTCATTTCCAATCAGACCATTTGGAGTAGCATGATAGAATTTATCAAATACTGTCCTAACCTTTTCGGCTGTTTTCCATTGTTCACCTACAAATGGGTATAAGTATAAGGTATGGTGACTTGGTTCATTGCCGTGTGCATACTGACCAATCATACCTGTAATATCTACTGATGCTCCCTCATTTAATTCAGATTTAACAAGGAATAAGCTATCGAGTTTATTTATAAAATTCTTTGCTCCACCAAATTGCGCAATTAAACCCTCTACATCATGAGGAACCAACCATGTATATTGCCATGCATTACCTTCCACATAATCATCTTCTAAATGCTTACTGAAAAAGGGATTAAAATCTGAGTTCCAGTTCCCATTTGAAAGTTTACCACGCATAAAACCGGTTTCCTTATCGAAATAGTGCTGGTAGTTTTTTGCATATTTTAGGTATTTATCATAATCTGCCTGATTACCCAATCGTTTTGCCAATTGAGCAATCGCATAACTATCAATAGCCGATTCTAATCCTTTAGCTACCGACCATGGTTCCTTCTCAGCCGCAATGTATCCTGTTTTCCGAACCTGATCTAATCCATTAATATTGTACTGATCAAAATCTTTAACGGCATCCCAAACTTGATTTTGATCCAACTTAAACCCTTTTAAATAAGCATCGATAACAACTGGAATACTATGTGTCCCAACCATACAATCTGTCTCGTTCCCCACCAAATGCCAAACAGGCATACGTTTCTGTTGAGTATTAATTGCAAGTAATGATTTAGCATAATCAACTACCGAAGTATCCGTTAAAGTATAAAGAGGATGAACTGCTCTATAAGTATCCCACAGTGAGAATACAGTATGAGGTGTAAAACTTTTCTCTGTATAAATCTGTCCATCTGCCCCTCTGTATTTTCCATCAACATCATTAAATACTGATGGGGAGATTTGTGTATGATAAAGTGCTGTATAAAACTTCACTACATCTAATGAGTCTTTTGCTTTAAAATCATAGCTAGATAAACTTTGATTCCATTTTTGTACGGCTTTCTGTTTTGTATCTTCAAAATCCCAATCAGGCAATTCGGTTTGCAAATTTGCCAATGCCCCATCTATAGATACATATGATATACCGGTTTTCACAAGAAGTGGTTTTGCGGAATTGTTAAAATCAAAAACTCCATTAAGTTTTAAGCCCTCAATAGATTTCCCTTTAGTAATTTTAGTACCACTCACAAAGTAGGAGCTTAAAATAGGTTTTGAAAATGTGGCTACGAAATAAACCTTATGATCCTGCGCCCACTCATCAGAAATCCTATATCCTGTTACAGTGCTATCGTTAAGAATGGTCAGACCAGACATTAATGTTCCTTTTCGAGCTTCGAGTGATTGTACACTTTCTTCAAGATTGATGATCACTTGTACATTACTATCTTTAGGAAAAGTATATTTCTGGATACTAGCTCTTGTTGTAGCAGTCATTTCTGCTTTAACCGCATAACGATCTAAATAAACAGAATAATAACCGGGAGAAACTACCTGGTTACTCTTTTTAAATGTTGACACATAAGAATGGGCAAAACTATTTTTATTGTTAAGACCTTTAACAGATACATTACTGGCAGGCATAAAAATAATATCCCCCAGGTCGGCAATTCCTGTTCCACTTAAATGCGTTTGTGCAAAACCAATAATTGTTGAATCTGAATCATGATAACCAGAACACCAGTCCCATCCTTTAGTTAAATTATTAGGCCCTACCTGCACCATTCCGTGCGGCACTGATGCACCAACGAACACATGACCATGTCCGCCAGAACCTATTAATGGATCAACATATTTAACATAGTCCTGCTCTGTTGTATTTTGTTTGTGATCAGAACAGGCTCCAAAGATTGTCGCGATTATGAAAAGCAACAAAATAACACCACCTCTATTTAAGAATATAGGAAACTTTACTTTCCAGCTGTCGATAAACATATATGAATTTACTTTTAGTCCCCTGCAGTTAGATTAACTGTAACACACTACGTTAATAGCGTCAGCGAATATATCAGTTTTTTCACTATCTATCAATACTTTTGTATATTTTTTAATAATTAGAAACAGGCTAATATTAAGATCAAGCCACATTATCTGCGAATAAAGATAAATTTTAAGTAAAGTTTATATTACACAAATCAAAAAATGGATACTTCCGTATCCATTTAGCTTTTTAAAATCTTATCGACTATTTAATATTAAAACATAATCATCGCCACCTTTTAGACATTTTTTAGAATCTTAACAAAGATATTACACAACAGATTATTAAAGTTTAGCTATAAGTAATCATTGTTCACTTCCAGCCAATGCCCATCAGGATCTTTAAAGAAAATCTGTTTAATCCCATCTACCCTTATATGTATGGTCTTTTGATCACCTGCCCAATTTTCATAAGCAATCTGCATAGTTTCTAGTTTTATGGTAAACTCTTCTATTGAAGCTACGCTAAAACATATATGATCATGCTTATCATGTACCATATTACTTTTCTCATTCTGAACCAAATGCAACTGCCCTGCAGCACCTAATGAAAACCAGGCATGTCTCCCTATCTTAAATGGCTCAGGAATACTTTCCAATTCAAAAACCGTCTGATAAAATTCAGCTGCTTTTTGCAAATCCGATACATGAACCGCTATGTGATTTAAAAATATTGGTTTCTTTTTCATCTGTGTCATAATCTATAAAGGAGGATATGCTATAAGGGATTATTGAACATCACCGTTAATACTAATAACCTCAGCACCTTTCTTTTGTTGTCGCCTACTAGACTTTATATTAAAATATTTTTGATCCGGACAACGCATATCGGTAAATCTATCTTTATGCAATGGAACCAGTATTACCTTTCCCTCTTGCATTCTAAACAAATTAGTTTCTTTCCACTCTGAATTTTCCGCACGTGTTTTGGTTGGTTGGGCTGGTTTCCCCTCATTTCTCACCTGATCTATTGCATTTACGCGTTTGAACTCTCCAATCCCATCCATTCTATATCCATCACAGTCAAAGTCGGCTTCATATCGTTTTCCGGCACCGTCAACAATAAACCTCAATTTACCATCAGCTATTACCTGAACAGACATTTTGATTTCTTCACCAGGATACCAATAAAACTCTTTACTTGCTGGCCCATCCTGCCATCTACTTTTTTGTCCACTTTTTAGATATCCCGTTCTTCTAAAGAATGGCCTAAATGCTTTTCTCTCGGCACTGATCTTACCCTTTTCATCTTTTATTACTTCCCAGGTCATACCCACATCCGTTTCTTGTCCATTCATATTTCCACCCATATAAATAGAGGGATTATCTAAAAACTGACCTGGCTTCCGCGTATTCTTTCTAGAGGGATCAAATGTTATTTTTGGTAGAACAACAGTTCCTGATATACCTAACCAAACATCTTTACTGGAAACAGCTTTTCTATAGTAAGCTCCTTTGAAACAAGGCATACTTTTTTCCGGCTTCACTTCATCTTTAAAAAATGTTACCCCGCTATGCGGGATAACATTTTTAATTTCTGTTGATTTAGGATGTTGAACAATATTACATCCTAATAAAACTGCGGGAAAGATCATCCACAGCAATAAATTCTTCATATTACTAAAATAGTTACAGCCCTATCAGGGCGCCAGGTTATCAAATTGAACGGCAAATATACTTCCATTTGTTCCTAATCCATACAACACCATGGTGTTTAAATCATCAGAAACTCTTAAATGTACATCAGCAGTTGCATTTAAATTATTTACTGTCAACATTGTTGGTGCTTTATAAGCAATTAACTTTTGGCCTGTTGGGTCTTTTGTTAAATTCTCAACCTTGGTTACATCAAACAGTGTTAATTGCATTGCAGCAGCTAACTGCTGACTAGCCAACGCGACATACTTAGCTCCATTAAATGTAGCATAAGATAAGGCCTGTGATCTGAAACTAGCAGGATCTAAACCTCCACCTAATAAATCATACTCAGCATTGCTATTTCCACTTTTGCTAAAATATCCAAAGTTCGATTTGGTTCCAATACCAGTTATGAATAAACCTTGATCAAGATCTGGTCCAACTGCTACTGCATCCGCCAGGTTAACCCATCCTATTCTTGCAGCATCTGCAGTATATACTTGTGGCGTCTGGGATACTAATGCCCCATTTTTAACTAACCAATACAACACGCGGGAAGAGTTCTCTACCGTTGATGTAATGATTGCATCAGCATCCAGATCGCCGGTAACGGACAGTTTCCGGCCATTAGGGTAAACATGACTTATATCAATATATTTTACCGGCGCATCAGTTCCTTTTATCTTATATATAGTTTGCAAGGCATTTCCGGTAGCGGCATTCCTTAAATTAGATATCAATAAGTTATCCTTATTATCATTTGTAACAGTAAAATTGGTCAGATTTCCTTTAAAAGGTAATACTATACTTCCAACATACTCACCAGTAAAACGATCATAGTACTTTAAATCCTGACTTCTTGTGTTTACAAACACATACTTCGATGAAACTGCAAAGCTCGCCGTATTATGATCGGCAGCATTAATTCCCAACTGATCAAACGTTTTATTCCATAGTGGCTTTGCACTATTCGGACGTATACCTCCAGTTATTTCAGGTATTAATATCATTGTTGACCTACTAGTATTTAGCTCTATGTCGCCATTTACAGCTAATTTCAATGGAATTACATACTTCTGCGTCATTACTCCCTGTAAATCCTGAAGTTTCTTTACATCAATCTTAATTTTAACAACTGCATTTTTAGTGTCTTTATTTAGCACGAAGCCATCATTGACAAGCGTATAACAATCTGCAGGCATCATCTCATAGTCTGTATCTTTAGCTAAATTATACTCATCTAATGTTCCTTTATCCAGGGTCACCTGTACATTGGCTCTACCTGTACCAATACCACTTTTATAAACCGGAGATTCAAAGTTAATTTCAGAATTGGCTATATAAGCACTAATCAGCTGTTCTCCACTATTTAAAAAAGCAATCTTGTCATCATACATTCCGTCTGTTCTATTGTCTTTGCAGCCAATAAAGCAAAAAGCAAAGACAGAGAGCAAAATAACACAAGGTCGTTTCATACCGTTTAGGTTTGAGTTAAATATCGTTTTCATTGTCCTACCAACCATAATTTTGAGTTAAAGATTTCATCTGATTTAATTGGTTTTGGTGTATTGGGAATAAGTAATGTTTCGGTTGAAACACAAGTGGCAAAGTATAATGTCTTACTCGTGTCCAGGAATTCTCATAAGTTGTGGCATCCTGATTTCTTCCGTAACGATAGCCATTACTTTCAGTATCAGCAATCATCCAGGTTCTGATATCGAAGTAGCGATGATTTTCAAATGCCAGCTCAATCATTCTTTCTTTACGAATCAGTTCTCTTAATAAGACCTTGTTGCCAACTACCTCCGGATATGCATCCTCCAATTTATTCAAGTTACTACGCTCTCTAATTTTATTAATATAAATTAGTGCCTCAGACTCATCTCTATTTGGCTTTTCATTACATGCTTCCGCATAGTTCAAATATGTTTCTGCAAGTCTGAACATTGGCCAGGAGAATTTACCCCAGTTTAAGCTTTCAATATCATTTGCAGGATTAACCAGCCTTCTAAACAAATAACCTGTTTTATTATAATCAGATTCAGCACTTTGTCCATTTCCACCTTTATGGAACAACACTTTTCTACTTCCTTTATAAGTATTGATCCAATACATCCCACTAAATAATACTGAAGCATAAAATCTTGCATCTCTACCTACCACGCTATTATGCGCTTTAAATAAATGCGTTTCAACAGGATCCGCAGGATTACGGAAATTTTCTGTAAAGCCATCTTCTTTATAACCTGATAAAACATCAATAACAGGGGCACCATTACTTAAATATCCAGTTACCGGATAACGTCCACTTTGTGCCATCGGATAAGTATCTACTAATTTCAATGAAGGTGAGAATCCTCCAAAGCCAACAGACACTACACCCCAAGGTGATGCTCTTCTTTCTACATGTTCTGCTGTAGAATTCCACTGTCCAAAAATAACCTCACTGTTCCATTGTAGAAAAAGCACATCTGAATAAGATGCAATAGCTTTTTCCATTGGGGTTGTTCCTCTGCTTGATACCTGTAAGCTATAAACATTTAAGTCTATTACATCTTTCGCTGACTTAGCTGCATCTTCCCATTTATTTAGATCTGTTTGCTGTGGAAATAAAAACTTACCGTCCTTATTGGCCATACCTTTATATATTCCGGCGCCATTAAATAATGGTCTTGCACAGTACAAATCTAATCTTGATTTTGCTGCTAATGCTGCTCCTTTTGTTGCTCTTCCGTACCATCTGGTATCTGCAATTGTTAACGGTAAATCTGCCGCAGCTCTACTAAGTTCCGATGAAATAAATGTGGCACATTCCTCAAAAGGATGGCGGTCTACATCTTGGGATTTTATTTCCAGATCAACTGGTTTATCTCCCCAAATGTAAATAGGCCCATATTGGCGCAGTAATAAGAAATAGAAATAAGCACGCAGGAACCTTGCTTCTGCTTTCATGATCTTCTTATTCTCTTCTGTGATTTCAATATTAGCATCTACATTTTCAATAAATATAGTTGCCTGATTAATCCCCTGATACATTGGTGTCCAGATGTGATAATCGGAAGATGTTGGATTCCATGAACCATTGTTATGATTCAAATATTTTACGCCCCAACTATCCCACATAAAATAGGATTCGTCTGATGCACCAACAAAATTATCGAGCATAACCATATCTGATGGCAAATAATCATACACCCTAGCTAAGAAACGTTCAGTCTCTACTCTTCTTGAAAACGTCTTTTCAAAAGTTAACTGTTGATCTACATCATGCGTTAAATAATCTTTACATGAGGAAAATAGAAAGATTAATAAAAACGCTGAGAACGTGTATTTATATAGGTTTAATTTTTTCATATTCTTAGAATTTCACGTTTATTCCTGCACTTACTGTTTTGACGTTTGGATATTGTGCACCCATACTTTCAATTATTTCAGGATCCCAAAGTTTAAATTTCGAGAAGGTAAATAGGTTTACACCCTGAATATATATCCTGCAATTTCCTATGAAAGTCCGCTTAAGGAAGTCCGAACTTAAGTTATAACCAAATTCAAAGTTCTTCAATCTCAGATAGTCTGAATCATAAGTTCTTAATGTTGAATTCCGGTTGTTATTCAAGTTAGGGTTGATAGATATCCTTGGATATTTAGCGTTAGTATTTTCTGGCGTCCACCTGTTCAATGCTACATCTTCATGTATACCTCCCGTTGATGCTCCACCACCCGAAAAACCATATATCGCAGATCCCCCCATTGAGAAACTCACATTTGCGGCACCCTGGAAAAATGCGGAGAAGTCAAAGTTTTTCCAGCCGATACTAAAGCCGGCACCATAGCTTATTTCAGGAACATGAGTCCTGCCAATTGCCATACGATCATTGTCATCAATCTGACCATCTCCGTTAATATCTACATATTTTATATCTCCCACTCTCACATTTCCAAATCGTTGTGGTGGACTATGTAAGATCTCTTCTTCTGATTGGAAAAAACCATCTGCTACTAGTCCAAATTGTTGGTATAATGGTTTGCCCAGCGTATTTAAATACTCGTACATTGGCGGTGGGGTATCGTTATAAACCAAATTATTTCGGTTATAGGTAAAGTTTCCACGGCTTGAAAAACGAACGTTTCCGAAATTCTTGTTATGTTCCATAGACACCTCAAACCCTTTATTGGATAAGATCCCCATATTAACAAAAGGATCTACTGTTAAACCAACAATATTTGGCACACCAGTTCTCTGAATAAATATACCTTTCCGGTCTTCATCAAAATAATCGAGCTTAAAATTCAGCTGTCTGAAAAATTCTATCTCTATTCCTAAATTCTTTTTATAAGAAGTCTCCCAGGTTACATTTGGATTTCCCTGATAACCTACACTAATACCCGAAAGTGTATTGGTACCACCTACACCAAAAGCATAAGAACCTGATACAGCCATTTCAGAGTTGTAAGCAAACCGTCTACCACGGATTTCATCATTTCCAATCTGCCCATAAGAACCTTTAAACTTCAAAGTATTTACCACCTCTTTAATCGGTTCCCAGAACTTTTCGTTACTGATCATATAGCCCAATGCAATTGAGGGAAAGAACCCGAATCTTTTATCTGGCGCAAAGTTTTCTGATCCATTATAACCGAAATTAAACTCAGTAAAATAACGGTCTTTATAGGAATAGGTGGCTCTACCTGCAATACCTACGTTTCTATAAGGAAATGAAAGGGTCAGGTTACTGCCTGGAAAATTGTTAAAACGTTCTCTTCTGTTAAAGAGGAATAGTCCACCTACCCGGTGTGTATCATTGAACTCACGATCATAGGTGACAGATGTTTCTAAATAAGTAATACGTTCACCAGTATTTGAGTTTCCGAGCGTTAAATAATCTTGTGTCGTATTTCTAGGAATTAATTCAAGATTTCCATTCTGATCTCTTTTTGATGCTGAATAAGCTAAAGGTATTTTCGATCTGGTGTTTGTAGTTACTGTAGAAGCATCCCAGGAAAGTTTAACATTATATTGCAAGCCTTTAGTTACGATATCAGAAAAATCTTGTGTGATACTCACTAAAGATTGCATGTTATTGGTGAAACGTTGTACATCTCCCCTTTGATTTAACAACTCATAAGGATTGCTTCCTGCATCTCTGGGAATGGCAATTTCACCCGTCGAAAACCTGATTGGTGTTACCGTTGGTGGCGTTAAAAAAGTGGTTGACCAGATGGCACTTGAATTGGGGCTGTTTTTTACATCGAACTGATTGGCTAAATTGATACTTACTGTATTTCCTTTAAATAGATCCATATCCACATTAGCTCTAAAGTTATAGCGGTCCCACTTAATCTCCGGATCATATTTATTAGTCTTCTCGCTATTATAAATTCCATTTTCCCTGTAATAGGTACCCGAAACATAATACCTGATATTATCGCTACCTCCACTAATATTTACATTAGTTCTGGCATTCATCGATGATTTCTTAAAAATCTCATTCATCCAGTTGACATTTGGATATAAATCAGGATCTGTGCCATTCATATATTTTTGTATATCAGCATCTGAGTAAAAATTAGTTCCAAACTGATCTCTATACCCATCATTGTACATATCAAGAAACTGTTGAGCATTAGCCATTTTCGGCAATCTTGTAGGAGTTAAAAGTCCTGACTCAATACGACCTGTAACTATAGGTTTACCTTTTACACCACGTTTAGTGGTGATTAGCACTACCCCATTTGCACCACGAACGCCATATACTGCAGTTGCAGTTGCATCTTTTAAAATGGATATACTTTCCAGATCTTCTGAGTCTACCAAATCCAAAGACCTTTCTATACCATCCACCAGTATCAAGGGTCTATTTCCGTTTCCAAAAGTAGTTACTCCCCTAATCCAAAAATCAGAAGAAGCACCTGGCTCTCCTGTTCTTTGAGCAGCTACCACCCCTGCCATTTGTCCGGCTAAGCTGGTACTGAGGTTACCAACTGGCATCTTAAGATTTTTAACGTTTACAGATGATATTGAGCCTATTACACTTGCTTGTTTCTGTTTACCGAAACCTACAACTACAACATCATCCAGATCTCCAATAAGGTCAACCATTTGTATATCGATTTTTGTTCTGTTGTTGATTGAAACTTCCTGAACCTTAAAACCAATTGTAGAAACGATAATGATTTTATGCTCTGTAGTACCAGGGAGTGAATATCTACCTGCAGCATCCGTGGAAGTTACAATGGGCGTTCCTTTGTAGGCTACAGTTACACCAACCAGCGGCTCACCTTTAGCATTGGTCACCCTACCTGTTATAGGCGCAGGCTGTACGGCTTCAGTATGCAATTTTCCAGTTTCAGTTTTTAAAGATGCTTTACGGATAAAAACAGTTTGTTTATCAAGTTCGAATACTAATCCGTGTTGACTCAGCGCATCAGTTAAGACCTTTTTAAAATCTTCATTCTTTACAATAATGCTTACTTTTTGGTTCTTGTCGACCAATGCGGTATTATACAAGAAATCATATCCAGTTTGCCTTTGGATTTCATCTAATACTTTAACTAAACTCTCATTTTTAAAGTTTAGAGTTATTTTCTGAGCATAACTTGAAGCAGCTACCTGCAGAAAACTTGCACACAAGAGAAAGACTATGATTTTCATTCGTATGAGGTAATTAATGAGGTTTTTACGCATGTGAATGCGATCTTTGGATGAGATTTTATACATTTGTTATTGGTTTGGTTGATAATGGTTTACTGTTTAACATCATTTAAATTTTATCACTAAACATATTGGATCGGGAGTGTTGGTAGCACTTCCGATTTTTTTGTTTTAGCGATTAATAGCAATTAAAATCTTAGTTGGTAGCACTTAATTCATAACTATAACCCTCCCTTCTTTGATAATAAATTTATAATCTGAGATTTTTTCCAATTGCTTTAATAGATCAGATAAATTCTTTGTTCTTTGGATGGATCCGGTAAAGCGATCTTTTGTTTCTTCTTTCACAGTAAACTCCTGTATATCATACCAAACATTAAGCTTGTTTAAAACGGAGTAGATATCATCGTCAGAAAATCTAAAATAACCAGTCTTCCAGGCTAACACTTCTTTAGTATCAACTATTGACTTAGCGATTTTCCCAGACTCTTCATTACTAATGGCTTGCTGACCCGGACTAAGTTTAAATACCTCTTTTGTTGTTTTTACTTCTACCGAACCTTCCATAAGTGTGGTATACACTTCGTTAGACATTCCCAAACTATTCACATTAAAATGCGTCCCTAAAACCTTTACTGTTGTTTGTCCAACACTCACTATAAATGGTTTATGGGGATTCTTTGTCGCCTCAAAATAAGCCTCTCCCTTAACTTCAACTTTTCTATTTTCTTTTTCAAAATGTGTAGGGTAAGTAATACTGGAACCCGAATTAAGCCAAACACTAGTTCCATCCGCCAATATTAGGTTAGACGTTACTCCTTTTGGAGTTGAAAAGGTATTTTGAAGTGCCGCGGTACTATTTGTTTCCTTGATTATAAAAGTAAATACGCCATTCTGTTCTTTTCTGATTTCTATTCCCTCTTGTTTTAAGGTCTCTTCATCGGCCTCCATCAAATTCAGACTTCTCCCATCATGCAATTGAACAACTGCCTGCTGATCATCCGGTAAAAGAATCTGCTTTTCAAAAAGCTGATTAACCAAATTAGTATTTACAAAGTCATACTTCTCTAAACAAAACCAAGCAGCTGAACACACTAATAACACTGATGCAGCTATTGCCAGCCACCTTCGACTATCACTTTTAATATCTCTGATATGCTCCCGGCTTTCCTGATCTATTTCACGATCTATTTCCTGTTCCTTAGCCGCCGAAATAGCGCTCAAAGTTTTGGCAAGCACCTGCTTTTTATTCAATTCCGGCAGCACGTACTCCTCTACTTCTATATTCAGAATCAGCTCATCTATAGCACTTTCTACATCTTCATTCTCTTGTAAATTCAACTCATCAATTAAGATACTCAGCTCTTCTTTGGTGATGCTATTACTCAAGTATTTATTTAATAAAGCACTTAATATATTTTTATCCATTAGGGTTCGGGTTATCAAACAACAATTGATGATTTAATAACAGAACACCGCAAACAGAAATTAGGACTAATAGAAAATGAAAAATAAAAGAATATGGTGATTTACGACATTACGCTTAATCACTTTTAATGCTGTAACCATATGATTTTTCACTGTATTTTGTGAAATATTCAATTGTTCACTTATTTCTTTATGGCTAAGACCATCAACTCTACTTAAGGTGAATACCTCCCGCTGTTTAGGTGGAAGTTCTACCAAGAGCTCATTAACATAAACAGATAACTCTTTGGCGACCAGCTTCTCATGAGAACACTCTGCCAGATGGGAAACATTGTCCCACAGTTTATCAAAACAATCTCCTGATCTTTTTAAGCTTCTTAACTTATTTAGTGATTCTCTTTTAACCAATACATACAAATATAACCACAGGTTCCCCTCGGCATTCAGCTTTGCTCTATTGTGCCACAACTTAATAAACACATCCTGCAAAACATCCTCACTCCAGCCACTATCTTTCAGGAACAAAAAGGCAAGATTATACACGCGGTTAGCATACTGATTGTACAATGATTCGAGAGCAACTTCACAGCCATTGATAAGTTCAATCAATATTTGCTGCTCAACTTTATCGCTTGACATTAAAAGAATATTTGGTTTGGTTTGGTTATACTAATATATAAAAATCTTTAATAACTCTACTTCTTAAGTAATTAAAATCTAAATATATAAATCAAGGAAAGACAAATCTACAAACAAATAGCCAACTTATAGATATTTCAATGGTAAGTAATCAATAGAAGCCAGTATCATACAAGTAATAAGAATACTTTCTAAAAAAAATGGCCAGACATCATCCTGTCTGGCCACCATGCTTAAAGAAAAAATCACTTTCTCAGAAGAGGCATAGGAACATTTCCTTCTTCAGGAAATGATTCCAGACTCCGAGGAGAACGGTTATTTTTTACTGTTATTTTTTTATTTGCAATTCATCAATAATATTCTTCGCTCCCCCCAACACATCAATACACCAAAGCACATAGCGAATATCCACATTAATACTACGTTTAAACTGTTTATCAAAAGCGATATCACCACTCATAGCTTCCCAATTACCGTCAAAAGCAAGGCCGATTAACTCACCTTTACCATTAATAACAGGCGAACCTGAGTTACCACCAGTGATGTCATTATTAGTTACAAAACCAACAGTTAAAGTGCCATCATTACCATACTGACCAAAATTTCTTTTATTATAATTTTCGATAAGATTAGCGGGCAAATCAAACTCACTATCACCTGGAATATATTTTTGCATTACCCCATCAATAGTGGTTGTAGTTTTATAAACGATACCATCTTTTGGTGAATAGTCCTGAACATTTCCATAAGAAAGTCTCATTGTAGAATTCGCATCAGGATACATCATTTTTCCAGCATTTTTTTCAAGAATTGCTTTCATATATAAATGATCAAGTTCTGCTTTTTTCTTTTCAAAATCTGCTACTGTCGACCCGAAGTTTGTTTTAATATAATCTGCCGGAACAATATTTAAAGCGTACTGATACCCCGGATCATTAGTTACAGCTTCAACAGATGGGTTGCTTGCTACAAAAGCTTTCAGCTTCTCTGGATTAATGAAATTACTATGTTCCCACAGGTAGTTTGTATATTTCTCGAATGTAGTTTCCGGATTACCCGTCCAATATTTTTCTGCAATTTCTGCGAAAAACTTAGGTTGTGATTTCACTGGAACATCTGCATAAAAAGAAATCAGTATTTTTGCAAAGATCTTTTTATCTGCAGTTTCATTATAAGTTTCCTGGTAAGCAGTTAAAGCTTTGGCAAGATTTTCCTGAATCTGTTTAGTGGCTTTAGCATCATACTTAGCTTTAGAAAAGTTGATTAGTGCTCTACCTATTCCAGAAGCATTAACAGCCCATTGAGAGGCATTAAAACCTTCATTGATATAAGTACGTTGTACAGAAATCGGATCGATATTAGCATAAATCTGCTCGTATTGATCCATTAGGCCTGCAAATTCAGTTTTTTGAGCTGCCCATTGCGTGAAAGTTTTTTCATCAGTACGCTTATTATCAGCCACTTTCAAACCTTTCAATTGTTCAGTCTGACCAATAAAATATTTCCAATAATTTGCAATCTGCGCATATTTAGAAGACATCTTTAAACGGAAGTTCACATCTTTATCCATTTCTGATCTCCATGCTTTTAGGCGGATATCACGAAGTTTAACTATTGTAGGGCTTACTTTTTCTGTTGCCAGATCAACACCATAAGAAGTCAGGTACCGATCTGTACGTCCAGGAAAACCGTAAATCATGGCAAAATCGCCATTCTGCACTCCTTTTAAAGAGATTGGAAGGAATTTCTTTGGTTTATATGGTACGTTCTGCACATTATATGCTGCAGGCTGATTAGCTGTAGATGAATAAACACGGAACACAGAGAAATCGCCAGTCTGACGTGGCCATTGCCAGTTATCTGTATCACCACCAAATTTACCAATATTTTGTGGTGGTGTACCAACCAAACGAATGTCATCAAAACGCTCGTATACAAAAAGAATAAACTGGTTAGATTTATAGAAATCCTTAACATTAGCCTCAATAGTAGGTCCTGTAATTGCAACTTTAGAAATTGCGTTGAATACCTCAGTCATTTTAGCTTCTTTCTCGGCACCATTTAAGCCCTTTGTAGCTTCATTAACCTTATCGGTTACATCTTCCATTCTTTGCAGGAAACGAACGAACAGACCAGCTACAGGCTTCTCTTCGCCATAATTCTTAGCATAAAAGCCATTGTCTAAAATATTGTCTTGTGCCGTAGAATTTGATGCAATTGCATCATAACCACAATGGTGATTGGTAAAGATCAATCCTTTGTCTGATACAATTTCACCTGTACAAAAGCCCCCAAAGTGAACAATTGCATCTTTTAAACTTGAGCCGTTAGCATTATAAAGGTCTTTAGCGGTTAGCTTAAACCCTTGTTTCTTCATTTGCTCCTGGTTCTTGCCTATCAGCATCGGGATCCACATCCCCTCATCAGCTTTCACAGTAGTAGTGAAAGTCAATAACATTGCGCACAACAGCAAGTAAACTGTTTTCTTCATAATAATATTAAGTTAGTGTCGGCGCAAAGTTAATAATGATATATCAAATGTGCACCTATTAGATGTATCAATTATAGGATTATAATGCAATCTGTATACTGTTTAAAAAAAAATGGCTAACCTATTCGATTAGCCATCATGCAGAAAGAAAAGATCAATCTTCCGAAGAGTCCTAGGAACTTTACCTTCTTCAGGTAAAGATTCCAGACTCCAAGGAGTATTGATCTTTTCTTTTATTCTTTACTTTTTCTATTACTATTTACTTTCAATTCTCTCAAATGCCTTGTAAACCTGAAACAACGCTCTTGGAACATGAAAAGCACACTTCCACTTTCCTCCTTTTAGTGGCAATAATACTTCACCTCTTCTGTTCAGATAAGCATACCATTCTCCATGCTCCGGATCTCTGAATCTATTCCATGTATAATCATGCAATTTCTCAAACCATTCCATACATTTTTCATTGCCAGTCAACTCATAGCCTTTTGCCATACAAACCAAGGCTTCCAGGTGTACCCACCATAACTTCTGATCCCACTCCAACTGTTGTTGCGGCTGACCTTTAATATCCATGAA
>JBEBUV010000069.1:0-20305 GCA_040393085.1 Pedobacter hiemivivus | reverse complement strand
AAAAGTAGGCGTACCATACTTCTTCTTAAGATCAGATAGACACCGGCGGCATACAGAACGCCAATAAGGAGGACGAGTATAAGTTCCATATTAGTTGGTTTCCAGAGAAATTGTAAATAAAATAGTTAATACTACACCAATCACAACCAGGTATACCCCCAGGTCAAAGAATAATGCAGAGCCAATCATTCCAATAACCGGAATGGGCTGCTCTATCCATAATCCAGTCATTACGGGCAATCCGAATAATACCGGGGCAAACATACTTAAGGTGGCAATGATCAATCCAGTAGGAATCAATGATAAAGGTTTGTAGCGAAGGATTTTCATTGTACTATCAGTACCATAAGCTAAACTATGAAGTACAAAAGCGATAGCAGCAACTAAGCCTCCTACAAAGCCTCCGCCAGGATAATAATGGCCGCGAAGGAGTAGGAAAATAGAAAACAATAATAGGATTGGAAGCAGATAATTTGATGCGGTTTGTAAAATAGTACTTCTCATAATTATTCTTTTTCTGAAGATTTTAACCTTAATTTTAATAGACTATATACACCTACAGCCGCTATACTTAACACTACAATTTCAAACATTGTATCAAATCCTCTGAAGTCTACCAGAATCACGTTGACTACATTTTTACCCTTAGCCAGTGTATAGGCATATTTCCCATAAAACTCGCTGGTAGCAATAACAGTTGGTACCTGTAATACTTTGATTGCAATAACCGATAAGATTGCTCCGAAAGTAATGGCTACAAATGCATCCCTTGTAATTGTTCTAGAATTGTTGGTAGAGAAATTAAGAAATGGCGGCAAATTAAATAGCACAAATACGAACAACACTACAGTTAGGGTATCTATTGTGAATTGTGTGATGGCTAGGTCAGGAGCACTATAAAAAACAAACATTAAACAAATGGCATAACCGATCACACTGGTACCAACAACCGCTGTAAGCCTGGATGAAGTTCGGAGTGTAAGTACTACTGCAGCCATCAGGATCAATATATTTGCGGCTTCATAAACACTAATAGATGATAACTTGCTGTAATCAATATAGATTGGCCCGCCAATAATTAGCTCATATAAAAGTAAAGCCTCTGCGAAAATGATGATTTTAATGAGGTAAGACCGCAAGAAGCCATTGTGCATCAAGTCTGAATACCAGGTCGACAGCCAAATAAATCCTTCAGATATCTTATCGAAAATATGGTGTGGTGAAATCCCGTTAAATCGTTCAATAAACACCATTTTCTTATGACTAGGTTTATTGGCAAAATAAAGCCCTGTACCAGCAAGTAACGTTACCAGACTTAAAATTAATACGGTATTAAAGCCATGCCATATTTTTAAATGAAAATCAACCGTGTTTCCTGCGACAATATTTACTGTTGGAGAAATGATGTAATCACCTATGACGCCTGGGAAACAGCCAAATACAAAACCAAGGATTGCTAACACCAGGGGAGGAATCCACATCGATTTATAAGGTAGATGAATCTTTTCGAAACGTGGAGTCAGTTTTCCTGTGAAAGGCTTTATGCCGGCAAGAAATCCTGCAGCAACCAGGCAGACATTGGTCAGGACCGCTGCAATGGTCAGGTATAATGCGATTTTTTGGTCAGCATGTAATGTAGCTTCATAAATCAGGTCTTTCCCGATGAATCCGAAAGACAGTGGCAGGCCTGCACTTGAAAGTGCAGCTAGAAGTCCTGCAATAAAAACAGGGAACAATACGCTGCGGAGTCCCGATAATTTGGTCAGGTCTCTGGTGCCTGTTTCATGATCAATGATACCAGTGATTAAAAACAGAGCGGCCTTATATAAAGCATGTACTAATATAAAAGTGGCTGCAGCAATTAGTGCCGCTTCGGTTCCAAGACCAATCAAAAAAGTAAGTATACCCAGTGCTGAAATAGTAGAATAAGCCAGGACTCCTTTCAAATCAGTCCTGAAAAGAGAATGTATGGCGGCATAAATCATAGTCACCCCACCTACAATCATTAAGGTGTATGACCATTCCGGAGTTCCTCCCAGGATGGGTGTAAAACGTGCTAATAAGAAAATTCCTGCCTTTACCATTGTTGCAGAATGGAGATAGGCTGATACAGGAGTTGGGGCTTTCATCGCGCCAGGTAACCAAAAGTGGAATGGAAACTGTGCAGATTTGGTAAATGCAGCAATAAAAACAAGACCCAATACCAGGGGATATAGATTATGGCTTCTGATGAGATCAGCTTGCAAAATCAGTTGTTGTATAGAATAAGTTCCTGCAATTTGACTTAGTAGAATTAATCCTGCCAGTAGAAAAAATCCACCGAGGCCAGTTACACCCAATGCAGTTAAAGCACTTTGTCTGGATTCTTTACTGTCATTATTAAAGCCGATCAGGAAAAAGGAGCTGATGCTGGTGAGTTCCCAAAATATAAATAGGAGCAAGATATTGTCGGATAGTACGATGCCAAGCATGGCCGACATGAATAAGCATAAATATCCGTAAAAACGGTCTATATATTGATGTCCTTTTAAATAAGAGCTGGCATATATAAAGATGAAAGATCCAATACCAGTAATCAGTAAACTAAAGAGTAGGGAAAGTCCGTCCAGTCGGAAATCAAAATTGATATTTAAAGAGGGGACCCATTTATATGATTCGAACCATACTTTTCCTTCCATAATAGAAGGTATGAAGCTGGCGAAGTAGCAGAATAAAAGGATTGGCAAAATAGAGAAAGCAGCACTCCATTTGGATCTGAAAAATTTTCCAAAAGGAATCAAAAGACATGAAGTGATTATTCCTGACAGTACAATAAATAGCATTTAATCTTGTTTGTTTTGTAGGCGAAGCTTCCAAAATAAGTAAGAATATACAGAATGCTGGATTTTATTGAAAAAAAAACGTGTTTTACAATAAAAATGATACTTAGCTGAATAAGTTTCTATTTAGATTAGCTGTTTTGCACAATTTAATTACTTATTTCCTCTTATTTGAAAATAACCATGGCAATAGTTCCGGCTCAGCAAATGCGGAGTCCCAACTGTTATGATTTGCTTCTGGATAAAGTGTTAACTTAACAGGTTTACCCAGTACTTTCAGTTGATCAGAGATGCTTGTTGAAAAAACAACAGGTACTACATCATCTTTTTCACCATGGAAAATCCAGAGAGGGGTATTTTGGTACTTCTGTACATTTGCTATATTGTCGCCACCACAAATCGAAAAGGCTGCTGCAAATGTTTTTGGTCTACGTCTTAATAATTCAAAGGTGCCCATTCCTCCCATTGATAAGCCCGCCAGATATACCCGTTTCTTATCTACATAGGATTTTTTTATAAGATTGTCAACCAATCCCAGTAAAGCATGCATTGCTTTACTGGGATCGCCTTTTTCTTGAAAAAGAAATTCTCTTTTACCTTTACCATCAGGTACGATATTCACATTTGACCAATAGCTTTCCGGACTGCATTGAGGAAATACTATAATTGCCGGAAATTGTTTCCTTACGTCTTCCTTTAAAAACAGCTTTCCACCATGGGCTAATTGTGATTGATTATCATTTCCTCTTTCTCCGCTCCCATGTAGAAAGAAGAGAATTGGATATTTATTTGTTGCATCAAAGTTCTCTGGAAACAATATTCTATAATTGATATTGTCTTTCCCTTTTACGAAGCTCCCTTTTTCATATTTATTAAAATCTTGGGCATTACTGCTTAGCGCAAACAGTAATATCAACGATAAAGTCAGATTGAACGTTTTCATGCTGCAAAATTATCGATTTATGCAGTATAAAAGAAAAGTATCTGGTTTATTATTAATCTTTATGTTCCGCTTTGAGTCTGTCGATCAGTTCTTCAGTACGTTTATTCAAAATAAACTGATGCCACTCCGTCATCACGGCTCTATTTGCTTCTTCACTCTCTTCACTGTTTAGAGACATTGTATTTACCATTCTATCCATAAAAGGTTTATGAGTTTCCCATCTTGCTGCATCATCTTTAGTTGTATTCACTAAATGGTCTAAAAAGAAAAAATTGGCCCAGCGATGGCGGCTATTAGGCTGACTATAAAACACAGGGAAAGATACTTTATTTGCCAAAGCTTGTATGACATGTTCTGGTTCTATATTAAAGATTTCACATAGTTTTTTGAAATCATCTGGAATGGAGATAGTTAATGTAAGATTCATAATTAATGGTTTATGTAATTAATGTGTGATTTGGTTATAGTATTTTTCTAAAAGTTCCTGGTGTTTATTTGTTCTGTATTTTAAAGATCTATGAATAAATAAGTGCAATCTTAATTCTTGCAGCTCATCAGTATATTCAAATACCAAAGGATTGACCAGTTCGTCGTTACGTAGGTCACTATATCTTTCATGACTATTCATATAGTATGCCATTGCAGGGTTTTCAATAGCCATATTTAGGCTGGTCCGGGCCTCCATATCAGCCAGAGATATGGATTTCATAAAATTGGTAAGGTGCTCGACGGGACTAATCTGTTGTATTTCACAAATCAATGTAAAGTGAGAACTCAATATGAGTTTCTGATCTTCGTTTAGATACAAAGTTTTAGATTTGACAGTATCTGTCCCAATATATAAGAGTAAATTTTGAACGAACTCTTCTGCCTTTTCTCTTTTTTGCTTATTGCTGAGCCCTTTTTCTAAAGAGATCATGCGCATTCCTTTAATAGCGTTGACAGATGCATTCAGATTTGTTGTAGCAATCATACCATAATGTTTCTCATCTACTCCAAGGTCTTTCTTATCATAGGAGTATTTAGAAAGTGTCCGTGTTGCCAGTTCATAAGCATCAATATCAGTATGGAAAATGATGTCATAAAAAGAGACATGATCGATAAATTGCTGTAAAAGACGATGAATGGAAACATTGAAAATGGTGCACGCAATTTTAAAGTTGTGTGGGATGTAGGTAATAATAGCTTCTTTTGGTTTGTTCATGGTTATAATTTAGGTGATAACTATTGTGATTAGCCAAATCTCAGTAACCTTGAATTTCTAACCTATTCAGATGATGTCTATCCTAGAAGATGAATGGTATATTTTAGATAAGTTTTTTTGCTAATCAATCTCGAAAACGAAAGACAAAATATCGAAACCGAATAATGTTCTGATTGGGCTTGTTGTAATAATCTCAAACCATACTTTATAGAAGTTTCAGTGAATTCTTTGGTGGTTTACTCAGTATTTCAAATAATGAGAATTTATAATAATAGTCTCATTACCTTTGTCGAAATAATTTTAAGCAAACAAATAGGATGGAGGAAACAATGATACTTTCCAACAAAATACATCAGGGCAAGAATGTTAAACGCTTTAGAGAGATGCTCGGAATGAAGCAAGAAGGGCTTGCCATACATCTAGGTGAAGATTGGCACCAAAAGCGGGTCTCTTTACTTGAATCAAGAGAGGTAATCGAACCGGAGGTATTAGCTAAAATTGCCATCGTTTTAAACATACCGGAAGAGGTCATCAGAAGTTTCGATGAAGAATCTGCTGTAAATTATTTTAATTCATTTAATGGAACTAGCATGGATCGGGAAACGAAGAAAGTAAATGGAAAGCAATATCAAGATTGTAGCTTTAATCCTTTAGATAAGTTAATAGAAGCGATAGAGGAAAATAAAATGCTTTATGAAAGACTATTAGCCAGTGAGCGGGAAAAAGTTGAGATGCTAAAATCACGATAAATTTAAAACAATCCCATAGAAAGATTGTTATCTTTAATTCTCAAGGAAGAATATATTCTTCAAAAACCAATCATAAAAATTTTTAGATCATTGTCGGGCTTAGTAGGAGCCGGTATCGAGCCTATATGTTTAGCCGTATATATGAGGGATCACCTTGCTCTCTCGCTTTGCTTTGTTCGGTAAAAAGCAATAGGCCTTAATTGAAAACAAGAGTGATGGTAAAGCTTTACAGAATTGGCCTATTTGATCCGTTTCAGATCTAAAAAAAATGTAAATAGATTCAGCAATTAATTTATAAAAGCAATGCAAATAAAAAGAGCCCGTATCATATCATGATAAAGGCTCTTGTAAACTTATTGAAATATTATTATTTTGTTAATTCGAACTTCGTCTCCATCACATCTCTGGAGTTCCCTCCAATATATACTTTAAAATCACCTGGCTCAGCCACAAATTTCAAAGCAGTATTATAGAATTTCAAATCCTCTTCAGTAATCTTGAAACTTACAGTTTTACTTTCACCAGCTTTTAAGCTGATCTTTTCAAAGCCTTTCAGTTCCTTAACAGGGCGTGTAGAACTACCTACCAGATCTTGAATGTACAATTGTACCACTTCCTTACCATCTACATCACCCGTATTTTTTACCTCTACACTAGCTGTAATAGTTTCACCAGGTTTAAAGCTGTTTTTGTCAACTTTTAAATCGCTATAAGCAAAAGTGGTATAGCTTAAGCCAAATCCAAATGGATAAAGTGGGTCGTTACTTACATCCAGGTAATTGGAACGGAATTTACTAAACCATTTGCCCTCTTCTAAAGGTCTACCCGTATTTTTATGGGCATAATATAATGGAAGCTGACCCACGTTCTGAGGGAAAGTAGCCGTAATCTTACCAGAGGGGTTAACCGCACCAAACAATACGTCGGGAATTGCATTTGCAGCTTCAGTACCACCAAACCACACATTTAAAATAGCCGGTACATTTTCACTTTCCCATTTCAATGCCAATGGTCTACCCGTAAATAAAACCAATACTACTGGCTTACCTGTTTTAAGTAAAGCTTGTAATAAACGCTTTTGTACAGCAGGAATTTCTATATCAGTTCTGCTTGATGCTTCACCGCTCATTTCCGAGCCTTCACCTAAAGCAGCAATTACTACATCAGATTGGTTAGCTATTTTCAATGCATCAGCAATCACTTCTTCCTCTGGTCTGTTGTCACGCGGAATTTCACGACCAAACATGGTAGCTCGTTCCTGGTATTTAGCATCAGCAACTAAGTTAGAACCCAGGCTATGTAAAATCTTCATATCAGTGCCCGCTGCAGCAGCCTGCATACCTTGCAATAGTGATTTTGTATTAGCAAGATCACTATTTACACTCCATGTTCCCGGCATATTTGAGCCAGTATTAGCCAATGGACCAATTAAAGCAATGGTACCTGTCTTTTTTAATGGAAGCGTATTATTGTCATTTTTCAATAAAACAAAGGACTCTGTAGCTACTTTACGTGCAAAATCAAGGTGTTCAGGTTTTAAGATTTCTGTTTTTGCTCTTTCCTCATCGCAATAGCGGAAAGGATCTTCAAACAAACCAAGTTTGTATTTAGCTTCTAAGATCAGGCGACAAGCCTCATCAATTTTAGATACTTTTACTTTACCCTCTTCAACTGATTTTTTAAGTGTAGTTAAAAAGCCTTCACCAACCATATCCATATCTACACCTGCGTTTAAGGACAATGCAGATACAGTTTGTAAATCTCCCAAGCCATGGTCTATTAATTCATTCACAGCTGTATAATCGGTAACAACGAAGCCTTTAAAGCCCCATTCCTTACGTAATAAATCGGTCATCAACCATTTATTAGCCGTTGCTGGAACACCATTAATATCATTAAAAGAAGTCATGATACTACCAGCACCAGCATCTAATGCAGCTTTGTAAGGAGGCAGGTACTCATTATACATACGATCTAAACTCATATCAGTTGTATTATAATCTCTACCTGCTTCTGAAGCACCATATAAAGCGAAGTGCTTTACACAGGCCATCATTGTATTGTATTTCGTAAGATCATCTCCCTGATATCCTTTAACCATAGCTCTGGCAATTTCTGAACTCAGATAAGTGTCTTCTCCCGATCCTTCAGAAATACGACCCCAACGAGCATCTCTTGAAATGTCGACCATAGGAGAGAAAGTCCAGTTTAAACCATCTGCAGTAGCTTCAATTGCTGAAATACGAGCTGTTTTTTCAATCATCGCCATATCCCAGGTTGCCGCAATTCCCAATGGAATAGGGAATGTGGTTTTGTATCCATGAATTACATCCTGACCAAATATAATAGGAATTTTAAGTCGGGTTTGATTCACTGCAATTTCCTGTGCCTTACGGATGCGGGCAGGAGTTGTTAAGCTAAACATTCCACCAACTTGCCCTTTTTTAATTTTAGCCTCTACGTCAGTACTAACCACAGATCCAGTAGTCGCTTCACCGCCAGTAAGTAAATTTAGCTGCCCAATTTTCTCATCCAGAGTCATTTTCTTCATCAGATTACTGATGAAGCTATTCATTTTTTTATCAGCAGCAGTAGTCGGTTTTTGTTGTGCATAGCTTGTGCTAATGCTTAAAACTATTGCCAGAAAAAATAAGTTAGTTGCTTTCATTATGTATTATTTTATCTTTTTTTTTAGGCGTTAATTTTATAGATCGTGCTATTTTAGCTTAGGACTTGTAAAACCTAAAGACTGCAATCCTTTTTGTACTTCTGGGCTACTCATAAAAAGATCCCATAATAAACCAGTTCTATGATTCTCGATCATCACAATAATTGGCCCCTGGTCAATAGCAAGGTGAGATTTAGCATACCAGTTTTTTTCCTCACTAAAAGAATCAATAAAACCATATTCAGACCATAGTTTATCGCCTTTCTCAAAATAGAAATGCTTTAATGCTTGCATAGATTCTACTGGAGTATATGGGAAAGATGAAAGGGCTGCGGTAGGAGCAATAGTTGCATTGTCATTGGTAGGAGAACTTGCCGAATATCCATTAGGGATATCACTTGCTGAAAGCCCCCAGCTATTTGCATTATAACCTTTGTAATTGTTAGGATTATCAATGCAATAAGCACGGTTAATTAGTGTATGGTTTTTATTCTGCTCCCAGTAATCAGCATAATTGTCTTTTAATCCTCTTGGATCTAATCCTGTAAAGGAGTAATGAGCAAAGAATAAAGGGCCACCAAAATTAGCACCTAATGGTAGAGTAATGTCGTAAAACTTTCTGCCGTTTAAGAAAGAATTATCATTAGCATAACCATCTTTATAAACTCTGGGGCTAATACCATAATTAGGTGAAGATGCTGCCAATACATAAGTGATCAGACATTCGTTATAACCTTTAATCTGGTGATTCATAGTCCAGCCGTTGTTTGGACTCCAATGCCAGTATAGCACATTCTGATTTTGTGTGAACCAATTCCATTCAATAGCATTCCATAACTCGTTTATTTTTCCTCTGATACTGTTTTCTATAGGATTATCCTGAGTGTAATACTGTCTTGCAGTAAGTAGTCCTTCAAATAATAAAGAAGTCTCCACAATATCAGCTGCATCGTCTTTCAGACTAAACTTGATAGTTTTTCCAGTCGCTCCATCCATCCAATGAGGAAAGGCACCATGGTAGGTGTCTGCTTTGTATAAAAAGTCTACAATCTTTTTAGTTCTTGCGGCAGCTTGTTCACGAGTAATAAATTTCCTTTCGGCAGCAACGATGATGGCCATTACGCCAAAGCCGGTACCACCTGTGGTTACTACTTCATTACCGTAATTAAAAGATACATTGCTACGCTCACGAGCCATGCCACTAACAGGATGTCCGAAGTCCCAGAAATAACGGAATGTTTGTTTTTGTACCAGATCTAACAATTGCTCATCGCTCAGGTTCTTCTGGATTTTCATTTCAGGCTTTATGCCATCGTTGTTTTTAGCAGTCGTTTTTACCTGGGCATAGGAATAGCTTGTAAAAAGGGTTGAGAGAAGTAAGAGGTAAAATAGTTTACGTTTCATTTGTGTGTGATTTATAGATTTGGACTGTTGAAACCAAGTGTATGTAGGCCTGACCTAACTTCAGGGGCGCTCATAAACAAGTTCCATAGTAATTTACTGCGGTGATTTTCGATCATAACGATCATAGCACCCTGATCAATAGCTAAATGTTGGTTATCAAACCATTTTTCTTGTAGGGAGAAAGCATCAACAAAGCCATATTCTTTAAAAAGCTTGTCGCCCAATTTGTAATAAAAGAATTTAAGCGCCTGCATTGATTCTACTGGTGTATATGGTAAAGATGAAATTGCTGCGGTAGGGGCTATTACACCTTTGTCGTTGGTTGGAGAACTTGCAGTATATCCATTAGGGATATCACTTGCCGTTAAACCCCAGCAACTCTCACTATAACCTGCATATTTATGCGGGTTAGCTATACAATGATTGTAATTAATCAGTGTATGTGCGCGGTTTTGTATTTCATAGTTAGCATAAGCATCAGTTAGACCCATAGGATTTAATCCGAGGAAAGAGTATTGTGCTAAAAATAGTGGTCCGCCTTTCTCAGGTCCCAAAGGTAATTGTACACCATAATAGGTGTTGCCATTCTTCATGGCGCCGTTTCTTGCCCATCCTGCATCATATACTGACTTCGGGATTGAGTGAGTAGGAGAGGCTGCTGCCAATACATAAGTAATTAAGCACTCATTCCATCCATTGATTGGTAGGTTCATATCCCAGTTGTGTTCAGGACTCCAATGCCAATACAATACATTGCTGTTGTTTTTGCGGAACCAATCCCATTCTACACCATTGTATAGGGTGGTAATGTCATTTCTTAAAGCAGTTTCAGCAGCATTACTGTTATCGAAATACTGACGTGCAGTGATTAGTCCCTGCATCAACAAAGAAGTTTCGACAAGGTCTGCACCATTATCTTTAGTGCTGAAATGTAATGCTGCACCGGTGTTGCCGTCTATCCAATGCGAGTAGGCACCATGGAAACGTGTAGTTTTGTTTTTTAGAAAGTCAACGATTTTTTGCATTCGTTCCAGGCCTTCGGCACGGGTAATGAAGTTGCGATGTACGCCTGTAACAAGTGCCATTACGCCGAAGCCAGAGCCACCAGAGGTAACTGTATTACCCGAGGTGCTTCTTTCTCTAGCCAGGCCACTTATGGGATGTCCGAAATCGTAAAAATATCTAAATGTATGTTTTTGAACTAGTGTAAGTAGTTCTTCGTCTGAGATTCTAGGGAATTTATCTGTATCGTCAAAACCTGTACTCAAGCTGATTTTTACAGGGTTGATTAAGCTGCCACCTTTAGCCGGTTTTAGGCCATTGGTGGTTTCAAGTACATAACTCGTAAAAGAAGATAGATTACTTTGAGGAGTAATGCTAAGTGTTTTATTTGCATCCTGCACAGCAGATGTATAAGCTACATTTGCTCCTGATGCATCAATTAGTTTAATGCCAGTGGATACAGTTGATGGATCAATGGCTTCGGTAAAGTTGAATTTTATAATTGGTTTTCCGGTGACTTCATAATTTAAAGAACCATTGTACACCTCATTTACTGTAAAGGATAGAGAGGTATCATTAGACAAAGCACCAGATTCATTGCTTTTTTTGCAAGCTGAAATGGAAACGGATAGGAATACAGCCATCAAAATTGAGAAACTTTTAAAATAAGTTTGGCTTTTAAATTTCATAAGACTGTAAGTACAGGGTGATTTTGAAAAGAGGTTGTATCATTAATCTGTTGCATAAGATTATGCATATTCCCGATCAATGATACAACCAATTGTTATTGAACTATTTCCCAGCAATGGTTAATTCATAGTATGCTTTAACGACTGCATCAGGCATAAAGGCATTATAGATTTTCAATTCATCTATTTTACCAGTCATTAGGCCGTATTCTGTATTGCTGTTAATCAGTTTTCCTGGAATTAAATTGTAGTTTGCACCGATAATTAATTCACCTGGTTCATATGATTTAAACAAGTTATTGCCAGTTCCTCTATTAGAATAGCTTCCTATGTTCTTTCCATTAGCAAGCACATTGAAAGTTCCGGTTTTGCCATTATAACTTAATACTAAATGAACCCAAACTCCAGCTCCAATTTTAGGACTATCATTCGCATTGAGGTTATCTTGACTTCCTCCGCCAATTGTAGTAAACCTAGGGCCAATTTTTAAGATATCAGTAATGTTTGCCGGGTAGCTGTTGGTGTTTAGTCTGAAATCTAAACTTCCATCAAAAATTCCTGGACGAGCCAATTGCATTAACATGGTTCTTTTAGAGCCATTGTTAGCAATTTGGACCCATGCGCTAACTGTAAAGCTTGTTAAAGCATCAGTTTTAAAAGCATTAAATTGTGTTGCATAATAAAGATATCCTGCATTTAAATCAAGTGCTTTACCTTTAAACCCGGCAACAAAAGAATCACCTGCTTTTGAAGTAGGAGCTATATTGCTAAATTTCTCATTATAAGTGTCATCAAAGCTAAAATAAGCTACAAGATTATCTTTTAAAATTTCTTCGGAGGTTCTGAAACCACCTACTGTTCCTTCGTAATCTTGTGGACTAACCTCTGGAAGATTATTTGGATTACCATCCTTTTTACAGGATGACAATGCTGCTGCTATGAGTACTGTTAGTATCATGCAGCGTGTTCTATATAGATTTAAAATTTTCATGTGTTTGAATTTTAAATAATGATTAATAACCGGGGTTTTTTGTTAAAACACCTTTACTTAAATCTATCTGAGTTTGAGGAATTGGAAGTAATACATCTCTGTGTTCATCATAATTAGTTTTTCCAGCGTCGGCCATTACCTTACCAGAAATTCCCCAGCGTACGATATCAAAGAAACGCTCATGTTCCATTGCCAGTTCTATTCTTCTTTCATGTCTGATTGCATCACGCAATTCAATCTGATTAGTAGTCGTTACATCAGGTAATATTCCTGTAGGAGAACCAGCAGGAGCTCCTTTTCTTGCTCTTAGCCTTACACTATTAACAGCATCTAATGCTTTTGTAGTGTTATCAGTTCCGCCTAATTCATTTGCTGCTTCAGCATACATTAATACCACGTCTGCATAACGTAGAATACGTACATTCATCCACCAGCTTTTACGGTTGCCAATAGAGCTTCTGTATGATGGGCTGGAATATATTTTATGATTATACATAGGGTTTTCCCAGTCCATGGCTGTTTCTTCACCATATACTGTATAGTGCTTAACAGTAGGAGTACTACGGTACAAAATAGTTCTTGCTTTTCTCGGATCGTTCGGCTCATACGCGGCTTCAAGAATTGGACTTGGTGTATTCCAACCAAAGCCAAGATCCCAGGTGTTTTTGCCTCTTACGCCTTGATATTCATTGTATTGGACTCCATTTGCAGTCTGAACAGTTGCAGATGCAGTAGCTTGAACTTCAAAAATAGATTCGGAGCTGTTTTCACCTGATTCTTTGAATATATCGTCGTAAGGAGTATTAAGGTTATACACGCCTGAATTCATTACAGTAGTTGCTGTAGCCATGGCATCGCTCCACTTCTTTTGATATAAGTAAACTTTAGTTAACATACCATTAGCAGCACCACTGGTAACACGACCAATAAATTTAGGATCCCATTTTGGAGGTAAATTCGCAGCTGCAAACCGAAGATCATCTTCAATAAAAGCATAAATTTCTGGAATTGAACTCTGGGGTACATTGGTTTCCTCTACTGCAAGTAATTTGTCAATCAAAGGAACGCGACCAAATAAGCGGACCATGTTAAAATAAGCATAGCCACGTAGAAATCTAGCTTCTGCTTCGGATTGTAGTTTTATGACTTCAGGAGCATCAAGCTCTTTATTGTTTTTAATCTGATCAAGTACCAAATTGCACTTGTTAATAAGGCCAAAATAACCAACCCACATTCCATTTATATTTGAGTTTCCTGGAATTACCGGAAATTGATCCATACTCAATGCATTTGCCCCACCATCACTTGGCGTACTACCTTTTTCGGCATCGTCGCTGCGCACGCTAGTGGCCAGTATAAATGCCATAACGTGTACATCGAAGCCTCTTAAATCATTATAGGCTCCAAATATAAATTGATCATATGGGCCAGATCCACCTGGATATGGGTAGTCATCAGCTATATATTCCCCTTGTCTTTGCGTATCAAGGAACTTCTTGCAACCAGAAGTTACAACCATTAGTATAGCTATCATGAATAGCAAACTAATATTCCTTTGTATGTTGTTAACTGTTTTCATTTCTTATTAATTTAAACTGCCTTAGTTAGAAAGTTACGTTCAAGCCAAATGAATAAATAGCTGGTACAGGATATATCCCATTATCTACTCCACTTGCAGTAGGGTCGCCAATTTGTGCCTCAGGTGTATACCCAGTTACTTTCGACCAGGTTTTAAGATTCTGACCACTTACGTACAATCTTAATTTCTGAACACCTATTTTAGAAAGACCTTCATTGCCGAAAGTATATCCCAATTGTATATTTCTTAAGCGGAAATAGTCGCCTGGCTCCAGAAAGTAGTTGCTGAATAAATAGTTGTTAGAGCGTGAACTATTTAAGATCGGTTCAACATTTGTAGATCCAGGAGCAGTCCAGGCATTTAATCTGTTAGCTTCATAATTGAATGGAGCAAAGTTGTTACTGCGACGTCTTACATATATATGATTACCCGCTACACCCTGACCGTCTACTGTAGCATCAAAGCCTTTATAAGCAGCAGATAGTGCAAGTCCATATGAATATGGAGGGAATGGTGTACCAAGATAAGTTCTATCGGCATCATTAATCAATTTGTCACCGTTCAAATCTTCGTACCTGATATCGCCAGGAGCAGAATCAGCGAAGCCAGGATAGTTTAATAAATCTGCAGGTGTTTGGTATATACCTGCTTGTTTATAACCATAAAAGTAGCCGATTGATCTGCCAGTTTCAGTAACGTTAATACCGCCATTACCTAATACCTTGAAGTTACTTGTGTTACCAATGGAGTTTACAATGTTTTTAACATAACTAAAATTTGGAGAAATGCTATAGCTAAAGTCAGAGCCTATTTTATCAGCCCATGAGAAGCTAAGTTCTACTCCTTTGTTTGTAATTTTTCCAAGATTTGTAAAATATGGAATAATTTCTCCGGGTAATAGAATGCTCGATAAGATTCCGTCAGTTGTTTTGTTGTATAGATTGACTTCTGCACTTAATCGATTATCTAAAGCTCGTATGTCGAGACCTAAATCTATTCCTTGTACAATTTCATAATGCAGATTTGGATCGGGTCTATATGCGTTTTGAATAGCGCCATAGATATAATCTCCGAATATTGCTGTTGGTCCTACAGCAAGCCCTTGTTGATAAAGATTAGGACTTATGCCATTAGAGTTACCAAGTCGACCCCAAGCCGCACGAAGTTTCAAAAAGTCAATTCCTTTAATATTGTTTTTGAAGAAATCTTCCTCACTTGCTACCCATCCTAAACCTACACTTCCAAAAGTTCCCCACCTGTTTTCAGGTGCAAATCTTGAACTTCCATCTCTACGTATGGTTGCATTTAATAGATATTTATTCTGATAAGAATAGCTAATTCTTCCAAAAGTCCCTGCATTTGACTCTTCATTTCCCGAACCGCTATTTGTAGTAGGATTATTTTGATCGATGATACCCAAATACCACAAATTAGGATCGTAAGGTACATTCAACGTGGTATCTCTACGTGATCCCGCTAAGCTTGTGCTTGAGGTGTAAACTGTAGTGAAACCAAGCATTGCATTTAGCTTATGCCCACCAGCAAATTCTTTATCATAATTAAGTGTATGATCTTGTTGGTATTTTCGTGACTCAAAAGTATTTTGATTAATTGAGGTTCTTATGGATTCATCACGAGTTATTGTTCTTGGATTAGCACCCTCTGCAGTGTTAATATAGGTAGAAGGAAGCGGTGAATAGCTTCTGGCATTGTTAAATCCAAGGTCGGTATATACGGTTGATTTCCATGTGAAATCTTTTAAAAACTTAACCTCAGCAAATAAACTTCCATTAAAGCGGTATCCTCTATTAATAGAGGTATTGCGCATACGATCTATATTAGCCATCAGGTTGCCTACAGATGTCCGCTGAAAAGAAGGCATACTGTAATAGTAATCGCCATCCTGTACCCCAACAATCGGAGCAGCATAAATAGCTGTATTTAAGTTAGCCGCTGTAGGGTTTTGACGCCAATGAAATCCGCTGAGATCAGCACCAACTTTTATTTTATCTGTAATTCTGATTTCTTCATTCAGACGAGCGATAAACTTCTTATAATTATTGTATTTAATTACTCCGTCTTGATTATTATATCCCAAGCTTATCAAAGTGGTCGATTTCTCACCACTATTCGAAATACTTAAGGAGTTGGTTTGTATACCAGCATCCCGGATCATTAGATCCTGCCAGTTTGTATTAGCAGTATAGTTTGTAAAATCGAATGGTGCAGCACCAAGGTTTGCCAATTGTGTAGAATATAGTTTTTTAAAGCCTTCAGCATCAGTAACAGCTATTCTTTCTTTGACATGTTGAATACCAAGAGTACTTTGGAAATTAATTCTTGTTTGCCCTCTTGAAGCTCTTTTTGTGGTAATGGCAATTACTCCATTAGCACCTCTTAAACCATAAATTGCCGTTGATGAAGCATCTCTTAGTAAGTCGATCGTTTCAATATCACCTGGATTTAGGAAATCGATGTTTTCCTGAAGCAATCCATCTACAACATATAATGGAGAAGCATCTTTTGTACTTGAAATACCCCTGATCCTAACGGTTGGGCTTTCACCTGGAGATCCTGAGTTGGTAACAGTTAATCCAGGGACTTTTCCTTGTAAAGCCGCAACCGGGTTGGTAACCGTTAATTTCTCAATGTCTTCGCCTTTAACACTAGCGATTGACCCTGTCAGGTCACGTTTCTTTTGTGTACCATAACCTACAACCACAACTGCGTCGAGTTCGTTAACTGTTGACGATAGCACGACGTTTATCGAAGTCTGGTTATTTACGGCTACTTCTCTAACAGCATAGCCAATATAGGTAAATACTAAAGTTCCATTGGCCGGTACGGCGATGGAATAATTTCCGGATGCATCAGTTTGTACTGCTGCTGTACTTCCTTTCACCTGAATGCTTACACCTGGCAAGGTGGTCTTATCGGCACCATCACTTACTGTACCTTTTACAGTAATGTTTTGTGCAAACGCAACATTGGTAAATAGAAAACAGAGAAAAGTAAAAACAGATAGTTTTGTAAAGATTCTTTTCATACCATTTGGTCTTTTTAAATTATTGATATAAATCTCCGGCACTATTGCCGGGAAAGCAAAAAAAACGCCTCTACATTAATACATCAATAGCCGATACCGCACTATCTCAACTTGGCATACTATCTCCGTATACGGTACAAAAGCGACGTTCTTAGCGCTACAAGTCGAAAACTAGTACTACAGCAATGAGGTTTTTCAATGCTGTAATATTTAGGCTGTAAAAAGTACGATGAGAGGTAATGATGTAGTCCTAAAGCTCCATAAGGAACTCTACAAGGTTTTTTTCATGAGGTACATCAAGCTTTTTACGCAATCTGTAACGTCGTATTTCGACTCCTCTTAAAGAAATGTTCAATAAGGATGCCATTTCTTTACTACTCATGTTCATGCGTAGGTACGCACATAGTTTTAGATCGTTCGGAACCAAATCCGGGTGGTTTACTTTTAGCTTTTTAAAGAAGCTTTCATGTGCTTCATTAAAACTTCGTTCAAATAGATTCCAGTCGCGCTCATCATTCATACCATCATCAATCACCTTCTGGATTTTCCTGGATTGATCTTCAGGTAAAGGCTTTCCATTTCCATCTTTTAACTTAACAATTTCCTGACTTAGCTTTTGCAACAACTCATTTTTATAAACCAAACTCATCGCTGAGTTGGCGAGCTCTCTACTCTTACCAGCAAGGTCTGCTTGTAGCTTCTCAGTCTGTAATTTGATGATCTGCTTTTCCGTAGCTTCAGCTTCTTTTTTAAGGAAAGCGTCCTTTTCTACCTGCAGTTTATCAGCTATTGCTTGCTGATCTTTCTTAAGTTTACGTTCATAAAGTCGCTTAAAGGCAACTAATAGAAAAACGAAAAGTAAGAAGTATAAGGCTAAAGCCCATTTACTGGCATAGAAAGGCGGAAGAATGGTGAATTCAAACGCTGTTTCGTTACTCACTACACTCTCGTTGATTGTTGCCCTTACTTTAAATACATAGCTGCCGTGGCTTAGGTTCGTAAAGTCTTTTTGAGAGGCAGGGCTCCAGTCCGACCACTGTTTAGAATAGCCTTCCAGATAGTACTGGTATTTCACTTTAGCTTGCCTGTAATAGGGTAGGGCAAAAGAAATTCTGATGCTATTACGGCTAAAAGGAATTTCAATTTCAGTTCCATTATTCCCAAACTCGCTGATCGTGTGATAAGTATCCGTAATGTCTTCAACTTTTCTGATCAGTACACCTGGTAATTTTAATTTATCTTTCTCAGATTGACCTTTGGTTGCATTGTAAATTACAAATCCATCATCAATACTCATCAGATAATTCTTGTCGCTAATCTTGCTGATGTTCTCATAGTATTGAACCATGCGACCATCCAAAATGCTAAATGTATTGGAATCCACCTCTACTTTTCCTGGCTCCAGTAAATTGACCAGACTCATTTTTCCATGATTAATAAACCAATAATTTTTAGAGCCAGCATCAATAATCTTATTGGAACCTGCAAAGCTGCCCAATTCCTGATTTAAAGTGTTATACTTTGTAAAACGGTTACTGATTTCATCATAAATTAGGAATCCTGCATCAGATGAGAAAACCAATCTGTTCTCCATTGTGAAAATATTAATGTTATAATCACTCGGTAAACCATTCTTTTTATCAAAGGACTTTAATGAGGTTACTTTCTTTAAATCAGGGCTTAATGTCAGTTTGTATAATCCTTTATAGGCATGGCTAACCCAGATGTCACCCTTTGAATCTTGTTCAACATAACGGGAGGGCTCTCCAAAGCTTTCTATTTTATGCCAGAATTTCCATTGACCAGCAACATCTTTTTTAAATAATACCAAGCCATTATATGTCCCTTGAATTAGGAAATTGGGATCAGATTTTAACTTTTTAACTGTCCACCCCCCTTTGATGGTTGATATATTTTCGAGCTTACCACCTGTCACTTTGAATGTGCCATCATTATGCCCACAAAACAGTTGGTCGTCAATAACAGTCAAATCCCAAACTTGTCCTTGCGAATTTGGAATCATTTTAAAATCAAAGGAGCTAAAGAAACTTCCATTTGTTGTAGACCAGGCGCTATAGAACAAACCCTGGTTAGTGCCAAGGTAAATGTTGTTTTTGTAAATAAGGCTGGAGTATACAGTCCCAAACTGACCTGACCTGTCGAAATAGAAGTATAAAGGTGAGTTTAACTCAATACGATCGATTCCATTGTCCAATCCTGCCCATAGATTCTGATTTTCATCAGCATAAATACTGAGCACTGTATTATTTTGTAAACCACTCGATTTGTTGATGCGCTGTACAATATTTCCTTCCTGGTCTATAATGATCAGTCCGTTAAGAATAGTTCCGTAAGCATAATACTGATCATGGATGCGTGTGCCATTGTTTAACTGATAGGTTTTTAGAAAGGTGTTTACTGGGCTATTAAATGGGCTGAAACTTTCTCCATTATAAACAAAAAGGCCGTCTTTGCTGGTTCCGATCAGTAAACTGCCATTTTTATAAGGAAGAATAGAAAGAATTTCTTTGGGAACTAATGCAGCATTGTTTTTTAAAGGCACAAGTTTAGTCCCTTTAAGTTCAAAGAGTCCTTTTCCAATTATTTCTACATAAAAGCGCTGATCAATCTGGTGTAAGAATAAAAATGGCTGGTCTGCAGTTACAACACTGATTTTTTTATGTTCATAAATGTAAATGGTAGAGAAAGATTGAAAAACAACTTTTTTGCCAAGGGTATATATTTTCCATATCTCGTCCTTAATCTGATGTGACTTGGGAATCAAGTTAATTAAGGAGGTATAAGTTAGTTGATTTTCTTTGTCAGACCAATAGCCAAACTCACCAAATCCGCCAGTATAAATGATGCCATCAGTATCGGAAGCAACTGATCGTACAATTTGCCTATTTGGCATTATATATTGTTGCCAGTATTTGCCGTCATAGCTAAGCAAACCCTGGGCATTACCAAAATACATGACCCCAAGATTGTCTTTGGCAATAGACCAGTTTTGGTTACCTGACTGATAAAGTGACTTAGGGTAATTTTGAACATAGGGAACCCCTATACTTTTAATATTATCTGCTTTGACAAAGAATGGTAATAGGAAAGCGAGATAAAATAGACAGTATTTAAGGTGCCTTTGTTCCATAAATAGCTAAGATAGTTATTTCCCGGCTACGTTTACGGGTTGAGGTACTTTTACATAATA
>JBEBUV010000068.1:0-20747 GCA_040393085.1 Pedobacter hiemivivus | reverse complement strand
AGCTCGTCGGGCTCATAACCCGAAGGTCATCAGTTCGAGTCTGGTCCCCGCTACCAAAAAGGCATAAGCAGTAATGTGAGTCGCCTTTCAAAATGGCCCGTTCGTCTAGGGGTGAGGACGCCAGATTTTCATTCTGGAAACAGGGGTTCGATTCCCCTACGGGCTACGAAGCCGCTTTACGAAAGTAGAGCGGCTTTTTTTGTGCCTTTAATCTACACTTCTCAGTAATTACCCAAGCGTTTGTAAAGGTTGAATGAGATATCTGACTACCTTTGCTGCTCAAATTTAAATTTAATGTTAAAAAATTCTTTGATAGTGCTTTTAGGCGCTTGCAGCTTTGGTATTCTTTCCTCTTTCGTAAAATTAGCATATGAAAAAGGCTATACTTTAGGTGAAATAACAGGGGTTCAGGTTTTCTTTGGGATGATGGGTTTATGGGCAATTTATTTTGTGGGAAAAGCTACGGGTATAGTGAAAGAAAGAACAAAAGCTAAAAAAACACCTATTTGGAAATTACTTGTCTCTGGATTTTCGACAGGGATGGTCAGCATAGTTTACTATAAATGCGTAGAATTGGTCCCTGCATCTATCGCCATCATCCTATTAATGCAATTTATTTGGATAGGTGCTTTGATAGAGTTTTTAATTTTTAAGACTAAGCCCAGCAGAGTTCAGCTCTATAGTATGCTTTTGGTCTTAGGAGGAACACTTTTAGCTGCAGGATTGTTCAATGACCAGAGGGTTACACTTTCATTAACTGGTGTATTATTTGGCCTGCTTGCAGCAGTTTTTTACTCTATTTTCCTGATCGTCAACTCGCGTGTAGGAAACGATTATCCGCCGGTACAAAAAAGTGCATTTATGCTCACAGGAGCCTGCATTCTTATATTTGTGATATTTCCACCCGCTTTTCTATTCAACGGTGTATTGATAGATAATCTTTGGCTTTGGGGATTATTACTCGCTGGATTTGGTACAGTGCTTCCACCTTTGTGTTTTTCCGTCGGAATCCCTAAAATAGGAGTAACGTTGAGCTCAATCATTTCATCCGCAGAATTGCCGGTTGCTGTAGCAATGTCTTATTTTCTATTGGCAGAAAAGGTAAGCGGGTTGCAATGGATTGGTATTGCCATTATCCTTGCAGCAATTGTAGTTTCCAATTTGATGGGACGAAAAGAAGCTATTTAGGCCCACTGAGCAATTCGTATGTTTTTATTTTAATTTTTGCACTTTAGTAATTATTAGTTAACATTATGCTAATGGAGTAGAACTAGTTTTGTGCATTGAAAATAATATTATATGAAAGTAATTTTATCAGTTTTAATGGGCCTCGTGCTCGGTTCTCAGGTATCAGCTCAAACAACCGCCAAAGGATATGTCTATGAAGACGCAAACGGAAATAGCAAAAAAGAATCTAGAGAAAAAGGGATAGCCGGAGTATCAGTTAGCAATGGGGTAGATGTGGTACAAACAAATAACAAAGGCTATTATGAATTGCCCGTAGGGAACGATAATATATTGTTCGTTATTAAGCCAAAAGGGTATAAGGTTGCAGTAAATGAACTGAATCAGCCGACTTACTATTATATACACAAACCACTAGGTTCGCCAGCTAATTTTAAATATAAAGGATCAGACCCGACAGGTAAACTGCCCAAGTCGGTTGATTTCGCATTAATAGCCTATAATGAACCAAGCACTTTTACTTCACTAATTTTTGGAGATCCACAAGCATATACCTTAGATGAGGTTGATTATTTTGCGAAAGGTATTGTAGCAGAGCTAGAGGGAGTTAAAAATATTGGGTTTGGCTTAAGTCTGGGCGACTTAGTAGGTGATGATCTGGTGTTGCATAGTCCTTATATTAAAGCTGTTAGTAAAGTTGGCGTTCCATGGTACAATTTAATGGGGAACCATGATATGAACTATGACGCACCGACAGATTCATTGGCTGATGAGACCTTTGAAAAGAATTTTGGCCCCGCTAATTATTCTTTTAATTATGGAAATGCACATTTCATTGTACTGGATAATATTCTTTACCCAGATCCGAGAGACGGAAAAGGTTATTGGGGAGGATTTAGAAAGGATCAGCTTGATTTTGTTGAAAACGACCTAAAGTTTGTTGATAAGGATAAATTAATTGTATTGGCATTTCATATTCCCTTATTGATAGAAGGCAACGATCCTTTTAGAAAAGAAGATAGACAACGTTTGTTTGATATTTTAAAGGATTATCCAAATACCTTATCTATGTCTGCACATACGCATTTGCAGCGTCATAATTTTTATGGCAAAGAAGATGGTTGGCATCAAGAAAAACCTCACCATGAATACAATGCGGGGACTACATCGGGCGATTGGTATTCTGGTGAGTTTAATAAACAAGGTGTACCTTCATCAACGATGAGAGATGGCACGCCTAAAGGTTATGCATTTTTGACAATCGATAATAATCAGTATAAGATCGATTACAAAGTTGCCGGGAAACCTAAGGAGTATCAGATCGAGATATTTAGTCCGAAAGTTGTTGCCCAGGGTAGAAACACAAGTGCCGAAATTATTGCTAACTTTTTTATGGGAGCTAAGGGCGATAAAGTTGAATATCGTATCAATGATGGCAAGTGGTTGCCAATGACTTATATGGAAGAAACGGATCCGTCGTATGTATCGAACTTATTTAAATGGGATCTTACAGATGAATTAATGCGTGGTCGTAGGCCATCTAATGCTGCTAAAAGTACCCACTTATGGCGTGGAGGAATTCCTGCACGTAGGCTGTCGGTTGGTGCCCATAAAATAGAAGTTAGAGCAACTGATATGTTCGGTAATGTATTTACGGGAGAAGAATCCATAAAAGTTGAAGAGCCGGCAAAATAGTAATGTGATGTTTTTGGTCAAAGTCCAACTATAGTCAAAGTATACACTAACTATATACCAAGTTTTTTCTGGAAATAGTTGGACTATAGTTGGACTTTGACTAATATTTAACAGCTATTTTTCTTACTTCACATTAGCCCCATTAACACCCGTTCTTTTATCCGTCCAAACAATTTTAACAGAAAAGCTGTTAAGCTTTAAAAAAGGTGTTATGAATAAATTCTTTAGAGCTATTATTGCAGGCTGGGGAGCCAAGAAATTAGGCGGCGGCTGCTTGTCAACAATCATTATTTTTATAGTGATTTACACCCTATTAGGTAAATGCAATCAAAATACGAAAGCAGCACCAGTACAACATAAACAAGTTAGTCCCGTGGCAGTTCATAAGTAGAACATCATTGTTTTCCGTATATTGGTATATTGAGTTATATTAATTATTCATTTTACACCACAAACTATTCATAGATATGAAAAATCCAGGCTTTTATTTGTCATTATTAGCGCTGCCTTTAATGTTCAGTTGCAACCAGTCGGAGCAAAAAACTGCTGAATTGAAAGATACCGCCACCCTCAAAGAATGTTTTACGGCTATTGATGAAAAGGATACAGCAAATCTGGCGCTTAATCATTTTGAAAATGGTAAAATTACAGGTCATCTGGTAATCAATTATCTTGATAAAGGAAAAAATGATGGAGAAATCTCTGGTGAATTTAAAGGAGATACTTTATTTGTTGATTATACATTCAAAATCGGTACAGAAAATAAAACCATGTATAAAAACCCATTGGCATTCTTGAAAAAGGAAGGCAAGCTTATTCTTGGAGTCGGACAAATAGAAACGTCTATGGGTAAGTCTTATTTTGTAAAGGGGAAACCTATCAATTTCGAAAAAGGAAGGTTCACCTTTGATCAGGTTGATTGCAAAGAATAATAAGCAAGTGGTATCTTCAAAATAGCAAAAGTTAATATAGGGTTCGTTGTTATGGATGTCAATATATCTGACAGAAAACCTATATTTACCAGCAAGCCTATTTTGTATTATGAAGAAAATCCTATCGATCGACGGTGGTGGAATAAGGGGGATTATTCCCGGAATGATTTTAGTTGCCCTCGAAGAGAAATTAAAGCGGGTAAGCAAAAATCCGGATGCCGCGATAGTTGATTATTTCGATTTTTTTGCCGGTACCAGTACTGGAGGTATACTTACCTGCTTATTGTTATGCCCTTCAGAAACTGACCCTACAAGACCTCGTTTCTCTGCTAAAGCTGCGTTGGACTTATACCTGGAGCATGGAAACGAGATTTTTAAAATGAGTTTCTTTAAAAGAATCAGAGCAAAATTCGGACTGGCAGGCGAAAGGTATAATAGTGCTATTTTTGAAGGTGTGCTCAATAATTATTTTGGCGAAACTAAGCTTAGTGAACTGATAAAACCTTGTATCATCAGTGCCTATAATATCGAACTTAGGAAAACACATTTTTTCAGACAGCAGTCGGCAATTGCCAGAGGTGACGTTAGAGATTTTTATTTAAGAGATGTATGTCGTGCAACATCTGCTGCACCTACCTATTTCAGTGTGGCAGAAATTCACTCCCTGGCCAACGTACGCTATCCATTACTTGATGGTGGTGTGTTTGCTACAAACCCTGCACTTAGTGGTTTAATAGAAGTAACACGGGCTTTCAATCAAACCCGTATTAATGATATCTTTTTAGTGTCTTTAGGTACCGGGCGATCAAGAAGATCGTATGATTATGAGCACTTCAAAAAGAGTAGTGCAATGGCCATTGTCCCAGCAATACTGGATATTATGATGAGCGGAGTAGCAGAAACCAGTGATTTTTTCCTACAACAGCTGTTCCGATCTGCGGGCAAAATAGAAAACTATATCCGTGTAGAACCTAATAGTCTGGAGAGTATTAAAGAGGGCCTTGATGCCGCAAGCCCATCAAATATTGAAAAACTAATGGCGCTTGGTGATAGAACGGTTAGTGAGAATGAAGCGCGCATAACTGAACTTGCCCGATTACTTGTTGAAGAGAAAAAGCAGGGTTCAACTAAGAAAACATGGGACTTCTTAAAAGCAGTTAGATCTTTAGGCTCATTGTAAACCCTTATATTTGTAGCATATAATTTGTTTTTTATGGTAAGCCGGTATTAAACGGTGATAATTACCGTTTTCAATAAACAAACATGAGTAGTAAATCCCCTAAAATTTTCTTTAAAGCTATAAAAGGAAAGATTATTATCTCCTTGCTATTGGCTTGCTGCGCCTTGTTTATGGCTTGGGGAGTCAGTAAAGTCGCATTTAAGGAAATGTTGGCTACTGTCGAAAATATCAATGCCCCAAGTGAAAGATTAAGAGTGGTAAACGCTATCTCAAGGAAAATAGGGAGCCTGGATCAACTTCAGAAAAAACAGGCATTTAACGACCCGGGAAACTACAATAAGCTATTTAAAGAATCTGGACAGCTTAGACTGGTTTTGGATACTCTGGCGGGATTATATGCCACCGATTCTTTGCAATTGGAACGAATATTAACAATCAAAAAGCTGTTAAGAGAAAGAGATAAACAGTTTATAAACTATTTAAAAGTTAGAGAACGACTGGTTAATAACAAATCCTTTTCATCGCAAGTTAAAAGTTTAAGTGCCATAGTAGCGAAAGGCTCGGAACAAGGTGATAGCACAATTGTTGCCACCGAGCGAAAAACATCAACCACGACCGTATATCCAACAGAAGAACAGGAAAAGCAAAAAGGCTTTTTTAGCAGATTATTTGGTAAGAAAAAGAACAATGAAGAGGATAACTCCTTAAAAATTGTAAATGAAGAAAGTGTAAAAAGAGATACCATTGCTTTGTCCGCAGAAGATCGGATGACAAGAAATCTAGAACAATCATTAAAGGAGATTGAGAAAGAACAACGACTTAAAAATGAGAGTTTCTTAAACCGGGAATCCATTTTAGCCAATTCCAATAACCTTTTGGTAAGCCAGATGTTGGATGTTTTAAGAAAGGTAGAAACTGAGGTCGTAACACAGATCGAGTTGAATGGAATTCAAGCAAAAAATGTAGTAAACACAGGGATTAATACCATAAGTATTATTATGGTCGTGTTCTTCTTCTTAACAGTATTGTTGCTTTATTTCATTTTAACAGATATTACCAAAAGTAATAAATATCGGGCGGAGCTAGAAGAAGCAAAAGATGAAGCCGAATATCATGGTATGGCAAAGCAAAGGTTTCTCTCTAATATGAGCCATGAAATCAGGACGCCATTACAATCAATTATAGGCTATTCAGAGATCATTAGAAAAGATGAACATCCGAAGAGAAAAGATATAGACGCTATCTATAATTCATCGGCTCACTTATTGCAGATTGTAAATGAGGTGCTGGATTATAACAGAATTATTTCTGGTAAATTCACTTTTACAGATAAGGCTTTCGATATTGTAAAGCTGCTGAATGAAGTGGTTTCAGTTATGAGGCCGCAAGCAGAAAGGAAGTCACTTCAGTTGAATACTGACTTTGATTTACCTGAATTAAATTATATTGAGGGCGATCCATTCAGACTTAAGCAAATCCTATATAACCTTTTGGGGAATGCCATAAAATTTACCAGTAAAGGGGAAGTATTATTGTCTGCTTTCTATAAAAGGCAAGGTGAGTTGCTTCATTTTACTTTTATGGTTAAAGATACTGGAATAGGTCTTTCTGAAGTAGAAAGTCAGCAAATATTTAATGAGTTTGAGCAGATCAATTCCTTAGAAAATGAAGAGCTGAATAAGGCTGGAACAGGATTAGGTTTAACTATCATCAAATCTCTGATTGAACAGCAAGGCGGTAGGGTTTATGTGAAAAGCAAGAAAGATGAGGGTAGTGTATTTACCGTATATCTTACCTTTAAGATTGCTGTCTCCCCACAAAATGTGATCACTGGAGCTAGCTTTAAGGCATACGACGGGCAAGTATGGGTGATAGACGACGATAAATTGATTCTTGATTTATGTGAAATCATTTTTAAAAGGAATGGTATTGATTGTCGACTGTTCAATTCCCCTTCACAATTGCTGACTGCAATATGGGATAGTCGGGTGAAATATGTCCTTATGGATATGCGTATGCCCGAAATGAATGGTATAGCATTATGTCGATTGCTCAGGGAAAGGGTAGGGGCAAGTGTAAAGATTATTGCCATTACCGCTCAGGTTTTGCCAGATGAACGTGAATTGCTGTTAAACAATGGTTTTGATGGTCTTTTGATGAAGCCTTTTAAAGAGAAAGAACTGCTGTCGGTTTTTACAGAAGAGCAGGATTTGAAAGAACAGTCGGTGGAGGAAACCGAAGAAATTATTGAGCTTGATTTGAGTAATCTGAAAAAGATGACTTTTGATGATGAAGATCAGCTACAGCGCATATTGCTGAGGTTTAAAGAAGATAGTCACAACGAAATCCAGGAAATTGAACAATTGCTTCTTATAGAGGATCAGGATCAACTCAGATTACTAGTTCATAGAATGGCCGGAAGAATAGCTCAGATTGGAGCAAAAGGACTTGCTGCATCATTTAGATGTATGGAGATAGATCTGGCCGCAGAAGGACTAAATCAAGATAAAAAGGCTAAAGTACAGCAGCTATTGCAACGATTAAAAATACTTTTAAAGCAATTGAAATAAACTGGCCTGGTTACTATTCAATGTCGTAACGCTCCATTTTACTATACAATGTTTTTCGGTCAATATTAAGCAGTTTTGCCGCTTTGGATTTATTGTATTTAACCTTTACAAGCGTTTCAATAATCATTGCTTTCTCATTGATTTCATTGATGGCTTTAAGGTCTGAGGTATTTGTACGTGGCACTTGGTTTACAGATACAATCATTTCATCAGGCAGTGAATCAACATCAGCAGTGTCACCCGGTGTCAGCAAAACCATGCGCTTGATCACATTCTTCAGTTCACGTAAGTTACCGGGCCAGTCGTATTGTAGTAACAAGTCTTTCGCCGCTGTCGAAATGTGTTGTACATTTCTATCCAATTCATGATTAGAGAGGGTTACGAAATGGTTAATAAAGAGCTCAATATCTTTTCCACGTTCCCTCAATGCAGGCAACTGGATTTTAAATTCATTGATTCTGTGGTACAGATCTTCTCTAAAAGTCCCATTGGCTACACTGTTTTTAAGATCATCATTGGTAGCTGTAATAATTCTTACATCAACCTTAACAGATTTTGTGCTGCCCAATGGTTGAATAATTCTTTCTTGAAGTGCCCGAAGCATTTTAACTTGTACTTCGTAGCTTAAATTACCCACCTCATCTAAAAACAAAGTACCACCATTTGCAGCTTCAAATTGTCCTTTTTTATCAGTTATCGCTCCTGTGAAAGCACCTTTTATATGACCAAATAATTCACTTGCGGCAAGTTCTTTGGAAAGTGCCCCACAATCAATTGCAATAAAAGGTTTGTCGTTGCGCTTACTCTGGCTATGTAAAGCTCTTGCGGCATATTCTTTACCGGTACCACTTTCACCTTGTATGATTACCGACATATCAGTAGGGGCAACCAGGTTAATATGTTCATATAATTTATCAGCAATAGCACTTTTGCCTTTTATCGCATCATCATGTTCTACAGATTTGCCTGATTTCTCCTTTTCCTTTTTACCCAATGCATTTTTAATGATCATTAAAAGTTCATCAGGATTAACAGGCTTGGTAATGTAATCAAAAGCACCCAATTGAATAGATTTTACAGCAGTACGGACATCGTTAAAGCTGGTCATGATAATGACTGGTTGTAACTGACCTTTTTCAAGAATGTGAGAAAGAATGTCTAGGCCTGTACCATCTGGCAAACGATAATCGATCAATAATAAATCAAAACTTTGTTCATCAGTGATCTTAAAAGCTTTTTTAACATCATTTACCACATGAGGTTCATGTCCATGTTTAGTAAGAAAGCCTTCTAGTACCTGAGAAAAAGTAGAATCGTCTTCAATGATGAGTATTTTTGCCATAGATTTTCGCTTGAATATAGCAAAAATACAAAAGCCGGATGAAATCCGGCTTTTATAAGGTGTTTAATTGTTATTTATTAAGGAATATAGGGATTATTCAATAACTACTCCATCTTTTCCGATTTTTAAAGAGGCAGTTTCTTCTAGTTTCTTAACATCAACCTGATAATACTCAGATTTATCTGCTTTTGTTACAAGGAATGATGCTGTTGGAATCCATTCTTTGTATTTTTCTGATGAAAGAGTAGCTTTAACGGCATCTGGTAAGTCTTTCAATTCAACCGGAGTTTTAGTTACACTGTCTTGTAATGTGCTGATAACAACTGGAGTTTTGATGTCGTTTGCTTTTACTGTGGTTAATCCTGCAAATGCAAGGATCGCTGCCGATAAAATGATCTTTTTCATAATATAATTTTAAATTCTTATCTAAGTTAATTACGATAAGGTATGCTACAGAATAATGCCACAATGCTTTGTTTTTTTTAATTCTCTGATATTGAGGTTGTTGGTCGTTTGTCTGTTTCGCTGGATTGTGGAATTATTCCACATAGTGTAGCGTGAAAGATCATTAATAGATTGCTGAAGTCAAATACCAGCTCCTGTTCATATTTTATACAAATACGTAAATCTTTTCCGTAACTTTGCTAGTATGCTGTCTAAGAAAACGAAATATGCAATAAAGGCACTGGTTGCTCTTGGCAAAAATATGGAAAATCCTCCAATGCAAATAGTGAGGTTGGCGGAGCAGGAAATGATTCCCAGAAAGTTTCTGGAACAGATTCTTTTGGATATGCGAAATGCAGGTTACTTGTATAGTAAGAAAGGTGCAGGTGGAGGATATAGTCTGAATAAAGATCCACATGATATTTATCTAGCTGATATACTTCGTATTACTGATGGACCTATTGCAATGGTTCCCTGTGCCAGTTTAAAGTTTTACCGCAAATGTGATGAATGCCATGACGAGGTTACTTGTGGGATCAGAAAGACTTTTATAGACGTTAGAAATGCGACTTTAAAAGTATTAGCCCAAACTACAATAGCCGATGTTATTGCCAGAGAAACTGACGATACATTGGTCAGTTAATAGACTCCTGAAAAGCAGGATTTTTATAACATTTTCAATACACAATCGCCGCAAGAAATAAATTCTGGCGGCGATCGTTTTTTATAGCATTTACACTGTATTTATATTGGCTATGATTAATTCTCCTGATATGTATGGGCGGAATTTAATTAACTTTGTCAAAAATTAAAAAAACTATGAAAAAGAATATCATGACATTTTTTGGTAGCAAAGGATGGTGTGTTGCCTTATTAGCTGCAATGCCTTTTGCATCATTTGCCCAGAAACCTAATTGGCAGAATCTGGATTTACAAGCAGATTCTACTTTTGGTATCAGTACCGAAAAAGCATATAATGAACTGTTAAAAGGTAAGAAATCAGTACCTGTTATAGTAGCCGTACTAGATGGTGGAGTAGAAATTGATCATGAGGACTTAAAAGCGGTGATCTGGGTTAATAAGAAAGAGAAAGCGGGTAATGGAAAGGACGACGATAAAAACGGTTATATAGATGATGTAAATGGCTGGAACTTTTTAGGTTCATCAAAAGGTTCTGTGAACTATGAGACATTAGAATTGACCCGTTTAGTAAGACGAGATAATGCTAAATTTGCTAATGCCGATGCAACATCAGTTAAAGCAAATGAACTGCCTGCTTTTGAAGCCTATCAAAAAAATAAAGCAGAACTGGAAAAAGAACTGGAAGAAGCTAAAGTCGGATATGAACGTTTTGCAGGAATCAAAAATGCAATCGACGAAGTAGTAAAGAAAATAGGCAAAGAACAACCTACACTTGAAGATTTTGAAGCGTTTCAACCATCAGGTGATATGGAAGCCAATATCAAACGGATTATGCTTGCTCAATTAAAAAATGCAAGTTTCGAAGATTTTTATAAAAAACAAATTGAGCCAGGATTTGATCATTTTAAGCAACAGGTAGAATATAATCTGAATCTTGATTATGATCCTCGTGGTATTGTTGGTGATGATCCAAATAATAGCAAAGAGCGTTTTTATGGAAACAATGATGTGGCTGGTCCGGATGCAAGACATGGTTCACACGTTGCCGGTATTATAGGAGCTGTACGCACAAATGATCTTGGTATAAAAGGGGTAGCTGATAACATCCTGATTATGGGAGTAAGAAATACACCAAACGGTGATGAACGTGATAAAGATGTAGCCAACTCTATTCGTTATGCAGTTGATAATGGTGCTAAAGTGATCAATATGAGTTTTGGGAAATCGTACTCATGGGATAAAGCAATCGTGGATGAGGCTGTTAAATATGCAGTATCTAAAGATGTATTATTGATACATGCTGCAGGTAATGATAATAATGACCTTGAAGTAGAAGCGAATTTCCCTGATCCCGAATATTTAGACGGTGGTAAAGCTGCTTCATGGATTACTGTTGGTGCATCTGCATGGACAAATGATGGAACAATAAAAGCTAACTTTTCTAATTATGGAAAAACTAAAGTTGACGTTTTTGCTCCAGGTGTAGATATCAATTCTACAGTGCCAGGATCAAAATATGAGGAATTAAGTGGTACAAGTATGGCTGCACCTGTTGTAGCAGGTCTTGCTGCACTGATTCGTTCGTACTATCCAAAATTAAAAGCAGTTGAAGTAAAGGATATTATCCTAAAATCTGTAGTGAAAGTTAATCAATCGGTAGTAATCAAAACTGAAAATGATACTAAGACTGTTCCTTTTGCAGACTTATGTGTTACGGGAGGAATTGTAAATGCCTATAATGCCTTGAAATTGGCAGCAGAATACAAGAAATAATAAAATAAACATCAATAAAAAAGGGCCTTTTATATTATAAAAAGGCCCTTTTTTATTGATGTTTAAAACTAATTGATTCTTTTGATACAGTGAATATATTCTTAGAAATATTGTTTTCCTCCATAAAGCAAATGCGTTCGTATTTATAGTCATTTAGCTTCGCCGCATTTTCCATCTCTGTATAAATTTCGATAATCAGGTCGTATATAAGGATGCAATTTATGTTCAAATTGTTTTCTTTGAAAAACGTTATACACTTTTTACAGTGTTCTGCCGCCGTAATGTATTCTCCTTTATTTCTAAGCTGGTATGCTTGAGTCATTTTAAATAATGATTCCGCTTGCTGAGTAATTTTAAACCTGTCTTTATTTTCATGAATGAGGATCAGTATTCTTTGCAGCTGATCAGTTTTTGGACCCGGTCTGAACCTTGAAAGTTGTAAGGTGAGGAAATTCAACATCGAGATACTAAAGAAAGAGCGTTTAGAAAACTCTTCAGGGTGTGCTTTAATAATCTTTTCTATAATATCAATATTCTTTTCATCGGCTCCATAGAATAAATTGAGCACGATGTTTAAAAAGTATGTGATTCCCAGTTTAGTAGTAAGCGGCTTATGATTGTCATCAAAAGAGTATTGCAAACTTTCAACGGTATCAGCCAAATCGCTTAAATCTGATGGGTTATTGGTGATTTTTAAATAGATCAATTGTACAATCTCATGGGGACTTAATTCCCATTTAGAACAATTCATTTTATTTAAAATCGACATTCGTCTCTGTATTCTCTTTTGGTTTAGACTAATGATATCCATTAAAGCCAAAAGTGACTGGTAAATCAATGTATGTTCTAAGGAGTCCGAAATGCCAATTGCCACTTCAATGGTTTCTTTATATGATGAATCAACAAAGTCAAAGTGCTTCATGTCTTCTATGATTCTCTCATGAACTTTATTGGTTTTTAAAAGAGAAAGTGTGTCGGGACTGTATTTAGATCTGTATTTTATGTTTTCTGTAATGAATAGCGTTAAATAGCTGCTTTCTGAATGGCACAGAGGGAAATCAAAAATACAGTTCAGGATTTGAAAATCGCCTATTCTGATTACAAATCGTACGGCCCATTGCAGTAATTGAAAACGGAGACTGTCGTTTTCATATTCATTTTGGATATATAAGAAGAATTTCTCATCTACCTGTAAATTGAACTTTTCAAGGAGTTCAACAAATAGGAAATACTCAAAAATGTGTGGATGAATAAATAGGACAAATTCCCGCGGATGGAAGTCTTCATACCTTTTCTCTTCCATGATGATCCCATCAGACAACAACTCCATATAAGCATTCTTAAATGCCGATAACTCTGCAAGCAGTAGATCTTTTTGGATAGCAGTTCCATTTTTCCCATAATCCGTAAGCTGGATTATTTTTTTTAGGAAGAGGATCTTTTCTGTATAATAGTTAGAGCTATAAATATTTTCCTGTATAAACCTGGATGCTAATTCATGGAAAGTAATATTTGTTGAATAATTAAAGGATGGGTCTTCCTCCTTTAATTGATGGTATAGTTGAATATGAAATGGAAACTTAAGTTGTAATTTGAGTTTCGGATTAATTTCTTTAATGTTCAGCCCATCAATATTTGAAATAATCAGATCTACCTCTTTTTCTGATAGAGGAGGTACATTTGAAGGTTCATTAATATTAAAGTAATTGCCTGGAAACCATTTCGCTTTTAAATATGCAGAATGCCTGATTAAATCATAGAAACGAACCCATGTGGCAGAACGCATACTCAAAACCAGTTTAATCGAGCTCACATGCTCAATTGCACAAATGAAATTTATAATGCTTTCAAACAACTGTTTCATCGCATCCTTTTTTAAAGGAAGTTCTGAAAAGCTGTCTAATACAACAACAAGTTTGCCTTTGGTTTTTTTATAGTTCTCTTCAATATATTGTAGCAGGCTATCTCTTTTAGGAATATTAAGTACTGCTTTCAGTTGATCTTCAAAATTGAAAGAAGGATTCTCAATATTGAAAAAACTATAGGTCTGTAAAAACAGAATAGCGGAGTCTTTATAGCCGGAAGTATTGTTTTTAATAAAGCTTTCCGCGAGATGACTTAATAGAATGGTTTTTCCATAGCCGGGCTGTGCGATGAAAGCAGTGAAATTATGCTCACTCTGAAAAAATTCATCAAAGTCATATTCAGCAAACTTTCTGCCTATCGTCATATAGTAAGGCATACCCGATCGGTTCTTAATCCCTTTCAAGGTGAAGTCGGTGATTTTTCCAACTTTTTTCTTTATATCATTCCAGGATTCAGGAATGATATTGGTTCCTGCTCCACCAGATTCAATGTTCTCTCCATTAACATATTCAGAAAGTGTAGTAATGGTGAATTTTGAAAAGTTGTGTTTCACCTCAGCGAAGCCAAACAATCGCTTGATTGTTGTTTCACTAACATTCTTATTCAATGTTCTGCTGATTTCAATAGATATCCTTTTACAATCAGCCGGAGTAACCGTCCTAATTCCTGTTTTAATTAGGATCAATCCTTTGAGTTCATTTAAGATAGATATTTCATCCATACACTTTATATGAGCGTTAAAAAACAAGTAGAACGAATATAGGGCTTTAATAGGAATAATGAACAGAGGTTTTATGCCCTAAAAATGAATGAAAAGGATGGGAACCTGGCAAAAACCTATTCTACAGCCGATTAGACGGCGATTCGTGTGAATAACTTTATAACCGAGAATAGATAATGAACAAAATGAACAGGAAACGAATGGCTATAAAACAAGAATGAACAATTCGAACAGAGCATTGCGTGTAATCTATGCCTAAAATTGTAGGATAAATATAGTAAACTCAATCCCTATTCTATGAAAAGGACCTCTACTCTGTTAGAAATGTTCAAAAAATCGTTTCTCCTCCTATTTTGTTTTGCTTTTATAACGCTTTTAAGTACGGAATCGTATGGCCAGACAAAAAAACGCGTTTATGCCGATGCTCAAGCTAATGGGCCTTTAGGCCTTTGTCTTGGATGTTCTGTGATAAATTCGGGAGGGGCCATTGATGGAAATCCATATACTTCATCTAAAATTGATGTGGTGGTTGCTTTAGGTGGATTTTATCAGGAACTTATTTTTCCTGCTGGAAAGTTGCCTGGAGCTAATAAAGGGGCTGTTGTTAAGCTCTCTTCACCGGAGTTGCTTTCTGTTGCACTTCTTGGAGCGATTAAGCTTAGGCCATATAATGGGAGCACTCCTGTTGGAACTGAAATTGAAGCTACGGACGGTCTGCTAAGCTTGTTGGCTAGTGGAAATCAATCCGAAGTATTTGTTCCAGCTCCTGGAGTTACTTATGATAGAATTCGAATTTCCGTTAGAGGGCTATTAGGTTTACTAAATGCAATCAATGTTTATCATGCCTATTATTTAGAAGATGCACCTGGTGCAAATTGCGATAATCCAATAGAAGAATTACATGGTATAGAGGGAGCAGTGATCGCGGTTGGGGATGTAACTAATCCTTTAAATGCTATAGACGGATCAGATCTAACTCACTCAACATTTAATGCAACTGCCAAAGTCGCATCTTATATTCAACAAACAGTTATTTTTCCCGGTTTATCAAAAATTGGTGATTCTGTACGAATAGTCTTATCTGTGCCAAATGCGTTGGTGTCTGCTGATTTATTAGGATCAATAGGTGTCGAAACTTTTAACGGAAATTCTTCTAATAATAATGTAGAACAGTCAAGTGGGCTGTTAAGCCTGAAGTTATTAGGTGGAGGATCACAAGCTGTGGTGACCTTTGCACCAGATAAACAATTCGATCGGGTTAAAATAAGATTTGGTGGAGTATTGAATTTATTAGGTACGTTAAACGTTCATGAGGTTTCCCGAACTATGGCGTTACCTACAGCTATAGATATAAATAATGTAGTTTCTCCATCCGGTATTGCATGTATGGGTGATGGAATAACTTTAAAAATTACTTCACCAGAAAATGGTGCTATATATAAATGGTATACACAGCCTACTGGTGGTCAAGGTGTAGCTGGGACAAGTTTTGCTCCTACAGGTTTAGCTACTGGTGTTCATGATTTTTATGTGTCTGGACAAAGATTAGGTTGTCCAAATGAAACTCCACGTAAACTGGTAAGGGTTGTTGTAAATAATCCAACAGTGCCAGTGGTATCAACACCAAACCCAATATGTAGTGGTGGTACAGTAACTTTAGTTGTTAATGCTCCGCTTGCAACACAAACTTATAGATGGTATGACGCCGAAACAGGTGGTGCATTAGTTTTTACTGGTACTAACTTTGTAATTCCAACTTTAGCTGCCAGCACATCATATTATGTAGAGTCTGTTATCGGATCATGTGTAAGTGCACGTACTAAAGTTGATGTAACCGTTAACCCGATACCAGCCAATGCAACGGTAGCTATACCAAATGTTGAAATTACCAGTGGACAAACCGCAACACTTACGGCTTCTGCTGAAGCAGGAAATACCGTAAAATGGTTTACTGCTGCAAATGGTGGAGTAGCTTTATTTACTGGTCCGGTTTTTAAAACGCCTGCTTTAAATGTCACTACTATATATTATGTAGAAGTACAAAGTGCAGGTGGTTGTATAAGCCCGGGTCGTGTACCAGTCACAGTTACGGTAACTGATATTGACCCAGGATTAGCTTGTAATGTTCCAAACGTACAGGGTAGTGGTGTTGATGGATTACTATGTGTATTATGTGGTGTTGAAAACGGTGCTGATGCAATAAATTCAGACCCAACTAAATTCTCTAGCCTTCGCCTTACTTTAGGTGTTGGTGGACAAGTTTATCAACGTTTACATTTTCCAAGTGCTGGTGCAGCAACTGATAGCATCCGTTTAGATTTAGAAACTCCGGGTGGCTTAACAGACCTGAGTTTGCTGGGAGCTGTTAATATAAATGTGATGCGAAATGGAGTGGTAGTTAAATCTTATCCATTAAATGGAGGATTACTACATTTAACTTTATTAAGTGGAGATCGTTATAAGGCTACATTTGTGGCTGGAGCAGAATTTGATGCTGTTGAAATCCGTTTGGTTGGATTAGTTACTGCGCTAACTACTGTAAACGTTTATGGTGCAAAGGTAATTTATCCTAATCCAACAATTCCACAAGGTGGTTTTAATGCTTGTTTTGGTAGCGATGCTACTTTAACAGCAACTCCAATTGGTTCAACAACACTTAAATGGTTTGATCTTCCTCAAGGTGGTACTGAACTGGCTTCAGGAAATACTTACTCTCCAACTGGATTAACGGCAGACGTAACCTATTATATAGAGGTAAGCAACGGCAACTGCGGAAATACAGAACGTTTCCCGGTTACAGTGAAAGTAAACCCAGCTATTAATTTTGTAGCTCATGCTTTAACAAATGCTACAATAGGCTCGGCTTATTCAAAACAAATTACACCAGCGACAGGTGGAACACCAGCCTTTACTTATAAAGGTTCAGGTAATATTCCTGCTGGCTTAACTATATCTGCCGATGGCACGATAGGTGGTACGCCAACCGCAGCAGCAGGTGACTATAGTTTTACAATTACAGCGACCGACAGCAAAGGCTGTTCAGTTGATGCAACATATAATTTAAAAGTTACGGAAAGAATGAGTCTTCCGGACATGACTTTACCTAATGGAACAGTAAACACACTGTATCCTACACAGGTAATTCCTGAAGCTATTGGTGGTACTTCTCCTTATACTTATACTGCTTCAAACCTCCCTCCAGGATTGGATTTTGATCCGGCAACAAGAGAGATTACTGGTACACCAACACAAAAAGGAACTTACCAGGTTCATGTAACTGCTACCGATGATAATGGAAATAGCGTTACTAAAGATTATACGATAGTAGTTAGAGACCCATTATTATTGCCAACAACAACATTGGCTAATGGTACGGTGAATGTTCCTTATTCTACACAGACCATTCCATCTGCTACAGGTGGAAGCGGATCTTATACTTATGAAGCAACAAACCTTCCTCCGGGATTAAACTTTGATCCGGCAACCAGGGAGATTACAGGTACACCAACACAGGTAGGTACATTTACTATTCCTGTTAAAGTGACCGATACAGAAGGAAATACAATAACTACTGATTATACTATTGTTGTAGGTAGTCCGCTTTTATTAGCTACTAAACCTCTGGCAGATGGTACAGTAGCTGTGGTTTATGCTACTGAAACTATTCCTTCAGCAACAGGTGGTGATGGAAATTATACTTATACTGCTTCAAACCTTCCTCCAGGATTAACTTTTGATCCTGCAACAAGGGAGATTTCAGGTACGCCAACAAAATCAGGTTCATACAATGTTTCAGTAAAAGTTACTGACGGAACCGGAACAACAGCAACTCAGGTTTATGTGGTAAAAGTAAATGGAGAATTAAATCTCCCATCAGCTAATTTACCAAACGGGTTGGTAGGAACAGTTTATCCTACACAAACTTTACCAGAAGTAACTGGCGGGACATCACCTTATATATATACATTAGATGGTTTACCACCGGCATTAACTTTTGATCCGCTAACTCGTGAAATTTCAGGTACTCCAGTAACAGGTGGTACATTTACACTAACCATGACTGCAACTGATAAAAATGGTATTACTACTTCTACCGACTATACATTGGTAGTAAATGTAAGTGCTCCGGTTGTGGCTGCGGTAACTACCTGTGTTGGAAGCACAGCAACTTTAACTGTTTCTAATGCAGATCCAAGTTTTACATATAAATGGTATGCAAGTTCTGGTAGTACCTCTATTTATACTGGTCCTACTTTTACAACTGACGCAATTAATGCCAATACTACTTTTTATGTAGAGGCAATCTCTGGAACAGCAGTAAGTACAAGAACTCCGGTTAATGTAACTACTAATCCAGCACCTGATGCGCCGACTGTAATTTCAGCTAATGAAAGCATCAGTGCCGGACAATCGGCAAGCTTGCAGGTTAGTACAACTGCTGGGAATACTATTAAATGGTATACTTCTGCAACTGGAGGGGCTTCCTTCTTTACAGGTGAAAAATATACAACACCTGCACTAAACGCTACTACTATCTATTATGTAGAAACTGAAAATGCACTAGGTTGTGTAAGTGCAACAAGAGTTGCGATTACAGTAACTGTAAGTGCCGGACCAGTTAATCCTAACTGTAATGTTGCAGTTGGACAGGAAACTGGAATCGATGGTCTTTGTCTGTTATGTTCAGTTAATAATCCAGGAGGTTCTACTGATAGTGATCCAGGTACCTTTACAAAAATTAACCTTGCTGTAGGTGTTGGTGCAACAGGTTATCAGCGCTTAATTTTTGCCCGCTCTGGTGTTGCAACTGATAGCATCCGTTTAGATTTAGCTACTCCAGTTGGTTTAGCCGATGTAAATGTATTAGGTGGTATCACAGTTACAGTATTGAACGGAAATACAGTAGTGTCAACTTATACTTTAGATAATGCACTTATTGACCTAAAGTTATTAGGTGGAAATCGCTTTAAAGCAACATTGCCAGCCGGTGGTGTATATGATCGCGTTGAGGTTCGCTTTGGTGCACTGGTTGCTGCTTTAAGTAACCTGAGTATTTATCGTGCTGAAGTTATTTATCCTAATCCAACTGTTGAAGCTGCCGGACAGTTAGTTTGTGCAGGTAGTGGAACTACACTTACTGCTACAGCAAATGGCGGTACAACTTTAAAATGGTTTGCTACAGCAACTAGTACTACAGTTTTAGCAACTGGCGAAACATTTACAGTAGCTGGTCCTTTAACAAGCGACGCTACTTATTATATTGAAGTAAGTAAAGATGGTTGTGCAATGGCTCAACGTATCCCTGTTAATGTAGTCGTAACTACAGCACCTGCCGTTCCAACAACTGCTGCAAATGCAGAAGTATGTGCGGGTTCACCTGCAGTATTGACTGTAAATAATCCGGTAACAGGAATAACCTATAAATGGTACACTTCTTCTACAGGAGGTACCGCAGTTTTTGAAGGAGCAGTATTTACTACTCCTGCGTTAAACGCAAATACTAACTATTATGTAGAAGCAGCAAATGGAAACTGTGTGAGTGCTACCCGTGCTGCAGTTGCAGTTAAGGTTAATCCACTGCCTGTATTACCACAAGTTCAGGTGTCGTCAAATACTGTGAGCCTTGGACAAACGGCTATCCTGAATGCCAGCTCTACAGAAAGTAATGTCATCTTTAATTGGTATAGTGCTGCAGATGCAACTACACCAATTTATACAGGTCCTACTTATGTAACCACTCCATTGATGGTTACAACTACATATTACCTTGAAGCAGTTTCTACAACTACGGGTTGTGCAGCTTCAAACAGAGTACAAATCACTATTAACGTTGATGGTAATGGAACTCCTAATTCTATACCTTGTGAAGCAGCAGTTACTGAAACCAATGGCGTTGATGGAATTGCTTTACTTGCAGGAGTATTTAACCCACAATTGGCAATTGATGATGATACCAAAACAGGATCTTCATTAGTAGTACCAGTAGGATTATTAGGTGGATCAGTTTACCAAAGAGTTGGATTTACAGGCTTGTCAACTATTGGTGATACCGTAAGAGTTAAACTAACATCTCCAGGTAAATTGCTTTCATTAGGTGTTTTATCAGGTATCACTTTAACTACTTATAATGGTGCTACAAGTAACGGTGATGCATTGGCTTTAACCAATGCACTGATCAATCTTGAATTGCTAAGTGGTAATACAGAAGCCTTACTTTCATTCATTCCTACTAAAGCTTTTGATGTAGTTGAGGTACGCTTAAATGCAGGTATTGCAGGAGTGCTTACTACTGTGGATCTGAACTATGCACAGCGTGTAATGGTAGCGCCAACAGTAACTGCATCTGTAGTTAATATTTGTGCTACTCAACCAGCTACTTTATCAGTAGCAAACCCTA
>JBEBUV010000067.1:0-21551 GCA_040393085.1 Pedobacter hiemivivus | reverse complement strand
GCGTTAAAATTAATATTGGTCTTCAAATTATACCTGGTTAGAGGGGCGTCTACAATATTCTGAATGCTACTACTGTTGTAATATCTTCCAGATAAATATCCTTGCAGTTTTTTATTTCCACCAGAGATAGAAATATTGTGATTTTGAGTTGGCTGCCATTGTCTAAATAAATAGTTATACCAGTCTGTCTTTCCATAAAATTTATATTCCCCATTCGGTTGAAGCTCCTGGTAAGGTGCAATCTCTCCGGAAGCTACCTTTTTAATAATTTCATAGTCTGCATCATTGTAACCAGTATATGTAGTTCCATTATACCCAAAAAGTGCTGCATCAACTGTCTTTCCATACACATAAGGATCTGTAATGTAATCTGTTCGTGTTGTTGTAGTTGTTGTCCCGATATTATTGGTATAATTGACCACCATCTCTCCTTCTTTCCCTTTTTTAGTGGTAATCAGGATGACACCAAATGCACCACGTGCACCATAAATAGCAGAAGAAGCTGCATCCTTAAGTACGGTCACACTTTCAACATCAGACGGATTTACTCGCTCAATATTACCTTCAATCCCATCTACCAAAACGAGTGGACCTCCACCATTTAAAGAATTAAATCCACGGATGTTGATATCTGGGTTTTTACCTTGATCACCACTATTCGACTGGATATTTAAACCAGGTAAAAGTCCCTGTAATGAAGTTGCAATACTAGATACAGGTCTTGATTCAATATCCTTTGAACTGATTTGATCTACCGCTCCTGTTAGGTTACGTCTTTCCTGAGTACCATAGCCTACAACCACAACCTCACTTAGTTTAGCCAGATCCTCCGTTAAAGATATAGTAAGCTGAGTACGGTTATTTATGGGAACCTCATTAGTCAGATATCCTGTATAGGACACTATCAAAATGGCATCTGCACCAATTCCTTTTAGCGTAAAATCGCCATCAGAATTTGTTACCGTAGCCTGACTCCCATTTTTAACCCTGATAGTGGCTCCTGGTAAAGCCTTACCAGTTTCATCGGTTACTTTTCCTTTTAAATCTAAGTAAATAACAGCTCCACTCTCCTTTACAGGTAGTTTGGAAACTACTATTGTCTTGTCTTCAATTGAATAGGTAAAGGGCATATTATTAAATGTTTGTTTAAGCGCCTGCTCCAACGAAACATTTTTCAAATTGATATTGATTGGTTTAGCTTTCTCTATTTCATTATACTTGTACAAAAAGAAATAGCCACTCTGTTTTTCAATGGTCTTAAATACCTTTTCAAGAGAAATATTCCTCCCTGAAATACTCACGGTTTGCGAAAATCCTGCAGCATTAACCTGTAAAAATGCTGCAGTAATAAATAAAGCAATGAGTCTCATAACACGACGGATTTGTGTAGATAAAGTATATTTTAAGCATACTCTATCCCATAAAATAAATTTCATACTTATTTAATTGGTTTGGTTATAAAATGATTCGTTCTTGGGGTGGTTTGTAATTTAATTCAGTTAAGTGTTTACCCGCACTTAATTGAAATAATTCGTGGTCAGTGTAATTTTCTTTTCATAATTATATTTAGTTAATTAAACATGAGGCATATGACTACATTTTTAATGTGCAAATCCACTATGGTTTCATATCTTTGGTTTGAGTTTATTATTAATGATTCGTTCAAAAATTAATTTTAGCTTAACCATAACCAGAGGTGTTACCCCACTTCTGGTTTCTTTTTGGAATCTCTTCTCTCTTTATCCAATCATATTATTTTAATTTATTTGTTAGCTATTCATCAGATATTATAATCTTTCTTCCGTCCCGACGAAATTTAATATTACTATGGTTCAAGATTTTTAGCACCTGGGATAAATTCACACTTCTTCTAATTTTCCCAACTAACTCATATCTGGGTACATTCCCCTCGAATACGACTTCTATATCGTACCATCTACCGAGCTGTTTCATCACATCCTCAATGTTATTTCTGCTAAATTGGAAATAACCATCTTTCCAGGCTACACTCTGTTCTACATCAGCCTTCGATACATTTATCAACTGATCTTTCCCTATTTGAGCTTGCTGACCTGGGATTAGCATAATTCCCTTAGCTACACTCTTATTGGAAATCATAACAGCCCCCTCTAATAAAGTGATTGCACTACTTTTTTCATCACTATAAGCCATGATGTTAAAATGTGTACCCAGCACCTCTACTTTGGTTTTACCAACATTTACAATAAAAGGCATTTTATTATTTTTTGCGACTTCGAAATAGGCCTCTCCTGTTAACTCAACATTTCTTTCATGGCCTTTAAATTCCGCAGGATATTTCAAAGAAGAAATGGAGTTGAGCCAGACCTTAGTTCCATCTGAAAGAATGAGCTGAAACTGTCCACCTCTTGGAGTAATTATGGTATTAAAAAGATTTTCGGTTAGGTCTGTACCATCGCTTGTGGAGGAGGGTAGATAATGCAATTGTCCCTCTTTACTTTTACTGATTACAGTATTGTGTTGATGAGCGAGTTCCCCATTTTTGGCGTCATCAAGTAAGATACTTGTCCCATCTGCCAGTGTCAGCGTGGCTTTATTTCCTCCTGGGGCAACATCATGCAGACCAAGTGCAGTCTTTTCATTTTTTGAGGATCGTTGTTCTTGTATTTTAAAAACCGTTATCGACAATACCAACAAAGAAATTACAGCCGCATACCTCAAAACAAGCCTTAACGGGCTTCTCCGTATTGCAGTTTCAGTATTATTTATTTCTGTTTCAGCATTTTGTGTTTCCCTTTTTATCCTCGCCCAGGCGGTTGACTTGTCTGCAGCAGAGAATCTTATCAATTCTTCCTGAATGAAGCTTTCTGCAGTTATCTTTTTAAATAACGAATCATTTTCTTTGCTTTCAGCTATCCAGGCATTTAACCACTCCTTTTCATCTGAATTAAGTTCGTTCCTTAAATACTTCCCTACAAGATTACTAATTTCAAAAATATGATTAGGTTGTTCCATTTTCTCTCTTTACAACATTAAGACACTTCAACTTGAAAAGAGGATAATAAAAATTAAAAAAAAGAAATATATTAAATTCATCCAATGTAAAGGAATAGTTGGCTGTTAGAAATCAGAGTAATCGGATAGCCATAATATGATAGCAAATAGATCAGCAGATAGCTTAAGTCTAAGTAATTGCAATGCTCTTTGCTTTTGTTTTTTTACTGTATTTATAGAAATACCAAGCTCATCGGCAACCTCCTGATTCTTCTTTCCCTCCAAAAAACCAAGATATGAGACTATACGATAGTTTTCAGGCAGCGATTTTATTGCCGCCTGAACTTCGGCAATTACTTCTGCGGTTATCAGTGCATCAATAAAAGGTCTTTCTTCTGCTTCGGTAGTTTGGTGTTTATTGACATACTGGTTCACAACTTTACCGTGTCTGATATGATTTAAGCTAAGATTTTTTACGGTACTATAAAGATAATTTTTTATGACACGTGTATCTTCAGATATCTCCGCTCTCTGAGCCCAATATTTTATAAAAGATTCCTGAGCTATATCCTCCGCAGCAGCCTGATCCTTGAGCATCTGCACTGAATAATATACTAACCGGTCATAAAATTCATCGAACAGCACTTTAAGCTGTCTGTTGTCTACAGATAGTTTAAAAAAATCAGCGTCCGAAATCTCACCTTGTATATTCAAAATTATAATGGTTTATAACTATAGGATGAATAAATATAATTTACAATAGTAGGGTATTAATTTTATCTTATTATTGTCTTTATATTAAATTAAAACCCAAAAACGGAAAACCTAATCCTTTCTCAAATATTTAATTACCGCCATCAAATCTTCCTCTCCAAGTCCATCTGCCGCCGCAGCTTCAAATGTATTCAATAACGGTTCAGAAAGAGGCGATTTCAGCCCTGCTCCTCTTGCTAATTTTAAATCTTTAACAATATATTTCAAAGCAAATGCTGGTGGAAAGTTATCAGCCAAGACAGAAGGGGTTTTCAATTTAAGGATTCCATTTCCGCAGGCGCCCTCATTGATAATGGTTAGCATATTCTCTTTGCTAATTCCATTTTGCTCAGCAAAAAGTACAGTTTCAGCCATTGCCTGAATGTTAATACCCAGCAAGTAATTGATGGCAACTTTAGCTGAACTACCTGCGCCTACAGGTCCCAAATGTAGCGTCAGTTTTCCAAGTAAATCTAAAATCGGCTTAGCTTTTTCAAAATCCTGTACCTCACCACCAGTCAGGATAATCAGCTTACCCTCTCTGGCAGGTTGTACACTACCCGAAACGGGAGCATCCAAAAATGATACTTGTTTTATTTTGCATTGTGCAGAAAGATATCGAGAGGTCTCTGGTGCAACCGTACTCATGTCGATCATTAACGTTCCAGGTTTTGATGCAGAAAGCAACCCATCATTTTCATTGTAAACAGATTTCACCGCAGCATCATCTGATAGCATAGTGAAGACTATATCACAATGCGATGCCAATTCCTGAAGACTTTTTGCAGAACCTGCACCCGCTGCAATCAGTTCTTGTTCTTTATCCTTGTTACGGTTAAAAACCGTCAATTCGTATCCAGCTTTTAGAATATTTAAAGCCATGGGAGTACCCATATTGCCTAGCCCGGCCCAACCAATCTTTAATGTTATCATAATATAGATTGTGAATGTTTTAAATCACAGACCCAAGTTACAATTATTCCAGCTTATCCTGAAGATTAAAATTAGCAGTAATACCTAAGTTTTTATTTACATTATAAAAGATAATACAAGCGGGACAGTCTTTCAACTATCCCGCCTCACATTAATTCCAGTTGTCTATTTTGACATCAATCGGATCAGGATTACCTTTTCCGGTTTCCAAGAGTGACTTAAGACTCATTAGAAAAATCGCCCATTTAGTGCTACAGTGATGCATCGACTCTGAGGCTTCTTTCCAGTTTAAGTGTTTGAAAAGAACAATAATGTAGTTTTCCTCTTGTTTTATGTCAAAAGTGATGGTAGTACCTACCCAATCATCGGGTCCCTCAACAACTTTCCACTCCACATAAGTAGGCGCTTTAAGGGCTGTAACCTTCATATCAAAACCTCCCGCACCAAAGCGGAATTGGATGATATTATCAATTTGATCACCATCACCATTTGTATTGTTTGTCCACCATGCAGCAAGACCATTCCTTGTCGTTAATGCCTGATAAACATCGTCCATTGATGACGATTTGATTCCAATTCTATGCAAGATATCTGCCATAATTGATTCCTCCTTTTTTGTTAATAAAAATTTGTAACGTAAAATTAAGGCTTAAAAACTGTTAATTAAGGGTGTAAAATAGACATTACAACGGGTTGATTTGGACAAGCATTTTCTTTATATTCGTTAAAAAAAGATGAAACACCTTACCATACTTGTTCCTGATGGACAGAATAACTTAAGTAGCATTATAGGAGCATATAAGATATTTACAAGAGCCAATGAGTACTGGGTAAATACAGGAAAAAAAGAAATATTTAAAATTCAACTTGCAGGCATTTCCAGAAAAGTAGAGCTATATGAGGGATTATTTACGGTAAAACCGCACACTAATATTGCGACAGTAAAGAAAACCGATCTCATTATTATCCCGTCCTTAAACCATAATTATCAAGAAGCTGTAAAAGGGAATAGTTTACTGATTGATTGGATTGAGAACAAATATAAAGCAGGAGCGGAAGTCGCCAGTATTTGTACTGGAGCATTTCTCCTTGCATCTACAGGTTTACTAGATGGCAAAAACTGCTCTACACATTGGGCAGCAGCAGATAGTTTCAGAATATTATTCCCAAAAGTTAATTTACAAGCTGATCAACTAATTACAGACGAAAATGGAATTTATACCAATGGAGGAGCATATTCTTTCTTGAACCTAATGATTTATTTGGTAGAGAAATATTATGATAGGCAAACAGCTATCTTCTGTTCTAAAGTATTTCAAATTGAAATAGACAGGCAAAGTCAGTCTACATTTACCATTTTTACTGGCCAAAAGAAGCATGATGATGAAATGATAAAAAAGGCACAGACTTATATTGAAAGTAAACTTGATGAAAAGATATCTATCGAACATTTATCTTCACACTTTTCAGTAGGTAGGCGGAATTTTGACAGAAGATTCATCAAAGCTACAGGTAATACACCTGTTGAATATGCACAACGTGTAAAAATTGAATCGGCTAAAAAGACATTTGAAACCAGTCGGAAAACAATTAGCGAAGTTATGTATGCTGTTGGCTATACAGACATCAAAGCATTTCGAGAAGTCTTTAGAAAAATTACAGGTCTATCCCCCTTAGAATACAGACAGAAATACAATAAGGAAGCTTTAGGTTAGAGCCAATATTTTAGTGTTAATAGATAAATGCTTTTTTTATAAATCCCGTTCTGATTTGCTATTCGAATACACGGGCAAGTTCCAATGGTAGCGTAGTGCCAATAGCCGTAAGGCAAAGCATATAATTAAAGCAATAATGGAAACCCAGTCATCCGATAAGTAGTTGAAATAATTTCCGACCACAACAATTAACGCTCCTATAAGTGCTGCCGATGCATAAATCTCTTTTTCCAATATGACAGGTATTCTATTCAGTAAAATATCCCGTAATACGCCACCACCTACGGCTGTAGTGATTCCCAAAAGGACTGCCACCTCTGCATTATGACCATATGCAAGGCTTTTCTGTGCTCCGGTAACTGCAAATAAAGCCAAACCCAGGGCATCGAATAGCAATACCGGCTGATTCAATCTACGTACAAAAGGATATAAGCCAATAGTCATTCCTGCAGCAATAATTGCAGTAACCAAATATCGCCAGTTTGATAATCCTGTTGGGGGAATCGCGCCAATACAGACATCACGGATAATCCCTCCGCCACAAGCTACTGTAAAAGCAATTGCACAAATCCCAAACAAATCGAGGCCCCGTTGTCTTGCAGCAGTCGCACCGCTTATAGCAAATACAAAAGTACCGGCCAGATCAAGAAAATAATAAAGAGTATGTAATTTGTCCATTTTATGACCTCTAGTCTAACCAGGCTACTGCAGCCGTCATCATGGCCTGTAAACCTGTCTTTAAAGTTGGATTTATGACAGGTGCAAATTTGGGTGAATGATTACTTGGGATTGTATTTATTTGATTATTCTTTTTGGCCTCCAAATATATTAATGGATCTGTTCCTCCAACGAACCAAAAAACATAAGGTACTTTCCAGTTCCTTCCAAAAACACTAAAATCTTCACTGGCAGAAGCTGGTTGAGTTTCATACGACTTATCTCCAAACTGTGTATGGAAAGCTTCGGCAACTTTGCCGGTTGCTAATGCGTCATTCTCCGTTACAGGATAACTGTCTAATGTAGTAAACTCAGGATCTCTTGGCGCATTAGATGCCGTACATTCTGCACAACAGATTCGCTTAACTGCTGAAAGAATATGATCCCTCACCCCCTCATCAAAAGTGCGAATATTCAGTTTTAGTGTTGCATCATCAGGAATAATATTCTCTTTAGTACCTGCCTGTAATGACCCAATGGTGAGTACCGCATTTTCTATCGGCGCGATCTCACGGGAAACGATGGTTTGCAAGCGCATGGCGGTAGCTGCCGCCATAATAACTGGATCTATTGACGTTTGTGGTGCTGAACCATGTGCACCACGGCCAAACAATTTAACTTTCAGACTATTACCAGCCGAGAGTATGGCACCACTCCGATATCCTACTGTCCCAGATTCACCAACCATAACATGCTGGCCTAAAATAATATCCGGTTTAGGGAAACGATCCATCAAGCCATCATCTATCATAGCTTGTGCACCGCGGCCAACTTCTTCACCTGGTTGAAAAACGCAAATTAAAGTCCCTTTCCATTGGTCTTTATGCTCCGAAAACAACCTTGAAGCACCCATTAACCAGGTTACATGTAAATCATGACCACAAACATGAGATACCCCAACTTCTATCCCCTCTTCATCCCTCGCTACTTTTCTGCTGGAATATTCCAATCCTGTTGCTTCTGCCACAGGAAGTGCATCCATATCAGCACGAAGCATCACTGTAGGTCCATCTCCATTCTTCATCAAACCGACCACACCAGTCCCTCCTATACCTGTCGAAACTTCATATTGACATTTTATTAAATAATCTGCTGCTATTTTGGCCGTACGATGCTCCTGCATAGATAACTCAGGATTTCTATGAATATCTTTATAAATCTCTTCCAATTCAGGCAGTAGCTGATCAATAAATCTGTCCATTAGATTGTTGAAGGTTTTAATTCCTTTGATATCCATTGTTCATATTATTTAATTGTGGCCTTATCATAAAGTTATAACTATTTATTACATAAAAGTGTTTGTTCTTTACGGTTTAATTTATCAGTTCCGACCTATTTCAATTATATGTGATATTTACGACTATAGATTTTCTAAATTTGTCTCATAAGAGAGTAGACTATGCTATACGCAGAACGATTAAACAATATATGGAGACAACTATTTAAATTCAATAAAACGGACCGGGCCTGGCATCTTCCTGTTGTAGCGGGTATTTGTGTGGCCATGCCATTATTATTAGGTCTTCTGTATAATAATATCGAGGCAGGGAAACTTGCTTCAATCGGGGCACTCGTAATCCTTTACATACAATCCAACAGACTGGTAAATAGAATGATGATTCTTATGGTTTGTGGATTCGGCTTTATTTTTTCATTTGCTGTCGGTATAGTCTTTTCATTTAATCCATGGTTAACACCATTTATATTGGCTTTGTATACTTTCGGAGTCCATTATTCTTTGAATCGTCTTGAATTAGTCCGTCCGCCAGGTAATTTTTTCTTCATCATGGTAGCCTCAATCGCTATCTCTCTTCCCCACAATCCAGCTGATATAGCAACTAAGCTTGGGAATTTCTCTCTAGGTGTAATCATTGCCATCATCATTGCCTTATTTTACAGCATACTGGTTTTAAGAAAGCAGACAAACAAGCCTGATGTAATGGTTTTACAGAAAAATGCCTATACAAACATAACCGAATCTATAATTTTTGGAGTCATGATTGGGCTAGCTTTACTGATTGCCATCCTTTTGGGACTTGAAAACCCTTATTGGGTACCTATTTCCTGTATGGCTGTTATGCAGGGTGTAACTACCAAACACATCTGGACTAGGGCTGCACAAAGAGTAATAGGTACTTTTATAGGTCTCGGATTAACCTGGTTTATTCTGCAAATGAGCATAACAGCTTTAGGAATATGTATTAGCATTTTACTTCTCCAAATCATTGTTGAGTTTCTTGTGGTAAGAAATTATGGGATAACAGTTGTTTTTATCTCCATGTTAACCATCTTTCTTGCAGAGCCCAATATCAGTTTAATGGGACAGCCTGATCACTTAATAGTAACAAGATTTTTTGATATCTTAATCGGAAGTATTATTGGAGCTCTTGGTGGCTGGATGCTATATCATGAACAAATCCATTTCTTCACAAAAAAGCAGCTATTAAAGACCAAAGTCATTATGAAAAGGTACAAGTAAATAGAGGATCTCATTTCTAAGACCCTCTATTTAAATTTGCTTATCAATTATTTTTTTGAGGTAATAATCCAACTACTACTCATCCAGGCATCAATATTCCAGGATGGACGACTAATAATACTGATAGAGTTATCTGTTAAACTTTTAGCAGCTGCCATTGCATAGTCACCACCAGTCAAATACAAAGCATTGTTTACTCCTATCGTCTTAAATATTTTAGCAATTTCATCAATATTGAACCCGTTAGACCAGGTTGGCTGTTTTCCGTCACCTTGAAATAAATACACTTTGTAATCGTCGGTGTAACCAATACCAGGTCTTGCATCTCTAGCTGTTGGCCCTGCAACAAGTTCTCCCTTATCTAAAATCAATCTTCCACCCAAAGCCTCTTTCAGCGTACTTTTAACCTGATTATATACTGTTTTATTTCCAATTATAGACTTGTTATCTTTTGTCAGTCCAAAAAACTCGCGATCATCATAAAAAGTAGACTTTAGCTCAACACTATTTCTAATCACTGGTCCAAAAGGTTCATAAACTTTTTGTGGAGCAACAGGTGTCGTTGTTGAAAAATCACCAGAAACACCTCCCAAAACTTCCCAACCAGAAGCTGCGATCGCCGTATTTTTCGTAGTTGCCATATTTACGAGTGAATGTCTGTTTGTAATAACAGTACCATTGTTAGCCAGACCAACTTCCAGTGAGGCATCGACTTTCAGATCAACTTCAAACATCGTAAAAGCCGTAATTAAATCAGCAGAATTGATGTATTGCACCTGTATTTGTTTAACACCTGGTGATAGCTGAACTTCGGTTTCATAAATAACCGTTTTTACCAGACCAGACTTGTCTATAATCTGCTCAAACAATGTCGGAGGAGCCACCACTTTCAAAATATCACTTTCCTGACGAGTATTTACATAGTAATCATTACCCACTAATGTAAGCACACCGGTAAATAATGCAGCAGCATTAGGTAAATCGTATGTCGAACTGTTTGGTAAAAAAGTCTTCAGCGTTCCAGTCTCATCAGTAATATCAAAGCTTTTACCATTCGCTTCTTGAATCATATTTGTTATTTCTACGTCTGCAAGCTTAACAACTGATGATGCATAAGTAGTAGGATTGGCTTTTATATCTGCCACTGTAACAGCTGTAGCTACAGCGCTTCCATTTCCATTTAAGCTAATCTCGCCAATATCTTGTACCGAGTATACACTTCCCGTTTTATCAAGTATTTTGCCCCCTATATGGATGTAAACCAGTTGTCCAACCTCTAGACTGGCACTCGCTGTTGTGGACAACTTAAGACCTGAAGATGCTTTATCTTGTATATAGAAAGTTCCGCCTTCTTTACCAACCACCACACCTTCAATAAAAAAGGCATCTGATAAAGCAACCGACTCACCTTTATATAAGCTTTTGATATCTACAATAGAAACTTTCTTTTTAAATGGTGCATTGTTTTGCTCCATCTGTTTAAATTCGTGTTTGCCACATGCAGCTATGCATATTACACAAAGCACTATGATACAATTTCTTATTATTTTCATTATTATATGATTTCCTCATAGCCAATAAGGCTATTATTAAAAACTAGTTTGTTTCTTTTTCTGACCAGGGGTCATCAGATAAGTAATCATTGAATTGTCTTCTTTAATCTCAACTACACGAAACATCCTATCAAAAGAACCCCAGCTTCCCCCAATCCTACCATCAAACATAAATGGAATTTTTCCGATAGTTTTGATGCTTTCATCGTTATGATCATGCCCATTAAAAACAGCCTTTACGTTGTTATATTTAGACAGTAAGGTTAGAAAATCTGTACAGCCCAAACGATCGTATGGATGTATATGTATAAAAATAAAGATGTTCTTAGCTGATTTATATTGATTGAGTTTTGCTTCAAACCAACTCGTATCTGGACAAAGTTCTGCTCCAATTATATTAGAAGTGCCACCTAATAAAATCACCTGATCTTTGATTACTACATCATGATTAAAAGGCATCCCCCATACCGACTTCCATGTATCTTCTGTAACCCTGTCATGGTTTCCCTGAGTAACTAACAAGTTCGGGTGTATAGGCTTAAGTAATGCTGCCGCAGGATTTAATAAAGCTGGATCGTTGTGGATAATATCTCCATTCATAACAAAGAAGTCGCTCGGTGCACTCTGACTAAACGCTTTAAAACCATCTGAAAAGTTTTTAAAACTGTCGAGATAATCGGTACCAGGTTCACCATAATGCCAATCAGAAGCCACTGAAAATCTGAATTTAACAGGTTTATCCAATAGCTCTTCAATTGTTTCCTTACTTTTTCCACATGCTGAAAGTGCAAATAGAGAACCCAATTGCATTATAAATACTCTTCTTTTCATATCCTTATTTTTGATTATAAATTAATATCCATCAGTTTGATCCAACTCAGGATTGCGGTTAATTTCAGTTTGCATAATTGGGAACATATCAAAATGACGCTTGTAAATCCTATTTTCCACTAAAAAGCGTTCATAACTAAAGCTTCCTGAGGGTTTCTTGGTAGCCACTGTCCCATATGCTTCCGGCATTACCTCCGTACCAATCCTCCATCTTTTGATATCGAAATATCTTTGTCCCTCAAAAGCAAGTTCAATCCTTCTTTCATGTCTGATCCGTTCACGCATTTGTTCTTTAGTTAGTCCTACCGGTAATGCTGGCATATTCACACCTGTTCTACTACGTATATCATTAACTGCTTTATAAACCTCTGCATTTGGAGTAGTTAAGCTTTCATTTAATGCTTCAGCATAGTTCAAAAGGACTTCTGCATACCTAAAGTAGATCCAATAATTATTGCCATTACGTACACTTGGCGTACGACTTGCAGTTTCATCTACTGTTTTAGCAAGATAATAGCCAGTTTGTGTGTTGTTAAACCCACCGTTAATACCATCGCTAGGTGCACCTAAATAAGTATAAACCTGATTTCCTTTCCATAGCGCACCATTATACAAGATCGACATGTAAAATCGTGGGTCACGGTTTACATAAGGGTCATCAGCCTTATAACCTGATAAAGGATTTATTTGAGGGTTTATGCCTGTAGCACCATTAAGAAAGGGGCTTTCTCCATTCTTCATTTCATAAGCGTCAACCAGGTTCTGTAAAGGAGCTACTCCTACCTGTCCACCCAAAGAAGGAATAAAGGTTTCCAAGGTAAAATTGGTATAATTCACATTATGCTGAAAAATAATCTCAGAAGACACCCTAGTGTGAAAAAGCAACTTATAGTTGTTATGCAATTGATAAATACCCATATCCATCACTGATTTTGCAGCAGTGGCTGCGGCTTCCCATTTCTGTACATTTCCAGTTGGATTATGTAGCGGACTGGCCGCATATAATAAAACCCGCGCCTTTAACGCCATAGCGGCCCCTTTAGTCGCCCGTCCAAGATGATTCGCAGTATAAGTGGTAGGTAACAAATCAATAGCAGCATTGCAATCCTGAACAATCATACTCACCACCTCGTCAACAGAGCTTCTTGGGATCTTCATATTCTCGTTTACGTCAAGAGCGGCAGTTACTAAAGGAACTTTTCCCCATCTTTTAAATAATTCGGCATAAAAAAATGCCCTCAAAAAATGTCCCTCCCCTACCATTCTTGGTTTATCAATACGTTGTTCTACAGTCAGTACTGGAACCTTGTCTACATTTGCTAAAAAAATATTGACAGATCGAACAGCCTGATAAGTAGCCGTCCAATTGTTGTAGGGGTTACCAGCTGGAGAAAATGCACCATTATTAATTTGGTTTTCTGCAGAGGTACCATGTGGACTTTTTGCTTCATCTGAAGCATTTGCATACTTTTTTTCATATTCTGAAGGAAGTTTAGCATAAACATTAGCTAAATATCTTTCTGCAAGTACATAATCCCCAAACACCTGATCAAGTGTCATTCCTCCGGATTCTGCTTTATCTAAAAAGTCATCTACTTTACTGCAGGAAGTCAGACCTGCAATCATCAGTATACAACATATTCTGTATATATATATTCTCATCTCTTTGATTAAAAATTAGCTGAAAAACCTACGTTAAACACTCTTACCTGAGGATAGCTCCAGTAACGGCCTGATGGAGATTCGGGATCGAAATCACCCTCTGTACCATCCCATGTAAATAAATTCATTCCAGTTGCATACAACCTAAACGACGAAATACCATGCTCTCTTGAAATCTTGAGTTTATCGAAAGTATAGCCAAACTCCAGATTTTTTAACCTCAGGTAATCGGCATCGCGTACAAAGAAAGTAGACTTTCTATGGTTGTTGTCATTAAAATTGGCATGTAACACTGGATAAGTAGCCGTAGCGGCAGTTGATGGTGTCCAGCGACCTAAGTGAGATTCCATCACTTTACCCCCATTATAAAATTCATACGCTGTTTCCAATTCACGGACATAAGAGAAATTACCTGCCCCCTGAAGCAAGAAGCTGAAATCCCACTTCTTATAATTAATACCTCCAGATAAGCCATACATAATTTCCGGAATAGGACTTCTTCCAATAGCAGTAAAGTCATTATTGTTAATGATCCCGTCACCATTTACATCATAATACTTAAAATCGCCTGGAACAACCCGTCCAAATGTTTGCTCACGACTGTTTATTATATCTTCCTGATCCTTAAAGAAACCTATGGCAACTAAACCAAATTCTTGTCCAATAGAATGACCTGTTCTAAATAAGTTTGAATATGCCTGACTCTCTTCGTCCATTTCCAATATTTTATTTCTGGCAAAAGAAGTATTAGCGCTAAGGAAATAAGAGAAGTCTGAACCTAATGCTTTCCTATGCGTAAGCTCAATTTCAAAACCTTTATTTTCTGTCTTACCAAAGTTTGCTGGTGGAAGATTGCTTGACGGTATACCGCTTAAATAAGGTATGCTTTGAGGTAAAACCAACATATCTTTACGTCGCTCATAAAACACATCGGCGGTAATATTAAGTAAGTTATTTCCAAACAGTTTTAATTCTGCACCAAAGTTAGAGCGTTGAGCGGTTTCCCAGGTTACAATTGGATTTGCTAATGGACCTTCTGTAATACCTGAAATGGCGGACAACTGCTCCCCAAAGCTATAACCGGCACCATTTTGAAACTCTTCAATAAACAACCAACGTCGGTTTGCTACAGTAAGCTGATCGTTTCCTGTTAAACCAAAAGAGCCTCTAAATTTAAGAAAATGAACAATTGGTTTATTTTGTATCGCTACCCATCCTGCAGAAATCGCTGGAAAGAAACCATAACGATGCTCTTTAGCGAAGTTATCTGTTCCATTAAACCCTGCATTAAACTCAGCAAAAATCCTGTCATCATAACTATAGGCTACTCTGCCTACAATACCCTGAGACACGTAGGGAATTTCACCACCCCTAACTTGTTGCTGACGATTGGCAAGTAGTAATCCTGTAACAGAGTGTTTTTGGAAACTGTTCTGGTAATTAAGACTAACATCAACCCAGGTATCCCTGTTCTGGTTAAATGAAGAAGTAGGAGCTGCAAGTGGAATATCCTGATCTCGATAGGTATAATTGGTTGGATCATTATAATCACCAATGCCATTATAAACAGCTTTCCTTACATTCATACTTCTCGAAAAGTTATTCTTGAAATAACCGTCAAAAGAGAAAGTACCTTTGATAGACAATCCTTTGGTTATAAAATCAAGTTTCCTGGTTGCTGTTGCCATTCCAGACAATGAAGAGTTGTATTCCTGCGAAAAGCCTGAATCATTAATGAGCGCATGTGGACTAGAATAACCTGTTGCATGAATGCCCCAGTAACCCGTTGGATATCTTATTGGAAAGGCATTCGGCGGTATTCTTGAAAGTAAACTTCCAAACATATTTCCAGCTGATACTTTTGGATAATTCCGGTCTTCAATACTTCCATATAAATTTAATCCAACACTAAAATCTTTATCAAAATCGATATCAACATTACTCCTGAAATTGTAGCGTTTCAGTTCAAATTTCGGACTATATAACTCTTTCCGTTCAGTTTTATATAGGCCATCTTGATACATATAACCCATATTTACAAAATACCTGACTTTCTTTGCACCACCGCTCAGACTAAAATTCGTCTGTGAGGACATAGAATTTTTCAACACCTCATCAATCCAATCTACATCCGGATATTTCAATGGATCTGAACCTGTACGATAAGCCTCTAAAGCCTCAGCACTATAAGGTATTTGTGTACCGCTAGGGTTATCATTTAGATAAGCTTCGTTGTACAAGGTTGCAAAATCATAGGAACCCAGAAATTTAGGCATCCTGGTCGGTGATTGTAAGGCGGTCTGTGTACGCACACTGATCTGTGGCTCCCCTATTTTACCTCGCTTAGTAGTTACAATAATGACACCGTTAGCACCCTTAACTCCATATAATGCCGTAGCTGAGGCATCTTTAAGAATAGTAATATTCTCAATCTCGTTCGGATCCAGCGTAGTTATAGCACTATAGTCTTTCTGAACCCCATCAATAGTTACCAATGGAGCTGTACTGTTTAATGTTGCAACCCCTCTAATGTAAAGATCAGACTTATCCCTACCGGGTTCACCAGAACGTTGAACAGTAACTAAGCCCGGTAAACGTCCTGCCAATGCATTGGTAATATTGGATACAGGGCTTTGCATTAATTCCTTATTACTAATGGAAGCTGTAGATCCTGTCTGCGCAATTTTCTTCTGTGTCTGGCCAAATCCAAGAATTACAACATCATCTAATGATTGTTGAGATTCGACCATAATCACCTGAATATTTGTTAGGTTCTTAACAGGAACTTCCTGAGTATCATATCCAATAAATGAGAAACTAAGCACAGACTCTTCTGAAGGCACTGTAATTTTGAATTCACCATTTCCGTTTGTATTCGTTACCAGGTTTGATTTCAGAACTTTCACAGTTACCCCAGGTAGTCCGCCTCCTTTCACATCTTTAACTGTACCTTCTATTACTTTCTGTAGATTAGCCCTGACCAACTTTGAACCGGGCACTTGATTGGCTTTTACTACAATATTGTACTCAATAATGCTAAATGATAAAGACTGATCTGAAATGCACATTTCAAGTGCTTTTTCCAAAGATATATCTTTCACATTAATGGAAATCCGCTTTGATTTTACATCATCAAATTCATAAAATAAACCATATCCACTTTGGAGTTTTATTTTATTCAAGACAGTTGCCAATGGTACATTTTTTTCTCTCAATGTAATCTTCTGGCTATATACAGTGGCGTATACATGACTAAGTGATAGGGCAATCAGAAACACAGTAAGTTTCATAATTAATATAATTTTGGGTCGCAGGAATGCCTGAAGCACCCCCTTAAAGAATGTAATAAAATTCATTACTTTTGTGATGTTTTGAGTTTAATGATCTGATCTATTTTCTGATAGTTTTCCCGTAATGGGATAAGACAAGCTCAATATAGCCGGGTTGTACGACGAATACTTCCCGGTTTTTGCTTTCTTAAATGTTGAATTTTGTAGCTTTAGTTCATTTGGTTTGGTTATTTGGTTTATAATTTGGTTATGATTTCACTATAATTTTACGGCCATCAATTTTGAATTTCAGACCGGTGAAACTTAGTATATTTAAAAATTTATGCAATGGTAAATTACGTGATATATTAACTACGTATTTTTTGTCAGGAATTTTCCCCTCATAAATAACTTCCACATCGTACCATCTTTCAACTTGTCGCATTAATCCTTGAATATCTAGCTGGTCGTATTGAAACCTACCCTCTTTCCAGGCTATAGCCTCTTCTAAATGTGCCTGTTGTACTGTTAACGTCTGACCGGAAACAAGAGACTGTTGTCCGGGAACCAATAACTTTGATTGTTTAGATAAAGTAGTAGCTACGCTTACAGCACCTTCAAAAAGAGTAGTCAGTATATTTTTTTCACTTTTATATGCATTGATATTGAAGTGTGTACCAAGCACTTTAACTACTTGTCCGTCACTTTTCACTTGAAACGGAACATCGTTTCCAGCTACTGCTTTCAATTTTGACACTTGAAAATACGCTTCGCCATCCAATTCTACATACCGCATATCTTTATCAAGAAAGTTAGATTGGAATTTTAGTGTAGTGGCAGCATTTAACCAAACTTTTGTACCATCAGGTAAGATAATCTGATAAGTACCCCCATAAGGGGTTGTAATGGTTTGAACCTGGTTCTGTCCCGGGTTTAATTCGCTATTACCTGGTAAATCAATAGCAGTACCGTCATTATAAGTAAGTTTTGTACCCTCTATTAAAATACCACTTTTAGCTTCACTAAGGGTAATACTTTTGCCAGTAGCTAAAGTTAATATTGCTTTATTTTTGCCTGGACCTATATCATTGGCAAGCTGAGATCCTGAAATAAATTCATCATGTTGACTACTTGGATTTGAGTTATAAAACCACACCCCAAAAACAATTGCTATAACCGCAGCGGTAGCAACCACAATACGATTAATGTATAAAGTAAAAAATCTAGGCTTTTTGGTGATATTCTTATGGACTTTCCTTAAGACCCTTGCTTGAATATCTTGTAGGTTTGGAATTTCTGTTTCAGTACCTTTAAATGAATCACACCATGAATTGAATTTGATGATTTCCTCTTCAGTTGCGGTAGTATTAGAAATACGCTCCATTATACGAAGCAGTTCATCATTAATTTTCATTGGCTTTAGACTAATATTTTCATCCTCTTTACTAATAAGAGAACTCAACACCCCTCAGTACCCAAGCCAAATAAAAATATTTTTTTTTTAAATCAGAAACGACCAGAAATACATACGGCCTAAATGCGTCTTCAACCTCTTTAAAGATATATTGATTTGATTTTCTACCGTCTTTTCAGAAATCCCTAAATGCTTTGCAATTTCTTTATTAGTTAAATATTGATTACGAGAAAGATCAAAAATTTCCTTAGCCCTATCTGGCAAACTCTCAGTAAAACTTTTTATCAAGCTAACCAACTCATTAAGTTCTAAACTATGGTCATCAATGGCTTCTTGAAGTATTGGTGCGCCCGCTAAAATTTCCATCCTCCGATTACTAACTCTAATTACTCCTGCAAGATTAAATTTAACAGCAGCAAAAAGGTAGGCTTTCAAAGAAGTGATCTTTAAATCTGCTCTATGTTCCCAAAGCCAGATAAATAAATTTTGCAGCACATCATCACATTCCTCTTCATCCCTAAGAATGCTAAGAGCAAACTTATACATTGGCCCAGAGTAACGGCTATAAATTTCATCGAAAGCTGCTAAATCTCCCTGTTTTAACAAAGCAATCAAAGCCTGATCTGTAATCTCCTTATAGTTAGCTATGTATTTTTTATCATTCATTTACGTCACGAAAGCCCAAACCCTAAATTTGGATATTATTATTAATAATCTAAAATATGGAGATAGCCATCAGGAATATTTTTTTTCAATAAAATCCTTTAAAGCAATCGCATCATTGCTTCCAATTAGCACAGTTTTACTTTTTCCATTAAAATAAGATATCTCAACAGCATCTCCTCCCTGAATATTGTATAACATACCCTTTTCAGTAATCCTTATACCCAGACCATAAAGCCAAGATGTTTTAACAATTTTGATTTGAATAATTTCCCCCGGATTAATTTTTATATGTATTAATCCAATTCCATAAATTATATGGATACCAGAATCGTCTACCCTAATTTTTAAGCGGTAGAATATTAAAAAAAATATAACGAACAAAAGAATCATTGGGATGAAAGCCATAGTAGGGAGCGGATTATCTCCGATCTTCAATAAATAATAAATTGTTAAACAAACTATAATAAAAGAGAATATGATGATCATGAACCATCCTGTCTGAACTTTTTCGTATTTCATAATCGTTAATATGATTTAACTTTCTTTCTTACCTCATCCACTATATATCCACTTTTAAAGTAAGAATAAATATCTTCTCCTGGACAAGCGGTTTGCTTGCTGTGATCGCGATGGGTGGAAATATCTTTCGGTGATATCCCGTATTTAATACATTGATCTGCCAATAAATTGATCAATAATTTCAATAATTTATCGTCTAATTTTTGCTGATTATAATTGCCTAAAAAGCAGATGAGCAGATGTCCTGTAGGATCGTATTCTGTATTGGTCTCACCTACAGTCAGTGGATTTCTCCCCTGATAGACGGTTCCATCTGGCGCAATTAACAAATGATATGGAATATCAGTCCATTTACGGTCAGGCCCCATTGTCCAGGTTTGTATATTTCTTAATCTTTGTTTTGCATCATCTGCTGTGGTTAAGACCTTGCCTCCTTCATGGTGGACAGTGATCATTATCGGTACGTGTTGCTTAAAAGACCTGGCTTCCTGCGCTTTCCATTCACTCCTTGACTGGATTATAACAGTATCCTGTCGACTTATTTTTGGGGCTGTTCTTGATTGAGTAAAAGCTTGCTCAGAAAAAGAGAGTACAGTCAGCACAGGAAAATGATCTGAGGGATAAACCTCGCCCTCGTAGTCTGCAATTACCTTATAAGCGGTAGAAGACTTAATGTTACGAACAAATATATGGTCAATCTCCGTACCTTTTGTCCTCGAGTTAATCATTAAACCAGAGCCCGAAAAAGATGGACCAGATGCTGGATTGGAGCAAATCTGCTTACTATCCACCAATGTTAAACCCGCATTGGTATCAATCAACATACTATAAGACTTATCGCGGATCACATCAGAATTGAAGTCGCCCGTTACAATCACTTCGGCGCTTTCACTGGCAATTTCCTTAATCTTTGACTTCAACATTATCACCTGTTTTTGCCGCATATTGTCTTTCAACGAAAAATGAGTGTTAAATACATAAAAAGTTCTGCCTTTCCTCCCTTTCTCTTTGAACTTTCCCCATACACAATTCCTGAAGTGCTTATCTTCTCCGGCGAATATACCCGGCTCTTCTGGCTTATCGGCATACCAGAAAACACCTTTTTCAATTACCGAAAGCCGCTTTTGGTCATACATAATCGGATTCAAACTCTGGCGCTTCCCTGGGTTGTCCAGATGCGATTTGCCATCGTCGGTGCCCCAGCCAAAATAGTTGTACTTAACTTCAGACGTAATATATTCCATCTGGTTAATGAATCCTTCCTGAATACCAATAATGTCTGGGTGATGTCTTTTTATTAAATTCACCATTCCCTGCTTACGAAAAGCCCATTGTGTTGGCCCCTTTGTCATTTTATCCCACAGGATGTTGAATGTCATTACATTTATGCTTTTGCTTATTTTACTTGCCGGAGTCTTGGTTTTTAGAGACTTTTTCTCATTAGGAGGCTTGACTGCTTCCACAGTTCGTAGCATAACTGCAGGTTCCATTGCAGCACAATTATACATAGCAGCTGTGACAAGTAGTGCCAGCAGCACAAATTTCTTCAATGTATCCAGTCTCCTATTTTGCATCATTTCTTATTTTTTGGTTTGGTTCTATTTTGACTAAAAACTATAGAAATAGATTTGTCATTAATAAAAGTAGAAAAATCTGGCTCACTCAATCAAACGACTGCTAATTATATTTTATATTTTTTTACTGATACTAACACCGTATGTTCTTGGATTCCCCAAATGTGTTGCTCCAAAATCATAGGCATAATCTGCATATATTTTATTGCCCAGATTTCTTCCCCAAACAAAAAAGTCTAGTTTTTTAGAAGACATACCAAATTTGGCATTAAACAAACTATAAGCCTTTTGTTCTAGTTTATTCTCCAGATCAAAATATTGTTTACCTGTAGCAGCCCATTCTCCTCTTCCGACAAGCTTTATATCAGAGTTGAATGAAAGATCATAAGCATATTGTAAAGCTAGCATAGACGTGAAATTAGGTGTAAATACTTGTCTATTATTATCCAGGTTCAGCACCTCATCTTCTTTACCTAATTTCAAATCGATGTAC
>JBEBUV010000066.1:0-21605 GCA_040393085.1 Pedobacter hiemivivus | reverse complement strand
TTCTCCAGAGCCGATCGGTTTGGATTGCTAAGTCTGCTATACATGTGTCCACCAGAATAGCCACCTTCTTCATTTCTTAAAAAAGTAGTCGATAGGTTTATTGGTGGTGTAACATCTTTTGTACTGATGTCATATAAATTTCCTGCATGGATCGCTATGGTTTCTGCTCTCATTACTATAGGGTTAATTGCTTATTTTAATGCTGAATGTCGATAATTGTAAAGGTAAAAATTATTATCTTGAAGTTTTGGCAGGATTTATGTATTTGATATGTAAAAATACATGATATGAAAAAAATATTCCTAATAGCAGCCCTTTTTTGCGGTGTATTAATGGTGCTGCAAAGCTGTTCACCAAAGGGTGCAGCCACTACTCAACCAGTTAAAAGAGGTAATGTAACCGGTAATTGGGTCTTAAATGACATTACTTTTGAAGGTATTCCTGAAATGAACGTTAAAGGTTTATTTGGTGAGTCTTCTTATAAGTGCTTTATTGGAAGTGCATGGAGATTGACAAATAGCGGAAATGGAAGTTATACGCTTGGAAGCTCATGCGGAAGTGCAATGCAGACTATTTACTGGTCGGCCAGCCCGAAAGATGAAACTTTCCAGTTTAAAAAGATTTATGAAGGCGATAAAGCTAAAAAAGTAACTGAAGGTTATAGAATGATACTTGCTTCAGCTAGTAAAGAATCGATGACTATTAAAACTCCAGTAGAGTATGGTAATGGTACAGCGTATATTGTATTGAACTTTACTCCGGCGCAGAAATAACATTGGAAAAATAACAGGAAAAATAACCATTCTCTTCGGAGTCTGGCATCTTTTTTCCTGAAGAAGAAAAAAGCGCCTAAGGCCTCCTCTGAGAAGGTGATTTTTCTTTCAGCAGGGTGGCAAAGCAGGGGTGGTAAACCAGTATGTTTAAAACAGGATGAAAAGTGTTTAAACAATGTGTTAACTACGGGCTGGATTTTAAGTTAAAAACAAGAGGGTCTGTTCTTTGTAGAGCAGACCCTCTTTAATTTAATAAGTTTTGTGCGCTTGATCTAACTACTAATATCTAAATACTAATTACTAATATCTAACTACTCAATCGATTCAATAAGTTCTTTGATGCGAATAAGGCGGTCGTAAAAGCATTCGAAAGGACGTACATTACCATGGATTTTAAGGAGGGTAAGATGAGTGTCAATACATTGCGGTATGTCGTTCGCTATAACGCCGGGGCCGAGCTCCAGAGATTGGGGTAAATCTATTCCTGAAAAATAGTCTTCTAGTTCTTCGATAGTCATGAGGCAAAGATAGGATTTATTGTCTTTTACACAGGGCTGACAGGTTAAATAGGGATAAAAAACCGTGGTGTGATGTTTTTATGCTAAATTTGTACATTATACATTACGGATGAATACTACTTCAAAATAGATGGATACTACTTCAAAACTAACTTTGATTTTAGAAGATGCTGATCTATCAGCAGAGCTGAAAGCAATAGCATCGAAAGTTCAAAATCAGGAAAGAATTACATTTGATGAGGGCGTTTACCTTTATGAACACGCAGAGCTTGGCTACCTGGGCGTTTTAGCCAATTATATCAGGGAGAAAAAGCATGGTGATTACACCTATTTTAATAGGAACTTTCATATTGAGCCTACAAATGTTTGTGTGTATGATTGTAAATTCTGTTCATACTCTCGCCTGATTAAAGAACGTGAAGAGGGATGGGAGATGAGTGTAGATGGCATGATAGATGTATTGAAAAAATACGATAATGAGCCAGTTACCGAAGTTCACATTACAGGAGGGGTAGTGCCAAAACAGAATTTGGAGTTTTATAGTGACTTTTTTAGAAAAGCGAAAGCACATCGCCCGGATCTTCATATTAAAGCCTTAACACCGGTAGAGTATTACTATATCTTTAAAAAGGCAAAATTAAGTCATTATGATGGTATGAAATATATGCAGGAAGCCGGATTGGATTCTATGCCAGGCGGCGGTGCAGAGATATTTCATCCAGAAATTAGAGAGCAGATTGCCCATGATAAATGTAATGCTGAACAATGGTTGGATATTCATGAACAGGCGCATAAATTGGGAATGAAAACCAATGCAACGATGTTATATGGTCATATTGAACAGTTTTGGCATAGGGTAGATCATATGGAACGCTTGCGTCAGCAACAAGATAAGACTGGAGGTTTTCAGGCCTTTATACCGCTTAAATTCAGGAATCAGAATAACCAGATGAGTAATGTACCGGAAGTTTCGGTGATTGAGGATCTGAGGAATTATGCTATTGCCCGTATTTACATGGACAATTTTGATCACATTAAAGCCTATTGGGCAATGATCAGCAGGCAAACAGCTCAGCTATCCTTAAACTTTGGGGTAGATGATATAGATGGAACACTGGACGATACCACCAAAATATATTCGATGGCTGGTGCCGAGGAGCAAACTCCAGCAATGAATACACAAGAGCTGGTTAATTTAATTAAACAGGTGAACCGCAAACCTATTGAAAGGGATACCTTGTATAATGTGGTAACAGATTATACAGACTTCATTTTTGACAACGAGGTGAAGCCTCAGTACTATAAATTGCCGGTAATAAATTAGAATGGATAAGGAACTATATATCATCAGGCATGGTGAAACAGATTTAAATAAGCAAGGAATTGTACAGGGACGTGGCATAAACAGTGATCTGAATGATACTGGCCGGGCACAGGCAGCTGCCTTTTATGAGATGTATAAAGATATTCCCTTTGATAAAGTATATACCTCTGAATTAAAACGTACGCATCAGACCGTAAAAGGTTTTATTGATGCCGGTGTGCCATGGGAGCAGCTTTCGGGATTGGATGAATTGGCATGGGGAGTGTGGGAAGGTAAGCCCAATAATGAACAGGCCATCACTGCTTTTAAAGGCTTGATGGAAAAATGGGAATCTGGTGATTTTGATGCACGTTTTGAGGGTGGCGAAAGTCCGAATGACGTGCTAGCCAGAGAGAAAGAAGCCCTGGAGGTCATTAAGAAAGCTACAAACGAGAAGACAGTACTGATCTGTATGCATGGTCGTGCAATGCGTCTGTTTTTATGTCTGCTGACTGACGTTTCCTTATCGGAAATGACCACCTTTCCACACTTGAATACCACCCTTTATAAAGTAACATTAACGGGTGATGATTTTGTAATCACCGATTTTCACAATACCAATCATTTAAAATAAAAAGCATTGTTGAATAAGATTAAGATTTCTGCTGTTTCCTATACCAATACCAAACCTTTTATTTACGGAATTGAACATTCAGCACTGCTGGATCAGATTGATCTGAGTTTAGATATCCCTACAGATTGTGCCGCAAAATTAATTGATGGTCAGGTGGATATAGGTTTGATTCCAGTGGCTGCAATACCACTCGTTCCCAATGCCAATATCGTTGCAGATTACTGTATCGGCTCTGTTGGAGCAGTAAATTCTGTATTTATTTTCAGCAAAATACCGGTTTCAGAAATTAAGTCTGTAAGATTGGATAGTCATTCGAGAACTTCAAATAACCTAGCCAAAGTATTATTGAAATTCCATTTTAAACAGGAAGTAAGTTTTACAACTGATCCGGAGGCGGAAACAGATGCGATTGTGTTAATTGGCGATCGTACTTTTGGCAAGAAAGAAAGCTTTGCTTATGCTTACGATATGGGCGAAGAATGGATGAATTTTACAGGTTTACCATTTGTTTATGCGGCTTGGGTAGCCAATAAAACGATACCACAGTCATTTATCAATGATTTTAATAAAGCGCTATCTTTCGGCTTGTCTAAACGCAAAGAGCTCCTGGATGAATTGCCGAAGCAAGCGAATTTTGATTTAGATGATTATCTGATGCATAAATTAGACTTCGAATTGACTGATAAGAAGCGTGAGGCTTTAGCGCTGTTTTTGTCTTATATTACTAGATTGTAAAACCTATTCACATTTTTTTAATTTTCAACAAATCGTAAAGCCTACAAGCTCAAGTAGTATATTTACGATTTTGTAAAACATAATCATTTTGGCTAAAGATAATACTAAGGAAACCCCGTTGATGCAGCAATACAATGCAATTAAAGCAAAGTATCCGGGTGCATTATTGCTATTCAGAGTTGGTGATTTTTATGAAACATTTGGGGAGGACGCAGTTAAAGCATCTCAGATTTTAGGGATTGTATTGACCAGAAGAGGAATTGGGCCGAATGGAGCAATAGAATTGGCTGGTTTTCCGCATCATTCCATGGACAATTATCTTTCTAAATTGGTTAGAGCCGGACAAAGGGTTGCCATTTGTGATCAGTTGGAAGATCCTAAAACTACCAAGACGATTGTAAAAAGGGGAGTGACTGAACTGGTTACACCAGGGGTAGCATACAGTGATAATATTGTAAATCAGAAGTCTAACAATTATTTAGCCTCTATTTATTTTGATAAGAGCCAGCTTGGGATCTCTTTCGTAGATATTTCAACCGGGGAATTCCATGTAGCACAAGGGAGTACAGAATATATTGATAAGCTATTACAGGGTTTTAAACCCAATGAAGTTGTTTTCCAAAAGAGCAAAAGGAAAGAGTTTATGGAGTTATTTGGTGATAGGTTTTATACTTTTCATCTGGACGACTGGGCTTTTACCAACGATTATGCAAACGAGATCTTAACTAAACATTTTGAGGTTAATTCTTTAAAAGGTTTTGGTGTAGATAAGTTGCAAACCGGAATTGTTGCTGCCGGTGTTGCTTTACATTATTTGAATGAAACAGAACATCGTAATTTAAAACATATCACTTCTATTTCTCGCTTAGAGGAAGATAAATATATGTGGCTGGATCGCTTTACCATCCGTAATCTGGAACTGGTAAGCTCGGCCAATGAAAACGCGGTGACGCTTTTTCAAATACTCGACGAAACATCTACCCCTATGGGCGCCCGTTTGCTACACAAATGGATCATCATGCCATTAAAGGAACTGAAGCCTATTCAGGAACGCTTAGGAATGGTGGAATATCTGGTAAAAGATGATGTGCTTGTACAGGAGTTTTTGTCGCACATTAAGCAAATTGGCGATTTGGAAAGACTGATTTCTAAGGTGGGCCTGCAAAAGGTAGGACCCAGGGAATTATGTCAGTTGAAGAAATCACTATATCATATTGAGTCTGTAAAAAATCTGGCAGAGCAATCGAAGAATCCATTTTTAGTTGCTCTTGCGGATCATTTGGATTCTTGTCTGAGTATCAGAGAAAAGCTAGAGAGGGAATTACATCAAGATCCGCCAGCATTGCTGATTAAAGGAAATGTAATTGCTGATGGGGTAGATGAAGAATTGGACCGCTTGCGTAAGATTTCTTTTGGCGGTAAGGACTATTTGGTTGAGTTACAGAAAAGAGAAGCTGCTACCACTGGGATTCCCTCGTTAAAGGTAGCTTTTAATAATGTTTTTGGTTATTATCTGGAAGTTACTCATACCCATAAAGATAAGGTTCCGACCGACTGGATCAGGAAACAAACTTTGGTAAGTGCTGAACGCTATATCACACCGGAGTTAAAAGAATATGAAGAACAGATTTTAGGTGCTGAAGAGAAAATTCAGCAGATTGAAGTTAAATTATATGCTGAACTGATCAATCAAGTCAGCAGTTATATCAGACCGATCCAATTGAATGCATTTTTAGTGGCACAGTTGGATGTGTTGTTATGCTTTGCACAACTGGCAGTTAAGAACCATTATGTGAAGCCTGAGATGAATAAGAGCAAAGCTCTGGACATTATGGGTGGACGACATCCAGTTATTGAAAAGCGTCTGCCTGTTGGTGAAGAGTACATTACAAATGATGTGTTTCTGGATAATGAGAGTCAGCAGATTATTATTATCACTGGTCCCAATATGTCGGGTAAATCGGCCATTTTACGACAGACTGCTTTAATCGTATTGATGGGGCAGATGGGGTGCTTTGTGCCGGCAAAGGCGGCTACAATTGGTCTGGTGGATAAGATATTTACCCGTGTTGGTGCTTCCGATAACTTATCATCTGGAGAAAGTACGTTCATGGTTGAAATGAATGAGACAGCGAGTATTCTGAATAATATATCGGATAATAGCTTGATCTTATTAGATGAAATAGGTAGGGGAACGAGTACTTATGATGGTATTTCCATTGCCTGGGCCATTGCTGAGTTTTTGCATACACATCCTACAGCAAAACCTAAGACCCTTTTTGCGACACATTACCATGAGTTGAATGAGTTGGCCAATACCATGAGCCGCGTGAAGAACTTTAATGTGTCAATAAAAGAAGTTGGTAATAAGATTATCTTTTTACGTAAGCTAATTCCTGGTGGCAGCGAGCATAGTTTTGGTATCCATGTAGCGAAGATGGCAGGAATGCCTCCAAAGCTGATCAATAGGGCCAATGAAATTTTAAAGAAACTGGAAATAGACCGTACAGAAGGTCAGAGTATAAAGGATAGTATTAAAAAAGTACAGAACCAGGCTTATCAGTTGCATATGTTTGCAGTGGATGATCCTGTTTTAGTACAGATTAGGGATATGCTGAATAATCTTGATGTAAATGTGTTGACTCCAGTTGAGGCTTTATTGAAGCTTGATGAGATTCAGCGCTTAATTAAACAGTAGTATGAAAGTATTAAATAGTGTGACGGTATTTAAAGGGACAAAAGGTAGATTCTTAATTTTGGCCCTTTTATCTGTTCTGTTTTTTTCTGCTTGTAAATCCAGAAAATATACCGCAAAACCAAGTCCTGCAGCAGCTGCAAAAGCTGCCGATGCAATGTCGCATTTGAAAAATAAACAACTGTATAAATTTATTGCCGATTGGACAGGTGTCCGTTATCGTTTAGGAGGGTTGGATAAAAGGGGAATTGATTGTTCTGGTTTCGCTTTATTGCTACAAAAAGATATTTATGGTAATACCCTTCCAAGAAGATCAAGAGATCAAGCTGATGCAATTAAGAAAAAGAGTATAAGTAACTTAAAGGAGGGTGATTTAATCTTTTTCTCTTTCGGCGGTGGTGCGGTTGATCATGTCGGGGTCTATCTGAACAATAACTTTTTTGTGCATGCCTCGACTACACGTGGTGTTGTAGTGGATGATTTAACTATTCCAGCCTATCAGAGAGCCTTTGTAAAAGCAGGTGCATTATAAATTGATGCATTGTAAGGTGCAAAGTTAACAAGTGAATTATAAAGAAATATAATTATGTCAAATCAAAAAGAAGACTTTTCATTTTGGGGAAAATATAAAAATTTTGCTACCACAGAGATTCTGATGTATTTAATTATGGCTATCGGTATTGGAATAGGAATTTTAATTCTGAGTTGATCCAATTTTAAATACCGCTTTTAAGAGGTCATTTGAACTTACTGTACTCATAAAATCTGTGAAGTCACCGTATTTATCAGCGGGGTAGGTTCCACTATTTAAAATAATCTTTCTGCTATAAATGAGTTTGTTATCAGACTTTTTTATACTGATTTGATAAGATCCAAAATTATTTTTAATAGCTATATTTTGAGGAAGATATTCAACATTCCAATGATCAGGAATGGTGTAGGTAATTTCGTCCAGGTCAGTATAGCCTCTATTGACAAAGACAGGTAGGGTTCTATTTTTTAATTCGGGAATATTTCTTTGCTTGTTAAAAGCATTCAAAACCAGATAAGCATGATCATTGGTTTGTGGAGCATACTTTTGAATGCTGAGGTCCAAGGTTTCAATGCTTTTAGGATTAGCGCCTTTATCATGACTGAGCTTGAAGTTTTCAAAATTTATATTATCTACATCATAGAATTTCTTGAGTAATTTAAGTTGTTCCTGAAGCGGTTGGTTTTCAAGTTGAGCATAATTGTCGTATTGTGAACCACTGAAATTTGTTTTTATAGAACCATTCACATTTCCTTCTTTATCAATAACAAGGGCTGCTTTTCGATCTTGTAAGTTCATTTGAGCTGATAGGGCTGGAGTTTTAAGTATGATTCCACCTTCTTCACGGCAGGCCAAAACAGTACGGTCGTCGGTAAAAGTACCTAGATAGCCAAACGGATTAATCTGGCTGGTACATTCCAACCAGGTTGTATCACCTTGTAAAGGGAGACAAAGTATAACATGATTTCCCTGCGCCATACTTGCATAATCTGGCTCCATATCCTTTTTGAAATTACCTGCATTTACAACGCAATACCATGAGGGAATATCAAGTGCTTTTAGCAGACTTTGTGTGTAGTTAACTAAAGCTTTACAGTCGCCATACGAAAGTTTATGCACTTCGTTTGCCAGCATAGGCTGATTGCCTCCAATACCTATCTGTACACTAATATAACGTGTCTTTTTTTGAACGTACTCATATACTTTACGCGCTTTATCCTTGTCGTTCTTTAAGTCTTTTACTAAATTCTTGATTTCGGCAACAGCAACAGGATTTAATGCTTGTCTATCTTTAATAAGGTCGTCATATATCCATTTTCCTAATTCTTCCCAATTCTGGTATTTCGCTTTACGACCATAGTAGCTAAAATCCTCTGGTGATATTTTAACACAGGTTAGGTAGCTCTCCATATTGGGCGCAAAAGGTTCTGGTTTAAAAGCTGGTAAGTTTTTGACTGTCCAGGTTTGACTCTTAACTTTTTCCTGATTCACAACTTCCGGTTTCCCGATATAATTGTATTCTTTAATTCTGACTTTATCAGAGGGTTTGGAAATGAAAGTATAGGTGCTTTGTTCGACTGCTACATCAGCGCTTCGATTGGCGTACCAATCTGGTATAAGAAGGTTTTGTTTAAACCTGATTTCAAACTCATAGGATATGGTATAAGGGTAGGTGCTTGTTGATGGTTTAAGATGTTTTACCCGGTCATCCTCAAATAAAGAGAAATCGCTAACGGAACTATGATCTGTAAAATTACTTAATGAGAATTTACTAATTGCTTTACCAGAAGCGTCATATATTACACCTTTTGCATATTTAATGGTTCTACTTTTATTGTATCCAAGAATAATTTCTGCTTGATTATCTCCGTTTTTATTCAGTACTGTGACCACCTTTTTAACGGTCATGATTACATTATCATTTGCACGCATATCAACAGTTGTTTCCATGTTCCTAATTACTGCATTTGCACGGTTCTTTAGTGTGGCAGAAATTTGTTCTATAGGATATTCTTGCTGAGCATAGCTATTAATTGAGCATAGAATAAGTATACTTAATCCAATATATTTTAAAATCATTACCGTTAGCGTTTAAGAATAATGTCTGTTTTTTGCAATTGTATAATTCTGCTATAGAATTCTTTAAGAGAGGAGTATTCTTCAGAGTGATAAATTGGTTTGTTGAATTGCATAAGCTGATTAAAGGTGAGTACGCCATCGTTCAATGCCGTAGTACACAAATACCTTCCTCCATTGTTGGCTAATGCGATGTGTAAGTCTTTGGGTTTATCAGTTAAGTTATAGTTTTCAGGTAGTTTAATGGTAATAGTTATACGGAGTTCAGATTCAGAACCCAGATCAACCGGGTAAGTCCGTTCATTTAAGTTAAAAGGGTTTCTAGTGATTTTTTCAATAAAAAAGGGATTAAAGAACAAAGGATTACTGCTTATGTCTTTAAAAATAGGCATTTCAATGTCATAGATCTCTAATAAGGGTTTTTCAAGACTATCCATGTTTTTAATCTCATGTTTAAGAATGCTGATGCTAGGCATACTTTCGTCCAGCTTTTCTACAAACTCATCTATTGAACTTGCTGCTAATATCCTATTACGTTTGTTTAATGCAGCATAGCCATAAGAAAATGTGGATAAAGATCCTTTTAATTTGCCATCTTTTCCAAGCTCTGCATTTAAATTATAATTGGTTGTTTCTTTTTGACTTGCTTTAAGATCTATCCAGTAGGATGGCTTCTTTAAAGGAATAACACGGCCTTGACCATTAATACAATGTAATGGAAGTAAGCCAAAAGGTAATAAAGGAATTGAGGCATCTAATAAATACGATTTTCCATCAATATCTAATTTTGCAACTACATAATTGAAATCGCTAATTACCGGGTATAGATTATTTACTAAACCATTAGCACGGGTGGAAAGAATAACCATTTCAGCATTCAGGTTTGCAGCATTGAGTGCAGCAATCATTGCATAATTAATATCAGCAGTGTTTCCTGATTTTAGATCTAATGCTTTTTTGACGGTATTTTCGCTAAATATTCCAATATAGCCGCTACTTTTAATGTTATTTCTGATATAATAATAAATGGCTTTAGCTTTACTGAGTTGATCTGTTATATTCTCTGTTAAACTCGGTATAACATCTTTAAAAAGATCAGTTCTTTTGATTTGTCCACCAATATTTCTATCTGATATTAGCTCTTTATCTACATTTTTCCACTCTTTAGTAATATTTGTTTTTACACCATTAATACTTATATAGTCAGATAATTCGTAGTTAATTGCTGATCTGAAATTGCTCACTGCAGTCATGTTATCCTCTTCAATTAAAGGAGGAATATCTTTCATGATATAAGTCATTTTTGAGCAGTCCATTGCACGTCCTGCTATTCGTATGCATTCTCTGCTGATTTCGGCATTTTGTGAAGTTAACTTTTGTGCTCCAATTAGTGAGACATTATAATTATAATTAGCAGGGATAAATGCAATGAATTCGCTATGTAGTTTTGGTATATCCGATTGAAATTCCCAGGTTTTGAAATTATAAATTGATGGTTTTTGAATATGATAAGTGTATTCAATAATGCTTCCCTCAGTTAAGTTGGGCATAGTGAATTTTGTAAGGGTAAAATATTTATTCTTCTTTTCTTTGAAAATTTTATTTTTATCTAGCTCTGTTACAACCATTACTCCATCTATAAAATTAATGGTACTTGCTTTTAAATCATAGATGCGGTCTTCCTTGTCATTGTATATGCGTTCCGGAATCACAATGTTAGCATGGTCAAAACCATTTTTGTTTAAAATTTTTATCCTGACATGGTGTTTGAAATCGATGTATAATCCACCACGGCTATCATCTAAGAGAATTGAGGCAGTACCAAATTCACGTAAAACAACTGCACTTGCATTAGTGTCAAGGGGAGTTTTCTTGAGGTTTACCTCTTCCTGATTTAGTTTTAGGTACTCAAAGTCCTGAGCAAATACTTCGATTGAGAAGGTAAGGCTAAGTAGTAAGAAAAAATATTTCATACGAGCGTTATTTATTTATGTCCTACTGCAAGATAAATAGAATTTTGAGAATAAAGAGTATATCATAACTATTTAGACATAAACTTAGGCGTTATTAAATAAGTTAAGGTTTAATGGATGATTTTTACGACTTTTGAAGAGCTACCAATAAAGTTAAAAATGAAATTAAATTTAAAACGTCCTCTAGCTTTTTTCGATCTCGAAACTACTGGTATTAATGTAGGTTCTGATCGGATCGTTGAAATTGCTATTTTGAAAGCAATGCCTGATGGATCTGAAGAGATCAAATCTATGCGCATCAACCCGGAAATGCCGATTCCTTTACATTCATCATTGATACATGGAATTTATGATGAAGATATTGCTGATGCTCCTGCTTTTAAAGTGGTAGCTCAGGAACTGGCTGATTTTATTGCAGATGCTGACCTTGCAGGTTACAATTCTAATAGATTTGATATTCCGGTATTACTGGAAGAGTTTTTAAGATCTGGAATTGATTTTGATATGTCTGACCGTAAATTTGTAGATGTTCAGAATATATTCCACCAGATGGAACAGCGTACTTTGCGTGCGGCTTACAAATTCTACTGTGATAAAGATATCGTAAATGCACATTCTGCAGAAGCTGATATTACTGCAACGTACCATGTGTTACTGGCTCAGATTGAACGCTATAAAAATGTTGATTTTGAAGATAAACAAGGAAAGATATCACAACCTGTTATAAATGATGTAGATGCACTTCATGTATTTACAAATATGAATAAGCCAGTGGATTTTGCCGGCAGAATGGTTTATAACGAAAAAGAGGAAGAGATATTTAACTTTGGAAAACATAAAGGTAAGACTGTAGAGCAGGTTTTTGATACAGAGCCAAGTTATTATGCCTGGATGAAGCAAGGAGATTTTCCTTTGTACACAAAGAAAAAACTGGACGAAATTTGGGCAAGATGGAGTAAAAAGAAAGATGCTTTAAAGCTTGAAAGACAACAGCAGGCTGAAGCCAACAGGCCTAAACAGGCAGCTCAGCCAAAGCCTCAGCAAGGTGCTGCTCAACAGCAACGTCCTCAACAGATAAAAAAAGATAAACCGACAGTTGCAGTAACAGATGATATGTTAGAGCAACTGAAAATGAAGTTCGGTAAATAAGAAATAGAATATATTAAAACGGGCAATATCATAAATCATGATGCTGCCCGTTTTTTATGTTAAACTTATTTTAAGATGATGAACTATTATTAGTTTAGTTGGTTTTTAAAAAATTGATATTCCGACTTAGTCCTTTAAATTTAGTGCGCTTTACTGCCGAATTTTTAAAGATGGTTTTAAAAACATCTTCAGTGATATCTACCCATTCTTCTTTTTTCATCAACAGCAATTGTTTATTAGCCTCAAATTTAGGTTCAGAATGTGGAGTGGAAAATCGGTTCCAGGGGCATACATCCTGACAAACATCGCAGCCAAACATCCAGTTGTCCATTTTATTTTTAAAACTCTGGTCAATTTCTTCTCTGAGTTCTATGGTGAGGTAAGAAATACATTTATTAGCATCTATTACAAAAGGAGATAAGATGGCTTCAGTAGGGCAGGCATCTATACATTTAGTACATGTTCCACAATGATCCGTTTGGAAAGGCTGATCATACTCTAGTTCCAGATCAATAATGAGTTCTGCTAAGAAGAAAAAGGAGCCACTCTTTTTATTAATCAGGTTACTATTTTTTCCTATCCATCCCAGGCCGGCACGTTTTGCCCATGCTCTATCCAGTACAGGTGCAGAATCAACAAAAGCACGTCCTGCAACTTCTCCGATTTCCTCTTTTATGAAGTTCAGCAATTGGAATAATTTGTCTTTAATCACCTCATGATAATCTGCTCCATAAGCATATTTGGAGATTTTAGGCGCATTAGGGTCTGTTTGGCCTTGGTCTGGAAAGTAATTAAGGCTTAAAGAAATGACAGACTTTGAGTCATCAACAAGTAGCCTTGGGTCTAAACGTTTATCGAAATGGTTTTCCATATAAGCCATTTGTCCATGATGGTTATTTTGCAGCCATTGCTCTAGTTTTGGAGCTTCTTCTTCCAAAAAATCAGCTTTGGCAATACCACAGTGCATAAAGCCAAGCCTCAAGGCTTCTTCTTTAATTATTTTACTGTATTTGCGGGTATTGTTTAACATCGTGTACAAAGATAGGGCTTTGCTTTGGAAACTTTTTAAACACTCGCTTGTTGTTAGTTTAACTATACAAACTTAAAGTTATGGAAAATGAAGAATCAAAACATGCGGAAGATCCAAATCAACCTCACAAACCAATAGAGAATGATTATTCTAAACACCAGGCTGATCCTGGGCCGCCCCGTGAAGCTATTGAGGAAAAAGATATCAATGGCGCATCAGTGGTTTTAAGATGGCTGATACCGATATTAGTTATTGCTTTGGTTGTATACTGGCTGGTTTATATGTAAGGCCGTTATTTTAACAGCCTTACTTCGTATAAATCTTTTCTTCTGTCTTTAAGAATACGGACAGTGCCAAAATGGTGTATCTCGTCTAACAGGTGTAAATCGACATCTACTACCAACATCATTTCTGTATTTGGTGTGGTTTCGGCTTTTACAGCATCAGTAGGAAAGGCGAAATCTGATGGTGTAAAAACTGCAGATTGAGCGAACTGAATATCCATATTGTTTACCTTAGGTAAGTTACCTACGCAGCCCGCGATGGCCACATAGCATTCGTTTTCTATAGCTCTTGCCTGAGCACACCTGCGAACTCTGGTATATCCGTTTTGAGTGTCCGTTAAGAAAGGTACAAAAAGAATCTGCATACCTTGATCGGCATATATACGGCTCAGTTCAGGGAATTCCACATCATAGCATATCAGGATACCAACTTTACCGCAATCGGTATCGAAGACCTGGATTTTATCACCCCCCACCATACCATAATATTTCTTTTCATTAGGAGTGATGTGAATCTTTCTATATTCGTCTGTTTTACCACTTCTATGGCAAAGGTAGGTAGCATTGTACAGCTTGCCGTCTTCAACTATAGGCATGGTACCCGATATAATATTCACATTATAAGACAACGCATATTCCTGTATCCGAGCTACAATTTCCTCTGTTTGCTCTGCCAGTTTCCTCATAGCTTCCATTTCTGGGAGGTGATTATAAGGATGTAGTAAAGGTGTATTGAAAAATTCAGGGAACATGATGAAGTCTGATCCGTAACCACTTACTGCATCAACGAAAAATTCTACCTGCTCATAAAAAGCATCAATATCCGGGAACAAGCGCATTTGCCATTGTACCAATCCGATGCGGATGGTTTTCGCAGAACGTGCTGAAGCATCGATACCCTGGTAATAGATGTTGTTCCATTCAATCAGTGTAGCGAATTCTTTAGACTCATGATCTCCTGGCAAATAGTTTTTTAATACTTTCCTTACGTGGAAGTCGTTAGACAACTGAAAAGTAAGGGTAGGGTCGAATATCTCTTTAGCCTTTACTTTATCAATGTATTGTCGGGGAGTAAGGGTATCTGCAAATTCATGATAGCCAGGAATACGACCACCAGCAATGATACTTTTTAAGTTCAGGCTTTCACAAAGTTCTTTTCTGGCTTCATATAAGCGCCTGCCTAGGCGTAAACCACGGAATTCCGGATGTACAAATATCTCGATACCATATAAAACATCACCCTCTGGATCATGGGTAGAGAAGGAGTAGTCGCCGGTTATATTTTTATAAGTGTGTTTATCACCGTATTCATCATAATCAACAATGAGTGACAATGAGCAAGCCACTACCTTATCGTCCACTGCAATGCAGAGTTGGCCTTCTGGGAACAGTTTTAGCAAGCGTTCTATACTATTTTTGCTCCATATTTGTCCAAGGGTATCGTATGCCTGTTGCATAGAATCCCTTAGGTCATTATAATCTGACAGCGTAAGTTTTCTTGTTTCGACGTTCATATCAATGTGTATTTAAAAAAGCAATTCCAATAAATTTTTGTTTTTAGAACAATCTGCCGACCTGTCCGGGGAAGTTTCTTTGCAGGTGTTTATAGGCAGCTTCTGTAGCTTCCCTGCCTCTGGAGGTACGCATTAGAAACCCCTCCTGAATTAAAAACGGTTCATAAACTTCTTCAATGGTTCCTTCATCTTCGCCAACAGCTGTTGCGATTGTTTTTAAACCTACCGGACCACCTTTAAACTTATCGATAATGGTAGTCAGAATTTTATTGTCCATTTCATCCAGACCATGTTCGTCTACATTTAATGCTTTTAAGGCATAGCGAGCAATGTCTGTATCAATCTCACCGGTACCTTTTATCTGTGCAAAATCTCTGGTTCTTCTTAACAAAGCGTTGGCAATACGCGGGGTACCACGACTACGACGTGCAATTTCATAAGCACCCTCTTCTGTGATTGGAGTTTTTAGGATTTCGGATGATCTTAATACAATAGTGGTCAGTAGTTTGGCATCATAGTAAGCCAAACGAGAATTAATGCCAAATCTTGCCCTTAAAGGAGCTGTTAGCAATCCTGATCTTGTAGTAGCACCCACCAGTGTAAATGGATTTAAGCTAATTTGTACAGAGCGGGCATTTGGTCCACTCTCTAGCATAATATCAATTTTAAAGTCCTCCATTGCCGAATACAAATATTCTTCTACTAAAGGACTTAATCGGTGTATTTCATCAATAAAAAGGATGTCACCTTCGTCCAGACCAGTCAATAGACCCGCCAAATCACCTGGTTTATCTAGTACAGGGCCCGAAGTAACTTTAATTCCAACACCCATTTCATTGGCAATGATAAGGGAAAGCGTAGTTTTACCCAGTCCCGGAGGACCGTGTAACAAAACATGATCCAGTGGCTCGCCGCGTAACTTTGCTGCTTTCACAAAGATCTTCAGGTTTTCCATCACCTTTTCCTGTCCTGTAAAGTCATCAAAAGTCTGCGGGCGCAATACTTTTTCGATATCGCGTTCTATAGGTGTCAGACTTTCGGATGAGGGATCAAGATTCTCGTTCATTGTTCAAAAATACGCTTAAATATTATAATTATAGAATGGCTAACTAAATTTGGGCGCTACGACAGCCTCTTTCACGCCATTTGCATAATTGTAAAAGCCTTCACCAGATTTAATACCTTTATTACCAGCAGTGACCATATTTACCAGTAATGGGCATGGTGCATATTTTGGATTGCCGAAGCCGTCTTGTAGTACACGTAGAATGGCCAGACAAACATCCAGACCTATAAAATCTGCCAGTTGCAATGGTCCCATAGGATGAGCCATACCCAATTTCATGACAGTATCAATTTCTTCAACACCTGCTACATTTTCATAAAGCGTATAAATCGCCTCATTGATCATAGGCATTAAGATTCGGTTCGCTACGAAACCCGGATAATCGTTCACTTCTACAGGGACTTTTGCCAGTTTTTTAGAAAGGTCCATCACCAATGCTGTAGTTTCATTGCTTGTTGCATAACCTCGTATTACCTCTACCAATTTCATCACTGGGACAGGATTCATAAAATGCATGCCAATTACTTTATCGCCACGATTAGTAACAGAAGCTATTTTAGTGATGGATATAGATGAAGTATTGCTGGCAAGGATAGCTTCAGGTTTAGCAAAAGCATCAAGATCTTTGAAAATTTTTAGTTTCAGCTCCAGGTTTTCTGTTGCTGCTTCAACAATCAGTTCACACTGAGCTACACCCGATTTCATATCAGTAAAAGTGCTGATATTACTTAAGGTAACAGTTTTCTCTGATTCAGTAAGCGTTCCTTTAGCGACCTGTCTGTCTAGATTTTTGCTAATGGTATTTATCGCTTTTTCTAAAGCTTCGTTATTGATATCGACCAGATTTACCTGATAGCCAAATTGCGCAAAAGTATGTGCAATTCCATTGCCCATCGTTCCAGACCCTATTACTGCGATGTTCTTCATTTAGTTCTTTTTATGAGGTTATTATAAGTTTTATGGGGCTAATCTATTTATAATCCACGAACCATCCACTAAATCATAAACAATTCTATCGTGCAGTCTACTTGGGCGTCCTTGCCAGAATTCAATATGCATAGGTTCAATCAGGTAACCACCCCAATGTTCGGGATGTGGAATTTCTTTACCCTCATATTCTTTGGTGAGGCTGGATACTTTTTCTTCTAAGGATTCACGGCTCTCGAGTTTACTACTTTGTGGAGAGGCCATGGCACCAATCTGACTTCCTGTTGGTCTGGAATGGAAATATTTGGCTGAAGTTTGTATATCAACTTTGCTTACTACTCCTTCAATTCTTATCTGACGTTCTAATTCTGGCCAGAAAAATACGAGAGCGGCTTGAGGATTTTCAATTAAATCTTGTCCTTTTTTACTTTCGTAATTAGTATAGAATACAAAACCATTGTCATCAAACTCCTTTAGTAATACAATACGTGCAGAGGGTTTTCCGAAACGGTCGGCCGTTGCAAGTGTCATTACATTAGGTTCATACAGTTGTGCATCTATAGCAGCAGAAAACCATTTCCCAAATTGCAGGATAGGGTTGCTTTCTACATCCTTTTCCGAAAGTTGTGCAGCACGGTATTCTTGTCTTAAATCGTGTAAATTATTTTTGTGAAGCTCCATGTACAAAAATAGGTTTTAGTTTAATCAAATTTATCCCTAAATTTCCAAAATGATAAGCAGGTTACAACCTATGAAGGGTAGATTATTAATATCCGAACCATTCCTGATGGATCCTAATTTTAGGCGTTCGGTAATTTTGATTACTGAACATCAGCAGGAGGGGACTATTGGTTTTATTCTGAATCATTTGAGCACTTTGGTACTTGGTGATGTAGTTCCTGAAATGGTGGATGCAAAATATCCAATTTATTTAGGTGGACCTGTCGAAACAGATACCATACATTTTATCCATAGGTGCCCTGATTTGATTACCGATGGTGAGGAAGTAGCAAAAGGAATATACTGGGGTGGTAATTTTGAAGCTTTAAAGGTGTTGATTAACAGTAAAAGTATTAGTGAAAGTGATATTAAGTTTTTTATTGGTTATTCGGGTTGGGCTGAGGAACAGCTGAAAACGGAAATGAAAGAGAACACCTGGATTGTATCAGATCAGTTTCATTCCGATACGGTTTTCTCCGATAATGAAGAAAACCTATGGCGTGAGGTTATTATTAATCTGGGGCCTAAATATGCCCATGTGAGCAATTTTCCACAGGATCCTAATTTGAATTGAGATTAGTAGTTAGTATTTAGATGTTAGTAGTTAGACAGCTATAAGCTTTAATTGTTAATTTCTAAATAGTGCATTCTAAAACTCCGCGTTTTAAATACTAATATCTAACTGCTAACATCTATATACTAAAATACTACTTACATATCAGCAGCGCTCTCTTCAACTTTCTTTTTTAAATCATCTTTATAGGCTTGCATTTTTACAGCCAAAGACTCATCAGCAGTAGAAAGAATTTGAACAGCCAATAGCCCTGCATTTTTAGCTGCATTTAAAGCAACTGTTGCTACAGGAATTCCGTTTGGCATTTGTAATATAGACAGGATGGAGTCCCATCCGTCGATTGAATTTGAAGATTTAACAGGTACGCCGATTACTGGTACTACTGTAATTGAGGCTACCATACCAGGTAAATGTGCTGCGCCGCCTGCACCAGCAATAATTACTTTTATCCCTCTTGAAGCAGCATTTTTAGCATATTCAAACATTCTTTCCGGAGTACGGTGAGCCGAAACTACGGTCATTTCAAATTCTACTCCAAACTCTTTAAAAATATCAGCAGCATCTTGCATAATGTGAAGATCTGATTTGCTGCCCATGATAATACCGGCTTTAATGCTCATTTTATGAAATAACTTTTAGTGTGTTTTTAACGAAATTGGCTTTTTGTATAGCAGCCTCTCTATTTTGGTCTACAATTGTAATATGACCCATTTTACGGAACGGTTTGGTATATTTTTTACCATAAAGGTGTACATATACTCCCTCGATTGCCATTATTTTCTCCAATCCCTGATATTTTGCTACGCCGTTATGGTTTTTTTCACCCAATAGATTAATCATTACCGCATTATTAATGCAACGGGTATCACCTAGTGGTAAGTTGAAAATCGAGCGCAAGTGCTGTGCAAATTGCGAAACATAGTTTCCCTCAATAGTTTGGTGGCCACTGTTATGCGGACGAGGAGCTAGTTCATTAACCAGGAGGTCACCATTCTTAGTCACAAACATTTCTACAGCCAGCAGGCCAGTAACGTTAAGAGAAGAAGCGATGTTTTTAGCAATCACTTCAGCTTTGTGTTGTAATGCTTCAGGATAAGTAGAAGGGCCGATTAGAAACTCTACTAAATTGGCCTCAGCATTGAATTCCATTTCTACCATCGGGAATGTTTTCATATCTCCCTTTGAGTTTCTGGCTACAATAACGGCAACTTCTTTTTCAAAATCTACCAGTTCTTCAATCAGACATGGAGCATCAAAAGCGTTGTCGATATCAGCTGCGCTGTTAACTCTCATTACACCCTTACCATCATATCCATCTTTACGTTGTTTTAATATGTACGGAAAGGGAAAGTTGCTGTTGCGAATGTCTTCAGTAGTGTTTACGAGTTGAAAAGGTGCTGTAGGAATATTATTCTCCTTGAAAAATTGTTTCTGTACGCCTTTGTCTTGTATTAAACGGATAACTCTTGATTGTGGAAAGACTTGCTTTCCTTCTTTTTCCAGTTGTTCTAGTGCTTCTATATTAACCTTTTCGATTTCTATAGTAATGATGTCGGCTTTCTTTCCGAAGTTATAAACTGTGTCGAAATCAGTAATAGAGCCACATTCAAAGTAGTTTGCTATATGTTTACAGGGTGCATCAGTATCCGGATCTAAAACCAGGGTAGTAAGGTTATAATTGATGGCTTCCTGGATGAGCATTCTGCCCAATTGTCCGCCACCGAGTATCCCTAATTTTAAATCACTTATTTGTTTTGCCATATCTATATGAAAAAGTTATGCTTAATTTGCACAAAAATAAACAATATAAACGGATTGATGGATGCAGATGCTATAATTATTGGAGCTGGAGCGTGTGGTTTGATGTGTGCGGTACAAGCGGGATACCTCGGGAAACGGGTTATTTTATTGGAGAAGAATGATCAGGCAGGTGCTAAGATCTTGATTTCGGGAGGGGGACGTTGTAATTATACTAATATGTATACAACGGATGAACAGTTTATTTCTGCCAATAAACATTTTTTAAAATCTGCTTTTACGCAATGGACAGTAGATGATACCATCAGTTTTTTTGAAACATATGGGATAGAGGGGAAAGAGAAAACACTTGGTCAGCTTTTTCCAGATGGTAAAAATGCAAGGGATGTTGTTGCTGTGTTTACTTCTATTTGTGAAGATTTTGGTCAGCAATTAATTTGTGGTGCTGAAGTTTCGGATATTGAACAGCTATCACAGGGTTTTAATGTAACCTATAATAAGAATGGTAAAAGAAAGACACTAACTGCGCCTAAATTGGTTATCGCTACTGGTGGTTTACCTATTCCAAAGATGGGGGCGACTGATTTCGCACTACGTTTCGCCCGTAAACATGATTTGAAGATTGTAGAAACGATGCCTGCATTGGTTCCGCTAACTATTACCGGAAAAGATGAGGAATGGTATGCACAGCTGTCTGGGAATAGTGTGTTTTGCAGGGTAAGTAATGATAAGATTTCATTTGATGAGAATATTCTTTTTACACATTGGGGATTAAGTGGTCCTGCTATCCTACAAATCTCATCGTATTGGAAAAGGGGTGAGGTATTTAATATCGACTTGTTGCCTGATCAGGATATTACCGCTTTAATTGAAACTGAGCGGAAGCAGAATGGCAAGTTGTTATTGTCGACCGTATTTAATCGTTTTTACGCGAAGAAGTTTACAGACGCTTTAGGTAAGTTTTTACCAGTTGAAAAGCAGGTGGCGGTGCTTACTAAAGCGGAGTTTGATAATATTGAACAAGTGATTCATCATTTTACAGTGAAGCCGGCAGGGGATAAGGGCTATGATAAGGCCGAAGTTATGCGAGGTGGTATTGACACGAATGAGGTATCATCGAAGACTTTGGAATGTAAAAAGATTCCGGGTGTTTATTTTGGTGGTGAATGTATGGATGTGACAGGCTGGCTTGGCGGATATAATTTCCAATGGGCCTGGGCTAGTGGTTTTGTAATTGCACAGGGTTTGTAAAATACATTGGAATTTAGTTTATTTTTGTTGTAACTTACTGGTATTCAGTATGTAGTTTGGGTGCGGATAATGATTTGTATGAGTCTTGTATGA
>JBEBUV010000065.1:0-21850 GCA_040393085.1 Pedobacter hiemivivus | reverse complement strand
CCTTATCATCAAAATGATGTCTCACTCCATTTATCTCCTGGTATTTCTCATGTCCTTTACCTGCGAGTAAAATAATATCACCCGGTCTGGCTAAATGACATGCTGTTTTAATCGCTTCCCTTCTATCTACTATACTCAATGTTTTACGTCTGTTTGTCGGAGAAACCCCCTTTTCCATTTCCTCTACTATCGTTTGAGGATCCTCTGTGCGCGGATTATCCGAAGTCAGAATCACCTTATCACTCCAATCACAAGCCACTTGTGCCATAATCGGACGTTTTGTTTTATCACGATCTCCACCACAACCTATAATGGTTATCACCTGCTCTGTTCCCTTTCTAATATCATGGATGGTACTCAACACATTCTGAATCGCATCAGGTGTATGTGCATAATCAACAATTCCAATAATGCCGTTTGAAACCATATCATCAAACCTACCCTCAGCACCAGTTAGGTTGCTCAGTGTAGTCAGAACCGTTAACTGATCCTGATCCAGCAATAATGCCGTACCATAAACTGCAAGCAGATTATAAGCATTAAATGAGCCTACCAGTTTAAAGAAAACATCAGCATGATCAATATCAAGATGCAATCCACTAAAGCTATTCTCTAAAATTTTAGCTTTAAAATCTGCCATTTGTTTTAAAGCATAAGTCTTCTTTACTGCTTTTGTATTTTGTAGCATCACCATACCATTCTTATCATCAAGATTGGTTAAGGCAAATGAATTAGAACCTAATCCATCAAAAAATGCTTTCTTAGCTTTAATATAATTGTCGAATGTTTTATGAAAATCGAGATGATCGTGTGTGATATTTGAAAACACACCACCAGCAAAGTTCAAACCTTCAATTCTATGTTGTACGACCGCATGCGAACTCACTTCCATAAAGCAGTAATCGCAGCCAGCATTTACCATATCCTCCAATAAGCCATTCAGCGCAATTGGATTCGGAGTGGTATGTGTAGCAGGAATAACCTTATCATTGATATGATTATCAACCGTTGAAATCAGGCCTACTTTATAGCCAAGTTCTCTAAACAACTTAAAAAGCAAGGTTGCAATGGTTGTTTTACCATTGGTCCCTGTAATACCAATCAGTTGCAATTTTGAAGAAGGATTTCCATAAAAATTAGCTGCCATCTTACCCAAAGCAACAGAACTATTTGCGACCTGAATATAAGTTACATTTTCAGCAAGTACTTGAGGGATCTCTTCACAAACAATTACAGACACACCTTTTTCCAGCACACTATCAATATAAGTATGACCATCAGACACTGTACCTTTAATTGCAAAAAACACTGCATCATTGCTCACCTGTCTTGAATCGAAAGTCAAAACACCCACCTCCCTATCGGTTTGTCCAACCAGGCTAATTATCTTTACGCCATATAAAACATCCTGCAACTGCATCTTATTGTAAATCTATTTGTACCGCTAATCCTTTTCCTATTTTACTACCTGCAGCTATGGATTGGGTAACTACCCTTCCGCTGCCTTTTACTTTAGCTTTTAAACCTGCATTTCCTAAAAGATATAATGCATCCTTTAACCCCATTCCACTCACATCAGGCATTACCCCTTTAACCACATTGTACTCCTCATATACAATACCATTACTGGTATCTACACTATTGAAATAATCTGATTTCGCTGCATATAAAGCTTTAATACCTAAAGCATTATACACTCTTTTCACGGCCTTACTATGACCTGCTTTAGCTTCTGGCCTGATGGTATTTCCTACAAAATGCTCAGGAATGTTATTGTACATTTCCATATCACTTGCATAAATACGATCTGCAATTTCTTTAAACACTGGCCCTGCCACTGTAGCACCGTAATAACCATTCTTTGGGCCGTTAATCGACACCATAATAGAATACTTGGGCTTATCTGCCGGGAAATACCCACAGAATGAAGCCTGATAGCTACGTTTACCTTTATAACCCCTATTTGCATCTGCCACCTGTGCAGTACCTGTTTTACCTGCAACTCTATATAATGGCGAGCCCATCAATCTACCAGTACCTCTTGAAACCACATTTTCCAACATGATCTGTAACTTTTTAACAGTCTCAGGGGAGCAAATTTCCTCCTTAATTACCCTGGCTTCATACTGCTCAATTGGATTTCCCAAACGTCTGATCTCTTTTACAAAAAGTGGTGCGATATATTTACCATTATTAGCAACAGCATTATAAAATGCCAATATCTGTAAAGGCGTAATTTGCATTTCATAACCATAAGCCATTTGTGGCAAAGTCATATTCTTGTTCCAATCTTTAAATTTCGGATTCTTGATAACCGGCTTTGTTTCACCTGGAATCTGTAAACCCAACCGCTCATTCATATGAATATTATATAAATGATCTGTAAACTGAGATGGATTATTTTGATAATGTGTATTAACCAATTTAGCAATCGCTGTATTTGCCGATTGCTCAAAAGATTTCATTACTGTAACTGTACCTATTCCTCCGTGAGAGTCTCTAATGGTATGCCCTGGAATCCGATAAGTCCCATCCCCGGTAGCGACTAAAGTATTGGTGTCTACTTTTTTATCCTCCAACAATGCCATATACGAAGCCAATTTAAAAGTAGAGCCAGGGTCCTGGCTACCTCCTATTGCGTAATTAAACTTCTCTTCATACACCCCTTTACTTACCCTTGAATAATTGGCTACAGCCCTTACCTCTCCGGTATTTACCTCCATTAAAATCACTGTACCATGATCGGCATCGCTTTTTATCAATTGCTTTTCTAATGCACTTTGTGCCAGATCCTGCATATTAATATCAATGGTCGATATAATATCCGCTCCTTCTTTCGGTGCCACTTCAGCTTCATCATTTACCGGCATCCAAACCCCGCCAGAAATACGCTGAACTAACCTTTTACCACGCTCACCGTTTATATATTCCCCATAGGCACCTTCCAAACCTACACCATTAGCTACATTCTCATTCTTATAACCAATTGTTCTGGCTGCCAGGAATTTAAAAGGCCTGATTCTTTTATTTTGTTGAACAGCAATTAGTCCACCAGTATATTTCCCTATATTATATAAAGGGAAAGTTCTGATTGTTTTCAATTCCTGATATCCAACTTTACGTTTGATCAATAAATAACGCACGCTATCTCTACGTGCATTACGCAGGTAACGTGAATATTCCTTAGGTGTTTTATCATTAAAAAACTGTGAAAGCTTGATGGCTAACGAATCCACTTTTTCATTAAAAACATCTTTATCCTGTATTCCACCGGCATACATATCCATCCTCAATTCATATTCAGGGATAGAGGTAGCTAGCAAACTTCCATCTACGGAATAGATATTTCCTCTTGCAGCATCTATATTGACATACTTTGTAGAGAGACTATCGGCCATGGCACGCCACTTGTGTCCCTCCACAAACTGTACATCGCATAGTCTGACCAACACCGCCACGGCAAGCAGTACAATCAGCCCGAAGGACAGATAAACACGCAATAATATGTTATCTCTAATATTCATTACTGTTTATTACAATTTTTTTAGGTGGCTCAGTTAGTTCTTTAATCCCTAGCGTATCTACTTTTTTCGCTACTTCTGTCAGCTTACTCTTAAACATCAGATCAGCTTTCAGCGATTTATATTCCCAACTCAGCTCTTTTACTTCTTTACTCAATTTGTCAATCTTCCTGATATTCTTTATAGCCATATGACTATTGGCTATATATAACATACATAGCACTGAAATAAATATCAAAAATGGCAACATCTCCGTTGCTGACTCTTTACTAACTATACCTTCAGTAAATAGCTTTCTAAAAAAAGCAGTACTACTTTCAGTATCTTTTCGTTTAGGCTTAGGCTTAACCTTAATCTCTATCTCTTCTTCTAATTCCGGTTCTTCATCAAGATGTTCCCTAAACTTATTACTCATAACCTTTCCCCCACTCTTAACTTCGCACTCCTGGAACGACTATTTCTTTGCAGCTCTAACTCATCAGCAACTATAGCTTTTCTAGTTATTGCTTTAAAAGGCTTTTGTTCATTACCGTAAAAGTCCTTATCAACTTCCCCTCTAAACTTTCCTTTTGCTATATAATTCTTAACAGGTCTATCCTCTAATGAATGATAAGACATCACTACCAGTCGACCGCCAGTCTTTAATACATCCGCTGTCTGCACCAGAAAATCCTCCAGCACTTTCATTTCGGCATTGACTTCAATACGCAAGGCTTGAAAAACCTGCGCCATATATTTATGCTCTTTACCTTTAGGAATATGCGGCGCAGCAACTGCCTTAAAATCAGCAAGCGTCAATACCGGTCTATCTACACGTCCGGTAACTATTACTCTAGCTAAAGATTTTGCATTTTTAACCTCACCATAAATACCAAAAATTTTATGCAGTTGATCTTCCGTATAAGTATTCAAAACATCAGCAGCCGTCAACTTTCCTTGCTTATCCATGCGCATATCTAATGCAGCATCAAAGCGAGTCGAGAAACCTCTTTCAGGCTCATTAAACTGATGTGACGAAACGCCAAGATCAGCCAGAATACCATCGACAGCTTTAAAACCCAATAAACGTAAGTTATTTTTGAGGAAAGCAAAGTTCTGATCAACGAAATGAAAACGAGGATCATCAATTTTATTTCTTTGCGCATCAGGGTCCTGATCAAAAGCGATCAACACACCATCTTTACCTAAATTTTTAAGTATTTCACGAGAATGACCGCCACCCCCAAAAGTCACATCCACATATACCCCGTCTGGTTTGATATTCAAACCATCAATGCATTCTTTCAGCAAAACAGGAACGTGATAATTATTCTCCATCTCCCCCCCTATTTTTATTTCCCATTACTTCCTGAGCAAGGAAAGCGAAATTCTCCGGCTCAGTATCAAACAAAGCTTCGTAAGCTTTTTTAGACCAAATTTCAACTTTATCAAACTGACAAGCCAAAACAAGTTCATCACTCAATTCTATACCTACAGATTCCAATAAACACTTCGGCAAATTGACTCTTCCAGTGGCATCGAGCGACAAAAGCGTCGCGCCACGGGTAAAATATCTAATAAACTCTCTGGTTTTTGGCTCGTACTGGTTCAACTTACTCATCTCCTCAACCATGCCTTCCCATACCTTTTTCGGATAAAGCACCAAATGCTTCTCAAAGCCACGGTTAATCACAAGTCCCTCACCCTCAACATTAGGCAATTGTTTTTTCAGACCGGAAGGAACCATCAAGCGGCCTTTCGCATCCAATTTACAATCAAACTCTCCTAACAGTTGAACCATTTCTATCTGTACACTTTTTATGTAGTGTAAAAATAGATAATTCTACCACTTTTTACCACATTCTACCACAAAAAATTATCAACATAATTTTTCGATGCATATTTCCGCCTTAAAAGCATCAAAAACGCAGAAAATTCGGTGGTAAACAAAAACAGGCGTTTCGCAAAAACGAAACGCCTGTTCTAAAAAACGTTCTTAATGTTAGTCATTAATCGCCTTAACACCAGGCAATTCTTTACCTTCCATATACTCAAGCAATGCTCCACCACCTGTAGATACATAGCTAACTTTATCTTCTAAATTGAATTTTGCGATTGCCGCAGCTGAATCTCCACCACCAATTAGCGAGAATGCCGCATTATTCTGTGTTGCAGCTACCACTGCATCAGCTACTGCACGAGTTCCTTGCTCAAAATTAGCCATTTCAAAAACACCCATCGGACCATTCCATAATAAGGTTTTAGAACCAGATATTACTTTTGAGAACAATTCAATAGTTTTAGGACCAATATCCAATCCCATCCAATCTGCTGGGATCTGTCCTGAATCTACAGTACCTTTACTAGCTTCATTATCAAACTTATCAGCAATAACAGTATCTAAAGGCAAATACAAGTTCACCCCTTTAGCCTTAGCTTTTTCTACCAATTCCAGACATAAGGCCATTCTATCTTCTTCCAATAAAGAAGTACCGATCTCGCCACCAGCAGCTTTGGCAAAAGTATAAGCCATACCACCACCAATAATCAGGTTATCTACTTTATCTAACAAGCTTTCAATTAATAAAATCTTATCAGACACCTTTGCACCACCCATAATTGCAGTAAAAGGTTTCTCAGCACCATGATTTACTTTTTCAGCATTTTTCAACTCTTCAGCCATTAAATAACCGAAATATTTCTCTGTAGGGAAAAACTCAGCAACAATAGCTGTTGAAGCATGTGCACGATGAGCTGTACCAAAAGCATCATTTACATATACGTTTCCTAGTTTAGCCAATTTCTCAGCAAAATTACGGTCACCTTTTTCTTCTTCCGGGTAAAAACGCAGGTTCTCTAAAAGTAAAACTTGTCCAGGAACCAGGTTTCTAGCTTTCTCAGTAGCAGAAGCACCTATACAATCGTCAGCAAACTTTACTTCCAAATCAAGCATTCTCGAAAGATCACCTAAAATGTGTTTCAATGAATATTTATCTTCAGGTCCACCTTTTGGACGACCTAAGTGAGACATTAGGATTACAGATCCACCATCGTTCAATATTTTATTGATGGTAGGCAATGCGGCACGCATTCTTTTATCATCAGTAATGTTAAATTCTTTATCCAAAGGGACATTAAAATCTACCCTTACCAGAGCCTTTTTATCTTTGAAATTGCATTGATCGATTGTTCTCATTTTTAATTTTATCTTTTATTATTAAAATTTGGCATGCGTTAGTTATGAAATGATTTTAACCATATCGAAATGCGGACCTATTCCCGGCATCTCAAATTCCTCGGAAATCACTTCAAAACCCAGTTTTTTATAAAATTCAATGGCCACTGTTCGCGCATGACACCAAATATAAGAAGCATTAGCAGATCTCAACTCATTAATTGCAAATTTTATCAGTTCTGAGCCATAACCTTTCCCAGAAAACTCAGGATCAGTTGCCATACCACGCAATCTGTACCCTCCTTTTCCCCTGCCTTCATAATCTTCCGGATAAAAAGTTGCTATAGAAACTACTCTATCGCCATCAAATCTCCCTAAATGGAAATTCTTCTCCGTATCATCAAAAGGAAAAATACATTTATCTATGCCCTCATTATTTCTCAACACCCGGTTTCTTAAATCAAGTGTTTCATTAGTCGTGATGTGTTTAATCATAGTTTTTCGCAATTTTCTGTACAAGATCCACCAATCTGGCAGAATAGCCCGATTCATTATCATACCAGCCAACAACCTTAACCAGATCGCCCACAATAGAAGTAAGCTGCGCATCAAACACGCAAGAATGCGGATTATCTAAAATATCTACCGAGACAATCGGGTCTTCAGTATACTCCACTATAGCTTTCATATCATTGTCGGCAGCTCTTTTAAAAGCGGCATTAATTTCTTCTATGGTGGTCTTCGATTTTAAGATACAAGTGAAATCTGTTAAAGATCCGTTTAAAACAGGCACTCTTATACCGGCCCCTCCTAGTTTCCCCTCCAAATGGGGAAAAATATTTGTAATCGCTTTTGCAGCTCCAGTACTTGTAGGAATGATTGATGCTGATGCTGCTCTTGCCCTTCTTAAGTCTTTATGCGGTGAGTCATGCAAATTCTGATCGCCTGTCATTGAGTGCACAGTAGTTATATAACCATCCAGTATACCCCAGTTATCGTCCAATATCTTCACCATTGGTGCAACGTTATTGGTGGTACATGAAGCGTTTGAAAGTATTGCAGCTTTTAAATCAACATCACCATCATTTACACCAAGCACAAGCATTGGCACATCTTTATCAGCAGATGGTGCAGAGATCAAGACCTGTTTTGCACCCGCTTTTAAATGAAGTTCGGCTCCGGCACGACTGGTAAATCTACCTGTAGATTCTACCACCAGGTCAATCCCTAAGCTTGCCCATGGCAAATCTTCTGGTCTAACCTTATTATAAACATGAATTTTCTTCCCATTAATGATTAAGGCCTCATCTTCATGTTTAATAGTTCCCTTAAATCCACGGTGTACACTATCGTATTTAAAAAGATGAGCCAGTGTTGCAGGATCCCCTAAATCATTTATAGCTACAACATTGATATTTCGTTCAAGAGCAGTACGTAAAAAAACACGTCCTATTCTTCCAAAACCATTAATTGCTAATTTCATTCTACTCGTATAAATATGTGTGCAAAAGTACCCATATTCTTTAAATCAGCGGTAGTATAATACGTCATAATATTATCCGACAAATGTGATTTTTTTGGGATCCTGAATAGATTGAATAAGATAGACGTAAAAAGCTTTGACATCACTCCTATTTGCGATGTATTTCACTTGATATTTTACCGAACAAACACGAACGAGACCCGAAGGAGGTACATACGAAATTCAACTTTATATTTAAGTTTGATGCAGGCTCCTTACCAATCCGATTCTGATTCAGAAAAAAGGTTTATTAAAGTACGTTATTTCGTGTATTACTCAAACTTACCTTCTTTTTTCAGCAATCCAAAATACTTCGTCAGATCAATACCAAGCGATTGCTCCAATGATGCTTTGAAATCTTCAGGCTGAGGATGTTTTCCTTGCCATTGTTTGAAATACAATTGAAAAGCACTATCCATTTTCTCTCTTCCAACACTATTTTCCAGAATATACAACCATAATGCAGGTTTTAGGTAAGAAGCAGTACTATAATCATTTGATGAACTAAACTTTTCTGATGGGATATCAATTGCAGATTGCATAGGGATCCCACTTAAAGCACCGTAAATAGACGACAAAAATTCTTTAGCAGGCAAAGCCTGAACTTCCACAGGAATATCACCGAATACAGAATTAGCCCTATACTTTTCAGCCTCATATCTAAACTGGAAAAACGTATTCAAGCCCTCATCTAACCAGGCATGCTCGCGCTCATTACTGCCCAGCATACTCATAAACCAATTATGTCCCACCTCATGAGTAATTACGCCATCAAGGTATTCCTTATTCGCACCTGGACTTGTAATGAGCGTAATTGTAGGATACTCCATTCCACCGCTCGATTCATTTTTAGGACCCTCTACCACCTGAACAACCGGGTATTCATACTCCCCGATCCATTTACTATATTTTCTTACTGCATCTTTGGCATAATCAATACTATAATTCCACAAAGTACTATCGGTATCATGATAATAAGTAAATGCATCTATAATTTTTCCTGACTCCAGTTTTAAAGTATCATATTGAATGACAAAACCCTTATCTGCAAACCATGCAAAATCAGGCACATTATCCATCTTGTAATTCAGTTTCTTAACACCGTTTTTATTTTTCGCAGTATACAAAACCGGCTTAGCTTTCCTGTCGGCCACATTTTTCGCACCAATACTTTTATAAGCAGCCAATTCATCTGCATTTTGTAAAACCCCTGTGGCGCCAACAACATAACTTGATGGAACAGTAATATTTACATCAAATGATGCATAATCGCTATAATACTCACCCATATCCAGATACGGAAATTCATGCCATCCATTTTTATCAAAAACTGCAGGCTTTGGATACCATTGACATACCATAAACTCACCCTCAGCAAAGCCAGATCTGGAGAAATAAGAAGGTAACTTCACCTTAAAGTCAGTGGTAATAGTTACAGAATCTCCAGGTTTCAATGGTGTGGCCAAATTCAGCTTAATCACATCAATATATTGGGGATTTGGGTGTGCTTCTGTCTTTGCTACTTTCCCATTTACTTTGAAATTCAACCCATCTATACTCCCAAAAGTATATTTCTCCATTTTCTTCACCCTTGAAGTATCATTTTTTAATTGATGAAACAAGGCAGTATTTTCATTCTTATATGCGTTTGGCCAAATATGAAACCAGATAAAATCCAGACTTGATGGGGAATTATTCTTATATACAATCTTTTCAAAACCTTTTAAAGTTTTATCCTGATCATTTAAAGTTACATCGATATTATACCTCACCTGTTGCTGCCAATATACTTCCTGAGCAAAAACAACAGAACTAAAAACAACAAGAAAGAGGGTTAAAAACTTTTTCATAAGCAACGTTCTTTATAACAAATAAAACCTGTAATACGCACAGGTCTGGAAAGGTAATAATTTTTTTAAAACCTATTATATCACTATAACGTTTAATAATAGTAAAGCTTTTAATATCCTTTCAAATGAAACACCAGAAATCAAAAATAGAAAAGGCTGAGTTAACTGATCGCGAGAAACATCCTCATCCAAACGCATTAGATAAGTGGAACGATCGTATAGATCGAAACCTGGAAAGCGAAAAAGAAGGAAATATATTAGCAGATGAAAATGCCAGAGATTATTCAGAAAAACATGGCAGTGGCGATCAATCGGATGAAGATTAACCACCATCAATTCAATCTAGGTCAGCAAATTCCCAGGCACTTTTATATGCATCAGCTTTCTCTGCATAAGTAATAAAATCGGCATAAAAAGGCAATCTCGATAAAGTTGCACTATCTCCAACGACTACCAGTTTCTTTCTAGCCCGAGTCATAGCTACGTTCATCCTACGAATGTCTGACAAGAATCCAATCGATCCTTCCGCATTACTACGCGTCATTCCGATATAAACAATATCTCTTTCCTGTCCTTGAAAACTATCTATAGTATTCACAGCTATTTTTTCCGTATAAGGCTGTAAAACCGGGTGATTAAGAAGTAAATCTTTTAAAATATGAATCTGCCTCTTGTAAGGGGAAATCAGTGCTATTGTTGGGAAATTATCAACAGTATATTTCTCGCTCAACTGTAGCACTAATTGTGCTAAATGTTTTAACAAAAATATTGCTTCATCGGTATTATAAGTACTAGTACCGTCTATTTGTTCCTCAAAACCGCAGCCTGCAGTATCTACAAAATTCAATGCAGTATCTTCAGGGAACAGTAAATGATTTGCTACAGACTCATGCGCTTTTAATTTTCCACTATAAAACACTTCAGAAGAATAGCCCATAATTTGTGTATTCATTCTGTACTGTTCTTCCAATAAAACGACAGCTTGTGGATGTAAAGCAACACACTTTTCCAATAATGTAGTACTTAAACCTGCCCTGGCGGCCTCGTGGGATTTTATAGTTGGCGACAATTGACAATGGTCTCCAGCTAATATTACTTTCTGAGCTTTTAAAATTGGTATCCAGCAGGCAGGTTCTAAGGCCTGTCCGGCTTCATCAATAACAACCGTATCAAACTTCCTGTCTTTGATGGTATAATGACTTGCACCTACTAAAGTTGCTGTAATCACCTGTGCTCTATCTATCAGATCCTCTACTATATACTGTTCAGTATTGGCAACAGATTTCATAATCTTATGTGCTTCATCAAAAAGTGCTTTACGCTGCTCTTTCTCTGCTCTTCCAAAATTCCTTTTGTACTTATGAGCCATATTTTTATACTCCGCAGCTTGTTTTTTTAAGTCTTTAACCTCTTTGATACTGTTATGAGCAGCCATCTTACTATCTAAAGTTAAAGAAAATAGTTTTTCAGATACCCTTGCAGGATTACCGATACGCAAAACATTCAAGCCCTCATCGGACAGCTTCTCACTCAGTAGATCTACAGCAGTATTACTTGGAGCAACCACTAAAACCTGCTTACCATGCTGCTTAATCAATGCTTTAATTGCCTGTACCAGTGTTGTCGTTTTTCCAGTTCCCGGTGGCCCATGAACAATAGCCAATTGCTCTGCCGCCACAATTCTATTTACAGCGAGTTGCTGAACTTCATTTAATTTAGGAATTGGGTAATGAAAAATATCCTGGGCAAACGAAGGAGTATCAGCTCCTGTTAATACTTTGATCAGGTGATGATCATCGCCCTGTTCATTTCTTTGAGCAGCACGTTTAACAGCCCCCTGCATTTCATCATAACTATGATCATCAAAAAGCACATCAATACCTAACTTACCATCTCTGGCCCAGTCTGGCAATTCATCGGTACGTAAAGTGATTTTTAAGCGGCTACCACCCTGATAAGCAATTACGCCTTCAATGCGGTCAATTTTAGGATCATGGTTAGAAAATAGTACTGCAGGCATACCAAACCTAAGCTGATGTGACAAATCCTGATGGGTTGTTCGTTCTACTTCAACAGTTAAATAATCTCCCCTACTCATTTCCGATCCACGGATCGCAATGGGATACCAGGTTAAACCATTTGCTCTTCGTTCTGCGACAGAAAGTGTTTCTTTTTGTTTATTATAGGTTTGCAAATCTTCTTCACGTTCTGTTTTAAGAAGATCATGCAGTTTTTTAAAATATGGCATTTCAGCAAAGGTACATATCTATAAGATAGGGTGTTCGAAATATATTCCAAACACCCTACCATTATCTTAAATAATTAACAATTATTTCAACGGAAGCAAATCATTAGGTTCATTAATTAAGCTTTCTAAATATGATTTAGTAATTTGAGGCACTTCAACCTTAACCCCATTTTTCTCATCAGCATCAGCAAATTTGTTTACTTCTTTTAGATTGTCTTTAAAAACTTCAAATACAGATTCAGATACATTAATATCCTTGGCCGATTGAAGATCTGTAACATAGCGACCACCAATCACTTTTACATGCTTATAAAACCTATAAGTTAAAGCTCTCAATTTACCCTGGTCGTCATCTGTAGTAGGCTCACCAGATTTAGCCTTGTCTAATAAATCAGCTAAATTAACATCAATAAATGTACTTCCCAAGGCATATCCTTTTGCAATTTCGTACACTTCAGTTGTTGGTTTTTGATCCTCAACTATTTCAAGTGGGTTCAGATGTTCATTTTTAGCGCTATTACAACTATACAGGGCTATGCTAATCAATAACACGAAATAGGTTAAATAATTACTTCTCATAAGTTTTTATTTATTTATAAACACTCATCAACCAAATACAGAATTGACTCATAATTTTTACTTACCGCATCAGACATAGCCATTTCACAGGTTTTAGCAGTTGAGTAATAACCATCATATTCCTTTCTTTTCACTTCAGCCGCTTCCGGAGCTGTTGCTGCAGCTGTCAATTCAGGGAACAAAAAGCCTCTATCTCCCGCCATACCACAACACCCCGTATTAATAGGGACATCAACCTGTTGTGCAAAATGACTAGCTATCTGATACAATTTAGATTCTAATCCCATCTTCTTTAACGTACAAACAGGATGCAATACAATATTATCCTTTTTACGTACCTCTTTCAAGACAGGTATCACATGATCATACAGATAATCAATACTATCTATAATGGTCATCTGATCGAAATATGCACGATTTTGATCAGAAAGAACATTACGACAAGCCTGTAAAGTATGTGTACAAGAGCTTACATCCAGAACCACAGGTAATTTACCACCAGATGTCCATTTCCAAAGCTTCCTTACCGTTTCATTAGCCGTATATACATAAGCATCTTGATAACCTTTAGAAGAGAAAAGTTGACCACAACAAGAACTATTGATATCATCAGGCACTAAAACTGCTATCCCTACTTTTGCAGAAACACTCATAAAGGTTTCCGGCATACTCTTCTTATTGTCTTTCGCACCACCCATCATTCTGTTGATACAGGTAGGAAAATAAACTACGGAACCATTAGGATTGCCATAGATTTTACCATTTGTAGCCTGTAATTGATTGCTCCAAAGTGGCATTGCAGGAATCATCTTTTTTAGTCCGCCAGTGATATTTCTCATAGTCGATGCACCAAACACGCTGTTTATGCCATCACCAACCTTTACTGCTGACCCCACTATAAAAGCAGTAGTACCAAAATTCTTTGCTACCGTTAATGCTAAACTATTAGCTGTTTTACTATGATTTTCTCTGCGTAAACGTTTTACCAGATCGCCGGTATTGATATCCACAGGACAAGCGGTAGCACACAAACCATCAACTGCACAAGTATCTAATCCATCATATTGATATTCATTAACCAATACATCAAAATCACGTTTATTTCCCTGTGCTTTTAAACCAGCGAGCTCTCGTCTTACTACAATCCTTTGTCTTGGTGTAAGGGTTATATTTCTACTCGGACACTTATGTTCGCAATAACCACATTCTATACACTTATCCACCTCCACTTCTACAGATGGTAAGGGTTTTAAATTTGCGATATGTGCTTTCTTATCTGCATTGATGATCACACCTGGATTCAATAGACCTTGCGGATCAATCACCTCTTTTAGCGCTTTCATAATTTGATAAGCTTCTCCACCCCATTCTGTTTCAATAAAGGGTGCCATATTACGACCAGTACCGTGTTCAGCCTTTAAAGTTCCATCATAAGTTTCAACCACCAGTTTCACTACCTCCTGCAAAAACAGGTCGTAACGTTCAATTTCTGCGGCAGTATGAAAAGCCTGAGTCACCACAAAGTGAATATTACCATCCTTGGCATGACCAAAAATAATGGCTTCATGGTATTCATATTTCTTAAATAAAGCCTGAAGATCAATAATTGCATCCCCTAGTTTTGCTACCGGGAAAGCAATATCTTCCAGAATAACTGTTGTACCACTGGCCCTTACTGCACCAACTGCCGGGAACATACCTTTCCTCAACTTCCAGAAAAACGCTTGTTCATGAACATCCTCTGTAAACACCGGAGATTCCAGTATAGATAAATCACCTGCCGAAGCCATGAACAAATTAGTTTTAGCATGAAGTTCCTCCAGGCTATTAGCTTGGAATTCTACCAATAATGCTGCGGCTGATTCAGGCAAAGTTTTTAATCGCTCAGGAACACCTTTTAAATTATCAATAGACCTTAACGAAGCTCTATCCATCAATTCAACTGCTTCTGCACCAGCAACTGTTAAAGGTATAATGGCCTGACAAGCGGCGTACATATCTGGAAAATATAAAAAGGCAGTAGTTTTATAAGGATAATCTGGAACAGTATCCATTACAGCCTCTGCAATAAATCCAAGCGTACCCTCAGCACCAATTAAAAGGTGCGCCAAGACATCCAGTGGATGATCATGGTCAATAAAGGCATTTAATGAATAGCCAACCGTATTTTTAGTTTCATACTTTCTACGTATCCTATCATACAATACTGCATTATTTTTCAATTGTTCCTGCATACCTTTTATGGCTGCATATATATGTTCACATTCCTGCCCAAAACGTGTATAATCCTTCTGCTTTTCAGTGCTAAATGTATTACCATCAGGCAAAATGAAACGGATATGTTTGGTCGTATGGTAAGAGTTTAATTTCACTCCGCAACACATACCACTCGAGTTATTAGACAATATTCCACCCATCATTGCCGCATCAATACTTGATGGATCTGGGCCAATCTTTCTTTTATAGCGTTTTAGATAGGCATTTACCATACTTCCGGTAATTCCCGGTTGTACCCTCACCTGTTGCCCCTCGTTTTCTATCTGCATTTTGTTCCAGTACTGACTTAAATCTACCAGGATTCCATCGGTTATAGACTGCCCAGATAAACTGGTACCGCCAGTTCTAAACGTTAATGGAATATGATTCTCATGAGAGAACCTGAACAAAGCAATAATTTCTGATTCAGCAATTGGCTGTACCACAGCTTTAGGACGCAGATAATAAAAGCCAGCGTCAGATGCATAGGCAACAATGTCAATCAAGCGTGATTTTATACGTGCTTTGGGTAAAATACTTTCTAAAAGTTCTCCAGTTTTCATTTAAGACAAAAATACTTGTACAGGCAATACCTATAGGGTGATACACAATGTAATAAACAAAGAAACAATAAAATTAATAAGCAATCAACTGGTTCCTAACATTTCTACAGCCCTCAGGAATACAATACCAAACTATCGCAAAATCCTATCATAAAGAGTCTGCATAACTTGAATATCATAGAAAATGAACAGAGTGATAACCAGCATTAAGCTAAATGAACAAAGTGAACGGAACGACCTATCATACCTTTTACTAATTTCGTTATCATGTTGGCCAACATAGGCGTAACCTGAAAAGCCTTAGATGAGTAAGGAAGTTAAGAAATTTATAATCATCCCTAGTATGAAAAGATTAGAATTAAACAATCTTGGTGTTCAAGAAATGAATGCAACAGAAATGACAAAAGTTGAAGGTGGCGGTCTATTAAACATTGAACTTGGTTTAGGTAACCTATTTAATGCATTAGCTCCAGTTACAGGTGCTATAAAAAGTGTACTTAACGATACTTTTGCTTTCCTTAACAAGCAATTAACTACTGTTTTAGGTGCATTAGGCAGTCTGTAAAACAAAATAAGTAGCCGTTATCCGTTAAAGGTAACGGCTATTTTAATACACCAGCTAAATGTCTCTATCCTCTTATTCTACAGAAACTATTTCCGGGACATCCCTGGTTTATCGTTCACAAATCAACAGGTCAACACAAATTATTTACCTGATTACCATTACAGCATTATTGCTAACCATTGCAGCATTACCTTTTATAAAGACTACTATCAGTGTAAAAAGCGCTGGATTACTACAATCATCTATCGAAAAAACGGAACTCATTGTTCCTGTTAATGGTCGCTTAATAAAAGTTCAGCTGAGCGACAACAAAAAGGTTAAACAAGGGGAAACCTTAATTACTATTGATGCCTCATCTGCCAGACAGCAAGGCAATATTGTAAATACCCAACAAGGACAAGCCTCAGCTTTCCTACAAGACATTCGTACCTTATTGGTATACATCAACAGAAATGGTTATAGTTATCCACCATTAAAAACAGGACAGTATACCGCATCCTGGCAACAATTTGCTCAGGAACTTGAAAATGCAAAGATCAATAGAGATCAGGCCCAAAGTACTTATAACAGATACAATAAACTATTTCAAAATAAAGCAGTAACCGAGTCAGAATATGAACGCTATAAGTTCGAATATGAGCAAGCTGAATCGTCTTATAAACTCGTTATCAATAAATATAAAACACAGTGGCAAACTGAAGCCAATTCCTTACGCACAGAATTGCAGCAATTAAGCGGACAACAGATTGAGCTGAATGAGCAAAAGAAACAATATATATTAAAAGCACCAATTGATGGATCCATTCAAAACTTAACAGGATTACAGGAGGGCGCTTATGTATTTGCCAACCAAAAGATTGGCGAGATATCACCAGATGCAGCATTGACTGCATTTTGCTATGTAAAACCGGCAGATATAGGTTTGATTAAAAAGGGACAGGAAGTACGCTTTCAGGTTGATGCTTATAATTATAATCAATGGGGACTGGTAACGGGAAAGGTGATTGATATATCTGATGATATTATTATGGTAGACAACGTACCAGTATTTAAGGTCCGGTGTGAACTAAAGACCGATCATTTGATGTTAAAAAACGGATATAAGGGATTTCTAAAAAAGGGAATGACTTTTACTGCTCGTTTTACCGTAACAGAACGGAGTTTTTACCAGCTTTTATATGATAAGGTTGATGATTGGGTAAATCCAAATGTAAGGGGTAGCGTTTAAAATCAGGTATGAGCAGCAAAGTAAAACAGCGGGATATTACAGATTGCGGAGCGGCATGCCTGTCGTCCATAGCATCACATTATAAATTAAGCCTCCCTGTTGCCCGAATCAGGCAACTTGCAGGAACAGATAAAAAGGGCACCACAGTACTCGGATTGGTAGAGGCTGCCCAGAAGCTGGGATTTGAAGCTAAGGGCGTAAAGAGCCCTTTCGAAAGTCTCTTCAAAATACCTTTGCCTGCAATTGCACATGTTATTGTTGGCGAAATACTGGCGCATTATGTGGTGGTTTATAAAGTCACCAGGAAATATATTGATGTCATGGACCCCATTGATGGACAAATGCATCGCAAAAGTCATGAAGACTTTAAAAAAGAATGGACAGGCAATCTGGTACTGCTATTACCGACTGAAGAGTTTAAGCCAGGTAATCAAAAAATATCTATACAAGGACGCTTCTGGAGCCTGATTAAACCACATAGAAGCATTTTAATACAGGCACTTTTTGGTGCGATCATTTATACCATTTTGGGCTTGTCGACTTCTATTTTTGTACAGAAGTTGGTCGATTTTGTCTTGGTTGATGGTAACAGGAACTTGCTAAACCTGATGGGTATTGCCATGGTGGTCATTCTCATAGTTCAGCTTTTTATAGGTATTGCTAAAAGTATATTTACTTTAAAAACTGGTCAGATGATTGATGCCCAACTGATACTGGGCTATTATAAACATTTGCTTAAACTGCCTCAGCAGTTTTTTGATACCATGCGCGTGGGCGAAATCATTTCAAGGATTGGTGATGCGGTAAAGATCAGAACCTTTTTAAATGATGTAAGCATCAATTTCCTGGTCAACATTTTCATTGTTTTCTTTTCGTTTATAGTCATGTTTACCTATTACTGGAAACTGGCGCTACTTATGCTTGCCGTTATTCCGGTATACCTTGTGGTTTACCTGATTACCAATAAGCTCAACAAAAAAGCACAACGCAGATTAATGGAAGACTCTGCGGAGCTGGAATCGCAACTTGTGGAGAGCTTAAACTCTATAAGTACCATTAAGCGATTCGGATTGGAAAGTCATGCAAACGAAAAAACGGAGCTGAGATTTGTAAAGCTGCTAAAAACAGGCTATACATCAAATATCAATGCACTGTTTTCTTCAACATCATCTGAGTTGATTTCCCGTTTACTGACCATAGTTTTACTTTGGGTTGGCGCAGGCTTTGTGCTGGACAATAACATTACTCCAGGTGAATTACTATCGTTCTATACATTGATAGGATATTTTACTGGCCCTGTATCAGCATTAATTGGCATGAACAAGGTTGTACAGGATGCAGTTATTGCGGCCGACAGGCTTTTCGAGATTCTGGATCTGGAAAGGGAAACAGAAGACAATATTGAGAACCAAATTGAACTTACTGCAGAGCACATTGGCAACATAAATTTCAACAATGTTACTTTTCGTTATGGTACAAGAATGCCTGTTTTCGAGGGACTCAATTTAGAGATCCCCAAAGCTAAGTTCACAGCTATTGTAGGCGAAAGTGGCTCTGGAAAATCGACCTTAATGGCGATTCTTCAAAACATATACCCACTGGCACAAGGAAATGTAAGCATTGGTAAATACGATTTAAAATATATCCGCACTTCTTCTCTGCGTCATGCTGTATCTGTTGTACCACAAAGAATTGATCTTTTTGCAGGGAATGTAATAGATAATATTGCCATAGGTGATTATGAGCCAGATATGCAAAGGATTCTGGATATTTCTGAACAACTGGGGATCATCGATTTTATAGAGACTTTACCAAGGGGATTTCAAACCTATTTAGGAGAAAATGGGGCGGCATTATCAGGAGGTCAAAGGCAACGAATTGCTATTGCCAGAGCCTTGTACCGTAATCCAGAGATTCTCATTCTTGATGAAGCCACTTCATCCCTGGATTCAGCATCAGAACAGTATGTACAAAGAGCAATCGACCTGTTAAAGGCAAAACAAAAAACAGTGATTGTGATTGCGCATAGACTGAGTACTTTAAACAATGCTGACAAAATTATTGTATTGGATAAAGGTCTTGTTTTAGAGCAGGGCACACACCATGAATTATTGGACAATACAGATTCGGCTTACTCAAGGTTGTGGAATATGCAAATGCCACAAATGGTCAAATTGTAAAATAAAGCAAACTTTTGCCCTGTATTTGAGTTTTACTAGTTGCACATCAGTAGTTATCACGAGGTACTGAAATATATTCAGGATGATAACAAACCTAAGATAACTTGAAGCATAATTATACTACTGTGAACAAAAAAACAGATAGATGAAAACAGATCCAGTAATCATTGAAAGAACTTTTAGCGCTCCAATTAGTAAGGTATGGGAAGCCATAACTAACTCCAAAAAAATGAAACAATGGTATTTCGACATTGAGAACTTTAAACCTGAAGTAGGTTTTAAATTTCAGTTTCTTGCGGGGAGTGATAGTAAAAGCTATCTACATATCTGTAAAGTTACTGAAGCCGAGGAAGGTAAAAAGTTAACATATACCTGGAATTATGACAACTACCCAGGAAATTCATCAGTCACCTTTGAATTGTTTGAATCCGGAACAGGCACCAGGATTAAGCTAACCCACTCAGGTCTGAATACCTTTCCGGCGAAAGATGATGCCAATTTCTCTAAAGAAAGTTTTACAGCTGGCTGGAAAGAGATTATTGGCACCAATCTTAAGGACTTTGTAGAAAACTAGATTTACTCTTTGTTGATTTCTTCCCAGAGCATGTCTTTTAACTGCACCAATCCTTTTTGAGCTACAGATGATATAAAAATAGATGGAACATTTGCAGGAAGATCTTTTTTCATTTCTTCCATCAATTCTTCATCCAACATATCGGATTTGGTAATTGCCAAAATATGTGGTTTTTGCATCAGTTCTGAGTTGTAATCCCTCAATTCCGACTTTAAAATTTCATATTCTTCAGCTATAGTTCTGTGTGTATCTGCAGAGACCATAAATAACAATACAGAGTTTCGTTCAATATGACGTAGGAATCTAAATCCAAGTCCCTTACCTTTCGAAGCACCCTCAATGATCCCTGGAATATCAGCCATTACAAAAGACTTACTTCCACGATAAGATACGATACCAAGGTTAGGTACCAATGTAGTGAACGGATAATCAGCGATTTCTGGCTTAGCAGCAGAAACGACTGATAATAATGTAGACTTACCAGCATTTGGGAAACCTACCAGCCCTACATCAGCAAGAATTTTAAGTTCAAGAACCATCCATTCTTCTTTTCCTGATTCACCAGGTTGCGCAAAGCGCGGTGTTTGCATGGTTGGCGATTTAAAGTGCCAGTTACCTAATCCACCACGACCACCGGGAGTAAGAATTTTTGTTTCCCCATCTTCAGTAATCTCGAATAGGATTTCACCTGTTTCTGCATTTTTGGCAATGGTACCTAAAGGCACGTCAAGTATTTCATCTTTACCAGATTTACCGGTTGATGTACCACTTGATCCTGGCAGACCATCAGGAGCAATAATATGTTTACGGTATTTTAAATGGAGAAGCGTCCAGAACTGCGAGTTTCCTCTGAGGATGATATGACCACCGCGACCACCATCACCGCCATCAGGACCGCCCGTAGCAGTTCTTACGTCACGGTGTAAATGTGCAGAACCTGCCCCCCCTTTACCGGAACGACAACATATTTTAACATAATCTACAAAATTTGAACCCTGCGACATAATCTTCTCTGTTTTTTATAAATAACAATAGCGGGCAGCATAAAGCATATTCCCGCTATCCGTAATGTTTTTTGTACTAGTACTTATCTACAACGGCACATAGCTCAGCAAAGATATCATCGATTTTTCCGATACCATTAACTTTACTTAGTTTATTTTGTGATTCGTAATATGGCAAAACATGAATTGTTTTGCTAAAATATTCTTCAATACGTTTTTGCAGTTTATCTGCCTGATCATCAACACGACCAGTTTCAAGCTGACGTTGAGCGATACGTTTAGTAAGCTCTTCCTGATCTACATCTAAAGCTATTACTCCATCAATAGCACTACCTTTGCTCACTAAAAACTCGTCCAAAGCTTGCGCTTGTGGTACAGTACGTGGAAAACCATCAAATATGAATCCTTTCGCCTGTGGGTTTTTATCCACTTCCTCTTCCAACATATCGATGGTAATTTCATCAGGTACCAATTGCCCATCAGCAATTAGTGCGCTCACCCTTTGTCCAAGTGGTGATTGATTTTTAATATGTGCTCTGAAAAGATCGCCTGTTGATATGTGGATCAATTGATATTTCTCTATCAATTTTTCAGATTGGGTGCCTT
>JBEBUV010000064.1:0-22010 GCA_040393085.1 Pedobacter hiemivivus | reverse complement strand
AGCATGATGATATAAAAACACGCCCTCTTCTTTCGTTAAAAAGTCGAAACGTAGGGCCCTCTGTAATAATTCGGCAGTATTCATATTGCAAATATACCATAACTTGTTTTTATCAATATAATTTGTTTGTCTTAATTAAACATGATCTGAATTCCGCTGTCCATTATTCCTATATTTGGCGCAAATATTTTTTTAAATATGGTAGATTTTAATCGTTTTACATTAGCCAACGGATTACGTGTACTTGTGCACGAGGATAATACAACACCCATGGCGGTGTTAAACATATTATATGATGTAGGAGCTAGAGATGAAGAGGAAGGAAGAACGGGCTTCGCACATTTATTTGAGCACCTTATGTTTGGTGGATCAGTAAATATTCCAAGTTATGATGAGCCTTTACAAAGGGTAGGGGGCGAGAACAATGCTTTCACTAGTAACGACATTACCAATTATTATATCACCTTACCAGCAGTGAATCTGGAGACCGCATTTTGGTTAGAGAGTGATCGTATGTTGAGCCTTGCTTTTTCAGAAAAAAGTCTGGAAACACAGCGTAATGTAGTATGTGAAGAGTTTAAGCAACGTTACCTTAATCAGCCTTATGGCGATGTATGGTTAAAGCTTAGGCCACTTGCTTACACCACACACCCTTATCGTTGGGCTACAATCGGACAAGATTTAAAGCAGATAGAAGATGCTAAAATGGAAGATGTAAAAGCATTTTTTAAAAAGCATTATAATCCACAGAATGCAATTATGGTTGTTGGTGGAAATGTTAAAACTGCAGATGTAAAAGCACTGGCCGAGAAATGGTTTGCGCCAATTCCTGCCGGAGAAAAATACCTAAGAAACCTACCTCAGGAACCCAAACAAACAACAGAACGCAGAGAAACAGTTAGTGCTGATGTTCCTTTAAATGCGCTTTATATGGCTTTTAAAATGCCTGCAAGAATGGATGAGGAATATCAGGCTTACGATCTGATGTCGGATGTTTTGTCACAAGGCCAATCTTCAAGAATGTACAACAGCTTGTTAAAAGAACAGCAGTTGTTTAGTGATATTCATGCTTATATCACCAGTAGTATAGATGAAGGGTTGTTTATAGTAGAGGGGAAACTGGTTGAGGGTGTAAGTTTGGAACAGGCAGAAGCAGCGATCTGGGCAGAATTAAATAAACTTGTTCAGGAACCTGTTACCGATGAGGAAATTACGAAAGTGAAAAACAAATCGGAATCTATTATGGTATTTGCTGAGATGAGTTTGTTGGATAAAGCCATGAACCTTGCTCATTATGAGCTGTTGGGAGATGCTGAGGGATTAAATACAGAGATCGATAAGTATCTTTCTGTAACCCCTGCCCGCATACAAAAAGCAGCGAAAGCGACATTTATAAAAGAACAATGTTCAGTTTTACAATATTTAACTACACAAAATGCTTAACCGTACCCTAGCCCCAGAATCAAGATTGGTTGATGAAATTAGTTTCATTGAACCATTAAAGCAAGTGCTGGATAATGGTATACCGGTTTTTACAATTAATGCAGGTAAACAGGAACTTGTTCGTATAGAATTTATATTCGAAAATGTAAATTGGGATGCTTCAAGGCCTTTAGATGCTGTTGCTACCAGCCATTTAATTAATAATGGTACCAGCACAATGACTGCCAAAGAAATTGCTGATCAGGTTGATTATTATGGTGCCTTTCTACAAACAGAATATGGTGCAGATCAAACCTGTATTAAGTTATATACGTTAAATAAACACTTACAATCGGTATTGCCGATTTTACGTTCTATTTTAAATGATAGTATATTCCCTGAACAAGAACTGGCTATTTTTATACAGAACCAAAAACAATCGCTTCAGGTAAGTTTGCAAAAGAATGATTTTCTGGCCAGGAAGCATTTTGCAAATGCACTTTTTGGTGATACTCCTTATGGTTCAAATATCCAGCTTTCTAGTTATGATGCTTTACAAAGAGCAGATTTGATCAATCATTTTAAAGCAGCTTATACTTCTAAGAACTGTACCGTTTTTGTTGCTGGTAAGTTTGAAGAAGCTGAGTTTAATATACTAAATGATGTTTTCGGAAAAGAATGGGAGAACAATGTATCAGCTACAGCTAATAAGTTTGAGTTTACTGCAGATCATAAAGGAGAAATCTTAGTGGAACGACCAGAGGCCATACAGTCGGCCATAAGAATGGGAGCTCTGGCGATTACACGTAATCATCCTGATTTCCCAGGCTTCCAAGTTTTAAACTGTTTGTTAGGTGGTTATTTTGGATCCAGATTAATGGCCAATATCCGTGAAGATAAAGGTTATACTTATGGTATTGGTTCAGCTGTAGCTTCTTTAAAAGATGCTGGATATTTCTTTATTGCTACAGAAGTGGGATCGGAAGTGTGCAATAATGCACTTGCGGAGATTGAAAAGGAGATCAATATCCTTAAAAATGACCTTGTAGGAGATGAGGAATTAGCACTGGTAAGAAACTACATGTTAGGCTCTATGCTGGGTAGTCTTGAAAATGCTTTCTCTCATGCAGATAAATTTAAAAATGTTTATTACTCTGGTTTGGATTATAGTTATTATGAAAACTATATCAAAACAGTAAGAACAATAACAGCCGCAGATTTAAAAGCATTGGCCAATAAATACCTGATTACTGATAGCTTTACGAAAGTTGTTGTAGGTAAGAAATAAATATAATATATTAAGGTTATCCTGTAAAGGTATCCTGACTATTCTATTTTAGTCAGGATACCTTTTTGTCTATCAGCCTGATGCATTTTCTTAGAAAAGGCAACGTACTCATTATATTTTTCCGGGGGATATTGCTTATTTACCAAGGTTTTAGTTCGGGTATAAATAAGCGTATTGTCTTTCGCTATAACCTTAGCTGAATAACTGCCAAACTCTGATTCTATTAAAATGTCTTTCGGTATAAATTCTACCTTGTATCCCTTTGGAATGGTATAAATTATTTCATCTGTATCATAATAACCATATTTAATACGGAAAGGTGTTTTTCGGGCTTCCATTGCAGTCAAAGTGGTCTCCTGTCTATTTAATAAGTTTAAGGTTAAAAATAGTTTGTCGCCCCCTTTAGTAAGCATTTGTGTGCTCTTTAAACTGAGTTTTTCATTTAACACAGGAATATTCTTATCTGGTTGTGTATAGTTCACATCAGTTATCTGCATATTTGGAATGCTCAGATTATTCATGATCCTTTTCCTTTTTTCTGTTGGATCAATCAGCAACATCCCAATGTTATCTTCAAACTGTGAATTTCCAAATACTGTTTCTATGCCAATAATTGCTGATCCTTCCGCATCAAGTTCAACCATAGTTTTTCTTTTCTGATAATTGCTTTGTGGGGAGTATATGGGTGTTTGGGCCAGTCGACCACCATCTTCAGTAATTAGCAGTACTGTTCTATCAGAGTTGTCGTTGCCAATAAAACCGGCAGGGGTATACTGACTGGTACATTCCAACCAGGTGGTGTCTTTTTCCATAGGTACGCAAAGTATCATGTGGTTCGCCTGGTTCATGCTTACATAATTCTTATTTAATGAGGGCATACCATTGCCGATTACAACGAGATTAGATTTTACACCTACTTCTTGTAACATGGCTTTCATATAGTTTGATAAGCCTTTACAATCGCTATAATTAACTGCAGATACTTTATCTGCAGAGATTGGTTTAAACCCACCAATACCCAATTGTACACCTACATATCTAGTATTGGATTGCAGGTAATTGTATAATATTTTTATCTTTTCATTTGTTGAATTTGCATCTTTAACCAAATTTTGAATTTTTGCCTTTGTAACCTCAGGTAATACTTGTCCACCATTACTTAAAGCAAATAACCATTCGCCCATATGATTCCAGGTTTCAATATTAGCTTTCGAATTATCATACTCAAACTGATTTGGAGCAAGAGTTACCCATTGAGTTATGTTTTTTACACCTGTACTATTTGGTTCATAATCCAGTGCAGGTACATTTTCACAAGTCCATTTATATTGTAATTTATCCTTAACCTTTATAGAATCAGTTTTTAAGCCTTTACTTTTTAACTGTTTAAAGGTCATGGTCTCAGGTATTTTAAAAATATACTCAGTTCGTTCTACAGACTGGTTCCATGCATTGATGGGGTACCAACTCGGATAACTTAGTATACCTTTAAAATCTACAACATAGCTATACTCAATGGTATAAGGGAAATTGGTATGTAGAAATTCCAGATATTTTATTCTGTCATCCTGGTATAAAGTGCCGTCAGAAACAGCGCTTCTATCCTTAAAGTCACCACTCTTGTAATCTTTTATTTTATTCCCTTTTTCATCATATAGGGTTGCTTTTAAGCTGGATATACTTGAGAATTTATCATAGTTTTGCTGCATACTGGAAGCATGCTCTCCATTTTTATTTAAAATAGTAATGGCCGTTTTAAAAGTCAGGACCGCATTCCCTGGGCTTTTAACCTCATATACCATCTCTTGATTTCTTGTAACTACGGAAGCATTTTCCTTTAATGCAGCAGAGATCTTACTTACATCATAAACACCCTGCGCATTTAACTTTGCAAAAGCGAGTAGTGCACTTGCAAAAAGAGTGATCTTTTTCCTCATTATCCCTTTTTTAATACAATTTGTTCAGCCTGTTTCCTAACTATGTTTTTAAACAATTCTTTTAGATCGTGGTATTCTTCTGAAGTAAAGAATGATTTTTTGAAGATTATTTTACTGTTGATCATTATTTTACCCTCTTCGGCTGCAAAAATAAAAGTAAAAGAAGCAACATCGTCAGGCAACATTATCTTCTCATTTTTAGGTGCTTTATCTAAGGTGTATTCTTTAGGAAAAGAAATGGTAATGCGATAGTTTTCTTCAGAAGGGTAACCAAAATCTACAGGGAACTTTCTTTCTTCCAGTTTAAATGGATTTTCTTTGGTGCGTTCAAACAATAGGGGAGCAAAGTAAGCCAGGTTTCCTGCTTCTTCAATATTATCCTCAATGGTTACATCCATTGTTTCTAACAGATTCTCGTTCAGGTTATCCAGGTTTTGTATTTTATAATTCTTAATACCTAATCCAGTTTTTCCGGTTTTATAATCTTTCAGGAAATCTGTTTCATTGGTGGCTGAGCGGTATTTATCTCTTCTGTTTAATGCTTCGTAATTGTTGGAGGATAAATATAATACGCCACTAAGTTTATTCTCATTATCTAAGTCTAGTACTAAGTTGATCGTTTTACTACTTAATTTTGTTTCCTTAAGTGATATCCACTCCGCATGTTCATCTTTCAGCTTTACTTTTAATCCCTGATGATTCAGATTTTGATATGCAATTAAGTTAAGACTATGGTCTTTATCTGTTGCATCTAAAAGGATATTATTATCCCCAATTTCTGCTAGTACAATTACAGTATTAAAATCTGCGACCAAAGGGGTGCCCGGATGAGCACCATTTTCTCTTGTACTTATTAATATCGGATAGGCAGTAATGTTAGCCTCTGTTAATAATGCCAGTAGAGATAGATTGATATCAGATGTACTACCAGTTTTCTTTTCAAATACTCCTTTTGGAGTTGTTTCTGAACTATATAACCTATAACTATCATTCCATTTGATGTTATTTTTTACATAATTAAAAATCAATGCTGTTATTATTTCTGGATTGGTTTCTTCCTTGATGATGTCTTTTAATATGGTTTTGCAATAGCTTCTTCTATTTAAAAACAAGCCAAAGTTTTCCTCGTCTTTTAAACCTTTCACTACTTTCGCCCATGAGGTGCTAAACTCCCTGTAAACTCGTCCGGGTACGGTAATAGCACTTAGTTCGAAACTTATCTTACTTACATAATCATTCATGGTAGTTACGAAGTTCTCTTTCTTTAATCCAGGAATATTTTCTGCCCGGTAACTCATTTTCTGAGCTTGTGCATTTAGTACCTGTCCGTCAATTACGTAGGATGTATTATGCATTTCATATTTTGGATTTAAATATACATATCCACCACCGTTAGCTTTATACTTATAATATTCAGGAATGGAAACCTCAAAATCAGAATAGAGAGTAGGGATAGACCTTTGGAAATACCATGGACCTAATGTATAGATAAAATCACTTGTTGTCTTGTATTTGTATTCTATGATAGAGCCTTCTTTTACATTTGGCAACGCGAATTTTTGGAGGGTATAGTTCTTATCCTGTTTTTCAGAAAACTTAGCATCTTTATTCAATTTACTGATGACTACTTTACCACCTTCCAAATTGTAAGTAGCAGCATCCATATAATTTAATTTAGATTCACCACCAGTTTGTTTGTAAAACTGTAGTTCTAAATTACCATAATCATAACCACTTTTATTGATGATTTTAAAACGGGTATGTCTTTCAAAAACATACATAAAATCACCTGTTTTAGGATTGTATTCAAAAGATCCTCTACCTACATCAAATAAGGCTACTGCAGATGCAGCTGAATCTGAACCCGAAAGTTTAACATCAAATTCGGCTGGAGTAATTTTACCGTATTTAAATGTCTTGGGTTTAACTATTTGGTTGTTTTGTGCGAAAGTAAAAATATTGCACAGCAATAACGCAAGTATTAAGCTTGTTTTTTTCATGATTGCGATAATTTATTATACAATGATAAAAATTATTTGTAATAAATTATCGCAATCGTGAATAATTATTTCTGTTATCTTATTTTAAGTAAAGAGACTACACCATCCATTGTAGCGACCAATACTTCGTTTTTGCTGATTACATTTACTGTATTTACCATTGAGTTGTCTATTTTATGTGCCCATATTGCTTTTGGAGCATTAGGGTCAAAGGCATAAACCACACCATTTCTTGTGCCGAAAAAGACCTCATTGTCTTTCGCAATAAGCATAGAAGGAACGTGCTCATAACCAAAACCTAAATTTAATCTCCAGGCTATACCCGGATCTTTGGCTTGTGTTTTATAGGCTACGATTTCATCATTCATGGTTTTTCCAAAAATCATGTTTCCATCTTCCGAAATGCCTATGGATTCCCTTACAGTTGCTTCTTTATTTCTCCATAATGAAGTTCCATTATTCGCATCTATAGCATTCAAAACTCTATCAGGAGCTGCTACATAAATAATCCCATTGTGTGCCACTGGTGTACACATAGCTGGCGAAAACATGCGGTTTGCATTGCCGTTATTCCATTTCCACATCAGCTGACCATTGGCTTGGTTTAATGCATATAAATGTCTGCCCCATGATCCAAAAATTACTTTGCCCTCGTATAACAAAGGTTTACCTACAATTGATCCTGCAACATCATTAAATGCCCATAATTGTTTACCTGTATTTAAATCCAGGGCTCTGAAATGGTTGTCGCTACCTCCAATATAAACCACATTATTTGCGATTACAGGGCTTCCCAGTACTGATGCCTTGGTGTTAAATTTCCAGATTTGCTTACCTGTATTGGTATTTAAGGCATAAATATTGCCATCTCCGGAACCAATAACAACAATACCATTGGACTGCCCTTTAACTGCTGTGCGCTCTGCAACTGCCGGCGATGAATAGATAGCTCCCTTAGTTTTAAAAGTCCATTTCTTACTACCATCTTTTATATCTAATGCTTCTATTTCGCCAATGCTATTGCCAAATATCACTAGCTTCCCATCTGTAGCAGGGGTAAGAACAACGTTTGCTGGAGCATGGTAAGACCAGGCTTTAGTTACTTGCGGATATGTAGCATTGATCTGATAAGATGGCCTTTCGGCTTGTGTACTGCTTGCAGTAAATTTTCCTAATGCAATTTTTCTCCAGGGCTGTTCAACGGTAAGTCCAGGTTTTTTTACAGCAAAAAGTACAGAATCTGTACGCATTGTTACTACATTATATCCACCCAAAGTATCTTTTGCACGAAGGTTCGAACGACCCATAGTACCCGGTACACCTTCAAAATCAAGTGCCTGATTGGCATGACCATGACCGCAAATTGCATATTGAATATTGTATTTCTTTATTCTGTCAGTCGCCTCATACCAATTGTCTAAACTAGCATCAATAGGGTAGTGGTTGATGAAAACGACTGGCATATCTGCTGGTGTATTCTTTAGAATTTTATCTAGCCAAACAACGGCGTCGCGCGGAATATGTCCGTCAGACATCCTTACGTAAGGGCCAGATGCACAAGCGATAAATCGGTATCCTTTATGATCAAAAGTAAACTTATCATCGCCAAAAGCTTTGATAAAATCTACACCACCTGATTCAGACCATCCGGTATCATGGTTCCCAGGTATTACGTAAAAAGGTTTCTTTAATTGATTTAATATAGAATTAGCCAGTTTAATCTCTAACCTTGTTCCCATTTCTGTTACATCTCCGGTAACCACAATAAAATCGAGGTCGGGCTGACTATTAATATCTTTTACTGTCCTGCGTAAATCTTCTTCACCGGTTGCAGTACCTACATGGGTATCGGTTATAAAGGCATATTTAAATGACTGGGCATCTGCACAAAAGAAGCAGCATACCAGTGTGAAAATGAGAAATAAATACTTCATATTTTGGTTATGGTTTGTTGGGCTAAATTTACAGCTTTTTTATTTTAACAATTCTATTGCTTTTTCAAGATAATCGAAAAGACCGCGATCCTATCTTAAAGCTATTAATAAATATATTAAAAGAATTTAGTGACGAGTAGAGTACGTGTTGTGAAAAGATTGAATGATTGAGAAAATTGAATACCAATCTAAATGTAATTTTTTGGTCTCTGCTATATTATTTCTTGACTACTATTGCACGGTTACAAGAATAGTCGTATTTTTGTCCGGCAAATAGTAACTCAAAAATTATTTGCTATGCAACTCGATCCCAATAAATTTATAGCTGAAGGACTAACTTACGATGACGTATTATTAGTACCCGCATATTCTGAAGTTTTGCCACGTGACGTGGATACCGGAAGTTTTTTAACAAAGAAAATACGTCTTAATGTTCCAATAGTTTCTGCTGCTATGGATACTGTTACAGAGTCTAGTTTGGCAATTGCCATTGCTCAGGCTGGTGGTATTGGTATGCTGCATAAAAACATGAGTATAGAGCGCCAAGCCAACGAGGTAAGGAAAGTAAAGCGTTCGGAAAGTGGAATGATTCAGGATCCTGTTACGCTAAATGCTAACGCAAAGGTTGCTGACGCTTTCCATATCATGAAAGAATATAAAATTGGTGGTATTCCCGTTATTGATGCAGATCATAAGCTTGTAGGTATCATTACCAACAGAGATTTGCGTTTCCAGAAAGATATGGAGCGCCCGGTTTCTGAAGTAATGACCCGTGAAAATCTGATCACTGCTGCTGAAGGAACTACTTTATTGCAGGCTGAAGAAATTTTACAGAATTATAAAATTGAAAAACTACCTGTAGTGAATAAAGAAGGTCGTTTGGCTGGATTAATCACTTTCAAAGATATTCAGAAATTTAAAAACTATCCTCAGGCATGTAAAGATGAACAAGGTCGTTTACGTGTTGGTGCTGCTGTAGGTGTTGCTGCCGATAATATTGATCGTGTTGCAGCATTGGTACAAGCTGGTGTTGATGTGGTAACTGTTGATACAGCCCATGGTCACTCTAAAGGGGTAATTGATATGGTGAAAGCCATTAAAGAAAGATGGCCTGATTTACAGGTGATTGCTGGTAACATCGCTACTGCTGATGCTGCAAGAGCTTTAGCTGCTGCAGGTGCTGATGCCGTAAAAGTCGGAATTGGTCCAGGTTCTATCTGTACCACCAGGATCATTGCAGGTGTAGGTGTTCCACAATTATATGCTGTATACGAATGTGCTCAGGCGCTTATCGGAACTGGTATTCCAGTGATTGCTGATGGTGGAATTAAGCAAACAGGTGATATTGTAAAAGCATTAGCTGCTGGTGCTAACGCAATCATGGCAGGTTCATTATTTGCTGGAGTAGAAGAATCACCAGGTGAAACCATTATCTATGAAGGTCGTAAGTTTAAATCTTACCGTGGTATGGGCTCAGTAGAGGCTATGGCACAAGGATCTAAAGATCGTTATTTCCAGGATGAAACTGATGTGGTAACCAAATTGGTGCCAGAAGGTATTGTTGGTCGTGTGCCTTATAAAGGAACCCTGGCTGAAGTTATTTATCAATACATAGGTGGAATAAGAGCAGGGATGCACTATTGTGGATCGTCAACAATTGACGATTTACAGAAAGCTAAGTTTGTTCGTATTACTGCTGCAGGTATGAGAGAAAGTCACCCACATGATATTTCAATCACTAAAGAAGCTCCGAATTACTCGAGATAAGTAGTATTTAGTAGTTAAATGTTAGTAGTTAGACAGGATGCAGAAAATGTCTAACTACTAACATCTACTAATAATATCCCTACAAAAATTCATTAGGAACCAGCTCCCATGTCCAGGGTTTTTTGAAGCTGTTAAACGTGCGTAATGTTTTAATATATAAAGGCTGTTCAAAAGTCTCGCTGGCAAGTGTTCCATTATTAATGCTGCTGCTGACTATTTTTTTCTTGTTATTGACAAAATCGTACTGTTTATCATTCGTTTCACCAGACTCCTGCTGGTAGGCGTAATTGTTGGCGGTAGTGAGTTGCCAATCTTTTTCTTGATATTTAAAGCCATAGTTAAGCTTCCAACGCCAATGACCACCCCCTTCAAAAGATAAGGTCAGCTTATTATCGTTAATCTGCATCGGACGCAGAGGATCACCCATTTCACCACCTTCCTCAGCTCTTAACATGAAATTATTGTTTTGAACTGAAATGCGATAGGACCCTTTTGCAGATCTTCTAAAATATATAGCCAGTATTCTTGGCTTTTGTATTTCAGTAATGATCTCTGTATCGTTATCACCATAAGCTCTGTTTTCTTTCACTGGCCTGTAAAACTCCAGTACCAATGCCATATCTTTAATTTGATCATTATTTAAATCGCCGGAAATGCTATCTATGATTTTCCAGTTTTGAGGAACAATTGCGTTTACTGATTTCCCGTGTTCAGGTAAAACAGGAAACTTAAAAGCCTGGGCGAAAATTGCAGTAGGTGAGAGCAGAAAAAATAGAATCAGTTTATTCGTCATATTAGCTAATAAACGACAATTATGCACAAATAGTGTCTGTTGTAACTGCTAGTGGTAATTCAAAAGAAAAGGATACTTGTTTTCCTTTAACTATTACTTCCATTTCACTGCCATTGCTTTTAATATATTCACGGCATAAATGAAGTCCTAATCCTATCCCTTTTTCATGTGATGTACCAGAAGTAGCTTCAAAAACATTAGGATTAGTCATGCTTTCCATATTTAGCTCATTTTCATTTGAAATGGGATTGCTTACAATAATTTCAAGATGATTCTGTTTAGTCGTAGCTATAATATCAATGTTAAAAGATTGTGGGGTAAACTTTATTGCATTGTCGATCAAGTTACGTAATACCAGCTGAATCTGATTCTCATCAGCATATACGGTACATTGATCAGTCACCTGCAGATTAATTGAAATGTTCTTGGACTGTACCAGAGGTGCATAAACCAAGTTCATATTTTCAATAAGTTCTTTAAGATTAAATTTCGTAGGCTGAGTTTTAATACCCTCCATTTGGTTCACGGCCCAATACAGTAGGTTATTAAGTGTATTGTGTATGGTGTCAATATTTTTCTTGTTTTCATTTAATAACATCTTCAGCTCATCATGCGATAGCAGATTCATGTCCTTTAATGAAAAGATACTGATGAGACTATTAAAAGGGCTTCTCAGATCATGTGCGATAATCGAAAACATTTTGTTTTTTACTGCATTTGAAGATTCCAACTGCATAATGGTGTCAGTCAGCTTTACAGTTCTTTCCTCTACCAGATTTTCCAGTCGTTGATTTTGGGTCTGGATCAATTTAAAGTTCTCGTCCCGCATCCTTTGTTCATTAGTTATAATTGTTCGGTATCTGTCGCCCAATGCAAAAGCCAACAATAAAAGCTCAATTGTTGAGCCTATGGGTACAAATTCGGAAGTGAAATCATAATATGGAAATACATTAGCAAGACTAAGTACCAATGCCATAATGGTCACAGCTATAAATGACCAGGCTATAATATAGTATTTGGCTTGTTTATGTCCATGTCTGTAAGCAGCCAATCCTAAGCACCATAAAACTATAGTCGATATCAGGGTTATTGCCTGAGCTAAATGTGAGGAAATACTTTTTAAACCCAATGTGCTGGTTAAAAACAGAACAAGGGCAAATACCATAAGCATATTGTATAGTTTAACCCAAATTGGAGGAAGGCTTCTTAGATTTAGTAGCTTTCTGGAAAATAAGATGGACGCAATTATAGATGAACTCAAGAAGACATGAGGATATTGGTTTATGATTATCCTAAAATCATCGCCAAATAAATAGCTATAACCTCTTAAATAAGATACGACGTAAAAGCCCAGGCAAAATACATAGATGCTATAATATAAATAGGTTTTATCCTTGATACTGGAATAAAGGAAAATATTGAAGATAAATAAGGTGAATAATATTCCTATGTATATTATTTCGAGGTTGGTTTTGACAAGTTTCTGCTCAATCAGGTCTTCAGAACTAATCAGTTTAATGGGTAAAATAAGTATGTTGTTTGTTTTTAGCCTAAGCCATATAGTAGTTTGAGTTTGATTATTTTGTTTTATAGGTAGATCAAAGATAAACTGATTGGAAATTGATACCCCGGTTGATGTTGGTAAAATAGCGCCAGCTTTACGGTGTATAAGACCATAATCTGTCTCTGTATAAAAGTCAATTTGTTCGATGGTCGGAACATCAAGCAATAAATAATTCTTTTTTGTAGTATTGCCTTTATAGTCAATCCTTATCCAGAAAGCGGATTTGGTATTTCCGAGATTTAGGATATCTGTTTCCCCAGGTTTAAATGCTCCGCTTTTTGATAAGGCCTTTACCGTATTTAAAGTTAGGTTTGCCTGTTTATCTTCATAATATGAAATTTGTTTTCCGAAGTTGGTAAATGCTAAACTATTGTCCAGATTAATAACCTGGGCACTTGAGTAATTACTTAACTGCGCGACAAAAATAATTAGAAAGGTAAGAAAACGCATATACTTCAATAAGGGATACATCTAATATAAACATATTATCGTAGAAATTAAAGACGATAATGTGGAAATATTTATTTGTTCCCGCTGTTAATTTTCTGTTAACCAGTATTTTAATGGAAATTCAATTTGGTCAACTGAACTTACAATAAGATCAGGTTTAAATGCATAATTGGTCAGTTCTTCTTTTTTTGCGATTCCTGATAGTACTAATATTGTTTTATATCCCATTTGTACACCGCCTTGAATATCTGTTTCCATGGTATCACCAATTACTGTTGTTTCCGCTGTTTCCAGTCCGAGGTATTTACGCGCTGACCTCATCATTACAGGGCTTGGTTTGCCAATTACAAAGGCCTTTCTACCTGTTGCCTCTTCAATCATGGCTGTAGTTGCTGCAATACCTAAATTATTCCAGCCTGGTTTTTTAGGCGATGGGTCACGGTTGGTCGTAATAAATTTAGCCCCTGCAAGGATCATATCAACTGCGCGCTGTACCATTTCTAAAGTGAAGTTTCTTCCTTCACCTAATACTACATATTCAGGATCAGAGTTGACCAGATTAATGCCGTTTTCATGCAGACTGGTTAATAGGCCTCCCTCTCCCAATACATAGGCTGTCCCATGTTTACCCTGGTCGCCCAGAAATTTTCCTGTAGCCATTGCACTGGTGTAAATATGGTTTTCAGTAACCTCTATACCCAATTGTTTTAATTTGCGTACAGCATCAAGTCGGGTGCGCTGACTATTATTGGTCATGAAAGTAAAAGGGATTTCATTTTTAAGTAATCCGGCTATAAATTTATCAGCTCCTTCAATTAAATTTTCCCCGCTATAGATCACACCATCCATATCGATTAAAAGTCCGTGTTTCATAATTCTGTATCTTATTGGTTTATGGTAATAGGTTGCCCGTTCAAGGTATACAAATATAGCTTTCTGAAAGGGAATAAAGAGACTGAATGAGGGCTAAAAAAAAACACCCAGAAACACTAAAAGTCTTCCTGGGTGCACTTGGGGCCAATATGTAATTATTGACATTAGACAGCAAGTATTTAATGATTTGAAGCTTAAATACCTGCTTAACCAAGCGCTGCAAACATACGGAAATAATTGAATTATTCATATAGGGCTGTAAAATAATATTGTATTGCAGCAAGAAACGGGATTAATAAATAATATAGGCCTAATTATTGATTAATCCCGTTTCATTTATCACCTCCAAAAGAAGCTTTTATGCTAACCCTATTATGGGTTAAATGTGATTTTCGATAGATATGTTGTAAAGTTCGTACCAGTCCTGGTGGTCTAACTCTATTTTAAAAGCATCAACAGCATTTCTAATTCTTTGTTCGTTAGTGGTTCCAATTAACGGTAATGCGCCTAGTTTAACCAACCATGCTACTGCAAGAGATTCAATATTAGCATTGTACTTCGCACTTAGTTCCTCTAGTTTTTCACGAACTTTTACTGCCTGTACATCTGTGCCTCCTGCTATTCTGCCTTCAGCAAGGGGAGCATAGGCTAAAGGACGCATATAGCGTTGTTTAATATAATCAATCTGACCATTGTCTAGAGCCTGTGTACTCAATAGGTTTAGTTCAATATGATTGGTTACAATTGGCTTTGTTAAATAAGCAGCCAATAACTGGTGCTGAAATACAGAGAAATTAGCTACACCTATGCTTTTAATTTTCCCTGAATCTTTTAGCTTTTCTAAAGCCAAAGCAGTTTCTTCAAGATTTGAAATAGCGTCCAACTTGTCCAGCAAAAAGATATCTAAATAATCGGTGCCTAGTTTTTTTAAGGAAGATTCTACGCTTTTTGTAATGTGTGCAGCAGAGGTATCGTAATATTTAACTCTGATTTCAGGATTAAGTGGATGTGGTGTTCTTAAACCGCACTTGCTAAATAAAACAACATCCTGACGCTTAATGTCTCCTTTTTTCAATAAATCGCCAAACAGCTCTTCACATTTGTAATTGCCATAACTATCTCCATGTTCAAAAGTATTGATGCCTAATTCAAGACATAAATGCACCGTTTTCTTTAAAACTTCAGCAGCATCTTTTACCTCATCCCATCTGTAGAAGCCGTAAACCGCAGGTGAAACTTTAGGGCCTGCATCCCCCATATATATTTTTTGCATATTCTTATCTGATCTAAAAGGTCAATGTCGGTTTTTTAGCTAATATATCAAAAGATGATATTAAGAAATGTAATTTTGACCTTACAAGTCAATCAAAATTAGGATAGTAGTGTCAAATAATTATTGTCATTTACTATAAATTATGGGATATTTGTTGGGTCGTTATAACGATAATCACCTCTGCAATCCTAAAAATGAAAGAAACCATCAGTACTATTGACACTAAACAAGTTGCCCAACAAACAGTATTTCCCATACTTTTTGCCATCAGCCTTTCTCATTTACTAAACGATACTATACAATCTCTTATTCCGGCTATTTATCCGGTGGTAAAGGAGACTTATAACCTTAGTTTTTCACAAATAGGATTAATTACGCTTACTTTTCAAATGGCGGCTTCTTTGTTTCAGCCTTTTGTAGGTTCGTATGCTGATAGAAAACCATTACCTTATTCATTGGCTATTGGGATGGGGGTAACTTTAACTGGTCTCGTTACTTTAGCGTTGTCTTCAGGCTTCTATTTCATGCTGATTTCTGTAGCATTAATAGGAACAGGATCTTCTATATTTCATCCTGAAGCTTCGCGTATGGCACATGCTGCATCTGGCGGAAGACGTGGATTGGCGCAATCTATTTTTCAGTTGGGTGGTAATGTTGGTAGTTCAATAGGACCACTTTTAGCGGCATGGATTATTGTACCTTACGGACAATTTAGTGTTATCTGGTTCTCGATTATTGCATTGCTTGCCATTGTTATTTTGAGTTGGGTTGGAAAATGGTATAAGGGATATTTAGTAAAATTAAAAGCCAGACAGGCAGGTAAACATACGGCAGTAACACATCATTTCTCTAAAAATAGAGTGATAGGTGCGGTGAGTATTCTATTGGTACTTATTTTTTCAAAGTACTTTTATATGGCCAGTTTAACCAGCTATTTTACTTTTTATCTGATTGATAAGTTCCATGTATCTGTACAAACTTCACAGATTTACTTATTTGTTTTCTTGTTTTCTGTTGCTGCGGGTACTTTAATAGGTGGGCCGGTAGGGGATAGATTCGGGCGTAAATATGTGATTTGGTTTTCTATATTAGGTACGGCTCCTTTTGCGCTAATGCTTCCATATGCCAACTTATTTTGGACAGGCGTTTTAATTGTTCCAATAGGTATCATTCTTGCTTCTGCCTTTTCTGCTATTCTGGTATATGCTCAGGATCTTATTCCCGGTAAAGTTGGTATGATTGCTGGTTTGTTTTTCGGTTTTGCCTTTGGTATGGCGGGTATAGGATCTGCTTTATTAGGTAAATTAGCTGATAGTACAAGTATCAGTCATGTATATTATGTTTGTTCGTTTTTACCTTTAATAGGTATTGTTACGGGCTTTCTGCCAAATATTGAAGGAAGAAAGAAAGGTTAAAATGGTGTTTTTTAGTAAGTTTTATTTTTAAGAAACTTAGCATAACTTGTTAAAAAAACAGCAAGATTTTAGGTGGGGAAAAAATATTTATCTATTTTTAGAATTCACACACCTTATAAACCTAATAATATAATGAAAACTAAAGATTTAGATTCCACTGACCGAAGGGCATTCCTAAAGAAATCAGGTATCGTTATGCTGGGCAGTACATTGGCTTATCAAACAGGCTTTGGGTCGCCTTTATTCTCTGCTTCTGCAAAATCGACCATAAAGGTTGGACTGATTGGATGTGGTGGCCGCGGCACTGGCGCTGCAGCACAGGCCCTTATGGCAGACCCGGATGTAGTTATAACTGCCCTTGGTGATGTTTTTGAAGATAGACTTGAAACGGCATATAATGCACTGACCAACATTGATGCAAAAAGAGTTAAAGTTGATAAAAAGAGAAAATTTATAGGCTTTGATGCTTATCAAAAAGTAATAGATTCTGGAGTTGATGTGGTATTGTTAACCACACCGCCGTCTTTCCGACCAGATCAGTTAACGGCTGCAATTAATGCCGGCAAACATGTGTTTTGTGAAAAACCTGTTGCCGTTGATGCTCCTGGTGTACGTAAAGTGCTGGAAGCCGCTAAAAAGGCAAAAGAGAAAAATCTGGCTCTTGTTTCTGGATTCTGCTTTAGATATGATCTGCCAAGCAGAGGAGTGTTTAGTCGCGTTTTAAATGGAGATGTTGGCGAGATCAGAACAGTTACCACTTTCAGAAATGGTTCTGGAAACTGGTCAAATCCGCGTCAGCCTGATTGGAATGACTTGACTTATAAATTGCGTAACTGGCATTACCAAAACTGGTTGTCTGGCGATTTTATTGTAGAACAGGCAGTGCATAGTCTGGATATGATGTCATGGGCAATGGGCGATAAAATGCCAGTTAGTGCTACTGGAACTGGCGGTCGACAGGTACGTGTCGACGAAATATATGGTAATATTTACGACCATTTTGCCATTGAGTTTGAGTACGCCAATGGGGCTAAAGGTTATCATTTCACCAGGCAACAGGAGGGTACTTCACACCGTAATACAGTAGATGTTCTGGGAACTGATGGCGATGCTTATGTAAATGTTGGAACACGCTACGAGATTTCTGGAAAAAATCAATGGAAGTACGATGGGCCAAAGAAAAATATGTATCAGGTTCAGCATGATGAGTTATTCGCTTCTATCCGTAGTGGAAACCCTATAAATAATGGTGAGTTTATGGCAAATAGTACCTTGTTGGCCATCTGGTCTCGTATGGCGGGTTATACTGGACAAACAATTAGCTTCGAGCAGGCATTAAATTCTAATGTTGAACTGGGACCAAAAATTGATGAGTATAACTGGGATCTTAAATGGGATAACTTACCGGTTGCCTTACCTGGTTCTACAAAGATTATCTAAGAATATAATACTATATCAGATCAATAAAAAGTTAATTGATCTGTTTTTATGATTTCACGGCCTTGTCTTGTTAAAATACCCATATATGGGTATTTTAACAAGACAAGGCCGTCTTTATTTTTGAGGTATGAAAAACCAAACTAATAAATCATGAAAAGAAATTTACTAATTGCCTTTGTTTTGTTTATTTCAATTACTTCGTGTAAAAAGGAAAAGCCTCCAATTCCAGAAAGTGAAGAGAGAAAACCAGAAGTTATCATCAATGAAATTACGACTAAATTAGCTGGTGCCGATAGCATTAGCACTTTTACGGCGGCATTGAAAAAAATTACCCTTACTACAGATGAAACTGCTCAGGGAATTACTGTTTTTGCTCCTTTGAATCAAAGCCCTGGCCAACAGGCAAGGAGTAGTAGGATGTCTTCACTTGGTGGTACCAGTAACAGATCATCAGAAACTAGTCCTACAGATACTACAAAAAAGACCGTTTTAACAGATTCTGAATTAAGAGATCATATAGTAAAAGGTGTATTCAATTTTGCAGACCTGACCAATGGACGGATGCTAACAGGCCTCAATGGTAATCAGCTTAAAGTTACCAGAGTGGCTGATACCGTTTGGATAAACGGGATACGGATAGGAGGCAAACAGATTATGTCTTCAGGTAACGAAGCTGTTTATGCTGTAAAATCAATCCTCACAGGTACAGCAGTGAATGATGAGCCTCAATCTACTTCATTAGAAATAACTGTTTGGGACGCTACACAATGGAGTGCAGCAAAACCTAAAGGTGATCTGGCTATTGACGCCTGGGTATCACTTTACCTTAGTCAAAAGGACTATGCAGATAGTATTCCTGCCATAGAAGGTAGGACTGATATTAATGGAAAAATTATTTTTAAAAAAGTTAGTGCCGGGGTTTATTATATTAAAGTGACTCATGGCTCAAAAAGTAATATTTTTAACCGTTCGGCCAAACAAAATGGTTTATATGCAGGCTATGCAAATGCCGGTGTTTTTCAAAACCAGTCAGAAATTAATGCAGCAGCAACACAGGCTGGCGCGGCTCCGGGCGACTTTAAATGGGTGGATGTTAATGCTGATGGTGTGATTAATAATGATGACCGTATAACTTTGCCTTATGAAAAAGCTACGGTTGTTGTTGGTGCATTAAGAAAGGCAGAAGTGATGATTGGAAGCTTAAAAAACACACAAGCGCCTGCTTTAACCGAAACGGAATTTAATTCAACACTTAGTAATGTTGAGTCTAATATATCAATATGGCACAAAAGGCTGGCGCTTATTGATGGGATATTAAGTCCTAAAGCACCTATGGATTCTATTCCGCCAATTTTTAGCTCACCGAATTATCTTGCCATAAGCACTTTTACAGCGAATGCTTCAAATCAGTTTATAAAAGATATTTGGACTCAGGGTTATGAGAGTATAACTACTTTAACTACGCTACAGGAGCTGATTCCGACTGGGATAGCTGGTCGTACAGAGAAAATTGCACGTATCCGTGCAACAAGAGCGTATATTTATTTACAGTTGCTTACTTATTATGGCAATATTTCCCTGCAGCAAAGTCCTGGTAAATTAAAGAATAATGACAGGCCTGCGGTGTATAATTATATTACTACTGAATTGCGGGAAGCTACAGCAGCATTGCCGTCTAGTGTTAGTGGGGCTGTTAATCTTAATGCACATTCTGTACGTATGATATCTGCTAAAGCTGCGTTATTGGACAAGAAATATCAAGAAGTTGCAGACTTGACTCAAGCAATTATTGACGCTGGGAGATATACTTTAGCCAGTAAGAATTCTCAATTTAATTCAAATAGTTCAGAAACTATGTGGGAAAACTCTGTAGGCTTCGATCAGAATTTCAAAACTTACTTTTATAATAGAGCAACGATGCCGTATTTAAGATTAACCGAAGTCTATCTCATGAATATTGAGGCAAATATTGCGCTTAATAATACGACAAAGGCGCAGGCTTATTTCGACTTGTTGTTTAATAGAGCCGGCTATCCTCTTCGTCAGGCCACTGCAGGAGAATTAAGAGGATTCTGGGCAGATCAAATGCCTAGAGAAGGTAATCTTTTCGCAAGTATGTTGAGATGGGGCATCAGTTCACAATACTCATTTAGAGGGTTTGTTGAAGGGAAACACAATCGTTTGCCAATTCCACAAAGTGTAATTGATGCCAATGAAAATATGCTTCAGAATCCTGGTTATTAAATTCCATATTAAAATATTTATTTTAATAAGAGGCCGTGCAAGTTTATTCTTGTACGGCTTTCTATTTTGGAAAATCTTAATTGTATGATTCTTAAAAAACTTATTTGTACTATATTAGGATAATCTAAACAAACCACACAATGATGAGATTATTTAAATTTACCGTGATATGCCTTGCTATACTTACGTTTGGCACAACTGCATTATTTGCACAAAAAGCAACCCTGCAGTATGGAAAAGAAATTAGTCCTGATGACAAGGGACGTATGAAAGAAAAGGCCATTAGTTGGTTTAATGTAAATACAGCTGCTGATACCTGGAGAAAAGAAAAAGATCTGCTCATTTGTACAGGTAAACCTATTGGTGTAATGCGCTCGGAAAAATTATATGAGAATTTTATACTTGAGGTGGAGTGGAAGCATATGGAAGCGGGCGGTAACTCAGGAATATTTGTTTGGAGTGATGCAATACCAGGAGAATTAAATCGTTTGCCAGGAGGGGTAGAAGTTCAAATGCTTGAGTTGGATTGGATCAATATCAATGCTAAAAATGGGGTGCAACAACCTATTGCTTATGTACATGGAGAGCTTTTTGGTGTTGGCGGTGTAACCACGGTTCCAGATAATCCAAGAGGTGAGCGTAGTAAATCGGTAGAGAACCGTTGCAAAGGAAAAGGAGAGTGGAATAGTTATAAAGTGGTCTGCGTAGATGGAACCATCAAGCTTTCTGTGAATGGGAAGTTCGTAAATGGTATTAGCAAATCGACCGTTAAAAAAGGATACCTGTGTCTTGAATCAGAGGGTGCAGAAATTCACTTTAGAAATTTAAAGGTTACTGAGCTTTAAAGAGTTTTGGTATATCAAATAAATATCCCCTTATCAATCTCGTGTTTGATAAGGGTTTTGTTTTTTATAGCGGATAAGCGGTGTCACTTTTTGTTTCTGAAAGTACAAAAAAGCTTTGTACAGTACTTACATTTGGAAGTGTAGCCAACTTATTTCTTAAAAACAGATGATAGGCATCCATATCACTGGTCGCAATTCGCAAAATAAAATCATAAGCACCAGTCATCTGGAAACATTCCATTACTTCACTAAATTTAGCCACTTCAGTTTCAAACTCAACTAAGGTCTCTGCGGTATGAGCTTTTAGGAAGACGTGTGAAAATGCAAGTAGGTTTCTATCTATCTTTTTACGGTCTAAAATAGCTACCACACGTTTAATATACCCTTGTTCCTTTAACTTTCTTACCCGATCGTGTACTGTTGCAATAGATTTATTGAGCTTAAATGAAAGCTCTTTATTATTCAGGGTAGCATCTTTCTGTAAAAGGCGTAAGATTTCGAGATCAATTGGGTCTAAATTATTTTGCATCATAAAAAGTTAAAAGAAGTTTTACAAAGGATTGCTCCCAATGATCAGAAGAAACAGGTAATAATGAAAAAAAAACAGTGCGCTATATAAAAATAGGGTGTCGACTGAAAGAAATTGCTATTTATCCTTGTTTTTCTGAAAAATTTCCGGAAATAAAGGTAAGCATTGTTATTATAACTTGCATTATGGATTTTTACCGAAAATTATTTATAAAAAAACATGTTAGTTGAAACTCA
>JBEBUV010000063.1:0-22503 GCA_040393085.1 Pedobacter hiemivivus | reverse complement strand
AAGCTATTGAAACAGCCCATATTTTAAAAGGGTTGCTTACTGTTGATGAAAATGTTGTTTCTTATGTTTTAAAAAAGCTAAATGTAAATCTAAATGTTTTAAATCAGCAATTAGATGCACAGATAGAGAAATTCCCTAAAGTGACTGGCAGTAGCCCCTATTTAACTTCGGGAAGTAACTCTGCTTTACAAAAAGCTCAATCTTACTTAAAAGAATTTAAAGATGAGTTCGTGTCGGTTGAACATGTACTACTAGGCTTACTTTCAGTAAACGACAATACTTCTAAACTACTAAAAGATCAGGGTGTAACAGAAAAAGACCTTAAAAAAGCTATTGTTGCTTTGCGTGGCGATAACCATGTAACCGATCAGAATGCTGAAGCTACTTATAATGCATTAAATAAATATGCTCGTAACTTAAATGAATACGCAGAATCTGGTAAACTGGACCCTGTAATTGGTCGCGATGAAGAGATCAGACGGGTTATTCAGATTTTATCGAGAAGAACAAAGAATAACCCAATCCTAATTGGTGAGCCTGGAGTTGGTAAAACTGCCATTGCTGAGGGTATTGCACATAGAATTATAAAAGGTGATGTCCCAACCAACTTGAAAACAAAAACTGTTTATTCATTGGACATGGGGGCTTTGATTGCGGGTGCAAAATATAAAGGAGAATTTGAAGAGCGTTTAAAAGCTGTAATTAAAGAGGTGACTCAAAGTGATGGCGACATTATTTTATTTATAGATGAGATTCATACCCTTGTTGGTGCTGGTGGTGGTGAAGGTGCAATGGATGCCGCAAACATTCTAAAACCTGCATTGGCACGTGGCGAATTGCGTGCAATAGGTGCAACTACACTTGATGAATATCAAAAATATCTGGAGAAAGACAAAGCATTGGAACGTCGTTTTCAAAAGGTAATGATTGACGAACCTGATACACAGGATGCTATTTCTATTCTGCGTGGACTGAAAGAACGCTATGAAACTCACCATAAAGTACGGATTAAAGATGAAGCCATAATTGCCGCTGTAGAGATGTCACAACGTTATATTGCAGATCGGTTTTTGCCGGATAAGGCAATTGACCTGATGGATGAAGCCGCTTCGAAACTACGCCTTGAAATGGATAGTGTACCAGAAGAAGTGGATGAGCTAAACAGAAAAATCATGCAACTGGAAATTGAAAGGGAGGCCATTAAGCGTGAAAACGACACCAATAAAGTAAAATCTTTAGGGGAAGAGATAGCCAACTTATCAGCAGAAAGAGATCACATCAAAGCCAAATGGCAGGGAGAAAAGGATCTGGTTGATAACATTAACAATGAAAGTGAGCAGATAGAGAATTATAAACTAGAAGCTGATCAGGCTGAGCGTGCCGGTGATTATGGAAAAGTAGCTGAGTTACGCTATGGTAAAATAAAGGAAGCGCAAGACAATGTTGAAAAGCTAAAAAAACAGCTGGAAACCCAACAAGCTGAGGGTCGGATGCTAAAAGAAGAAGTAACGGCTGATGATATTGCAGGTGTTGTAGGCAGATGGACAGGCATACCAGTTACCAAACTTATAGCCAGTGAACGAGAAAAACTACTACATCTTGAAGATGAATTACATAAACGTGTGGCCGGACAACATGAGGCTATTGAAGCCATATCTGATGCAATCCGTCGTTCTCGAGCTGGCTTGCAAGATAAACGTAAGCCGATTGGATCGTTTATATTCCTGGGTACAACAGGTGTAGGTAAAACAGAGTTGGCAAAAGCATTAGCAGAATTTCTGTTTAATGACGAAAATGCCATGACAAGGATTGATATGAGTGAATATCAGGAACGTCATGCAGTTTCCCGATTAATTGGAGCGCCTCCAGGGTATGTGGGTTATGATGAAGGTGGTCAACTGACTGAAGCTGTTCGTCGCAAACCTTATTCTGTGGTACTTTTAGATGAGATCGAAAAAGCTCATCCAGATGTGTTTAACATACTACTGCAGGTTTTAGATGATGGCAGGCTAACAGACAATAAGGGTCGCGTGGTGAATTTTAAAAATACCATTATCATCATGACTTCTAATATAGGTTCACACTTAATTCAGGATAATTTTAAAAACCTGAATGATGAAAACCATGATGAGGTCGTTGCAAAAACTAAAAACGAGTTGTTTGAATTGTTAAAGCAAACCATCCGTCCAGAGTTTCTAAACAGGATAGACGAGTTGATTATGTTTACTCCTCTTAATCGCAATGAACTTAGAGATATTGTAAACCTTCAATTTAAACATGTTCAAGATACACTTGCAGAGATGGGAGTTGAGATTGAAGCTTCTACTGAGGCGCTAGACTGGTTGGCAGAACTGGGCTACGACCCACAATTTGGAGCACGACCATTAAAAAGAGTGATACAGAAACGAATTTTAAACGAGCTGTCTAAAGAGATATTATCTGGAAAAATTGATAAAGACAGTAAAATAAAACTGGATATGTTTGACCATAAATTTGTATTCTTAAACAATAAATAAGATTATTTAATTTTCAAATACTTTGCCCCGAATGAGCTAAATCACAAAAATATTAGTCAATTCGGGGCATTTTTTAATATAAAAATCACATACCCATACATAAATCCCAATAATCATCTAATAAATTCACCAAAACTAAAAATCAACTCAAAATCTCATAGTTTCTTATAAAGAAAACACACTCAAATAGAACAATTTACATTTAAAATTGTTGATAATACATAAGAATCCTTGAAATTATGAAAATTGCTTATATCTCCACCTACCCGCCACGCGAATGTGGTATCGCTACGTTCAATCACAATCTTGTTAGAGCAATCGGCTTCGATAAAACAACGGTTTCAGAGGACAGTTATGTAGTTGCCTTAAATGATGCTGAGCATCTTCATACTTACGAATATCCGGAAGAAGTCAAATATCAAATCAGACAGGAAAATCAGAAAGATTATATCCGTGCCGCCGATTATATCAATACTAGCCTGGTAGATGTATGTATTATGGAACATGAGTTTGGTATATATGGAGGCGAAAATGGCGTTTATATACTTCCACTCATCGCAGGACTACAAAAACCATTGGTCACCATCTTACATACTGTACTAAAAGACCCCTCCTATATGCAGCTGACCATTATCAGAGAAATTGCGAAGCATTCGGCCAGGATTGTAGTTATGAGCCATAGGGCAGTTAGCTTTTTAACCGGCATTTATGGCATCCCTTTTAATAAAATTCAATTGATAGAGCACGGAGTTCCAGATCTGGAAGCTACAGAAGACAATCCGGTTAAAATCTCTTTGCCATTTAAAGATAAAAAGGTACTGTTTACATTTGGCCTTATCAGCAGAAATAAAGGTCTGGAAACGGTAATAGAGGCTTTACCAAAAATAGTAGCTGAAAATCCAGATGTAATGTATGTTGTACTCGGCACCACTCACCCTGGTGTAATCCGTAACTCGGGAGAGGAATATCGAGACAGCTTAAAACGGCTGGCACGAAAGCTCAATGTAGAGGACAACATTACTTTTATAAACAAGTTTGTATCTGAAAAGCAGCTATTTAATTACCTGACAGCCTGCCATATGTACATTACTCCGTATTTAAATGAAGCGCAAATTACAAGTGGAACATTATCGTACGCCATTGGCGCCGGGGCTGCCGTAATTTCAACCCCTTATTGGCATGCACAAGAATTACTGGCCGATAACCGTGGTTGTCTTTTCGATTTTAAAGATTCTGATGGTTTAGCGAAAATTGTTAATGGATTGTTTAAAGACAACCATAAATTAAATGCATTGAAATCAAATGCTTATGAATATGGCTTACACTTACGCTGGCCTACAACCGGACAAGTATTTATTGATGTATTAGAAGAGGCCATCTCGAAATCATTAATTAAAAAAGAGCGCCCCAACAGACAGATTATTGATGCCGATGCTATGCCGTCTTTTAACCTGGCCCATATTCAGCGTTTAACCGATGATACAGGAATTGTACAGCATGCCAAATATGGGATCCCTAATTTAAAGGAAGGCTATTGTGTAGACGATAATTCGAGGGCCTTAATAATGGCAATTTTAGCTTACCAACAAAACAAAAGTAAAGTTGCTTTAGAGTTATTACCTGTCTATTTGAGCTATATTCAATATATGCAATGTGAGGATGGTAGCTTTAGAAACTTCCTTAGTTTTACACGCGAATACCTCGATGAAGTAGGTTCTGAAGACTCTTTTGGACGAACTATATGGGCACTAGGCTATTTGATTAATAATGCACCAAACAATTCATATAGAGAATTTGCAAGAGAACTATTCGGAAAATCAGTACCACATTTTAAAAAACTAAGCCATTTAAGGGGAATTGGGAATACGATGATTGGTTTATCCAGTTACCTTAAGGCGCATCCTGATGATGAGCACATTAACGAACAATTTGAGCAGTTAGCAATACCACTTAAGGAAGCTTACAGACAAAATAAACAAATCGACTGGCATTGGTTTGAAGAGAAAATGACTTATGACAATGCCATTTTACCATTGGCCTTACTGTGTCATTACGAAAAGACAAAAGACCGGGAATCATTGAAGATTGCTTTAGAAAGCATGGAGTTTTTAAGTGAAAAAACATTAGCCAATGGATATCTGAATCCGGTAGGCAATAACGGATGGCTATTTAAAGAAAGTGAAGATATGGCGTTGTATGACCAGCAAGCCATAGAAACTATGGCTATGGTACTGTTGTATTTCAAGGCCTATGAGATTACGCGCGACCTTAATTACATCAAGCAAATGCACTTGTGTTATCAATGGTTTTTGGGCGAAAACAGCTTAAGGCTACCGCTCTTTGACCATGAAACCAAAGGCTGTGGCGACGGTTTACAACCACACGGCGTAAATCGTAATCAAGGTGCCGAAAGTACCTTAGCTTATTGGATTTCACACTTAACAATACTCAGTGCAATGGAATACGAGTATATTCAAAGCAGTGAACTTACTTCTGTTCAGAAACAGGTTCTTAACTAAAATTCTGTGGATTTTTTAGCTTATCCAATAAGATCGCTATTTTAACTGTTGCAAAAGAAGAACAATAATCAGAAAGACCATAAGGAATAATCAGTTCGCCATTATGGATAATTGAGCCGCAGGAATAAAGAACGTTTGGCACATAACCCTCACGCTCATCAGTATTTGGAATAACTAAGGGCTCTACTAAACGTCCAATTTCAATAGAAGGATCTTCTAAATCGAAAAGGCTGGCACCCAAACAATAGCGCCTCATTGGCCCAACACCATGTGTAATAACCAGCCAACCAGCTTCTGTCTCTATTGGCGAACCACAATTACCAATTTGAACAATCTCCCAAGGGAACTTTGGTGACTGCACTTTCACCGGATTATCCCATACTGTAAGTTTCTCTGAATACATCAAGTAATTATTCCATCCGTCTATGCGCGACATCATAGCATATTTACCATTTATTTTACGAGGAAAGAGAGCAAGATTCTTATTCTGTGCACCTATTCCATGCAATGGACTAACTTTAAAATCGTAAAAATCAGTAGTCTGCAAAAGCTTCGGCATAATGATAGCTCCATCAAAAGCTGTATAGGTAGCATAAAAAATCACACTTCCATCATCCTTAACAAAGCGTACAAACCTGGCATCTTCAATGCCTTTTCGTTCAAATTCGGAAATAGGGAAAATTATACGATCAGAAATATCAGTATCTCTCGAAAAACTAATCTCATGATAAGTATCTGATAACCATAGAATCTTATCATACTCTAGTTTTTTTAGATCATCCTTCTGCAAGCTCTTACTATCCAGTATGATTTTCCGCAATGTAGCATAATCAAATTTATCCTGAAGCTTTTCCCCCACCTCATCTAAAACCTCAATCTCTATTCTGGAATCGGCACCTTTTTTAAGAAATAACTTCTTATTGTAAATGGCATTTTTTATTACCTCTGCTTCATCAATATAATTACCGACTGGTATAACAGTAATATTATTATCTCGATCGACCAAAGCCCTCCTGAATACTACTGAAGAAATATGCCCCTCGCCAACCGCTCTAAAGCTAATGATCAAACGCTTCTCGCCCTCCACCAAATCAGATTGATCTGGATCCTCAACTATAGAAGGATTGAAGAAAGCGGCTGATTCTATAGAATATTCATGCGTAAAATAAGAACCAAGCAATAGCTTCTGATATTTATTGAGTGATTCGAATTCATAGCCAGCCTTTTCTATAAAAGCTTCTATTTTCTTACAATGGCGGATAAGGATCTTAGTGATATTACGATGCCGCTTTGAATATTCTTGCAGTAAAGGAGATATAAGACCAAACACCTCCTCATCAGATAGTGCCAAGACCTGCTTCACTACTTCAACCGCTCTGTCTGCTCCGTTAAAAAAAAATCTTGCAATTACCCGTTTAGGATCTGGGTATACTTTAACTGGTTTTCTATCAATTGATATTCTCATACTAATTACAACATATTAAGGGACAACAATGATTTATGAATTTAATTTTTTTTTAAACAAAATGCAGATGCTGTAGACATGATTTTGTCAACATGTCTGTTTTTACAGACAAATTAAAGCTGACAAAATAACCATTAAAGTCAAAACGTCTGTTTTACTGAACGCTGGATTTGTCATAAATTAAGTTCGATTGTCATCCTAAAATAATAAACAAAACACCGAATGCTTTTATTTACCTCTGGATAAGCTAATTACATAAATACGGCCATTTCAGCATATTATGACAGATTTCAATTGGCATACACCTTGACTATATATCAATAATGGTCAGAGTGTAAATATAAAATCGGCCTTATTATAAATTTAAAAAATACGAATATGAAAAAGTTATTATTATCATTAGTTACAGTTTCAGCATTAGCATTTGGCGCACAAGCACAGACAGAAAAAGGTAAAATATTGTTAGGAGGTGGTGTAGGTTTTAACTCAACAAAAGCTGAAGGCGCAAGCAAATCTGATATCAATTTCAACATTCTTCCATCTGTAGGATATTTTGTAAGCGATAACATTGCTATAGGTACGGGTGTTGGATATAACTACGACAAACAAACAAGTAAAAGCAGATTAGATCAGTCATTTGAAGTTTCTCCATTTGGCCGTTACTATGTAGGTTTATCTGATCAGTTTAAATTCTTCGGACAATTATCAGTTCCTATGCAGTTTGGAAATGTTAAAGGTGTTGACGCTGTTACTGGTGACGTAGGTGATAAAGTAGGTTCTAGCACTAGTATTGGTGTTCAGTTAGCTCCAGGTTTTGCTTTCTATCCTACAAAAAGAGTTGGCATTGAGGTTTCAGTTGATGGTCTAGGTTACAACAACTATACTGTTAAAAATACTGCTACAGGAAACAAAGCTACAGTGGATTCATTCGGTTTAAACGCAAGTACTGTTGCTCCTAGATTAGGTGTAATGTTCCACTTCTAAGAAGCGCTACACATCATAAAAGTTTATTTGGTTAGAGAAAACGGCCTTTCACATTTGTGAAGGCCGTTTCTTTTTATGGGTTAATCTTGAATTATTACGAGTAATATTGAATTGCTTATCGTTTAACGCTTACGCTCAATTTCTCTATCAATCTCCAGAATGTTTACTTGTTCTGGGGTAGAAAAATCTCCTATCAGGTATTTGTTAAAATGATCTGCAAGCTTCCAGAAAGCATACTCTGTCAGATCACCAAATGAATGGCGTTGACCAGGAATGATCGACAGTTCAAACCTTTTACCAGCTCGCATTAAAGCATTCGCTACACGAATGGTATGTGCAGGGTGTACGTTATTATCAACATCACCAGTCATCAGCAATAAATTACCTTTCAGATTTTTTGCTAAATCAGGGTTTTTATCAATACTATAAGTAAATGTAGTATCTCCTTTTGCCGTAATACTTTCTTTTACACCATGGTGCTTTTCACTCCACCAACGATTATAAATACTGTTATCATGGTTACCAGCATTTGATACCGCAGCTTTAAAGAAATCAGGATATACCAACATAGCGGCGGTCGACATAAAACCACCTCCGGAGTGTCCTGTGATTCCAACTTTATTAATATCTATAAATGAATGTCTATCTGCCAATTGCTCTACCGCAGCTTTTTTATCTGCCAAACCATAATCTCTTAGGTTTCCGTATCCATAGGTATGGTAATGCTTAGAACGTGCAGGATGTCCACCACGATTCCCTACTGTCACCACGATATATCCAAACTGAGCCAAACGCTCGGTCCTGTCCATACTTTTTGTAAAAGCCTTATTCACTGCTTCTGTTTGTGGACCCGGATATACATATTCAATCACAGGATATTTTTTATTAGAATCAAAGTCGAATGGCTTATACATTACCCCATAAAGGTCAGTAATACCATCATCAGCTTTTACAGTAAAGGGTTCTGGAAACTTATAACCTGAAGCCATCAATAAAGACAGATCTGCAGTTTCTAAGTTCATTACAACCTTGCCATTATTATCTATTAAAACAGACTTAGGCACTGTATTTACTCTTGAAAAGTTATTTACAAAATACTTAGCCTCATCATTCATACTGATGGCATGATCAAAATCACCCGGGTTTAACAGCTTCATTCCCGATCCATCAAAATTCACACGGTAAAGGTGCATATAATATGGGTCTTCTTTAGCCTCACGACCATTTGCAGTAAAGTAAAGCACTCGGTTCTTTTCATCGATTTTCACAATTTCTTCGCAATGAAAAGCACCTTTTGTAATTTGATTTTTCAATTTTCCATTACCATCAAACAGGTAAAAATGTGCCCAACCATCACGTTCCGACCAATGTATCAATTCTTTGCCCCCATTTACCAACCCCGGGCGAGTCACCTCTACATAAGTATTGAAACGTTCATCTATTAATGGTGTAACGTTACCTGTATTGATATCAACCATACAGACATCAATTCGTTTTAAATCGCGGCTGGTACGTTGAAAATAAACTTTACTATTATCTCCAAGCCATAATGATGGTCTAAACTCATTGTCGCGGTCTTTATTCAACAATGGTGCTGGCCATACCGATACTGTCTGATCCTTAAAAGCTCCTGTATTTAGTTTCTTATAGCTTTTATCAGCAAAATTAAACAACAACGTTTCAATTACTGGTGCATCTTTTTCACCAGGCATATGGTATTTATAAGTTTCTAATGTTGGTCTGCCTGGTGCTATATTATTGATAACCCAAAGATCTTTTACTTTACGGGAATCTATACGACTAAGCACGAAATGTTTAGCATCTGGCGACCACAAAACATTTGCACGTCTACGCTTTTTATTGTTCTTTTCATTTTCCTCGTTGTTTTCTCCGTCGCCATTGCTACCATAAGGATAAAATTTCACACCATCTTTGGTTAGTTGGTGCTCTACAATAGTGCTATCTTCTTCATTTTTAACAGCTTTCTTATAGTTTTCTTTATCCATCCAATACAAGTTATAATTTCTTGTAAAAATAATGGCTGATGAATCAGGTGCTACAGATCCCCATGATGGTTTGGCTTTAGGCTTGGTATAATTAGGAATCTCGGTAAGCTTTGCACTGCTGATCTCATAATTAAAATGGAAAACCTTTTTCTGCATGGAATCAGCAGCCTTTTTATCTTTTCTGTCTTTTTTCAGCTCATCTATAGTGCTCTCCATCTCAAAAGTGATGTGTTTTTCATCGGCCGAGAATTTCAGATTTTTCAAAGGCAGATGCTGTGCTTCAAAAGGGTCTCTGATAATTGTTGTAATTTCTGCTGCAAGCTTCGCATTATCAAATATCTTCTTCTTACTTTTCGCTGCAGGATCAACCAGATACCATTCCTTGCCAGCTGGTGTTTCATATACATACCAGAAACGGTTGCTTAACTTAAGCCAATGTGGATCTATATCAGTTGAATAGATCATTTTCTTAAGCTTTGTAGGCGAAAATCTTGAGGCCAGCTGATAATTCGCTTTTGGCGCCTGTTGTACAGTCTCAGTAATCGTAAAAGTTTTAGTTTGTGCCTTTACATCAGAATTGATGCTAAAAACAGTAAGTACCGCTGCCAACGGCAAGTAAAGTTTGTTCATTATGAATATTAATTAAGCCGCTAAAATTATCGAATAATACAGTCTATAAAGGATATTCAATGTAATAAATCGGATAGCTGTATTTTATTCAATTGATTTTTTAATTTTGCATCAAATATTAACTATGAAAAAGTCTTTCTTACCCTTTGTTGCTGCTGCAATAATTTTTGCCGCCGGCTGTCAGTCTAAATACCAAACGACTGCTACTACTGATGATCAGACTGCCACCAATACCGAAACAGAAGTTACTGACAACAAACCAGATACGCAAACACCTGCTATTGATGTGTCAAAAATTAAAGTTGCTGATGCCGCTACAATTTTAGCTCGTAAACAGGTGCCCGTATTGTGTTATCACCAGGTAAGAAACTGGAAAGCTACAGATGGAAAAGTTGGTAAAGACTATATTGTAGAAGTACAGAACTTTAAAGACCATATGAAAATGTTGGCCGACAGTGGTTACCATACCATCTTGCCAGATCAATTGTATGCTTATTTGAATACAGGCGCAGCATTACCAGAAAAGCCTATTATGATCACTTTCGATGATACTGACCTGAATCAGTTTGAACAGGCTAACCCTATCCTTAAAAAACATGGTTTCAAGGCAGCATATTTCATTATGACGGTATCTATTGGGAAGAAAGCTAAATATGCAGATTATATGAGTGCCGAACAGATTAAACAACTTCAAGATGAAGGAAATGCAATAGGCCATCATACTTATGATCACAAGAACTTCAAAAAATATCAGGGTAAAGACTGGGAGGAGCAATTAGATAAAGCGACCAAAAGAATTGAAGAGATTACTGGAAAAAAAGTGACTGATTTTGCTTATCCATTTGGATTATGGAATGCTGAAGGCTTTCCTGAACTTAAAAAACGTGGTTTTAGAATGGCTTTTTCATTGGCAGACAAACGTGATCAGAACTACCCATTGTATACAGTAAGGAGAATTATTGCAAGTGGCTATTGGAGTCCAAAAACACTGCACAATAGTATCGTAAAAAGCTTCTAAACTATATTGCAGTAATATCTACCCAAAATGAAACACATATTTTCAGCATTTACTTTGGCTGCTGTACTTTGCACGGCAGCTTGCACAAGTCCATCAAAAAGCAATGTCGATCAGTCAAAGTCTGGAAACCAAGATCAATTGGTTTCTGAAAATGGATTAACTGAGTCTCGGAATAAAAAGGAAGCTACAGCTGCCGAAATTTTAAGTAAAAAAGAAGTTCCTGTCCTATGTTATCATCAGATCAGAGATTGGAAGGCGTCTGACTCTAAGCGTGCTCATGATGATATTATGGCTCCGGCAAAGTTCGCTGAACATATAAAAATGCTTGCCGATAGTGGCTACAAAACCATTTCACCGGATCAATTATACAATTATCTTAAACATGGTGGTTCTTTACCCGAGAAACCAATCATCATTACATTTGATGATAATAATTTGGATCATTATAATGTTGCGGCACCTATATTGAAAAAACATGATTTTAGAGGGGTATTCTTTATTATGACTGTTACTATTGGCAGACCAAGATATATGAATAAAGCACAAATTAAAGAGCTATCTGACGATGGTCATACGATTGCCAGTCATACATGGAATCATAAGAACTTTGCTCAGTTTACTGATGAAGACTGGGAGGTACAGATTGATAAACCATCAAGAACACTGGAAGCAATTACAGGAAAAAAGGTTGAATATTTCGCTTATCCTTATGGTGTTTTTAAAGCTGCTAATCTTCCAAAGTTAAAGGAACATGGCATGAAAGCAGCTTTTATTCTATCTACCAAGCGTGATGAAAACTATCCGATGTATACCATCAGACGTATTATAGATCCAGGCACTTATACTGCTAAAAATCTATATAACAGTATCAATAAGAGTTTTAAGTAGCCTATTTAGGCTACTTTTTAATGTTTTACACTACTTATTGAATGTTTTAGGCGACTTCTTGAATGGTGTATTTTTTGCCATTAAAGTCAAAGCTATCTTTGCTTTTCTTACCTAGCATCAGCTTACCAATGGGTGATACTGCAGAAATAGCAAATACAGTCTTACCTTCACTTTGTAACTGACCAGCACTAATGCTGATATAAAATATTCCCTGATTGGTGTGTACCAAACTTCCACCTCTAATACTATCTGTAGGAATAGCCTGTCCAATAGCTTCTAAAACTTTTCTGTTTTCTTCTGCATCAATCAATAAGCGCTTATTGCGGTCAATATCTTGTTGCATCATTTCGCGACTGGTTTCGTATTTATCACCCGCACTACTTTTAGTATCGTCATTACTGGCCTCTCGTGCCTGTGTCAAAGCTGTTTCAGCAGTCTGAATTCTTTGTTCAATAAAGCTCAAACAAAGCTCGTATAAATGTTCCTTATTCATAAATTAAGACTCTACCCATTTAATTTTATCTTCTATTGGTGTTCGTTTTGCTGCTCTTGGCTCTTCATTATGGTAGCCCATATAAAATAAGCCATAGCATTTTTCTGCTTCACCTAAGTTAAGATATTCTTTCAATTCTGCAATCATTCCTGGCGAACTCCAGTATGCACCTACGCTAAGTGCTTCTGCAGTAAGTGACATGTTTTGAACAGCACAGGCCAGTGCCGCCACTTCTTCCCATTCAGGAACCTTATCGCCATTCAATTTTACATTTAAAGTGATAACACAGCTTGCTTGTTCAGCCTTTTCAATGATGCTATCGTACTTTTTTTGTAGAAACTGATATGCTGGGGTTATTTCCTTGTACAAACGTGCCAATTCATTACCTAGTTTTACTTTACCCTCATTTCTGAATACCATGAAACGCCATGGTTCAGTCAATTTATGTGTAGGTGCATAGTTTGCACTCTCAAGAATCTGTTTGATTACTTCGACAGGAATCTCCTGCTTCGTATAGCTAATTGGAAAAATACTTCTCCTCCGCTTAATGATATTACTTAAAATTGTTATTTCGTCTTCCATATTTCATCTGATCAAGCGCCCTTTTCTGCAAAAATAGAATTTATGTTCAGTCGAAGTGTATTAAGTGTGTAATACTTTTGTTTAACCTGTAATACTTCTTTTACATAGGTTTAGCAATATTTTTCCATTTGTTTTTTGACCATTTTAGCTCTTGCAAAAAATGCGTAACTCTCTACTTCAGTTAAATGTGCTATGGTCTCTTCCAATTCCGCTCTAATCCAACCATGTTGAGGTGCTAGATTGGCTAATGCCTGCATACAATGTACTTTAGAGGCAACCAGCGTTTTTTGATCTACAAGTCGGGTAAAAAGAAATTCAATTACTTCATCAATATTTATATTTACCAATGCAGCTGCATACCACAAACGTGATCTCCTATCAGTCATCATAGCCAGGGTTTTGGTATAATGTCGCAGTACAGATTGATTTTGAATCTTAGGTAATACCCGGACAAAAGCAGACACAAATGGATAAAACTCTGCTGGCTTATCTGTAATGATATATTCCAACATCCAGGCTGCTCTAAAAGCAATTTCCTTTTTTTTATGAAAACTAACCTCAATCAAATCATCTATACTAATCTCAAAACGTTGAATAAGATTGGTACAATCGGCAACCATATTGGTTTTATTCGGAACATCTATCCGTCCTATTAATTCTTCTACGTCCAAGGATTAAAACTTTATCCGCGAATATACTACTTAACCAAAAACATGCAAACCAGCAATGTAACAGAGATGACAAAGAAAATAATGAATAACAATTTATGATTTACGGTGAAAGTCATATCTTTTTTTTATAATAAAGCTACTAAATTTATAATAAGCTAGTGTTAAACCCATTTTATAAATTATGATTACCTTTGCGGCTTATTTTTCAGCAATATGATTTCAGTTTCTAATTTATCACTCCGTTACGGAAAAAGAACTTTATTTGAAGATGTGAACCTAAAATTCACTCATGGCAACTGCTATGGTGTTATTGGAGCTAACGGCGCAGGTAAATCTACTTTCTTAAAAATATTATCTGGTGAAGTGAACCAGACTTCAGGTAGTGTAGCTTTTACTCCCGGAGAGAGAATGGCAGTTTTAAAACAAAACCACTATGAATTCGACGAATTTAGCGTAATTGAAACGGTAATGATGGGTCACTCTGACTTGTATGAAATCATGAAAGAGAAAGATGCCATTTATTTAAAAGAGGATTTTACTGATAAAGATGGTGAACGTGCGGGTGAGTTGGAAAACAGATTCGCAGAAATGGATGGCTGGAACATGGAAAGTAATGCCGCCACCATGCTAAGTAACCTTGGGATTAAAGAAGAGCATCATTATAAACAACTGAAAGAATTAGATGGTAACCAAAAGGTACGTGTATTATTGGCACAGGCATTATTTGGTAATCCTGACATTCTATTACTGGATGAGCCTACCAACGATTTGGATATTGATACCATCGCATGGCTAGAGAACTTCCTTGCTGATTATCAAAGCATTGTATTAGTTGTATCTCACGATAGGCACTTCTTAGATGCTGTTTGTACGCATATTGTGGACATCGACTTTAGCAAAATGAGCATTTACTCTGGTAACTATACTTTCTGGTATGAGTCTAGTCAGCTTGCGTTAAAACAACGTGGTGATCAGAATAAAAAACTGGAAGAAAAAGTTAAAGAGTTACAGGAATTTATTCAGCGATTTAGTGCGAATGCCTCGAAATCGAAACAAGCTACTTCACGTAAGAAAGCTTTGGATAAAATTGATATTTCTGAAATTAAAGCTTCTAGTCGTAAATACCCAGCGATCTTGTTTAACAATTTAGGTAGAGAAGCTGGTGATCAGATTTTACAGGTTGAGAATTTATCTTGTACCTTGAATGGTGAGGTGATGTTTAAGGACATTAGCTTCATGGTAAACAGAGGTGATAAAATTGCAATTCTAGCTCAAAACAGTTTAGCTACGACTGCTTTTTACAACATACTTACTGAACGCGAAAAGAATTATACGGGTGAATTTAAGTTTGGAGTAACTATTAATGTTGCTGACATTCCTAATGATAATTCAATTTACTTCGAAAATAAAGATGAGAACCTGGTTGATTGGTTACGTGAGTACTCAGGTACAGATCAGGATGAGCAATTTGTAAGGAGTTTCCTTGGCAGAATGCTATTCTCTGGCGAAGAAGTACTGAAGAATGTTAAGGTACTATCTGGTGGTGAGAAAATGCGTTGTATGTTCTCGCAAATGATGCTGAAGCATCCTAACCTTTTATTATTTGATGAGCCAACGAATCACTTGGATTTGGAGTCTATTACAGCATTAAACAATGGTTTAAATGATTTTAAAGGCACTGCGTTATTTACTTCACGAGATCATGCGTTAACTGAATCTGTTGCTACACGTGTTATTGAATTGACACCTAAAGGTGCTATTGATAAGATGATGTCGTATGATGATTATATCACTAGCCCGGAAGTAGCAGAATTGAGAGCGAAAATGTATGGTAAAAATTAACCATTTTCTTCCATGTCTGGCATCTTTTTCTGAAGGGAAAAAGCGCCTAAGGCCTTGTCAGAGAAGGTAAATTTTGCTTCAAACAGGGTGCAGAAACAAAATGCCGAATTAAAGAGCAGAAAACAAAATGCATTTTTTATCTGCATAACATATAAAAAGGGAGCCGGCTTAAAAACCAACTCCCCTTTTTTGTTTTAACTGACTGGCTTTTCTTGTGTAATGTTGAAATAAAAACAGACATGTTGTTCTAAGGCCTTAGCGCCCTTTGCTCCTCTTCAGGAGCCTAAGGGATGCAGCCTTAGAACAACATGTCTGTTTTTATCCTTTAATGATCGTGTTCATCACCCTCTACTGGATGAAAATCAAACTTTAAATCCAGATCATTTGCTCCTGAAAATTTAGTCGCAAAATTTTCATCATTCCAGTTTTCAGCAGTAATACCTGCTTTGACACCAGGATTTAGGTGGCGTAACACATAACGAAATGTAAACCCTTTTTCAGTGTGTTCATCGACCGTTAGATAACCAGTCACCCCTATATTTACTTTTTTATTTTCTTTATCCCTATCGGCATATACATAAGTAAGTGTACCTACTGGAGCACCCAATATAAACACCTGATGAATATCATGCTTATCCACAAATTCCTGCTGCATTTCTCTATTTGCAAAATCGTAAGACTTTAAGCTCAGTTTATATGTTTTCCCTTCAATAAGATGCGCATGTGTTCCGACAGGAGGTAAACCTTTACTATCAAAAGCAATGACTAAAGGCTTAGCATCAGGAATAGCATTATAATGAAAATGATCACCATGTGCTTCACGTTCTACTTCTAAAAATGTCAATTCTGTTTTTCCGATTTCTTCTTCTGGCACTTCTGGTTTAGGATCTTTTTTACAAGCATTAAAAGTTAATGCGATAAGGGCGAATAAAATCACCGATGAATAATTACGTAATTTGTTCATTGTTTTTAATTTATGGTTTGTTATTAGATAATTTGCTTTTTAAAATTTATAGGCGATTCGAAATGAAATGTTGCGTCCCATGTCGTGACTATAGTACCGGTAGCGATTCATATAATCTTTATAAAGTGTGTTGAAAAGATTCTCGGCCGTGATACCAAACAACACTTCTTGTTGTCCCCATTTATAAGTAAATCCACCTTTGATATTAAAAAGATGGTAAGCTGCGGGAGGATCAGCATAATCACTTCCTGGTATATACCTGTACTGTCGTGTCGTAAAACCATGCCCTCCAGCTAAATAAAAAGAAGAGATTTTCTTATTAATTGGGACCTCCCAACGTAAATTCTGACTGATTCTATCTGTAGGTATATATGGCAGGTAACTATCATTACTAACATCCTTTGCTCTTAATAGGCTTCCATTAAAAGTATAAGTAAACGCAGAGGCAATTTTCCAATCGGCGGACAGATCAAATCCATAAAATGAAGCATTTGTTTGTCGGTATTTAAATACAGGAAAAGTACCACGATTGCTCTGACTAAAACTCCCATCGGGCTGAGAAAAGATGTAGTGATGAATGAATTGAAAATAAGGATCAATATTTATGTTGAAATTCTCGTTCTCATATTTTAAAGACGTGATCCATTTATAAGCCTGTTCGGCTTTTAAATTGGGGTCACCAATTTCATACAGGCCAGCACCATGATGTAAGCCATCACTATACAGTTCGTTGGCTGAGGGGGCCCTCCAGGCAATGCCAAGATTAGAATTTAGCTTCCATACATCATTAATGCTCCATAAAACACCTGCAGAACCAGTTAGGTTATGAAAGTGACGATTCCCCTCATAAAAAGTCGGCCCATCACTGTTTTGATATCGATAACCCGATGCTTCGAAAGCACTAATATCATAGCGAATACCAATTTCAAACTCGAAATCATTCTTCAACCAACGCTCTATCGCAAACAATGCTGCCGATAACCTATCAAAATTAGGAATAAATGGAACTGACAATGTTCCGGTTGTATTGTTGTTGACCTGATAGCCAACATTAAAACCAACAGTATGCTGTAAACCACTCGATTTAACTTGTTTATATTCCCCCTCTAGCTTATGATCGCTAAGTACCATATCAGTAATTGGCAAGGACTCTCTGTCCCCTCTCCGAAAATCAAATTCCTGTCTGTGATTTTGTTGAAGCGCATAGATCAATGAAAACGTTTTGTTATTTCTCAGGTCATAATTTGCTTTGAGCTTTACCAGATTGTGAGTTACCTGTTGCTTTGGAGCTGTAATCGCATAAGTAAACCGATAATCCTCAAACGGTTTTCCAGCCTCAATTCGAGCTTTTATATCATCAATTGTACCGATGTGTGCACTATAAAACACCCCAAGATCAGTACTAAAATGGCTGTAGTATGCCTCATATTTTGCATTTGAGTTATGGTATTCTAATGCTGCAGAATAATTCAGCTCTTTAGAACCTGTGTTTCCTAAATAATAATCTGAAGAGCGAATATTTCCAGACCTTTTTACAGAACTTTGTATTCTCCAGGCCAAAGCAGGCACATTATGTATCCTCCCTGTCAACATCAACGCCGCTATCCCAGTTCCTCCATTTGTTGCACCTAGCAAATTAACTTCGCCCTCAAACCTCTTATCTAAAGGAAAAGAGTGTGGCTCAAGTAAAATAACTCCAGCCATAGCTTCCGCACCATACCTGATAGATTCAGCTCCCTTAATTACATATATCCTCTTTGCCGTAAAAGGATCAAGTTCTGGTGCATGCTCCGCTCCCCATTGCTGCCCCTCATGCTTAATACCATTATTTAGTAACACAATACGATTACTGTGCAGACCATGAATAACAGGCTTGGAAATTGTACCTCCCGTTTGCAATAAGTTTACGCCAGGAATTTGTTTTATACTCTCAGCCAATGTGCTTCCTCTTACTTCATCCAGCTGTTTCCCGGATAAAGTTGAAGAGATGCTGGTTCTGCCCACTGAACGTTTTTGGGATATCACCTTTACTTCCCTAAGTATCTCCCCTGCTTTCAGTGTATCTCCTACTTTTATTGTCATCCTCTTTGTACTCAAACTATCCTGATGCTGAGCAAGAGAATAAAAACTTTGAAGTAACAATAAGGCTATTCCTAACAGCTTTTTCATTTTACAAATGCAATTGAGTTGCAAATATATTTCATTATTTACTACAATTGCAACTTAATTGCATTTATATTTGCAGTAGAATAAATCAACAACATTAAAATTTATGAAGCCTTTTATTAAATCTACAGCTCTGGATCAATTGGGAATCACTGCCTCTGTGGCCTGTGCAATACATTGTGCAGTACTTCCATTTATCATTACTACATTACCACTTTGGGGTCTTGAGTTTCTTGCACATAGCTGGGTTGAGCTTAGCATGATTTGCTTATCGCTCGTTATTGGAATATGTTCTTTAACAATTTCTTTTCCAAAGCATGAAAAAATTGTTCCCATAATGATGTTGGTTATTGGATTTGGTTTTATAGGTATAGGTCATTATGCATTCGATAGTCTGGAAGCTATATTGATTCCTATTGGAGGCTTTACCATTGCTTTAGCGCACTATTTAAATTGGAAATATAGTCGTAATTGCAGTCATAATAAAACACAACAGCATTAGCGATTGCTTTAAAAATACTATTCAGATACTTTGCAGGCATTATTCAAATATTACGTTAATATCGGCTTTTATTATAAAGCTCAACACACAAAACATGATATTAAAAATCAACACACATAATATCACTTTAATAACCCACTGGCTTTTCATGTGTGATTTTGAAATAAAAATTGGTTGCTACGAAAAGGCCTTAGCGCCCTTTGCTCCTCTTCAGGAGCCTAAGGGATGCAGCCTTAGAGTAGCTGCCTATTTTTACCAGTAGCAATTACTTTACATGAATAGCACATGCAATTAAATTGCATTTGTTATTTTTGTAATCACACCAAAATGATATGAATAGGAAACTAATATTCGGTACGCTAATGATTTTTGTAAGCATGATCAACCCAGGTTGTAAACATGGAAAAGCCGATGGCAAGCAGCTCTATATGAAATATTTAAAAAGTCATTTAAAAAAGTAGCTGTTATGATCTCATTAAAATCTGTTTCACATGATTATTCTGGTGGACATCGCATTTCTTTTAAAGACTGGCAGATCAACAGTGGTGACCAATGGTTGTTATTAGGTGAATCTGGCAGTGGAAAAACCACTTTACTGCATATACTAACAGGTATTTTACAGCCTAAAGAAGGAGAAGTTCATATCAATGACACTTCTATTTATGGTTTATCATCGAAAGAGCTGGATCAGTTTAGAGGTAGAAATATTGGCATTATTTTCCAACGTCCACATCTGATAAAAAGTTTAAGCATAGCTGAAAATCTGATTCTCGCTCAAAGTTTAGCAGGTCTGCATACAGACATGAATAGAGTAACTGAAGTTTTATCATCATTAGGTATCGCCGATAAAAAGAAATCTTATCCCAGTGAGCTTAGTCAGGGACAATTACAAAGAGTTTCTATAGCCAGAGCTGTGATCAACAAGCCAGCTTTATTAATTGCTGATGAGCCAACTTCTAGCTTAGATGATAAAAACGCAACTGCAGTATTGTCGCTATTAATGGAGCAGTCTGGCCTTAACCAGGCTACACTTGTGGTTGCTACACATGATAAAAGAGTTAAAGATGCATTTACAAATACATACGAATTAACATGAGTCCATTTAAAATAAGTTGGAAAAGCTTATGGTCTAAACCATTGTCTGCCGCGTTAAATATCATGTTAATCGCATTTGGAACAGGGATATTAACAATATTATTGCTAGCCTCGAGACAGATTGGAGAGAAACTAGATAACAACTCCAAAGATATTGATTTGGTTGTCGGTGCTAAAGGTAGTCCGCTTCAATTGGTTTTAAGCAGTATTTATTATATTGATTTTCCGACAGGGAACATTCCTTTAAAAGAAGCTATGGAGCTTGCACGAAGTCCTTTTGTTAAGCGTGCGGTACCATTAGCTCTAGGCGACAACTATGAGGGTGTCAGAATTGTGGGTACAGACAGTAATTTTGTAAGCTTATATAAATTAAAAACTGCGCAAGGAAAATTCTGGGAGAAAGATTTTGAGACTACTATAGGAGCCTCTGTAGCCATTCAGCAGGGACTTAAAATTGGCGACACCTTTTATGGTGCTCATGGATTATCTAGCAGTGCCGATGTTCATAAAGAACACCCATATACAGTTTCTGGTATCCTTGAACATCAGGGAAATGTGACAGACAACCTAATACTTACTGGCATTAAGAGTGTTTGGAAAATGCACGATGAGCATGAAGACCACGATCATGACAGCCATGAAGGCCATAATCATGCACCAGGCGAACATCATCAGGATGGAGAAGAACATCAACATGAAGCAGATGAAAAGGCTGATGAGTCAAGAGAATTGACCTCATTACTGATTCAATACAGATCCCCTATGTCTGTTGCGATGTTCCCAAGAATGGTTAATGAGACTACAAATATGCAGGCCGCCTCACCCGCTCAGGAAAGCACCCGCTTATTCTCGTTAATTGGTATTGGTGTAGATACATTGCAATGGTTTGCCGTTCTTATTATGCTTATTGCAGCAATTAGTGTGTTTGTAAACCTTTATAACTCTTTAAAAGAGAGAAGCTATGACCTTGCTATTATGCGTACCCTTGGCGCTTCGAGGACAAAGCTATTTGTGATTGTTATTGCAGAAGGGGTAATGCTTACACTGGCAGGCACAGTCATTGGCATAGTTTTAGGACATTTGGCATTAGAGTTTATTGGCAGTAATCAGGAAAGTGGACAGGCACAGCTCAGTGGGTTTGTTTTACTTTATGATGAGTTATACCTATTTGTTGCCGGGCTGGCGATTGGTATATTTGCAGCTATAATTCCTGCGATACAAGCATATCGTTCGAACATTTCAAAAATATTGTCAAAAAATTAACCAGGAAATACATAAGATAATAGATACAACAGCAAATACACACGAAACGATGATGAAGAAAATAGCACTTATAGTTTTAATGTTTACAGGCTTTGCTGCTAAAGCACAGCATAATCCCGATGATCAGATTAATTCTGACAACTGGGAAATTGTTGGTGGTGTAGACTTTAAAATTGTTAAAGACACTGAAATGCAGGCCATTTTTTCTACGGAAATTAAGAAACATGCCAATAAGCAGTTTGAGCTTGAGGGTTATATAGTACCGATTAAAGACGGGATGAAACAAACCAAATTTATGTTATCGACCTTACCTATTAACCAATGTTTTTATTGTGGAAAAAATGGTGTTCCAATCATGGTGCTTGTAGAAATGACAGAGCCTATTAAATTTACTTACAAAACGGTAACGGTAAAAGGTACACTTAAGTTAAACTCGGGCAATGCGATGGACAACCCTCCTATTGCATTAGTTGCGGCTAAAATAATATAACCATGAAAATAGATCCTATAAGTCTTTTAAAGCAACACGATTTAAAGCATACCAAACAACGGGTTCGTGTTTTAGAAGAGATCTCTTTAGATACAGCAGCCATTTCACAGCCCGATCTTGAAAAAAAACTGGGTAAGGAAATTGATCGGGTAACGCTTTATAGGATTCTAAATACTTATGAGGAGAAAGGGATTCTACACAGGATTATGGATATGAATGGAACGGCAAATTATGCTGTTTGTTCATCGTCCTGTACTGAGGATCACCATCATGATGAACATGTACACTTTAACTGTACAAAATGTTCTAAAATATACTGTTTGGAGGTAGAGGCACCTAGAATTAAAATGCCTAAAGGATTTACCGCAAAAACCGTAAGCTCTATTGCTTACGGCATTTGCGATAAATG
>JBEBUV010000062.1:0-23086 GCA_040393085.1 Pedobacter hiemivivus | reverse complement strand
ATTGAGGGCTATTACAGTCCACTATCTGGTGAAGCGAATGTGAATATGCGTTTACCACGTACCGCATTACCTTTTGTGACTTGTCATGAAATTGCACATCAATTGGGTGTTGCCAGAGAAGATGAGGCCAATCTGGTAGGTTACCTGGTAGCCAGTAATAGTACCGATCCATATTTCCAATACTCTGCATTTTACGAAGTATTTAAGAATATCATTTTTGAGATCAGAATTAAGTCGCCCGAGGATTATGAAAAGCTTTACAGTACGATAAACCCGGTTACTTTAAAGGATTTAGAGGCCGACAGGGCTTTCTGGAGAAAGTATAACAGCAATATGTTCGCTTATATGGATGTTGCTTTTGACAGGTTTTTAAAACTGAATAATCAGTCTAAAGGAACAGATAGTTATCAGGATATTGTATTATGGTTGTATAACATCCATAAAGCGGAACTTAAATCTAAATAGCCACATTGCCTGCAACAATGAGCTGAGCCATAGTTGGTGTTGGGCTACCTCCTCGTTTTTCTAAGGTCACTGCAAAAGTTTGTGCACCGGCAATCGCTTTCATATTGATCAGGATTTTTGAACTATCTGCTTTCACATCAAACACCCCTAAGTCGACAGGCTTTCCATTTACAAGTGCCCACAACTGATACTGATGCTCAGTATCATTAACAGGAAGCTGCATTTTCGATTGATCTACAATTACATCTTGTTTAGAAGTATCCCAATAAACCACCATTTTGGCTTTGGGATCCATTTTAGTACCAGCAAGTTGAACAATTTTCCAGGCTGGATTGTCTACCATATCCGCAATTTTTTGCAAATCAGCATTTGATTGCTTCATGTAATTTACCGTGGTGGTATATTGTTCTTTTTCAACACTTAAGATTGCTATCTGCTCTTTAGCATTACCTAATTTATTATGCGTATTATACAATGCAATTCCACTTACGACAAGCAAAGCAGCACATGCAGCAAGTGCGATACGTAATGTTTTTATTTTAGATTCATAAGGAGCATAATTCAAAGGAATAATTGGAGGATCCTCTTGAATAGGTGCTGAACTAATCTGTGCTAATATTTTACTTTCAATATCTTGGTTAGGTGTTACAGCATGTTGTTGCGCATATTGTTCCATAGCAATTTCAATAGCTTCTAACTCCTGTTTTATTTCAGGATGTTTTGCTGCCATTGCTTCCACTTCAGCTTGTTCTAATGCATTTAACTGCCCTAGAACATAAAGCTCAAGTATGCCCGATTCCATATATGTTTTTAGTTCTTCCAATTTAATTAAAATACTTTCTTAGCTCTAATATTGCCATTCTAAGGCGTGTTTTTACTGTACCCAAAGGTAAATTTAATTCTTCTGCAGCTTCGACATGTGTATATCCTTTAAAATAAACCATATTCAATACATGATTAAATTCAGGTTTCAGCGTGTCAACTATATCTTTTATACCCAGTATATCTGCGTTAAAGGTAATTTCTTTTTGCGCATCAATGAAATCTACGTTATGATCAATGTCTTGGTTTTTACCTGCATTCTTAAAGTCTTTAGAACGCATTTTGTCAATTGCCAAATTGCGTGCAATATTCATCATCCAGGTAAACAAACGCCCCTTGCTACTATCATAGCTGTTGGACGCACTCCATATTTTAATAAAAGTTTCTTGTAAAATATCTTCAGCGATTTCTGTATGAGGTACTAATCTGGAAATCACTCCAAATAATGCCGCTGAATACATATCGTAAATAGCGCGTATAGCAATCGTATCCCGACTTTTCAGTTTACTAACGAGTTCTTCTTCCGAAAGGGATAGTTTATTTGCTATGCTCAATTGACTTGTAATATACAGATCCTATAACAGGATCTATAAATATTTTGTTTTTATTTTATTCTTTTAAATTATGACCTCACAGGTGATTAGAAACCTGCAAGGCCATTAATTTATAGGAATGATTTATGAATGATAAGGAACAATTCTCTTACTTTATAAATAAACCAGCAATGGTTAAAACATCTGCTTTAGCTAAGGGTTCATCAAAACACTCTACTGCTGCAGCTTTTGTGACACCTGTAGCAATCCCGGTAATGGTAATACCAGCCTGCGCATCGACATTTTCTCCTGCATAAACCGGATCTACAGCACCAATACCGGTGTCGTTTGCCACACCACCTGCACCAAGGCTAATCCAGGGTTTAATATTTACTCCATTTGCAGCTCGCATAGAACGGATATGTGCAGCGTGACGAGCCTCGACCGAGTGGATCTGTAAGGCTGTAGTCAAGACAGGCATCCCTTTTAACACTGTCGCCTGACCTTTATATGCCCTTACGCCGGTATCCTCAAAAGCTTGTGCTACCGCAAGAAAGGTATTATAATCTGAATAAACAGTAGGGAAAGTGCCCTTTGCTGTAAAATCAAATTGGGCATAAGTAAAGGAAACCGGCGTACCACCGTTGGCTTTAATTGCACCTGTAAGCAAATCAACATGTGCTTTTTCATGATCCCGGATGGTCGTTATAGCTGCATTTGCTGCTCCAGCTGGAATTAAACCAGGAGCTGCCAACAGGGAATGATTATAAAAATGATATTCTAAATATTCGAGGGTTAAAGCATAATTCAACACATCGATTACTGCAGAGGGTGCAGTTTGTCCGTACGCTTTTGTAAACATTGAACCCAATGCCAGTGGTGCTGCAGATAAAGCTACCTTTTTACCGAGGCCAAAAAAAGCTTTCATCGCTGCCCTTCTAGGGTTTAATCTTTCATAGATCTCACCATCTACTTTTTCTATCTCTTCTAATATATTTACGATATTCATGTTTTCTGAGGTTTAAAGGTTAATGACATTAATTTTGGTTTTGATGAATTTTCCTGCAGTAGCCAACACTTTATCGGGTGCTAAAGCCAAATCCAATCCCTGAGCATTCACCACTTCAGCATTTGCAAAGCTTCCATTCGAAATTAAATCACGGATATATGCAGCGTGACGAGCTTCAACAGAAACAATTTTACCTGCAGCAACCAGATAAACATCAGTCTTAATACGAGCTCCAGCACCATTATAAGCAGCAACACCTAAATCTTCGAAAGCTTTTGCAGCGTTTAGAACACTGCTGCGGTCATTAAAATTGATGCTGGAGAAATCTACCTCCAGATTGCCTATAGCTGCAGTACCCAGTGCTTTTTTAAAAAACTCTCTATGTGCAATTTCATGGAACTGAATATCCTGGAAATATGCCTTTTCAATGGCACTGAAAGTTGATGGTGGTTTGGAAGCTACCTGAATATAAAATGCTGCTTCAAGCTGCTCCAATGCATAGGCATAATTTAGCACGCCAAAATCGTCCTTAAAATCTAAGGTTGCCCCTGAAACCATAGGGCCATCATTTCTATCCTTTTTGCAACCCACCGCCACTAATGCCATCGCGGCAGCGCCTGCCCCAGCATACTGAAGGAAAGAACGACGCTGCAATGGGGCAGTTAACATCCCCTTCTCTGTTGTTAGCAGGTCTGAACTGTTTTTCTCTTGTAAATTTTCCATGTTCTTATAAGTTTAAATGCAGAAAGGAACTTTTTTACAGTTCACTAACTGTTGGTTCTAAAGTTTTATAAGATCATTTACGAAAAAAAAGTAGGTACGGTTTTTAAACATTGCAACATTCCAACAAAAAAGACACGAAACATTCCTAAATTTGCCAGACTATGGCAAAGATCTCCATTAACCTGGCAACAGGTTCATTACAAAAAGAAGAAATCATCGTTGGAATTGATTTAGGAACCACAAATAGCTTAGTGGCCTTTATCAATCCTGATAAAAACCCGGTTGTTATTAATGATACTGGAAAAGGCTTACTTGTACCTTCAGTAGTTCATTTCAACAAACAGGGCGACTCTCTTGTAGGTAGTGAAGCCAAAGAGTTTTTAACTACAGATCCAGAAAACACCATATTCTCTGTAAAACGCTTACTGGGGCGTTCTTATAAAGATGTAGCTGGACACCAGGATACATTTTCGTATAAAATCATTGATGATGAAAATGATTCACTGGTAAAGATAAAAGCGGGAGATAAGTTCTATACCCCTATTGAATTATCAGCAGAGATATTAAAAGAACTTAAAACACGTGCAGAGCATGCGTTAAAAACACCGGTAAACAGGGCGGTAATTACAGTACCTGCTTACTTTAACGATAGTCAGCGACAAGCCACCAGAGATGCAGGCCGTTTAGCAGGATTAGACGTTTTAAGGATCGTTAATGAACCTACTGCCGCTAGTTTGGCTTATGGAATTGGCCTTGACCCCAATCAGCAAAAAACAATTGCAGTATATGACCTTGGTGGTGGAACATTCGACGTTTCAATCCTTTCTATTCAGAATGGCATATTCGAAGTATTGGCAACCAATGGTAATACATTTTTAGGAGGTGATGATTTTGACCGCGCTATTGTTCATTACTGGATAGAAAAAAACAAATTAGATACAGCGAAACTTGCTGATGATGCTTCATTAATGCAGTCGCTCAGACTAAAAGCAGAAGCAGCAAAGCAAGCTTTAAGTACACAGAACCTGTTTAACGAACAAATGGGCGATATCTGGTGTACATTAGATAAACAAACATTTGAAGAGCTTATCGCTCAAAAAGTTCAGGAGACCATCAACTCTTGTAAACAAGCATTGACTGACGCTAAATTGACGGTAGCAGATATTAACGAAGTGGTTTTAGTTGGAGGATCAACCAGAACACCTTATGTAAAATCGCAGGTAGCTGAATTCTTTGGCATACAGCCACATGATCAAATCAATCCAGATGAAGTAGTTGCCCTTGGTGCAGCTATACAAGCTGATATTCTTGCTGGAAATCGTTCAGACATTCTTTTACTAGATGTCACTCCACTCTCTTTGGGTATAGAAACTATGGGTGGATTGATGGATGTGATTATCGCAAGAAATTCAAAAGTACCTACTAAGGCTGGCCGACAATATACCACTTCGGTTGATGGGCAGGTGAACATGAAGATCACTATTTTCCAGGGAGAACGTGATCTGGTACAAGAGAATAGAAAACTGGCAGAGTTTGAACTGAGAGGAATTCCTGCAATGCCTGCAGGCTTACCAAAGGTTGACATCAATTTCATCCTGAATGCCGATGGTATCCTTACCGTGCAAGCAGTAGAATTACGCTCTGGTGTAAAACAGGAAATTGATATTACGCCTAGTTACGGGTTAACTGACGATACTGTAGAGCAAATGTTGATCGATAGCATTACCCACGCCAAAAGTGACGTAGAACAGCGCATGCTGATCGAAGCCAGAAGTGAGGGTGAGCAATTGGTATATACGGCAGAACGCTTTATTGACAAGCATTCTGAACACCTTACGGAAGTAGAAATTACAGATACAAAAACATATATCGAAGCCTTAAAGCTTGCTTTAGCGACTCCCCAAAAGGACGAAATCCTTAAAAAGGCAGATGAGCTGAATGAATTTACCCGTCCATTTGCCGAAAGAGTAATGGATGTAGCAGTTTCTGCTGCTATGAAAGGTAAAAGTTTAGAATAAATTACCAGGCAATAGCCAAATAAATATAGACTTACTTAATGAAACATACGTTTATTACTGTAAGTCTGATTACCATTCTTCTGCTTTGCGGCTCATGGGGTTTCTACGCCCATATACGCATCAACCACCTGGCTGTTTTTACGCTCCCTACCGGCATCAATTCTTTTTACAAACGCAACATCAAATACATTGCAGATCATGCCGTAGATCCTGATAAAAGGAGATACGCAGACACCGCCGAGGCTGCAAGACACTTTCTTGATGTGGAGCTATACGAAAAACACATCGACAGCATTCCTTTCAAATGGGATGATGCTTTAAAACGCTATGGCTGGGCTAAATTAAATCAGAATGGTATTTTACCCTGGCAAATTCAAAAAAGTTATTATAAGCTGGTTAATGCTTTCAAAGAGCAGGATTCCACGAAAATATTGATTTATTCAGCTTATTTAGGGCATTATATAGCAGATGCCCATGTTCCGCTACACACCACACAGAATCATAACGGTCAACTTACAAATCAGCTTGGCATACATGCTTTTTGGGAAAGCCGATTACCTGAACTATTTGCTAAAAGATACAACTATGTTGTTGGTAGAGCCAGATATATTGAAAATCCATTGTCGGAAGCCTGGAAGATTGTAAAAAACACGCATACAATGGTAGATACAGTATTGCGTTTTGAAGCGAGATTGAGTGGAGGTTTTCCTGCTCACAGGAAATACAGCTATTCTAAGAGAAACAGACAGCTGATCAGACAATATTCCTTAGCTTATTCAAAAGCGTATCATGATGGAATGGAAAATATGGTTGAGCGCCAGATGCGCTCAGCCATATTAAGTATTGGGTCTTTTTGGTATACTGCCTGGGTTGATGCCGGACAGCCGACCTTAAAGTATTAGCTAGCTTTATTTTCTTCCTCAGTACTAAGTGCTTCATCCAGTACTTCAACAACTGGTTTCTTTTTAAACTTAGACTTCAAAGCTGCAAATAATGCAGGGAAGAAAGTAACGACTGCGATCACTACGATCACAATATCGAAGTTCTCTTTAACAATTGGAATTTGTCCCAGTAAATAACCTGCAAGCAATAAGCTGACAATCCAGGCTACCCCACCAACAACATTGAAGAAAGTAAACCTTCCGAAAGGCATTTTTGCTACACCAGCAACAAAGGGTGCTATAGTCCTAAAAATAGGTAAGAACCTACTGAAGATAATAGCTTTACCACCATGTTTTTCAAAAAACTCATGCGACTGATTATAATAGTCGAGTTTAAGAATCTTATTTTCCGGTTTAAATACCTTGACCCCAAAATAGCTCCCGAGTTTATAATTCAAGGAGTTTCCTAAAATTGCGGCTATAATCAATAATACCATCATTAACCAAATGCTTAAACCGGTATTACCTCCTGCAATAAGTGCTCCCATAGCAAATAGCAAGGAATCACCTGGCAGGAATGGAGTTACCACAAAGCCTGTTTCAGCAAAAATGATTAAGAACAGGATGGCATAAGTCCAGGTACTGTAATCTCTGATAATCTCTTCCAGGTGCTTGTCTATGTGCAGGAGGAAGTCTACTAAAAAACTGAAAAATTCCAAATCTTGTAAATTAAGCCCAAAAATAAAAATATCATGGCAATAACCATGATATTTTTATAAATAGAAATGTCATATTAATAAGACGATTGCTTTAATAATTAATTCTGAACTATTGCGTGTGCTGTCATTACAGCAGCAGAAGACCCGTCGATCCAAATAGTATAGTTCTTTCCTGCAGCAATTGCTCCATCAAACTCAACTTCTGTAGCACCGGGCATAGTAAGCTTAAACTTCACTCCTGCATCTACAGCAAAATAAGGGAATCCCAGATTAGAATTTGGATCAACAAACGTCAATGAAGGTATCATAACATCTGTTGAACCAACTTGAGAAACTGTAATCGCATTACTACCAGAATAACTGTTCATATTAATAAATCTAACTTTAGCTTTACCTGCTGCAGGTGCCGTCATATCATCACCTAGAGCAAAAGCACCTAAAGTACCACTCAGTGTCTTTAAATAAAACACAGTTCCACTGATGCCGATTGGAAAACTATAAGCTGGTGTACTTGCATTTACTACAGTAGTACCTGTATTATTAAAACTAAATGCATTACTTCCAGAAGAAATTGTCAAGTATTCAGAAACTTCTCCATAGGCTAAAGGCGTAGTATTCTTTTTACCCCCATTAACAAAGAAATCCTGTGCTTGCCCACCCTGCACTGCATTTACAAATCTTACTTTTGCATCACCTACTGGTTCAGGAACTGGATCATATTTCTTACCACATGAGGTAACTAATAATATTGCGCTTAGACAAACTATCATGAAAACACTCCCTGCTTTCAATGATAATAAAAATGATGGTTTCATATCTTTTATTTTAGATCGTTCAAAACAAAATGGCTCGGTCAAAAACCAAGCCATTATCGTTATTTTTCTATAAAAATTAATTGTAGTTATTTAACATAACCGGCATTACAAGCATCAGAACATCCTCATTTTCATCATTAGTTTGAGGAATCAATAAACCTGCACGGTTTGGAGTAGATAGCTCTAGAGTTACTTCTTCGCCACTAAGGTTGCTTAGCATTTCGATTAAGAACTTGGCATTGAAACCAATTTCAAGATCTTCACCTTCATACTGACAACTTAAGCGTTCATGAGCTTCATTTGCAAAATCAAGATCTTCAGAAGAAATATTCAATTCACTGCCATTAATTTTTAAACGTACCTGATGGGTAGTTTTATTCGCAAAAATCACCACTCTACGTAATGTATTTAAAAACAAAGCTCTGTCGATAACCAGTTTATTAGGGTTATTTGCAGGAATTACCGCTTCGTAATCTGGGTAACGCTCGTCGATCAAGCGACAAACAAGGTTAATATTTTCAAATTTAAAGAATGCACTTGTAGCGTTATAATCTACAGAAACATTGATATCAGTGGATGGCAATGCAGCCTTTAATAAGGTTAAAGCTTTTTTAGGCAAAATAAAAGAGGAACTCTTTTCACCCTTGCTATCCATACGTCTGTATCTAACCAATTTATGAGCATCGGTAGCTACAAAAGTAATGTGTTGTTCAGAAAGCTGACAATAAACACCAGTCATTGCCGGACGAAGTTCATCACTACTTACTGCAAAAATAGTTTTTGTAATGGCCTCAGTTAATACAGAAGCAGGTAAGTTTACCGAAGAGGCATTTTCTACAACTGGAATTTTAGGGAAATCATCACCGTTCTCTCCACTTAATTTATATTTACCATCACCTGCACTGATCTCGATAGAGAAAGTACTGTCATCAATATTGAATGATATTGGCTGATCAGGTAATGTTTTTAAAGTGTCTAATAATATTCTTGCCGGTACTGCAACTTTTCCGCCCTCTTTAGATTCAACAGGCAATGAAGTAGTCATGCTGGTCTGTAAATCTGTAGCAGAGATCGTTAAATTACCATCTTTAATTTCAAACAGGAAATTTTCAAGTATAGGCAAAACAGTGCTGCTGCTAGATGCACCGTTAACAGTTTGCAAATGTTTTAATAACGTTGATGTGGATACAATAAATCTCATAATTATGATTTAGTAAGTTCTCAAAAATATAAAAATTACCGTGTATACTTATGTTTACGGTAATAATGTTGAAAAGTCGCAAAGGATATTAACAATAGTAAAGGTACAATTATATTAATCAGTTGCCATTTCAGCTTTTCACTACGTAGCTTAGCCTTATCCAATAACCTGATCTTAACCTCTTTATTACGTAAGCTGATCAAATTATCATCATTAGATAAATAATCTGCGATATTTAATAACAATGCTTTATTTCCAAAATTTCTTTCTGTATATCTGTCGAAACCCAATGGAAATACTGATCCATCTCTCCCACTTACCTGATTTTTGAAGATATCACCATCGCCAATCACAATCATCTTAGTGGATTTACCAATTGCCGGCACCCCATAATCTTTTTCAATACCTAGAGGTAATGCACGATTTAAAAATACGGATTGAAATTCTCCCTCCAGCAATACACCAACAGTACGAGGTAGGCTGGCATAATCACGTGGATCGGGCTGTTCGGCTACCATTTGTAAGGAAAGGACATGAGGTGCATTAAAAATCTTATTAAATGCGGAAGTTTGTAATATAGACTTCTTGCTGATTCCTTTAACGCCAATGGTATCTACTGTACTCACAAATTCAGACCGGATATGGTCTATATTTTTCACGATATAACTAGAAGAATCTGGAATCAGTAAAGGATAATACACCCATGGTGCCATCTGTATTTCACCTTGCGCACCCATTGCTAAAGGAATCTCTGCACAATTGGCATCAGCAACCAGATTATAATTAACTCTGGCACCATACATAAAGAGCATATCATCCAGATTCAGCTTCCGGTTAAAGGCCAGTTGTTCACCTCCTTTTAAACTATCCAGATCTGCCCCAACCTGATCAATGCTCCATACTATCCTACCGCCACTCATCACAAAGTAATTGATTTTGTATTTCTGAGCTTCAGTAAATTCCTTTTGTGGCTTGGTAATAAACAACAGTTTCAACTTATCCAGACCATCTTTATCGATCTGATCCAGGTTTACACGACCTACTTCATAACTATCAGAAAGACTTCTGATGGCATCGTGCAGGTGGGCGTCCGACAACTCGCCATTGCCCTCCGTAAAACCGATACGTATATGTTCACCACTCAGCACTTTTTGAATACCCGAAGTAAACAGGTATTCCAGGTTTTGGATGGAGTTATTGATATTTTGCTCGTAATTACCCGTCGCATCCTGATTCTGTAGCAGTTTTACAGGAAATCGCTTCCCATCAGCAGCAATCATAGCCATAGGAAATATAGTTTTCTGAGCAAAACCATTATCATTTTTAATATTTAACGTGGTGGCTTCAATACCTACCTGATACAGGTTATTGATGGCTGTATCCTGTTCGGCTGCCGATAAACCAGAAATGGGGTCCACAAAGATTACTTTAATGTCGGTGCCGGCATAAGCTTTATAATCGTTCAACAAATCTTTAGTTGAATTTCTAAGTCGCTTAAAAGCAGCAGGCATATCACCATCTAAGAAAACAGTGATGCTAACAGGGCTTTTTACATTTTTTAAGATCTCCTTAGATTTCGGGCTCAGTGTAAAACGTTGCTCTTTGGTAAAATCTATTCTGGTATAAGCATATTGCGAGGCGATATTTACAATAGCAATGGCAGCAATAAATAGAGCTATCGACAACCATTTATTATTACTTTTTACCATTTCCTACCTCCTATGATTAATCGGGTAAGTCCTAAGAATGCCATAACGAAACTGATAAAATACACAAGATCGCGCGTATCTAGTACCCCTCTACTAATAGATTGATAGTGTTCATTGACACTTAGGTTTATTAAGGTCGTTTCAAAATATTGTAAGCCAAATATGCTGCTCATCGCATCAAATCCCTGAAAAGTGATAAAGCAGATAAATACAGCTATTGCGAATGCGATGACCTGATTTTTAGTGATTGATGAGGCGAATATGCCAATAGCAGTAAATGCAGCGCCCAGTAATAGTAATCCGATATAGCTACCAATAACAGCTCCACCATCTATATTCCCCTTAGGCAGGCCCAATTGAGCTATAGAATAATAATATATCAGTGTTGGAATTAAAGCAAAAAGCACCAACACTAAACAAGCAAGGTATTTAGCAAAAATAATGTGCCAGTCTGTAATTGGCCTTGTGGCTAATAATATATAAGTACCTTCTCTGCGTTCCTCCGCAAAAGAGCGCATGGTAATTGCCGGAATTAAAAACATGAAAAGAAAAGGGGCCAGACTAAAAAAGCCGGTCAGTTCTGCATAGCCATAATCCAGGATTGAAGTATCTGGAAAAAACCATAACAATAAGCCCAGGGCTAAAAGAAAAATCCCGATGGTGATATAGGCCATCATGGAATTCAGCAAACTAAATAATTCCCGTTTAAAAACTGCGTACATGCATTCAGATTATTAATGCCGAAGTTAGAAAATTATCCGCTAAAAATTGTATCCTGCTCTTATTCCTCCGAATGAACGTGTGCCTCCACTTCTGGTCCAGCTTTCATAACTTAAGCCAATATCAATTGTTCCGGAATCAGAGATTTTAAACTCAGTACCCACTCTTGGCGCATAAGCAAATGCTGTTCCTGAGCCATATCCATTGGCAGTAGAAATCGCAATACCGAGCTCAGCAGCTGCATATATTCCAGGTACGACAAAATATCTTGCCCCTGCTTTTATGGGTACATATCCTTCTTTATATTTTATATTGTTATATACGGCAGGACCATGAAACCTCATGTAACCAACATTACCTGTGATGTTTAAATTTTCGGCAACAGGTTTTTGATACAGCACTGATATGCCTATACCATAATCGGCAACGTTTTTATAACTACTCATAGGGATCCCAAGATCCAGGCCGAGGCCAAGTTTAGACTCTCCAGCTTTTGATTGTGCATAGGTGTTACTTAACATTAAAAAACCGGCTGCTGCCGACAACAGTATTCTTTTCATTCCAATTAGATTTTTATTAATCAGCGATAATATAAAAAATTATGTAGTTAGACTGCCATAATCATGTTACAAGTTTTTTGTTTTCAAAAAACGGATAAAATTCCAGCTTTTTAAGTTCAAAACCATTTTTTTATCACAGAGCCTAAATTATTGATTATTGTCATACAATTATACTAATTATAATTTTAAATTAATTATAAGATAATTTCATTATTCAATATATTCTAATTACGTTTGAAATAACAGATCAGGAATTAAAAATAAAAGACATGAAACAGACTAAAAACGAAGCCCAAGAAACAGGTATTAAAAACCTTCCTTTAGGCTATGCGAGGCCAGATGAAAAAAAAGCGAGAATACGTTTCGAACAAAATTTAAAGAGATTACCTAAAAGTATTGCCAATATAAAGAGATCTCAAAAAGAAGCGGCCCGCAATGGCCTAACCGAAGAAATACTTAACCAGTTACTTACAGAAGATGCGGCCTAAATATTTCATTTTTGACACGAACACTCTAATTAGTGCGCATCTACTGTTGGGCTCAATTAGCTTTAAGGCTTTAAGCTTAGCTCGAAGAATTGGCATTACAGCTTGTACTGAAGAGACTTTTGAGGAGTTTTCTCAAAGTTTTAGACGTAATAAATTTGATAAGTATTTATCTGTTAGTAAACGAAAGCGCGATATAGAAGATACTAAAACATTTATGGAATTTTTCCGTGTAAAAGTAAAGGTATGTGTATGTCGGGATCCGGATGATGATAAATTCCTATCGCTTGCGGCTACTGCAAATGCCGCTTGCATAGTTACTGGTGATAAAGATTTATTGATTTTAAACCCCTATAAAAATATTCCAATATTAAATCCGTCGCAGTTTATTGCTTACTTCGGCATACCTAACAATTCTTATATCGTTAACGAACCTAATGAAATTTACGGCAATTTTGATTTTGCATATAGCTAAAAAAGGGTTGCCCGATATCATCGAACAACCCTTTTATAATATTCTTTACAGAATGTGTTTTTTACTAGATACCGAAGTTATAAGCTAATCTTAAACCAATGAAACCGCTAGTTCCACCTTTTTGTGACCAACCTTCATAACGAGCACCTAACTCAATTGATCCTGTGTCAGAAACTGGAAAATCAACACCAACTCCAGGAGCATAAATAAACCCAGTAGATCCACCTTTTTCAGTTGATATAGCAGCACCTAACTCACCAGCCGCAAAAAAGTTCTCACCGAAATAATATCTAGCACCTGCTTTAACTGGAATAGTACCAAAACTATAAGTATTTCCCAAAATATCCTTTTTTGATTTAAAGTTCAAGTAACCAGCGCTACCAGTTATAGATAAACTTTCTGCAACAGGGTGTTGATACTGCAATGAACCACCAAAACCGAAATCGGTAGCATCACCAAAATCTCCCATTGGAAATGCAAATTCTGCACCTAAACTTAACTTTGGTGTTCTAGTTTGTGCATTAACACTTGTGAATGCAAATAAACCTGCTATTGCTGTTAATAGTAATAATTTTTTCATGTTTTTACTTTTTAAATTAGATTCACTCATTGGATACAAAAACTTTGCCAGTGTTACACAATTGGAAAAAATCAATGCCTAAAACGCAATAAAGCGCTCTCCTAATTGACAAGCGCTTTAAGCAAATTTTAAAATAGTACTTTGAGAGCTATACCACATCCCTATAGCATTAAATATTTTCAAACTCAAATTGACAAAAACGAAGAGTATTAAACAATACTCATAAATAAGTATTTATTCCTTTAGACGAATGTTAACTTTCTGAAAATATCCTCTAATGTTGTACCGGGATGTTTAGCTTTCAAATCATTGATAGAATCATTTGCTACTATAGTTCCTTTATTAATAATGATCACATCATCACAAAGAGCTTCAACCTCTTGCATAATATGTGTAGAAAGGATTACAGTCTTATCTTTCCCCAAACTTTTAATCAGATCCCTGATCTCAGAAAGCTGATTAGGATCGAGCCCTGATGTTGGCTCATCAAGGATTAATACTTTAGGATCGTGAATAATAGCCTGTGCCAACCCTACCCTTTGTTTATAGCCCTTTGATAACATCCCTATCTTTTTATGCTGTTCTGCACCAAGACCTACTCGCTTAATTGTCTCTTCAACTTTTAACGCGGCATTTTTCAACTGATAAGTATTGGCTACAAACAACAAAAACTCCTTTACATACATATCCATATATAAAGGTGTATTTTCTGGTAAGTAGCCCATAATCTCTCTCAACTTAAGATTTTGAGTCTGTGTATCAAAGCCACATAAGCTTGCTGATCCGGATGTAGGTGCTGTATAACCGGTAAGCATACGCATGGTAGTAGATTTCCCTGCACCATTTGGTCCTAAAAATCCTAATATGCGACCTGGCTTAGCTTCAAAACTAATCCCATCAACTGCTTTTTGCTTATCGAAATGCTTGGATAATCCACTTACCTGAATGCTCAATTTCTTATCTTTTTAGTGTGAATAGGCTGATCAAACTCAAATAATAGACTGATCAAACTCAAAAGTAGGAAAAACACCGTCTGATTCATTGAAACCATTAAGATATTTTATCTAAGTTTGCATCATTATGGCAAAGAATACTAACGACGAGCAACTTAAAAAAGTAATATCACACGCTAAGGAATACGGATTTGTATTTCAGAGCAGCGAAATTTATGACGGACTAAGCGCTGTATATGATTACGGCCAATTAGGAGCTGAATTAAAAAACAACCTTAAAACCTATTGGTGGAAATCAATGGTGCAAATGCATGAAAATATTGTAGGCATCGACTCTGCCATTTTTATGCATCCAAAAATATGGAAAGCCAGCGGTCACGTTGATGGTTTTAATGATCCAATGATAGATAATAAGGACTCAAAAAAACGTTACCGCGCCGATCAGTTATTAGAAGATAAAATAACCCGTTACGAAAAAGACGGTAAAACAGATAAAGCAGCTCAGTTACAAACTGATATGGATGAAGCTTTGAAAGCGGAAGACCTAAGCTTACTTAAAAAACTAATTGAAGACCACGATATTGTATGTCCTGTTAGTGGTACAAAAAACTGGACAGATGTACGTCAGTTCAATTTGATGTTCAGCACTCAGTTTGGAGCCATGTCAGAAGATTCTGACGAGGTTTATTTGCGTCCTGAAACTGCTCAGGGTATCTTCGTAAACTTCCTGAATGTACAAAAATCAGGACGTATGAAGATTCCTTTCGGAATTGCACAAATCGGTAAAGCATTTAGGAATGAAGTAATTGCACGTCAATTCATTATGCGTATGCGTGAGTTTGAACAAATGGAAATGCAATTCTTTGTTCGCCCAGGGGAAGATCAGAAATGGTTCGCTTACTGGAAAGAAGCCCGCTTAAAATGGCATACTGCTTTGGGTACTCCTGCAGAGAAATATCGTTTTCATGACCATGTTAAGTTAGCGCATTATGCTAATGCTGCTACTGATATTGAGTTTGAATTCCCATTTGGTTTCAAAGAAGTTGAAGGTATTCATAGTCGTACGGATTTCGACCTGGCACAACATCAGGAATTCTCTGGTAAGAAAATGCAATACTTTGATAACGACTTAAATGAAGATGGTAAACCTTATGGAAACTATATTCCTTATGTGATTGAAACTTCAATTGGTCTGGATCGTTTGTTCTTATTAACCATGTGTAATGCACTTGAAGAACAAGATCTAAGTGATGGCGATAAACAAGACAGCAGAACTTTACTTCGCCTGCATCCTTGTTTAGCACCTATAAAAGTAGCAATCTTCCCTTTAACCAAGAAAGACGGACTGCCTGAAAAAGCAAGAGAAATCATGGATAATTTGAAACTTGATTTCAACTGTGTTTATGAGGAGAAAGATGCAATTGGTAAACGCTATCGTCGCCAGGATGCTATTGGTACCCCTTTCTGTGTAACGGTTGATCATCAGACTTTAGAAGATAATACAGTAACAATTCGTCACCGTGATACAATGGAGCAACAACGTGTTGAAATCAGTCACCTTGATGAACTGATTGCGAGTAAGACGAGTTGGAAGAATTTGTTGAGGAAATAAAAAAAGCCCCGTTTGCAATTGCAAACGGGGCTTTCTAGTAAAATGGAGATTTATTTATGATTGTTATAATTTACCAATCAATTCTTCTAGTTTCTTTTCTAAAAATGCCCCACGAAGGTTAGTTGCAATGATCTTTCCACTTGGATCTATCAGGAAATTCTGTGGAATACCCTTTACTCCATAAAGAATGGCAGCCGAGTTTTTCCAACCTTGTAAATCTGATACCTGCGTCCATGGTAAACCATCTTTCTCAATTGCTTTTAACCATGCTTCTTTCTTACCGGGATTATCTAAAGAAACACCCAGTACAGTGAAATTTTTATCTTTAAAGGCATGATATGCTTTTACTACTGTCGGGTTTTCGGCTCGACAGGGACCACACCATGAGGCCCAGAAATCCAACAATACATATTTACCCCTAAAATCAGATAGCTTTACAGGTTTACCATTTACATCATCTTGTGTAAAATCAGGAGCTATTACTCCCGCTGATGTAGCACGCACTTTATCTAGCAATGCTATAAAATCCTTGCCCCCTTGGCTATTTCTAATTTCAGCGGATAAACCATTAAATAAGGGTTCAATTCTTTCGATCTTTATAGTTACTCCTGCAACCTCTCTTAAAGCCATAAGACTCAAATAGGATGATGGATTTTCTTTGATGTAACTGGCTTGAAGCGCCTTTTTCTCCTGTCCGGCCTTAGCTCTTTTCATGCTCATCTTTCTACTAAAGTCTTTATCTGCTTTCATTTCTGGTGTAGCAGCTAAAACTTCCTTATTGATGGCTGCGATTTGCTGATCTGCTGGCAATAAATAAGCATTGTACTTAATGCTTTCGGTGTTAATTGCTGAACCCGATATGGTCGCCTTTTTTACAGAATCTGTTGCAGTAAGTATTATAGTACCCTTTTCAAGGTAAAACTGTAAAAAATCAACATTCTTCTTTTGTAAATCTAAACCTTTAGCTTGACGATCCAGATATAACGTACCCTTTACAGGTACCGGGACTGTACCTTTGAATTGAAATTCAGCATTTTTCACTACTGTCGAATCAATTATGCTCTTACCATTTGCATAGTAGGTCAGATAGGCTTTAGCGGAGTTTTCAACCCCTTTAACTTTGGCTTTTAATAGGAAATCTCCACCCTGCGAAAAGCCCGTTAAAGGCAAAATTGCAAAAACCAATAATATTATTTTTCTCATTTTTTTAATGTTCTTATTTAAATTTAAAAGATTATTTTCCTGTAAATGCCCAATTAGATTTGTAACTCCACCTGGATGGACATCTTTCTACAACAGATCGTAAACGTGAAACCTGATCTACTGTAATAGAGTTTTTTCGGCCATATTCCGTCATGATGTTAAAGGAAGTAAAGCTGTTCTTGTTAAAATAATCTGTTTTGTAAATTGTAAAGTTCGCTGCATTTGCTTCATACACATAAGTATCCGGACAGTAATCTGTATCTCCATTTACAATCGGATTTATTTGCACCCCGCCAAGAAGTGTAGTAATTATCCTTGTTGGTTTTAAGCCTAGGTAATATCCCATTATAGTGGCTAGTTCCAACGGATTATTAGCGTTCCATAAAGTAGGATTAAAAAACTCACCATAATTGAGCATAATGGCAGCTTCAGAAAAATCTTTGACATCAGCAGCAGCGTATGTCGACACCCGAGTAGCAGCTATACCAGGGATGGCTTGCGCTGAGGAAAGAATAACTTTTGGTGCTTCAGATAAATAAGAAGTTGTTCCATTATCATTATAATTATCTGCAAACTTACAAACGTAAATATTCAGGTATTTATTTGGATCCCAGATTTTAGCCGTATTGATATAATCTTTATATTGCTGTGTAGTTAAGTTTGCGGCTACATTTAACACTTCCTTACCCGGCTCTACTAACTCTTTCCCCTTTGGATCGTAAATAGCCAGTTTAAAGGTAATTTTAGCAGAAGCACCGTTAGGATTAGTCGTATTTTTCCTGTTATAAATACTATTTAACTGATCGAGTTTCTCCTGTAATTGTGCAGAAGAAATAGAATATGCTGGTCTATTTGATGCAGGCGGCACTAGTAAATGAAATATTACCGGATATACTATTTCTTCAATCTCATCCGCAGGTAAAGGACGAATGGTAATATTTAATGACTCACTTTTTACTGATCCACCTTGTGCATAAAACTCCAGATTACCGAGGTTCTGATTCGTAGTTTTAAAGATTTTATCAGGTACTACAGTTCCATCCTTAAGATAAACTTTAATAAAATCCGGAGAAATCCTGTCTTTCGGAATTAAAAATGTATCTCTTTTAATTTCTTCTGTATAAGATATATTAGCTCCGGTTCCCTTTTTCACCAGCACTTTTATGTCTTTAATGCCATAACTTTCACATCTGAACTCCATTTGTGCTTTCCCATCCGGCAACAACAGGTTGTGATCAGATGTTAACTTGATCATCTTAACCTCTTCATTTTGGATTTTATTCTCGAACAACTCGGTCTCCGTAGGTTTACATGAACTAAAAATCAGTAAGCCAAATACTATTGTATATATAATCTTCTTCATCTAAATATAATTTGTTTGAAATCTTCCATTATGGATTACCATCCTGGATTTTGATCTATATTGTTAAACGTTAATTCTGATGCGATAGGAATTGGTAAGGCGTACCTGTAATCATCTGACTCCAGTGTATAATCTACAAGTGCTTGTAATTTAGGATCGGCCGACTTCCGTGTAAAGGCAATTCCTAGTCTTTTCATATCTACCCAACGAGATTCATACTCTACACAAAGCTCTTTTCTACGCTCATTGATCACCTCTTTAATTAGATCTACACCATCCAGATTATACACTTTCCCTGTTCTACTTTGCTTAAATTCGGCTAACAATTGTTTTCCTTTGGGGTCATTTAAACGAATATTAGCTTCTGCATTGATCAGATACATATCTGCAACCCTAAACATCACCACATAATCCGGCACTGCAAGTGGGATATAATGTTTGGCGAACATCCCAAAGCTGTTAAAATAAGCAGTTAAGCGAATATCTTCAGGCTCATAAAGATCCCTTAAACCGGCTGTTGGCAGTAAACCCTGACTACCGTTGCCCCATAAAGCTAATGAGTTACTTCTAGGTGTAATCTTCCAACCTAATGTCAATAAAGCATACGGTTGGTTCTTAATAGCTCCAATTGCCGTTGGCGAGAATTGAGCCTTAATTGCTGCTGTAGTGGTTTCTAATGAATATTCATTGACAATTACGGCTGAATGTAATGCTGCATTTTTCCAATCGTCTACCTCTTGGCCTGCTGATGTAGCTTTGAACATGTAAACCTGTGCTAAAAGAGAATTGATGATGCTTTTAGAATTAAAAATATTCCAGCTTTCCTTACGTGAATTAAAATTCAAAGCTTCATTTAAGTCGCTTATAATATGTTTGTAAACCTGTTTGTGTGTCAATCGTGCTCCACCATCTACTACATCGGGATCTAGGTTTAAAGGAATGCCCAAATTATTATCGTGATAAGGTGCATACATCTGAAGCAATTTAAAGACAAAGAAGGCTCTGATGGCTAAGGCCTCTCCTTTTACCATTTCATACATTGCCTTATCTTCCTCCTTTACACGATCAGAAGCCTTTATCACTGAGTTTAAATAACCGATGTGGGTGTACATTGCTGCCCACATATTATTGGCAAAAGCTATTCCTTTCCAATTACCATCTTCATTATACTCTGCCTGGTATTTTTGTGTATAGCTGTTAGACATGGCGGTCGACATATCAATATCATCGCTATAAAATGCGAAGTTTGCCATGGCATCACGATTAAATGGCCAAACGATCTTTCTCCCGTTAAAACTTACGTTGATACCATTATCGGCAGTTGCGGTAATGGCCAACAAATAGGATGACATTTGTAGCTTCACATCTTCCATTGCTCCTGCTACAATCTGATTTTTAGGTTTAAGATCCAAATAGTCCTTACAGGACCCCAACACTAAACTGGTAAAAATTAATACAATTATATATTTTTTCATGATCTGTTAATTCTAAATACCAATGTTTAAACTCAAATTGATTTTTTTGGCACTAGGGTATTCAAAAGCGCCCATAGTTTCAGGATCTATACCACGGTAACGGGTTGCAGTATATAAATTCTGAAGGTTTAAGTTTATCCTCGCATTGCTGATTTTAAGTCTACTACACAAGTCTTTCGGCATATTATAGCCTAATGAGACGTTGTTTAATTTCAGGAAGCTACCATTCTCAATCTGGCTGGAGAAGAAGTAAGTTGTATAAGCTGTTCTTTCAATACTATAACCAGGAACCGTAGTTACATCGCCAACCTCTCTCCACCTGAACTGCTCTGTAGCCAGTTGATTGTATCTTGCGGCTGCGAATGGTTTGCCCATATCCGATATAAATGAATTGATTTTGTGCCCGGTCATGAAAGTAAACTGTCCGGATAAACTGAACCTGCCTATATTGAACATCGTACCAAAACCTCCGGTAACAGGCGGATAACTTTCTCCAAGATACTGTAATGCTTTATTTGTAAATTCGGTATCCATATCAATTACATACCTACCATTTTCCTGAAGGTGACCAATAGGGTTTCCATTGACATCTTTAGCATCAATATAAGCCAAAGTATGGCCAGTAGCAGGATCAACACCTGCAAATTCATAACCATACCAAGAGTTTACAGGTTGTCCTTGCACAAGATTACGCTGAGTTGAACCTGTATAATTTACCACAGGCAAAGAACCCATTTCTTTGATATATGTCTCTGTGATTTTGTTTTTATTATGTGAAATATTAAAATAGGTGGTCCACCTGAATTTATTAATATCAATATTAACAGTATTGAAAGTAAACTCCCAACCTGTATTGTTTAAACTAGCCACATTCGCTGTTACCAAATCTCTACCCGAGGATATGGCAACTCTTTTTCTGTCCAGTAAGTCGGTGGTTACGTTGTTATAGTAATTCACCGTACCATTTACACGATAATCAAATAATGAAAAATCTAATCCCAAACTACGGTCTTTTTTTAATTGCCATTTTATTGAAGGGTTGCCAGGAGTGATGACATTGGGTACTTTTTCGCCATCATAACGATAAGAACTGCTACCAAATTTCAACAAGGTAAATGGATAGGCATTTCTGTCTATACTTCCGGTAAAACCATAAGACCCTCTAACAGCAAGGGTATTGATAAAGTTTATATTTTTAAGATATTCTTCGTTATGCAGATTGTACTTAAAGCCAACATTCCAAAGAGGTGCAAACCTGTTATTTGTTCCGATGATATCTACTCCATCAAAACGGTAACTTCCACTCACTACATATTTATCCATGTAGCTATAGGATGCATTTCCAAAAAATGAAACGCTACGGTTTTGCAATTCAGAGGTGGCACTTAAACCGATTATATTAAGTTTAGTAATATCTATGCCTGTTAAGTCCGGGAAGCCAATCAGTCCATAAACCGGATCAAATTCTGGTGAATAGTATCTGAATGAATTGCTCTTATCTTCCGACATTTCCTGACCTGCAATTGCAGTAACAAAATGCTTTTCGTTAAAACTATGCGAATAGGTTAACTGATTTCTCCAGGTGTACGACTGTGCTCTACCTGTATTTTCGGTTAATGAGCCGTTATTCTGATTATCGGTTATTTCTCTTTCCTGATAGGCTGGGATTAACCATGAATTCAGTTTAGAGCTAAATGAACCTGGATTTAGTTCTTTACGACCATGTGTAGAGGTATTACTAAAAGCTCCCTGTGTAGAGAACATCAAGTCATCCACCAGCTTATACTCTAGCTTCAGATTCACTTGATTGCTTACATTTTTGCTCTTAAAAGTATTGGCATTTAAGTCTTCAAGGATATTAAAATCGTATTTGTAATCATTTTTTACAGCACTTAGATCAGAATAGTATGACCTGTCGTATGCATAGCTACCATCTGTATTGTAAAGTTGTTCATACGGGTTTGCAAAAGTTGCATACTTAAGTGGATTTACGCTAGAAGCGGAAGTCTGCTCATTTCTTAAATTGGAATACACATCAAAAAACACCCTTAATTTGGGGTTAAAATCATGTGTAAGCTTTATTGCTGCACCAAACTTATCATATGAATTATTAGGCATTACACCATCCTGAGAAAGGTAATTTAAAGAGCCATAGAATTGTGTTTTCTCTGTCCCACCTGATAAACTGACTACATGGTTCTGTGTATGGGCAGGCTTAAATACTTCATCATACCAATTGGTATTGATTCCTCTTAAACGATTCAGTTCAACATCAGCCTCTTCCCTGCTAATTCTTCCGCGATCAATATCACCCAAAAGTTTATAAACACGTCCATCACTATTTATATGTGGAAAGTCATTGTATAAACTGGTTTCAAAATCTACCTTTTGCGTACTGTTCATCATTTGCAGCTTACTTTTTGGCGCTTCATCTATAGAATATGATGCCTGGTAATTGATCACACTATTTCCTGCACGTCCCCTTTTGGTGGTCACTACAATTACCCCATTTGCTGCACGTGATCCATAAATAGCTGCTGCTGCCGCATCTTTTAGTACCGTAATACTTTCAATATCATCAGGAGCAAGGTTTCCGATTCCACTGGTTAAAACAGAGTTTTGCAAGTCAGTACCTCCTAAACCCGTATTAGGCAAATCACCTTGAAGAGGCATACCATCTACAATCCAAATCGGATTGGTATCACCTGTAAGTGAGTTGATTCCTCTGATTCTAACTTGTGCCTGTGCCCCACCTCTACCATTAG
>JBEBUV010000061.1:0-23819 GCA_040393085.1 Pedobacter hiemivivus | reverse complement strand
AGTATTGGTGTGGGTAGTATTGATTTGAGAACAAACTTTGCACAGGAGACAATCTGGGCAACTTTAAGTACTTCTGTAGCACGTTGTAACTCTGTGCTTGCAGGTGCTGAACCATTTTATGGTGAATTGAACGATAAAGCTAAACAATACCTTGCCGAAATTCGTGTACTTAGAGCATATTATAATATTCACCTGGTGACTTTGTTTGGAGATATCCCTTATTTTGAAGCACCAGTTACCGAAGCAGAGCTGATACAGGTTAAGCGTACACCATGGGAAACAGCGGTTGATGCTATTTTAGCAGATTTAGACAAGGCAACTGTTAACTTGCCATGGGTTGCAACTGAATGGGGTAGAGTAGATAAATCTGTCGCATTTGGTTTGAAATCTAGAATTGCTTTGTATGCAGGATCATGGAATAAATTTGGTTTTGGTGTAAATGCAGTTAAAAATCAGGCTAAAGCAGATCAATATTTTAGAATTGCTGCTGAATCTTCAAAGAAAGTTATGGATGAATCGGGTAGAGATTTAGCTACCAATTACAGCGATTTGTTTACCAGAACTGGACAAATGAAAGGTGATACTAAAAGAGAAACTATGATGTTTATGATGTTCTCTGATTTTGGTGACATCAATTCTCATTATATGTCATTGGGTGAGCAAGTTCGTATGATCGGACAAAGCGGTAGATTCCCTACACAACAGTTAGTTGATACGTATGAAACAGCTAATGGAAAACGTATTGATGAAGTTGGTTCAGGCTATAATCCTAAAACGCCTTTTGTTGATAGAGATCCACGTTTAAAAGCAAGTATTTATACACAAGGTGATACCGTTATAGGTAATACCGGTAGTAGTAAAATGAAATTTTTATTGGAGGTATACAATCCATTAACTAAATCATTTGATGAAAGTGGAAATGTTAAGCTGATTGATAATAAAGACTACTCGGGTTCTGTAGCTGCTTATGGTTATGTACAGAGTGGTGTAGGTTTTGCCTGGAAAAAATACAATCATTATGATGATGAGAGTTCGGCAGTACCAACTTACAATATCGGAATTATGCGTTATGCAGAGATATTGCTGACTTATGCTGAAGCAAAAATTGAATTAGGTGAATTGGATCCAACAGTAGAAAATGCGATTAATAAAGTTCGTGCTAGAGTAGGAATGCCAGGAATCCTTACTGCTGATCCATCAAGAGCAGGTAATCAAGATAAACTTAGACAAATCGTTCGTCGTGAGCGTAAAGTAGAATTGGCTAAAGAGTCTATGCACTTCTTTGATATGAGACGCTGGAGAATTGGGAAACTTCAAAATGAGGAGCCAACTTATGGTTATCCATTGGCTACAGGTGTTAATGCAAGTACCAATACCTATCCGAATGGTTATGACCAAGTTACACCAGATATGGTTCCTTCATTTGGAGGAGCAGGATCTGAACGTGATTTGAATGATATTGCCAGCTATAAAGCCTATGCAAGCAAATTAAGAATGAGAGATAAAGACCGCAGATGGGAAGATAAGTTTTATGTGTGGCCAGTTCCACAAACAGAACTTAATAAAGCACCATGGTTAGGTCAGAATGACGGTTATGGTCAATAAGAATATTATTGAAAACCTTAAAATTAAAGAAATGAAATTTATAAATTCTTATACATCCAAAATCAGCGTCTTCATGTTGTTTATGGTTGTTCTATTCACCGGTTGCGATAAAAAGGACGAATTGGATAGAATGTATGAAAGTGTTAAAATTGTTGGTGTAAAGTTAAATAATGAACTTTTTACACCTGTATATACTAATAACGAAGCTAAAATTGTTGTTCCTGCAGGCAGAGACCTTTCAAAGGTTAAAGTACAGGTTTTAGTAGCTAATGGTGAAGTCCTGAATTTTGACAACGATCAAATTATGGATGTGCGTAAGCCACTTTCACTTTCCCTTAAAGGTAGTGATGGTCAAAATGCTGAGGTGACTTTGAAAATTCAATCGCCACCATCATTATCGAGCTTTATCATCGAAGGCTTAAATATACCAGCATCGGATATTCATTTTGGTAGCAGTACATTGATTGTACAGGTAGATAAGAATACGGATCTAAGTAACTTAAAAGTAACTATGGGATTTGTAAATGGTACATTGGTAGATTTTACAAACGGTGTAGCTGCTGATTATAGTACTCAAAAGACTTTTTCAGTTAAAGGAGTTGATGAAGAGACTATTTATAACTATAGTTTAATCATTACTACAGAACAGGTTGGTCCGGCTTCTGTAAAGGCTATGACTATTAATGGCATTGAAACAGATTCAGTAAAGTTTATTGCGCCATCTACAATTGTTCCTTATATAAAAGGTTTAACTAACTTCTCTTCAACAACAGTAACTATTGAAGCTGGTTTTGGTAACGTGATTGATCCAGCTTTTACTGGAAATGGATTAAACTTGTTGACAGGAACTTCGAAAGTTAAAATCACAGGATCAGATGGTATTTTAAAAGAATTTACCATTGGTGTGCCTAAATTATCATTGAAACCAGTATTCAGTAAAAAATATGCAGAGTTCGGTTTCGGATTGAACGACATGGTTGGTGTTGCTTTCAGTCAAAATCATATCGTTGCTACTAATTATTCAGCAACAGCACCAACAGCAATTGGTCCAAATTATTATGACTTTACAGGTAAACAGATAGGTGTATTAGATAAAACAGGTGTTACCATAGCGCATAGTCTACGTAAATTGGCTTCAGATGATAAGGGAGCGATGTTAGTAGTGCCATTGGGTATAACAACAACTGATCAGACTATTTATAAATGGGACAATGTGACTGCAACTCCAAAACCATATATAACCTATTCGACAGGAAGCTTAAAATTAAATTATGCGGTACGTAGTGCGGGAATAAATATCTCAGGAAGTTTAGATGGCAATGCAATCATTACGGTTGGTATGGCACAGAAAGCTGAAGTATTAGTATGGACAGTAGAAAACGGAGTATTAGATCCAAAACCAAATATACTTACATTACCTTATGCTGGAACTGGTTTCTATTATGGTGTTGAGCCTATGCCGATTGGAATGAAAGGATTTGTTGGTGCTTTAACAGGAAGTAATTTCAATGGTATCATCGGTTTAACTGAGACGCTGGGTGAAACCGCCAAAACAACAGGACTTTCTACATCTGATTGTCGTATTTACAAATTAAACGACAGAATATATTTAGGTTTTGTAGTTTTTGTTAAAGATAAAGGGGCGTATTTCCGTTTAGCTGATATTACAGATAATCAGGCTGCATCTGTGCAAAATCCAATTATGGATATTTTAATGCCATCTAAAGATGACAATGCAAACTTAACTATGGATGTTGACATTGCGAAAATCAACGGTAAGTTACACGCTGTGTTTGCATGTACTAACATAGGTATGCAACTGTTTAAATTAGAACAATAACAGAAATGAGAAATAGATATATCAACATTGTATTGTTGGCAATTGTGCTATTCAGTAGCTGTGCCTGCACAAAGAAGGCAGGTAGTTCTCCTGACAATACAAAGAAAACTGAACCGCATTTTTCTGCTACATGGGTAACTAATGTAGCAAGTGACGCATTGAGTTCCAGAAAAAACATTCAACAAACTGTAGCCACTTGTAAACAAAGTGGCATACAGAACATCTTTGTTGTTGTTTGGAACCAGGGACGTACTTTATATCCAAGTGCTATCATGGAGAAAACATTTGGTGTTAAAATAGCTGATAAGTTTCAGGGTAGGGATCCACTTCAGGAAATGATTGAAGAAGCACATAAGGAGAATATCAAAGTTCATGCTTGGTTTGAGTATGGTTTTGCTACTTCTTATGGACAAAATGGTGGATTAATCCTTGAAAAGAAACCTGAATGGGCAGCTAAGGATGCTCAGGGCAATTTGCTTAGCAAGAATGGTTTTGAATGGATGAATGCATTTATGCCGGAAGTACAGGACTTTATGATTTCGCTAGTTTTAGAAGTGGTGAAAAATTATGATGTAGATGGTATACAAGGTGATGATCGTTTACCTGCTTTACCATCACATGGTGGATATGATGCATATACAGTTAATCTGTACAAAGAACAGCATAACGGAGCTACGCCACCTGCAGATTATAAAAATGCAGACTGGCTAAACTGGCGTACAAACTTATTGACTACTTTTTTAGGTAAGTTGTACCAAAAAGTTAAAGCAGAGAAGCCAAATGTAATGGTAACCACATCGCCAAGTGTACACCCTTTTGCTAAAGATGAATATTTGCAAGATTGGCCAACCTGGTTAGATAAAGGGTATACAGATTTAGTGATCCCACAGCATTACAGATATGATTTTGCTGCTTATCAGGCAACGCTTAAACAGCAACTTAGTTTCTTAAAACCTCAACACCGTGATAAATTCTATCCGGGTATTCTACTTCAGAATGCTGATTATAATCCAAGTCCTGAGTTTATGAAGCAAATGATTGAAGAAAACAGGAGACAAGGAATTAAAGGTGAAAGCTTCTGGTTCTTTGAGGGCATTAAGAAATACCCTGAGTTTTTTAAAACATACAATAAATAGTATATAGAAAATCTTGTTGAAATATTGATTCAACGAGATTAAGAATTCTTTACAATTAGAAAGGGCCGATCATTTGATCGGCCCTTTCTAATTGTAAATTTTATGATAATTCATTGGTATAGCCAATGCTATGTTATTTAAAATAATGAAATGCTACTAAAAGTAAGTGTAGTTTCCTTTGTCGCTGTTAATAGTTACTTGTCTCTTATCTGCACTTTCAACACGACCAATGATTTGCGCATCGATGTTGAAACTCTTAGAGATGGCAATGATATCTTCAGCAATCTCTGCAGGCACGTATAACTCCATTCTATGCCCCATATTAAATACCTTGTACATTTCCTTCCAATCGGTGCCAGATTGCTCCTGAATCAATTGAAATAGGGGAGGAACAGGGAACATATTGTCTTTAATGATATGAACATTGTCGTTCACAAAATGAAGCACTTTAGTTTGTGCACCACCACTGCAATGTACAATCCCGTGAATTTGTTTTCTATGGCTTTCTAAAACCTTTTTAATAACAGGTGCATAAGTACGGGTTGGAGAAAGAACCAGTTTGCCAGCAGTTATAGTTGTGTTTTCGTCAATCTGAACTTCATCTGTTAGTTTTTTACCACCAGAAAATACCAGGTGGAAAGGTACAGCAGGGTCAAAGCTTTCAGGATAAGCATTGGCAACAGATTTATCAAATACATCGTGACGGGCAGAAGTTAATCCGTTTGATCCCATGCCACCATTGTATTCTGTTTCGTAGCTGGACTGTCCAGAAGACGATAAACCAACAATTACATCACCAGCCTGTATTTTATCATTACTAATGATCTTATCTCTTTCAATACGGCAGGTTACTGTCGAGTCGACAATAATTGTACGTACCAGATCACCCACATCGGCAGTCTCACCACCTGTAGAATAGATGGAAATACCTTGTTCACGTAATTCAGCAAGAATTTCTTCTGTACCATTGATTAACGCAGCAATCACTTCACCTGGAATCAGGTTCTTATTACGGCCAATAGTGGATGATAATAAAATATTATCAGTCGCACCTACACAAATCAGGTCATCAATATTCATGATGATGGCATCTTGTGCAATACCTTTCCAAACAGAAATATCGCCTGTTTCTTTCCAGTATACATAAGCTAAAGAAGATTTTGTTCCTGCACCATCAGCATGCATGATGTTACAAAAAGCATTATCATTACCCAGAATATCAGGGATGATCTTGCAGAATGCTTGTGGAAATATCCCTTTATCTATATTTTTGATGGCTTGGTGCACATCTTCTTTCGAGGCAGAAACGCCACGTTGGTTGTACCTGTTATCACTCATGTTGCTGCAAAGATATTAAAAAAATAACCCCTGCCAATTAAGACCGGGGTTATAAAACTAAAAAGTTTTAAGTATTTAGGTTTTGTCTATTTTAAAAACAATAACTCTCTGAATTTAGGCAATGGCCATACGCTGTCGTCAACAATTTGCTCTAGTTTATCGCAATGGTAACGGATAGTATCAAAGTATGATTTTACTTTCTCATCATAAGCGATCGCTTTTTCACGGCTTTCCTCAATTGAGTTTACTTTTTTACGCTGCTCAAGCATAGCATCAATAGCAGTTTTTACAATAGTTAAATGCTCTGATAGTTTATTGATGATGGCTAATGGTGTAGCAATTACTTCAGCAGATAAGCCAAGTTCTTTTAAACCTTTCGCATTTTCAATTAAGGAATTTTGGTAAGAAATAACTGCAGGAATAATCATGCTATTGGCTACTTCACCCATCACACGTGCTTCAATCTGTAGTTTTTTGAAATAGCTTTCTAACAAGATCTCATGACGCGCATGTAACTCGCGTGGGGTAAAAATGTTCAGCTTACCAAATACTTCAGTAGACTTTTCGCTAACCAAAGCATCTAAAGCTTTAGGCGTAGTTTTGATGTTAGCTAAGCCACGTTTTTCAGCTTCAGCAGCCCATTCATCGCTATATCCATTACCTTCAAAACGAATGTCTTTAGACTCTTTAATATATCTTTTTAGGATAGTTAATAAAGCAACATCTTTTTTCTCGCCTTTCTTGATCAGTTTGTCAACCTCAACTTTGAATTTATTCAGTTGATCTGCAACAATAGCATTTAAAACTGTCATCGGCGACGATGAATTCTCAGAAGAACCAACAGCTCTTAATTCAAATTTATTTCCAGTAAAAGCAAAAGGAGAAGTTCGGTTACGATCGGTTGTATCAAAAGAAATCTGTGGAATCTTAGGAATACCTAACCATAAAGAATCTTCATTTTTTACTTTCTTAATAATGCTTCTTGAAGTTTCGATTTCATCTAAAACATCAGATAGCTGAGAACCAAGGAAGATAGAAATGATTGCCGGTGGGGCTTCATTCGCACCTAAACGGTGATCGTTACTAACCGATGCAATACTAGCCCTTAATAAATCTGCATGCTCATGTACCGCTTTTATCGTGTTGATAAAGAAAGTCAAGAACATCAGGTTGTTTTTAGGCGTTTTACCAGGTGATAATAAGTTTTTACCAGTATCAGTAATCAGCGACCAGTTATTATGTTTACCAGATCCATTGATACCTGCATAAGGTTTCTCGTGTAAAAGAACTTTGAAATCATGTCTGATGGCAACCTTTTCCATCAAATCCATTAACAATTGGTTATGATCAATGGCAAGGTTGATTTCTTCATAAAGAGGAGCACACTCAAATTGAGAAGGAGCAACTTCATTGTGACGGGTTTTCAAAGGAATACCCAATTTTAAAGCCTCATTCTCGAAGTCGACCATATACGTAAATACACGCTCTGGAATAGACCCGAAATAATGATCTTCTAATTGTTGTCCTTTTGCAGACATATGGCCAAATAAAGCACGACCTGTAAGGGCTAAATCTGGACGAGCATTATATAATGCACGGTCTACCAGAAAATATTCTTGTTCAATACCTAGTGATACAGATACCTTAGTGATGCTTTTATCAAAATATTGACAAACATCAACGGCAGCTTTATCAATTGCAGAAAGTGCTTTTAATAATGGTGCTTTATAATCTAAAGCTTCGCCGGTATAGGCTACAAATACAGTGGGAATGCAAAGCGTTTTACCTGCTTTACTTTCCATGATGAAAGCTGGAGAAGATGGGTCCCATGCTGTATAACCGCGAGCTTCGAATGTATTGCGGATACCACCATTAGGAAAGCTTGAAGCGTCTGGTTCCTGTTGAACTAATGCACTACCTGCAAACACCTCGATAGCACCCTCGCTGCTAGGCTCAAAGAATGAGTCATGCTTTTCTGCTGTAGTACCAGTTAAAGGTTGAAACCAGTGTGTGTAATGTGTAGCTCCTTTACTCATCGCCCAGCTTTTCATAGCTGTTGCAATGTGATTGGCATCTTCATGATCAATTAATTCACCCTGGTCAATTGAAGAAACAAGTTTTTGAAACACTTCTTTTGATAAGTAGTCTTTCATCTTTTTCTTATCAAAAACATTTACGCCGAAAAACTCAGAAATTTTAGTCGATGGCGACTTTACTTCTGGTGAAATTCTTGTTTGTGACTCTTTTAATGCAATTGTTCTTAAGCTTTTCATCTATTTATTTAAAGTATGGTCAAAAATAAGTTTTTTGTTGATTGTTTTCATTAAATTGTTTGTAAAAATACGAATGTTGACAAATATTTTGATAAAAAACTGATGTTTTGCTTCTTTTATCGGTTTTGTGGTTTTTTGGAGGGTGTTTTTTGCGAAAATGATAAAATTACGCGGTAGTTTTGGTGGTTTTGTTAATGGTTCTTGTTTTTGCGCTGCATATCTTTAACCATGTAGTAGGACAGGTAGCTTAAAAATAAGATCAATACAGTGATTGCAAGCCACATCCAGGTCTTTGTGATCAATGTAGCGCTCTTTATCTGAGACTCATTTTTACTGGTTTTAAAGTTTAATACTTTAATAAAAGGTACATTATTGCTAATACTATCGCTAAAGTAACTTAGGTCATACCTCGGTAAGGGAGTGTTTACTTGTCCGGTTTTAATGATATACTCTTTGTTTTTTTCAAGATAAGCCACCAGTTCGATGTTTTTCTGATAGGTTATAATGTTTTTTATAGATAAAGGCTCACTATCCTCATTATCTATAACGAGGAATAGTTGTTTATATCTATTTTCATCATAAAGAATAACAATTGCTTTCTTTTCGGAGGAAATCATGAAATTATCAATCCTTTGTTCAGAATAACGGTTCTTTTTATTCTTTATAAGTGGATTTACTTCAGTTAGCCAGGCTGTTCTTCTATAATATTTGAAGCCATCTACGTTTAAAATTAATTTGTCTATCTGGTAGCGCTCTTTAAAAGTGATTTGTACAATTGTACGCTGATTTGCTTTGTCTTCTCTTACTGTAATTGAAGGAGCTGGAACTGCTGTATAATGTTGTAATTGTAATGCCGTAGTATCTTTTTTATATATGCTATCGGCTGTTTTACGGATCAGGTAAGCAATCTCCTTATTATTTTCAAATATCCTAATGTCCGAAAGGTTGTTGTTTTCAGTTTTAGAAATGATTTGAGGGCTAAGGGCTATTTTATAAAAGCTGCTGGTATTGATCTTTTCCAGATCTGCCTGCCATTTAAAGTCCTGTGCACTGGCACTAAACCAGCTTGTACAAAATATAAGAAAGGTGAATAACTTAATCTTCATTTTCCTTGGATTTCTTTTTGTCGCTGATTAGCAAAAGATTTTTTAAACGCTGGTACATAAATGATATAACCAATAATAATATTCCCAAAGATATAAAAGCTGCTATTTTCCCACCTTCAGATAGACCTCTTAAATCGAAAACAAATAACTTTATTAGGGTAATGGCCAGAATACCAATAGAGATAATCCTGATGTTTTTAGATTTCCAACGCATACCTATATATATACATAGAAATGCAAAACATCCCCATAAGATGGCAAACCCTGTTTTATGGTTGCTGTTTAAGATGCTAATGATGTTCTTTTCTTTTGAATATTGAGAAATCACCATTAAATGATCAAGCTCTGCACTTGCTACGTAAAGTATTATAAATGCGATGAACCATTGTATGGCAACTAAACCTGAATTAGATTTTAAGCTTTTCTCATTTCTGTAAAGGGCATAAAGCATAAAAGCTATTAATACCACTAAAAGATAATGGAACAGGTAATTACCCATACTGCCATTGTGTAATTCCAGGTAATTGTTTCTTAATAGGATGGTTTCCTGATTAAAGACAAGTGGATAACAAAGCAGGCATACTGCAGCAATGCCTGCTACAACATATTTAAACTCTTCAATTTCTGAATTGCGTATGGCTATAAGTAAAATGGTAACAAATGTAAAGGTAAAGCATCCCAGGGCAAGTATTCTTAAGGCTGGGAAATAGATATTCGCCTGGTAGTTTAATTCAAAAGCGATGACCAGATAGCCAACTATTATTGCTGTAGTAGCAAGTATAGTTCTGGCCGTTTTTACCTGACGGAAGAGAACAGATCTGATTTCTGACTTCAAAAGCTTAGAATACAATATTAAAGCGATTACAACTACCAGTCCTGTTATAAAACCTTTATTTGCCAAAGGAGTAAGCTGGTTTTTGGTATCGTATAATCCACTGCCATAAACCTGTTGCCAATCCATAACCAGGCTGATACCCAGTAGGACTAATACAATTATAGAAGATTGTCTGATAAGTGTGATGCCAGATTTTTGCGATAACCATAGTAGTAATACACATTCGGCGGCCCAGAATAAAGTAATGTGATTTCCTTTAAGTTGTACCGGAGCGGCAAGACTGATAAAGGTAAGCACCAGTCCAATGAGTAAGTAAATAAGATTTCTATCTATTTTGTCGTTTTTATATAAGGCATAAGCAAATGCCAGATTTACCAGACCCAATAAAGCGGTAAATAATCCCTGATAATTTCCGCCACCAAGGTGACTTAATATCAGCATTCCCGCAGCATAGTATAAGAATGTATTGCTTAATAATATCCCAATTTCAAGAGCATTGAAATCAGTCTTTTCTTTAATGTTATTGATGATATTCATCAACAGGAATACCAGATAAAACAATGAAGCAAATATAAGTGCACCAAGGTAAGGGGTAGGTTCATTGTCAATATTTAATACTTTTGCGGTCAGCCAACCTCCAAATAATATGATTGTAAATACATAGCAAATGATGTTTATGATAGGCCATTTTTTATAATAGGCCAGAACTAACATCCCGATGTTTAATGTTAGTATATAAGTAAAGAGAACAATGTAGTTACCCTCGCCGGTGCTCACCATAAAAGGGGCGCCAAATCCGCCGAGAATAGCAAAAATAGCCAGTTCTATGCGATCGTAACTGAGTGATAGCAGGACAGTGAAACCTGTAATCAATATCGTTAAAGCAAAGGCTAGTGTTTGGCCAAATAACTGGTATTCATGAAAACCAATGGCAACAGTAAAATAGAGGATAGCTACACCACCACCTACAAGGACGGAGCTAAAAGTAGAAAATGATTTACGTAGACGGTGAGCTAATCCAATCAATAATCCACCACATAGGAAACCTATACTTACTCTTCCAATTTCATTAATCCAATCTTTGTCAATGGCATATTTAAGGAAAAAGCCCATTCCCAATACCAGGATTACTATACCTATTTTATTGAATAAGTTCTCTCCAATAAATTTCTCCAGATCGGGATTACGCTCGCTGAAAGAAGCTTTTTTAATAGGAGGGGGAAGGAATTCGTGTTTAGGTTCTTCTACAGTTACATTTTCATGTACAATTGGCAATTCAAGGTTTGACTCAATTATCGGTTCAGGACTTACCTCTGGCTCAGGTACAACTGTATCTTGTGGAACAATTGTGGGTTCTGTTATAGACGGACTTTGACGTTGATAAGGTGTGAAAGGTTTGAAGCTTTCTTCTTGAATGATTTGTTCAGCAGGCTTTTTATTCTCTACTTTTGGTGTAGCTGTTGCCTCTTTATTGGCTAATAAATCAGACAGTTGTTCAATTCTTAGATATAAAAAATCAAGCTTCTCAGTCATGTTCTTTTTTAGTTGTATCACAACTATTAGAACTACAACAACCAGAACAAAAATAATCGATTCAAAAAACATAGAGGAAGATTAGGTTTCGGTTAAAGTTAATAAAAACCTAAACTATTTACCTGTTAAGTATTGAAAATTTAAGCGATGCTTATTTGCTATCTTTCCACTACGCCACCTGTTCCTAGCACTGTTTTTTCTATTTCAGGGTTCCCACTATAATAAACATGTCCTGAACCACTAATGAAAGCTTTTATTTTACCATCAGTTTTAATATTAATACTTCCTTTACCACTTATTCTAGCCGAAAGTTGATCAATAACCAGTGTTTTACTACCGAAACTACCAGGACCGCTGAGTGTAACACTTGCAACATCTGCCTGTCCACTGATATTTGCCGTACCTGAACCACTAACAACAGCAGTGATTTTTTCTGCCTCTACATTGGCTTTTATGAAGCCAGATCCACTTAAGGTAGTCGCAAATTCTTCTGCTGTAATTGTACCAGAGACAGTGATGCTTCCATCACCACTCATACTCAAGCTGCTCAATTGTTTAGCTGTTACATAAGCTATAATCTTTTTGTTTTCATATTTCCTGGCCCAGCTAACCCAACTGGTTTTCGGACGAATAATAAGCTTGTCGCCCTTTACTTCGTTAACAAGTGTAGAAATAGCCTCTTTATCGCCTTCAAATCTCAAACTTTCTTTAGTGCCAAACTTAACGATAACCTGAATAGGGCCACCGGCAATTATTCCATTAAAATCTTTTACTTCGCGCTCATCGAAATTAGATTTTAACATGTTTATACTTATTGGAGAAATTGCACTAACGGTATTGATTTGTGAGAATGAGGATGCGACTAATAATATAGAGAATAATGATTTCATTTTTATAGATATGAGTTTTTTTAATTAGATGATTTGTCTTAATATATTAATAAGACGAATCTATTGGTATTTTGTTGCATCTACTTAAAAAAATACTGCGTTTGAATTATTTGACAGGATTATGAATCCAATTGAGGATGCGCTCCCGAATGGCAATGAGTAAAGGGAGGTCAATGCGACAATCCAGACTTTGTCTGCAGTGCCCGGGATCCTGATCATCTATTTCAATAGTCGCCAGACGTTGTTTTTTATCGTTAAAGATTTGATACTGTAAATTGCTAAGAGGGTTAATGATAAAAGAATGACCGATTCCGTCTGACCCGGCTGCTTCGATACTGAATTTTTTCATTGTTTTAGCTATTAGTACTCGAAGTTAACAAATTGAATTACAGATTGTTCATCTATAATTCAAATATTTTTTATTAGTAGCTGAAAAAGTGATAATTTATTTAACCCGCTGTTCAAGCCATTTTCTGGCATTCACAAAAGCTTCCATCCAAGGTGATACCTCATCTTAACGTTCCTGAGATAATTAAAAAGATTTTGTGCAAATCAAGAGTCTAATTCGTCTATACTTTTAGACAAAGTTTTAGTTTTTCTTGCTTGTCTAAAAACATAGACGTAGATTGCTGCTTTAATACTTTATATTTTATGAAACAATTATTAATCACTACCTGCATTTTCGGTATTAGTTTATCGGGATTGGCGCAACAGAAACGTAATATTATCGACAGTGCATCTGTTAGACTATTCTATTTATTTACTAAAAAAATGGATAGTAATCTTAAGACTGTCAGAGCCGATACTTTGGTATTGGATATTGGGACAAAGTTTTCCAAATTCTATGATCCTGCAAGGCTTGGAAGAGACTCGATACTAAAATCAAAGATGGATATGGATCCCTCAACTATAAAGTCTGTATCCGTTTATAAAGAAGAAAAGGCAAATGGCCTTATTAAAATGAATGGTACTGCTATGTCAAATCCAACTGAAGGGGAGAGTTATCAGATTATTAAGGATAAACGGGATAACAAAATTATAGTATTGGATTATGGTAGTGCATTAGGGTCACGATTTAAATATGAGGAGGATTTAGGCATATTACCCTGGAAGATATTGGAAGAGACAGATACGGTGCTGTCTTATAGTTGCCAAAAAGCAACGCTTAATTTTAGAGGAAGGGATTATGTGGCCTGGTTTACAACAGATGTTCCATTAAGTGATGGTCCCTGGAAGTTTTCTGGTTTGCCCGGTTTGGTTTTAAAAGTGGAAGATACCAATGGTTTATTCTCTTTTAAATTGATTGGCCTGCATCAAGCTACGGTTCCATTCGCCATTTTAATGGATGATACAAAAAGCATAAAGTGTACAAGAGCTGAATTGGAAAAACAAAAAAGTAAGCAGAGAGGAGAGCTGATGATTAATGAGAATGGTGGTCATATTATTATTGCAGAGTCGCCCGTTAAGTTTAAATACACTGCAATGGAAATGGAGTGATGAGGGCTGTATTACTGTTGTTTTTAGTTTTGCTGAGTTATGAGGTTAAAGCTCAGACAAATATTAATGGATTATTGAAAGGTAAGGAAGATGGTAAAGTATTGGCTGGGGTGAGCGTATCTGTAAAGGAAAAGAACGCCACAGGGATTCTCAGTTATGCAATTACAGATGCTAAGGGACTTTATCATTTAAGCTTTAAGAGTTTAACCGATAGTGTGGTCATTACAGTCTCTGGTTTCAACTTAAAAAAAATAGTGCAAACAGTTGAGAATAAAAACAGGACTTTAGATTTTACGATCAACGCTGAAGCTATTAAATTAAAGGAAATTAAGGTTAATCCACCAAAGATTAGGGCGTTAAATGATACCCTTAATTATCTGGTAGATGGATTTATTGATCAGAATGACCGGACGATTGGAGATGCATTGAGAAAAATGCCTGGTATTACGGTGAATGATGATGGATCAATATTGTATAATAACAAGCCCATCAATAAGTTTTACATTGAAAATAAAGATCTGCTTCAGGGAAGTTATGGCATTGCTACAAATAATGTAGAGGCTAAGGATGTTGAAACAGTGCAGGTGCTGGAAAATCACCAACCTATAAAAGCGCTTAAGAACAGGGAATTTACTGATGAGGCCGCAATTAATTTAAAATTGAAAGATAGTGCTAAAGGCATATTAGTTGCTAATGGGCAGATTGGTACTGGATTATCGCCTGTTTTATGGAATAATGAATTAGTCTCAACTTATTTTGATAAGAACAGACAAAGCCTGATCACTTATAAAGGAAATAATAATGGGAATGATGCTGCGACGGAGTTAAAATCGTTATATGATACTAAAGGAGCTCGGCAAAGTCCCTCACTTTCAGTACAATCTCCATCCGCTCCTGGGATTAACCAAAGTCGCTATCTTTTTAATCGTGCAAATGCAGCTTCAGTAAATAATTTATGGGCTTTCGGAAAGGAACGGCAATTAAATGCAAATATTAGTTATCTGAATGACAGACAAACGCGTGAAAGTTACTCCCGATCGGCTTATTATTTACCTGGCGATAGCTTGTTGGCTATTGAAGAAAATTTAAAAGGTATTGAGCATCTTAATGTATTGGATGGTAATTTGAAGTTAAATATAAATAGAGATAAATATTATCTGGATAATACTTTGAAATTTACAGGTAAATGGAATACTGAGTTGGGGAATGTATTAAATGATAAGGAAATTACTCAGAATTTTATAAACAGGTTGTTTAAACTTAGTAACGAATTTAGCATGATCAGGAATGTTGGCAAAGCTAGCTTTAACTTGTCCTCCAATACCTTGTTTAGCAATACACCACAAACGTTGGATATAAGACCGATGCTTTATGAAGATTTGTTTGAGGGTTTTGGGGATTGGAATTTAATGCGTCAAAAGCTCTATCAAAGCCAGTTTTCTTCCTCAAACAGATTTGCGTTGGGATTGAATACAGGCAAATTGAAACAAAACTACAGAGTGGGAGTGAATGTAGATCTTCGCAATTTAAATACTGAATTAAGGGCAGGTTTACCTGATGGTGATTTATCTGAGCGTGTAGATTCTTTAAATAACAGGTTAAACTGGAATAAATTTGAATTAACTGTAGAGTCAGGTTATATTTATAAAACAGAGAGATTAACTGCAACTGCTAATTTTCCTGTTACCTATAATATGCTGGATATTAAGGATCTGGTTTTTGGAACTCATAAATATAGGAACAATTTGTTTTTTAATCCTTCGCTCAACCTGGTGTACGAGTTGAATTTGTTTTGGAATATTAATGCCAGGGCCAGCTTTAACAGCATGCTTGGTGGTGTTGAAAATAGTTTAAAGGGTTATATATTACAATCTTACCGTAGTTTAGTTAGGAATGAAGGACAGCTTCCTGAGGAGAAAAAGCAAAGCTATAGTGTTAGCTGGAGCTATCGACACCCTATACACGCGCTCTTTTTAAATTTTGGAACAAGCTATACTCAACAGAAAAGGAACTTATTATATGGCTATGATTACGAGGGGATAAGAAATTTGAAAAGAGCTTATGAGCTACCTAATAATGCCGATGGTTTTAGTGCGTTTTTCCAGATGAGTAAAGGGATCGATGCCATTGCCACAAAGGTTACTTTTCAAACGGATTATAATTTTAACAATGCGGCTCAGATTAGTCAGGGTAAAGTGATCGACTTTAAGGGAACGCAATATGGTCTGTCATCTGGTTTTTCATCTACACTGAGTAAACGGGCTGGCTTATTTTATAATATTAACTATAGACGGAACGGTAATAAAATAACCAATAATGAGGCAGACTTTAAACCGATAATTACCAGGACTCAATCTGGAGGATTAAACCTTTTTGTGACTTCAGCATTTACTTTAAATATGGGGATTGAGAATTACTATAATAGCAGAATTACTGATGGAAACCGCATCATGAACTTTGCTGATGTTGGAGCAAAATATAAGTATAAGGGCTGGCTGTTTAATTTAGAATACAATAATATATTTAATGCCAGGCAATATGTTTCTGCTTCATATAATGAGATCAGTAGCTATTATTCTGTTTATAATTTAAGACCTGCTCAACTGTTGATGAAAATGAGATTTAAGATTAAATAAATGATTTGATAGTCTATAAAAATAGACGTACTTTTATATAGTTATGGAGAAAATAGTGCAATTAACAAAATCGGAAGAACAGATTATGCAAGTATTATGGGCCTTAAGCGAGGGTACAGTGCAAGATATAAGAGATAATCTGGAAGTTCCGGTGCCGGCAAGGACTACTGTGTCGACTGTATTGACGATTTTAGAAAATAAGGGTTTTGTTGCGCATAATAGTATAGGCAGAACAAATGTATATACACCAGTTGTCACCAAGGAGGTTTATTCTAAATCACAGTTATCGGGTTTGCTGAAGAATTATTTTAATAACTCATTTGCGACCATGGCTTCTTTTTTTGCAAAAGAAAACAACTTTACCATTACTGAGCTGGATGAATTGATAAAAGATACCAAAGAAGAATTAAATAAAGAAAAATAGGATTATGGAACTACTATCAGTATATCTTTTGAAGCTTACATTATATGTGGTTGTTATTTTAAGTATGTACTGGTGTTTTTTTAAGAATGAGACTTTTTACCTATTTAATCGCTGTTTTTTGCTTATTGGTTTAATAGCTGCGCTATTGCTTCCTTTTTATACTTATACCTACGAAATAAAAATGTTGCTTGCGACTGATGGTTTAGCTATAGCTTCACCTACGCAATTGGTTCCTGAAAATGGGAACAGTTGGTTTATTATTTTATTTGTGGTTTATATATCGGGGCTTTGTTTTTTGTTGGTTCGACATATTATAGGATTAATTAAAATAAAGCAAACGATCTCTAAATATAGATACGTTAATTTTAATGGTTGCAGATTAGTAGAAACGCCTGTTTTTAAGACTTCGTTTTCTGTTTTTAATTATATTATCATAGACAATTCATCAGAAGTTTCCGAGGTTGAAAAAAGGTTGATTATTGAACATGAGCTAGCTCATATCAAACAATATCATTGGGTTGATCTTTTGTTATTGCAATTGTTTTGCGCAGTTCAATGGTTTAATCCTCTCGTTTGGTTATACCTACATATAGTTAAGCAAAATCATGAGTTTTTAGCTGATCAGGCTGTTTTACAAAATGGTAATTCTGCTGCGGTTTATCGTGCTGCATTAATTAATCATAGTTTAGGTACGCCAGTGTTTGCTTTGGCAAGTTCTTTTTCGCACTATGATAGATTAAAGCGGGTTAAAATGATGATGAGACCTGCATCTGCTTCTATAAAGAAATTTGCTGTGGTGCTAGTACTGCCAATTGTTGCGCTCATTTTGTGGGCTTTTTCAAAACCTCAAATCTTATTTGAAAAAACAGTGGATAAGCAAAAGCTAAACGTTGATGTTATTCAGGCCGTTGGAATAGAAAAGGCTAAACAGCCAGTGAAGAAGAGTGTTTTGAAAGAGAAGAAAACTGTAAAAGTTGCTACTAAGAAAGTTAAACCTGTTTTAGAAACTGAAGATGTCTCAAATGAAGCTGTTTCTTCTCTTGTACAGGATTCCGTCCTAACTAAAGCTAAACCACTAGCAAGTGGGATAAACACTCTGGGGACTGTTAAAAAGAGCAATCCAGTTATTTATCTGGATGGTATAGAGGTGTCTTCCACTGATGTTATAAAACCAGAAGATATAGAATCTATTAGCGTAATTAAAGGGTCTACAGCAATTGCTACTTATGGTTTAAGAGGCCAAAATGGAGTGATTAGAATTATATCAAAAAAGCCTGGGCTTTTTTGACCCAGGCTTTCATATTTATTATTTCAGCATTTTATGCTTTTTTATCTTCTAACCATTTACGAGCATTCACAAAGGCTTCCATCCAAGGTGATACCTCATCTTTACGTCCCTGAGGGTAATTAGCCCAGTGCCATTGGAATAATGAACGCTCAATATGTGGCATCATCACCAGGTGACGACCAGACTCGTCGCACATCATAGCAGTATTATAATCAGAACCGTTTGGACTGGCAGGATAGCTCTCGTAAGCATATTTAGCCACAATACGGTATTTATCTTCTGCGTAAGGCAATTGGAAACGACCTTCACCATGTGAAACCCAAACCCCTAATGTACTACCCGCTAAGGTAGAAAGCATGATAGAGTTGTTTTCTGCAACAGTTAATGAAGTAAATATACTTTCGTGTTTATTGCTGGTATTGTGTAGCATTTTTGGTTTTTCAGCATGGTCTTTATTGATTAAACCAAGCTCTACAAAAAGCTGACAACCATTACATACTCCTACAGAAAGTGTGTCCGGACGATTAAAGAAATTTTCTAAAGCGATTCTTGCTTTCTCATTGTACATGAAAGCACCTGCCCATCCTTTTGCCGATCCTAATACATCTGAGTTAGAGAAACCACCTACAGCACCAATAAATTGAATGTCTTCTAATGTTTCTCTTCCTGAGATCAGGTCGGTCATGTGAACATCTTTCACATCAAAACCAGCAAGGTACATCGCGTTAGCTAATTCACGTTCAGAGTTACTTCCTTTTTCGCGGATGATGGCTGCTTTAGGACGTGGTTTACTTTCGTCAATTACCGGTTTCTTTCCGTCAAACTGAGTAGGGAAAGTATATTTTAATACTTGATTTTTATAGTTGTCATAACGCTCTTTAGCTTTAACAGCTCCACTTTGCTTTTTATCAAGCAGGTAAGAAGTTTTAAACCATACATCACGTAAATGATCAATATCGAAGTTTAATGTTTCAGCTTCGCCATTTTTGATACTTAAAGTAGCGGTATTGCTTACTTCTCCAATTTTATGGAAAGTAACGCCATTTGCTGAAAGTGTACTTTCAACTGATGAATCAGCCTGGAACACGATAGCGATATTTTCTGCAAAAAGCAATTTGATTGGATCTTGTTCGCCCAGCGCAGATAGATCAAGGTTTGCACCTAAATCACGGTCTGCAAAACAAAGTTCTAATAGGGTAGTGATTAAACCGCCACTGCCTACATCATGACCTGCTTGTATTTTTTCTTCTTTAATGAGTTGTTGAATGGTGTTGAAAGCATTTTTAAATTGCTCAGCACCTTTCACATCAGGAGTATCATTACCAACTTTGTTTAAAATCTGTGCAAATGAAGATCCACCTAATTTATAAGTATCGTTAGATAAGTTGATATAATAGATTGAACCGCCATTCTTTTGCAATACTGGCTCTACAACCTGAGTAACATTGTCGCAGTTACCACCAGCAGAAATAATTACTGTACCTGGTGCAATTACATCACCATCCTTATATTTCTGCTTCATTGAAAGTGAATCTTTACCTGTTGGGATATTGATTCCTAATTCGATAGCGAAATCAGAACAAGCTTTTACAGCTTCGTATAATCTGGCATCTTCACCTTCGTTTTTACAAGCCCACATCCAGTTTGCCGAAAGCGATACGCTTTTCAAACCGTCTTTAAGTGGAGCCCAAACTAAGTTTGAAAGAGATTCACCAATGGCAATACGACTACCTGCAGCAGCATCAATCAGCGCAGATACTGGAGCATGACCGATAGAAGTTGCAATACCCTCTTTACCCTGAAAATCTAATGCCATCACACCACAGTTGTTTAATGGCAATTGTAGCGGGCCAGCACATTGTTGTTTAGCAACACGACCACCAACACAACGGTCTACCTTGTTGGTTAACCAGTCTTTCGATGCAACAGCCTCTAATTGTAATACCTGCTCCAGGTATTCATTTAATAAAGCAGTATTATAAGTAACAGGTTCGTATTTTCTGTTCAGTGTTTTATCTTCCATTACAACCTTTGGCGAGCTGCCGAACATATCGCTCAACTCCAGATCCATTGGTTTTTCACCTGTAGTAGCTGATTCGAAAGTGAAACGATGATCACCAGTTACCGTACCTACGGTATACATTGGAGAACGTTCACGATCAGCAATCTTTTGTAAGGTGTCTATATTTTCCTGGCTGATTACTAATCCCAGACGTTCCTGAGATTCGTTGCCAATAATTTCTTTAGCAGATAGAGTAGGGTCGCCAACAGGTAACTTATCCAGGTCTATCTTACCACCAGTTTCTTCAACCAGTTCAGATAAACAGTTTAAGTGACCACCAGCACCATGATCATGTATAGATACGATGGTATTGTTTTCGCTTTCAACCATACCACGTACGGCATTGGCTGCTCTTTTTTGCATTTCAGGGTTTGAACGTTGAATTGCATTTAATTCAATTCCAGAACCTAAAGCACCTGTGTCGGCCGATGATACCGCTGCACCCCCCATACCAATTCTATAGTTTTCACCACCAAGTACAACAATTTTGTCGCCCGCAGTAGGTTTATGTTTTTTTGCTTGTGAAGCTTTTCCGTATCCTATACCACCAGCAAGCATGATAACCTTATCAAAACCTAACTTGCGTGAGTCTTCTTCGTGTTCAAAAGTTAGTACCGATCCAGTGATTAGTGGTTGACCGAATTTATTTCCAAAATCAGTAGCTCCGTTTGAAGCTTTGATTAGAATATCCATTGGTGTTTGGTATAACCATGCTCTTTCTTCAACACCTTTTTCCCAAGGACGGTTTTCTTCAAGACGTGATAATGCAGTCATATAAACAGCTGTACCTGCTAGAGGTAAGGAACCTTGACCACCAGCCAGTCTATCTCTAATTTCACCACCAGAACCTGTAGCTGCACCATTAAAAGGCTCAACAGTAGTAGGGAAGTTATGTGTTTCTGCTTTTAATGAGATCACAGAATCAAAGTCGCTCACCGCATAGAAGTCAGGAATATCTGCACGTTTAGGTGCAAATTGCTGAACATTAGGACCTTTAATAAAAGCTACGTTGTCTTTATAAGCAGAAACAATATCATTAGGGTTTTCTGCAGAAGTTTTGCGGATCATTTTAAATAATGATAAAGGTTGTTCAACCCCATCAATTACAAATTGACCATTAAATATTTTATGTCGGCAGTGTTCAGAGTTCACTTGTGAGAAACCGAATACTTCAGAATCTGTAAGCGATCTGTTTAATCTTTTCGCCAGATCATTTAAGTAATCTACTTCTTCATCACTTAAAGAAAGACCTTCTTGTTGATTAAAAGCTGCAATATCAGTAATTTCCAGAATTGGCTCTGGTTTACTATTTATAGTATATATGTTTTGATCAAGCTGACTGTATTTTTGAGAAAGCATAGGATCAAAATCTTTAAAGATTTCATCTACCTTTTGGAATTCTTCAATCCGGATAATATCCTGGATATCCATGTTTTGGGTAATTTCTACCGCATTGGTGCTCCATGGTGTAACCATCGCTGCACGGGGGCCTACAAAAAAGTCAGTTAAAGTCGTTTCTTGTTGTAGTTTAGCGCCGCCAAACAACCATTCTAGTTTATTAATATCTGTAAGATTCAGTTCTCGGTCTATTTGTAAGGCGAAAACTTTATCGGATGGGCTTGAGAAGAAATAAATCATGCTTTTTTTTTGAAGATGCAAATTTAACGTTAAAATTTCAAAAGCGCTATTATAGTATGTAATAAAATCGTCCTGAAATTTAATGTGTCAAAAATGAGCTTTTTATGGTGATTTTTGACACATTGGTTAGATGTCGCGCGTTGCTTATAAGTAAATCTGATTTCACTAGGGGTTAATAGGGATTTTGCAGGGAATTTGTCCCTGTTAAGTCCCTGTTGGACCCCTGTTTTTTCCCTGTTTGATGCCTGTGAAATATAGACTTTTGTTGATGGGGTGTCTGTCTTGAGTTAATTATTGGTTAATTTTTTAATTGGTGTTTATTTGATTGTTTTTTACATCCAAAAACAATAAAAATTTATCATAAAATAAACTTTTACATTTGCATTATCAAGTAAAAATTAAAAATAAGGTTGTTTTACCATGAAGAATATTTTTAGGTTTAAGAAATTTGAGGTAGATCAAACTGGTTGTGCAATGCGCATTAATACAGATGGGGTAATACTGGGTGCAATTGCGACAAAGGATAATGTGTTAAATGTATTAGATATTGGTACGGGGACAGGTGTGATTGCATTTATGATGGCTCAGCGCTTTCCTAAAGCTTTAGTGGATGCGGTTGAAATTGATGAATCAGCGGCAATGTCTGCTGCTAGAAATGCAGAGAATTCTCCTTTTTTTGAGCGTTTAAAAGTTGTTCATACTGCTATTGAAGATTATAAACCTGATAAGCGATATGATCTTATCGTTTCTAATCCCCCATATTTTGTGAATGATCTTAAGAACCTCGAGTATAGAAAGGGAGTAGCCCGCCATACTGATGCTGTTTTTTTTGAACAGATGATGCAAAGAATTGATTTACTGCTCAGTAAGGATGGATGTTTTTGGTTTATATTGCCGGTAAAGCAGGCTGAAGTTACGATCAGCATTGCTGCTAATCATGGTTTATTCCCCTCAGAAATTATTCATTTGCATTCTGATGATACTAAACCTGAATTCAGACAGATCGTTTGTCTGGATTATTCAGGGGTAGCAATCAAACATTATAGTTTAAACATTTATGCAGCACAAGGGGTTTATACTGATGCTTATAAATTACTATTAAAGGATTTTTTTCTAGCTTTTTAATATATACAAATGAAGACGATAGGATTGATGTCGGACACCCACGGATTTTTAGATGATGCTGTTTTTAAGCATTTCGATAAATGTGACGAAATATGGCATGCAGGCGATTTTGGACCTGATGTAGCGGAGCGACTTGAGGCTTTTAAACCTTTAAAAGGGGTTTATGGAAATATTGATGATAAAGAGATCAGATTGAAGTATCCAGAGCACCTTCGTTTTAACTGCGAACAGGTGGATGTATGGATGACACATATTGGTGGTTATCCGGGTAAGTATGCTCCGCAGGTTAAGCCTGAAATATACACTAAGCCTCCGATGCTATTCATTTGTGGACATTCACATATTTTAAAAGTAATGCATGATAAAAAAACGGGTTGTCTGCATATAAATCCCGGTGCCTGTGGTAATTCTGGCTGGCATCGCATAAAAACTTTAATTAGATTTTGTATTACAGATGAAAAAATACATACCTTAGCGGCCATAGAAATAGGGAATAGATAATGTATAAAATACACTAAGTATATGATGACGGGCATAAAAACACTAGGTCAATTCATAATTGAGAAACAGGCTGATTTCTCTTATGCAAAAGG
>JBEBUV010000060.1:0-24243 GCA_040393085.1 Pedobacter hiemivivus | reverse complement strand
TCAGGCTGTACTTTTTCCCTTTGTACCCCTCTAGAGTTTTGCTGTGGCTTAGCATCTCTGCGTTGAGGCTCGGGACGTCCACCTGTCGGCCTTTTCGACTTTTCAGCATTGCCTTTATATTCTTTTTTCACCTTATTTCCGACCTCTGTTTTCATCGATAAAGAAATACGCTTTCTAAGCACATCAACTTCAACAACAGTCACTTCAACCTTCTGATGCACTTTTACCACCTCATTAGCATTAGCCACAAATTTATTAGAAATCTGACTGGTGTGAACCAAGCCATCCTGATGAACACCTATATCTACAAAAGCACCAAAGTTTGTAATATTCGTTACAATTCCCGGTAGCTTCATTCCGATTTTTAAATCGGCAATCTCATTTACCCCATCTGTAAAGCTAAACGCTTCGAACTGCTCACGAGGATCTCTTCCCGGCTTAGCCAATTCAGCTAGGATATCATTCAATGTAGGCAAACCAATATCTTCATTTACATACTGTTGCGGATTTATCTGCTTTTGCAATGATGAATCTTTAACCAGCTGATTTACGCTACAATCAAGGTCTCTAGCCATTTTATGAACCAAAGCATAACGCTCAGGGTGTACGCCACTAGAATCTAAGGCCGACTCAGCATCTCTGATTCTTAAGAAACCAGCTGCTTGCTCAAATGCTTTATCACCCAAACGAGGCACTTTTCTTAAACTTTCACGGTTTTTAAAAGCACCATGTTCATTTCTATAATTTACGATATTCTGAGCCAGCTGTGGGCCTAATCCAGACACATAAGCCAGAACTTGTTTAGAAGCTGTATTTAACTCTACACCTACCGCATTCACACAGCTCATTACCGTATCATCCAATGATGCTTGTAATTTGTTCTGATCTACATCGTGCTGATATTGCCCTACGCCGATAGATTTAGGATCAATTTTAACCAACTCGGCCAAAGGATCCATTAACCTGCGACCAATAGAAACGGCGCCTCTAACGGTAATATCTTGAGTAGGAAACTCTTCACGGGCCACATCAGATGCCGAATAAATAGAAGCTCCATTCTCGCTCACCATCACTACCATAACCTCAGGAATGTTCAAACCACGCACAAACGCTTCAGTTTCACGTCCGGCAGTACCATTACCAATAGCAATGGCTTGTATTTCATATTTAGTGCAAAGCTCCGTGATTTTATCGCCTGCCTTTTTAACTTGTCCTTGTCCTGTATGCGGATAAATCGTAGTATTCTCTAACAGTTTACCTTGTTTATCTAAACATACCACCTTACAACCTGTTCTAAATCCTGGATCTATGGCCAAAACATTCTTTTGTCCCATCGGTGCAGCCAGTAAAAGCTGACGTGCATTTTCGGCGAACACGCGAATAGCTTCTTCATCTGCCTTTTCTTTAGAGACACTACGAATCTCCGTCTCCATTGCTGGACCAAGCAAGCGTTTATAGCTATCCTGTACCGCAAGTTTAACCTGCTGGGCACAATCATTATTCCCTTTCACAAACTGACGTTCTAATAAATCGATAGCTCCCTCTTCTGCAGGGATAGCCTCCAGTTTTAAAATTCCTTCGTTTTCTCCACGTCTAATTGCCAATACCCGGTGAGATGGTGCAGTTTTAAGCGGTTCTTCCCAGTTAAAGTAATCTTTATATTTTACGCCCTCTTCTTCTTTCCCTTTGACTACAACCGATTTAAAGGCAGCCTTATGCTGATAATAATTCCGCATAGCAGTTCGAGCTTCCACGTTCTCATTTACCATTTCAGCGATGATGTCTCTTGCTCCTGCCAATGCATCAGCTAAAGATGCTACACCCATCTCATCATTCAAGAACTTGCCCGCTTCAGTTTCAGGCGATATCCGGCCTTGCTCCAATAACAATAGCGCTAGTGGCTCTAATCCTTTTTTCCTTGCTTCAGACGCTCTGGTTTTGCGTTTGGGTTTGTAAGGCAAATAAATATCTTCTATGGCAGCAATATTTTCTGCAGCATTGATCTGTGCCTCTAATTCGGGGTTCAATTTGTCTAGTGCTGCTAATGCTTTTAAAATAGCTTCTCTGCGCTTATCCAGCTCTCTCAATTGCTGAAACCTATCGCGGATTGCGGCTACCTGCACCTCGTCTAAACTTCCTGTAACCTCTTTCCGGTAACGGGAAATAAAGGGAACAGTTGCCCCTCCATCTAATAATTCAATAGTAGCGATAACCTGCTTTTCCGCTACTGATAACTCAGCAGCAATGATTTTAGAATGATTGCTCATTGTTTTTTGTTTGATCTCCTAACGTATAATTGCCGGCAAAATTACCCCTAACAATTGACATCTCAAATAAATATATTGTTAACAAAAAGGCCTGTAATCATTTGTCATGAAACAGGCCTAAATTATTTTGGAATCCGATACAAAATTCTGATCTGAATTTGCTTTACAGCTTTTTCAAAGTCAAGAATAACGACCCGATCTTATTTATTAACGTACATTACTTCTTTAACCGCTTTTACAACACGCTCTGCATTTGGTAAACTAGCAGCAATTAATGTTGGTGCATATGGTAAAGGCACATCTGCACACGTAATACGCAATACAGGAGCATCTAAGTAATCGAAAGCATTTCTCTGAACATTAAATGCAATTTCAGATGAAATTGAAGCCAATGGCCATGCTTCTTCTACTACTACTAAACGATTTGTTTTCTTAACAGACTCGATGATTGTAGCATAATCAATAGGACGTACAGTACGTAAATCAATTACTTCAACGCTAATTCCTTCTTTAGTCAATTCTTCAACTGCAGGGTTTACTACACGTGTAAGCATTTTACCGAAAGTTACGATGGTTACATCAGTACCTTCTTTTACTATGTTAGCTTTACCAATTGGTAAGTAATATTCTTCTTCAGGAACTTCACCTTTATCACCATACATTACTTCCGATTCCATGAAAATAACCGGATCTGGATCAATGATAGCTTGTTTAAGCAATCCTTTAGCTTCGTAAGGAGTAGATGGAACTACCACTTTTAATCCTGGACAGTTTGCATACCAGTTCTCAAAGTTCTGAGAGTGTTGTGCACCTAGCTGACCAGCATTACCTGTTGGCCCACGGAATACGATTGGAACAGAGAACTGTCCACCGCTCATAGACAACATTTTAGCTGCACCATTAATAATCTGATCTATAGCAACTAAAGAGAAGTTGAAAGTCATAAACTCAACAATCGGAATCAATCCGTTCATTGCAGCACCAATAGAAATACCAGTAAAGCCTAACTCAGCAATTGGTGTATCGATTACTCGTTTATCACCAAACTCATCAAGCATACCCTGACTAACCTTATAAGCACCATTATATTGCGCAACTTCCTCACCGATAAGGAAAACGTTTTCATTTTTACGCATTTCCTCGCTCAGGGCCTCACGCAAAGCTTCTCTAAATTGAATCTCTCTCATTGTATATTCAAATATTAACTGCGACAAATATAAGTATTGTAATGCAATTATAAAGTAGTGTTTTAATTACACTTTAGAACCTATGAAACGGCTAAAATAATTTGGCGTTTCACATCCCGCACAGAGTTAAATATGGAGAATATGCGAAACCAGCTTCATTCTCTGTTTGTACAAAAGGGATGTCTGAATCAAATAGCTCCGAAAGTTTAGCCTCCAGGAAACCAACAAACTCAAATTTTATACTTTCCAGCTTCTCGCCATTCAGTTTTACCTTTTCACGACCCTCTATAAAGTATGTCCCCTCTTTCCGCATATTGCGAATGCTATATAGGTTTGGTTCTACCCATTGTTCAGCGTTTGCCTTTTCAAAGACATAGGTATAAAACAAAGTCTGAATCAGTGCCTTATTCTGCTTGTTTCCATTGGTATCAAAAACATCCTCCAGATTGGTATATCTTAACACATCGGCTCCCGTTTTATAATCCACAATTCGTGTGATACCATTTTTACGGTCTATCCGATCTATAATTCCATGTAATACTATACTGTGGTCTTGCCCCTTTACCTGGAATTTAAAATCTACTTTATCCCTTTTTTCTAGTGCCAAAACTTCAAAAGGTGCTTCATTCTCATCATAATCCAGAATCAGATTTGCATATTCTTCAACGATGGCCAGTACCACCTTTTGCATCCCATTATGGTTAACCTGTAAATTCGGATTCTCGAACATCACTTCTGAAAACGCCTTTACCGCTAATGCAGGCACTTTTTTACGATAATCTGTAATACGTTGCTTAGTGATCATTGCATCTTCAGCCATAAGGTCGCCATAAAAAGTCTCTAATACATAATGCAACATAGAGCCAATATAATTGGCTTCCAGATTTTCGGAAATCTCTTTAGGCTCTTCAATTTTCGCGACATAGCGATAAAAGAATTGAAGTGGACAATTCACATAGGAAGTTAAAGCCGAGGCCGACAATTGCGTTTCTCCGTTCAGGTATTTTTGAAGTACCTCCATCACCTTTTCGTCTTTATGAATCACGACTGGTACTTTTCTCTCTGTTGTAATGTGTTGTTTATGCTCCAGATATTTGAAACTATATCCACTTTCGTATTCCAGTTGTCTTAAAAAACGGGTAGGTTCACCAGTATTGGTATCATCTGCCTGTGCATTGTACACCAAACTTACATCTTGTGAACGCTGTAGTAATCTATAAAACATATAGGCCGAAATGGCATCCTGATTTTCCAGTACAGGAAGTCCGTATGCCCGTCTAATGCTATCTGGAATAAAGCTTGGCGACACACTTGTTTGCGGCAGTAGTCCCTCGTTAACCCCTAATATATATACTTTTTCAAAATCGAGACTCCTGCTTTCCAATAAACCCATTACCTGAATTCCTTGTAATGGTTCTCCGGTTAAAGGCACTGCAATTCCTTGTACTGCTCTTTGTATCAGTGACAAAATAAAAGAAAGCTCTTTGGAACTGGCTAAAGTTGGTAGATAGGTTTCTAAAGCATCATGAAGACGGTTCAATTCTTTTATAGTCGCTACAAATAAATCGGCCTCAGTTTGTCGCAATGTTTTATGGGCAAGCTGCTGCTCTAAAATCTGTTTAAAAATAGCTTGTAAAGTCTTCGTCGCCTCCACGCTACTTTGAATACGGGTAAAAAACATTGCCAGTAAGCCTTTCTGAGCCTGTAATCTGGTCAAAGGCACTTCTGCAAGCTGTTCCGACAGTAAGCCTTTTTGTATTTTGTTGCGCAACTGTTCAGAGATTCCCGTCAGAGGATGCGATAAGAATGCTTCTACCTCCCGATAGTAAACCGTGTCTTTATCGCCCTGGATCAACTGCGCTTGCACACTTAGCCATAAATCAGCCAGGCCAAAAATAGAAGAGGCCACCAATGGATAACCCATTGTCACGTTTATATTTACCGTCCGCTGCTCCCCGCCATCATTATAATGCGTTGGGATGGTTTGCAATACTGGCAATAACAAACTCTCATCTGCAAGGATCAGGGCTATTTTCCCTGCATTATCTGCCGTACTGAGTAAAGGATAATCATCCTGTAATGCGGTACTCAATATCTTCGCCTGGGCCACCTGACCCTGGGTTTTATAAACGTTTATAGTTTTTGGGTTTGCCTTAATAAAAGATCTGCTGCCAACCAATGCATTTACCAATCCCGTTTGCTCAAGGTTCTTTCTTAAAAACAGACCTGCTTCCTGCAAAGGATCATTTAGATAATAATCATCTGTATCAAAGTAAAACAAGGTTTTTTCTTGCTCCTGCCAACGCTTAAATACTACCGCTTCAGCTTTGCTTAAGGCATTAAAACCTACAAAAACCAATTTACCAAAGGCTGTGGTAAAATCAGGCTTTGTAGCCTTACCCCCTGCAAGTTGACGGTATATATTACCCATCGTGGTTAATCCTTGCTCTTTAAGTGCCTGATGATAATCTGCGTACAGTTCCGGCATTCTATGCCACATTTTGATAAACTGTATCTGCTGTTTCTTATGTTTTCCATCAGAATAGGAACTCCAGAAATTCTTTAAAAACTCCTGTTGTTCTTCTGTCAGGTAATCAAACTGATAATCTACCTCTGCAAACTCTTCCATTTGCTGGAATAACTTATCTGCATTTACAAGGTCATTGTCTATTTGTGCAAAGTCACTTAGTATGATTCGAGCTATTGGATAAAACTTAGCTGGCTCAATCTTATTTTCTCCGGCACGAATAATCAGCTTGTTATATTGCTGATACAAGGTGAAAAACTGCGTAAATGCGTCGGCTACTTTCAGTTCAGATGATAAGGCAAAAAACTCCTGAATAGTCAGGAAAGATGGGCTCCAGAATGGTTTATTAATGATGCGTGCCAGGTGATCCTGCAAATAGGCCACCGGTCGTTTATTATTAAAAACAATGGCTGCATGCTGTAAATCATCACCAAGCTTCGCCACAAGATCTTCTGCTACTTCTCTTAAAAAAGGCTTCATATTTATTTCTCCCATCTTACACCAATTTCAATTGTCCGCTTACCGCATAAAACAAATAAGTTTTTACATCAATATAGCCCATTGCCATTAACAGGGCCTTATAATGTGCTACCTGTTCAATATGTTTATCACTCTCCTGCTGCGTAAATTTATAATCTATAATAATCACCTCATCACCATTTACCAATACTTTATCGGGGCGATAACTTTTACCTTTTGTATCTATAATACTACGCTCATTTAAGCTCTGTTTACTTTTTCTCAATATTTCCTGCAACCCCTCATGTTGTAATACCGAAATGGCCTGAGCTTTTAAAAAAGGAAGTTCTTCTGCTTTAAAAACACCATCAAGCATTAGCGTACGTAAAACGCCATCAACATCATCCACATTGCCTGCCGCAGCTAATACTTCATGTAAGATTGTTCCGGTACGTCCGGCACTTTCCCCTGTGATCAGGTCTATTTCTCTGCGTTTTAAATTCGCATCAAACACCTGACTTAAACGATTAGAGATTGGGTAAAAACCCATTTCAATCTCCTGAATAGCAGAACTTTTCTCTGTTTGATCAGGCACGACATCATCAATCAGATATTGTCCATCTTCCGACAACTGATCTTCATATACCATATTTAGCAGATCACCAATATTGGTTATCGTTTTGGTCTTTTTACCTTGGGTATTGATATATAGATATTCTTTTGAACGCGTTGTAGCCACATAAAGCATGTTTAAGGCATCCATATTGTTATATAACAACTCTTCAAAATAAGGCTTTGCCACACTAGATCGCCCTAATTCTTTATTGTATTTTAAGGGAATACTATGAAGGTGATGGTACGGAGTATCTGTTGCTGGCACCCAAAATATGCCATTTGTTTTACCATTGATATCCCAATTACAGAATGGTAGCATCACCGCCCTAAAGGCAAGTCCTTTAGATTTATGTATGGTAATAACCTGAACTGCATCTGTATTTTCTGATGATGGAAGTGTTTTTCTTGCCCCCTCTTCATCCCAAAAAGTAAGAAATGCTGCAATACCACGCTCTCCATGTAAGGCAAAACTGCCCATTAAATCCCGTAGAGCAAATAAATACGGTAAATTGGCCACATGTTGTGGTTGATGTAAACCGTAGGCCGCTATAATTTTTTCTAGTAATGCGGGTAAAGGCTGTTGCATCCAGCTTTGCCAGTTTTCGCAAAGATCCGCAGGCAGTAAGTCCGATAGCTGTGTTAGCGTTTTAAATTTGAGTGAGAAATAATGATGAGGTACCACTTCTACTCCCAATAACCGTGCATATAGGTTAATGCAGTTTGCTTTGAATAGAGCAGTATTTTCTGACAAGCCGCCCATTACCTGCAAAGTATTGATGATCAGCTTGACTGCATTGTTATTGTTTAAGAGTAAAGCCTCTCCAGAAATCACGTCAATACCATGACTCATCAGGGTTTCAACAGCGGCTACGGCTTCCGAATTTGAACGCACCAACACACAAATATCCTTTGGCTTATAATTCTTAACGTTTATAAGTGTGTCCAGCTCTTCAATCATCTTAGCGAGAGACAAATCTCTAAATGTGACTTTAGTTAAAGTATTTCCTTCCTCATCTGTTTTGAGCACATTAAAGTTTATGGTTCCACCGCTTAATGTAAAAGGGGTTGTCTTTTGCATAACCGCTCCATAAACATTGGTTACAATTTGGTCGAATCCACTAGCCTGCCACCAATTCTGCACGTCTGCGACTTCCTGTTCTTCAATAGCACCATTTATATTAGTCTGCATCAGCTGAGGCAACTTTTTAAATAAATCGTTATTGAATTCTATGATATTTTGAGTACTCCGATAATTCTCTTCCAAACTATCTTCCATCACATTCTCTGCCTTGATATCCAACTTTGCCTGTTGATGGAGGATGTTCCAGTCGCCATTACGCCAGCGATAAATAGATTGCTTGGTATCGCCAACAATTAAATGATCAATATGTTTCCCGCTAGGCGATGCGATAGAGTTACTCAAAAGAGATCTAAAACTCCCCCATTGGTTAGATGATGTATCCTGAAATTCATCAAAAAGAAAGTTCCGGTACCTGTTGCCCATCTTTTCCCAAATAAATGAGGGGTTATCGTCAGCATCATCTGTGATCCCCTTTAATAAGGTCTGTGCATCACTGATTAATAAATTCGGACTTTCATCTCTATAATCTTTTAATAGCACTGCCATTTCCTGCATTAAACGCAGGTAATATAAGTTTTTATTGAATGCATGTGCCAGTATATATCCTGCCAGTCCCTCTTGATAGGTCTGGTAGAGTTTAGCTATAACAGGGTTTAATTCTGAATAAGAACTACTTTCCTGACCTTTCTGGAACCACTCATCAGGTTGATCTATCAACTTCGCCAAACCTGAGATTTTCGTCAGATCGCCTTCTGCTATTTTTGAAAGGTTGTTTAATGGTGATCTGGTCTTGCCTTTTAAGCTTCCTACTTCAATTCCCTCAACTTCAAATATCTGCTGTGCTTGTTCTGCCAGTTCTTTAACCGTATTTTCAAAAGTCTCTATTCCCAATCGGGTAACTTTATTATAGTCTTTAAAAAGCATATCCAGATCTACCGACTCTCCCAATAACTTAATTGCGTTTTCGAAAGGTTGGTAGCGCTCTTTAAAGATTTCATTGGTGAGATCAATCAGTTCTCTACGATAATTCCAGCTTTTATCGTTGTTGATACGATCAAGAGCCAGGTCAATAATCCACTGTAATAAAACAGGATTCTTATCCAGTGCTTTATCTAATCTTTCTGCCAGCTCATTCTTTACCTTATCGTAATTCATTTCCAGGCCATACCCGGCATCAAGGCCAAGTTCAAAAGCAAAACCTCGGATAACTTTTTGCACAAAACCATCAATTGTACTTACTGAGAAGCGACTGTAATCGTGTAATATTTTACGATATATTTTATCGGATCTATGTTTTAAAGCAGCTGCATTTAAATCGGGATGTGCTTTTAAAACAATCTCCCTGTAATCATTAATCTTTTTGGATGGATCACCCTCAGCAAAGCCTTTCAACACCTCCATGATTCTTGATTTCATTTCCTCCGTAGCTTTATTGGTAAAAGTTACGGCAAGAATTTCCCGGTATTTGGTTTCGCCAGATAATAATAGAGTTAAGTAATGAGCTGTTAAACTGAATGTTTTACCTGATCCGGCAGAGGCTTGCAATATTTTTAATGGCTGTTGAGGCATTAGGTAAAGCTATTAATATTTTTTACCTGTTCGGCAATAAAAATGTTGATTTATAGATAGGTCAATTATTATACTCCCATTACTAAGTTTAATAGATAAATACTTAAAATTGCACATAATTTCAAAAGAGATGAAGACATTACTATTCATAATATGCTTAGCGACCTCTAGTGTTGTTATTGCACAAGAAAATAAAGAGGTTAAAGCACCCTCACAAAAAGTAAGTATATATAATCCAAATGCCGATGCAAGAGCCGATATTGATGCTGCTGTAGCTAAAGCAAATAAAGAAGGCAAACATGTATTTATACAAGTTGGTGGCAACTGGTGTGTTTGGTGTATAGCTTTTCATAAAATGGTTGATGCCACACCTGAGTTGAAAGATTATTTAAATAACAACTACGAAACCGTCCTTGTAAATTATAGTCCTGAAAACAAAAATGCTGCTGTAATGGCAAGTTTGGGTTATCCAGGACGATTTGGTTATCCTGTTTTTGTAATCCTTGACGGTAGTGGAAAGGTATTGCACATCCAGAACTCTGCTTACCTTGAAGAGGGAAAAGGGCATAGTGTTAAAAAAGTAATGGGTTTCTTAAAAGGTTGGACTGCCGCTGCAGTTAAGCCTGAAAACAACAAATAAGTACTAGCAACATTAAGTTCTAGAAACGAGTAATCTATAGAAAGGAGTAAGCATTAATTAAAGTGCTTGCTCTATTTTAAACTTTCTTCTTTTTAGCTGCTATTCTTGGAGGGCGTTGTTCCATGGTAATAGGTTGTCCCAGCATATCTCGGATAGCCACCGATGCGCACACTCCGCCAAAAATGGCAGGTAAATAGGAAACTGTTCCATAAGCAGAACGTTTAAAATTACTCCCATCGGTCATTAACAGCGATTCTTTCATCATTTCTTCGGTAGAAAATACCGCTTTGATCTGATTATAATTTCCATGCCTTTTCAGTCTTTTACGTACGTACTGCGCGAAAACACATTGATAAGTATCTGGCAACGTGGTGACACGAACCCGGGTAGGATCTAGTTTGCCGCCAGCCCCCATAGAGCTCACGATCGGCATATTCTTCTCCAATGCTTTCTCTAACAGAATTACTTTAGGTGTAAGACTGTCTATACAGTCCATCACATAATCAAAAGGATGTTCCAATAGTTCCCTACATTTATCAGGCGTTAGGAAATCGTTTATCACATGTAATTTAAGTGCTGGATTTATCGCTAGCAGACGTTCTTTCATAATTTCAGCTTTGCTGACGCCATGATTGGTAGATAAAGCAGGTAATTGTCGGTTTCTGTTACTTGGGTCTACGACATCCCCATCAACGATTGTCATTTCGCCAACACCTGAGCGACATATAAATTCCGCTGCAAAAGAACCTACACCACCAAGTCCTACAACAAGCACATGCTTTTGTTGTAGAGTATTGATCCCCTCATCACCAATAAGTAAAGCCGAACGTGATAACCAGTTTAAATCAGACATATTAAATAAGCATTATTTTTTTCCAGTTGGCGAAAATAAGGGCTTTTAATTCATTAACAGTACAGTTTTTTAAATTTGCTGCTGCTTCATAAATTTCAGCGATACTACAATCTGCATCATCGGTCTCCAAAAAGAAAACATTTGTATGTTTTAATAGCGCCGCGGCACCAGAATTGGCATTCAATATAGACTTCCCAAATGAAAGGTAAAACCCTTGATTAAGCAATTGCTTACCTAATTCTTCATGCTTATTAAAACCATGAAGAATTAGAGGAATATTAAGCTTCATTTCCTTTTGTACAGAGATCAGCTCATCAAAACACTTCACACAATGCAGGATGACCGGCTTTTGAATTTCCTCTGCTAAGTGCAACTGCTTTTTCAAGATGATCAGTTGGTTTTCTAATTTCTCACCTTTAAGCCGATCTAACCCACACTCCCCTATTAACTTCACTTGGCTGCTTTTTGCAACCTCGGCTAGACAGGAATAATCTTCTTCCAGTCGCTCGATAGTCGCAAACCAGGGGTGAAGCCCCACAGATACATCTTGATTTTTGGGCAATACCCATTTTTCAAGTAACGCTTGATTTTCAGTTAACTCCTGATCTTGAGACGCAGATAAAAGTGTGTCTTCTGTTAGTGAAAGACTTAATATGCTTCTGATTTCAAGTCGATCATTTTGCAGATGCGTATGGATATCTAAAAACTGCAAATTTTTGAATTAAAGTCCGTCGCCATATTTAAAAAAGGTGTTTACTGTAACGGGTAGCTTTCCTGTTGCAATCACCTGATTTTTAATAACTGAAGCTGCCGCTTTTTGCATAAAATCTTCTTTCTGATAAGCCACAACTAAACCTTTGCTTTGCTCTAGACCCGGCAATGCTGCAAGGTTATAAGGATTTGCAAACAAGGCAAAAACAGCATTACTTAAAGACATATCCTTAATAAACATCTTCAAATCGGCACTTAGCACCATTCCATTTCCAGGACGTGTGCGTGTATCATGTATCCCTATTATGATTTGATCAAAAGCTTTAATATCTCTTAAGATCTTTGCAATTGCAGTGGATGTTGCATTTTTATCCAAAGTATAGAAGACTGCATTTTTATAGAACGCTCCTAATTCACGTTGAAAAGTGGTCACTTGTGGTGTACCAATGCTAATGATTACTGTACGCTTTTCTGCATTTAACTGCTTAATATTTTCTTTACCTGTTAATAGGGTCATGGATCCTTCGGCCAATTGTTGTAATAAAGCCACGCTTTCCGGACGATTTACCTCTGCAGCAACATTATTTTCATCTATAGTTTTTTTAACATTTAAACCTGCCCAGTATTTTGCAGTTAAGATCTTTTTTACACTTTGATCGATCTGATCCATACTGATTCTATCTTCTCTGACCGCTCTACGAACTAATTTTATTGCCCTTGCACTGTTTTCAGAAAGCTCTAAAATATCATTGCCAGCAATGATCCCCATAACATCTGCTTCGCCATCTTTAAAGTTTTTAACCACCCCTTTCATTTCCATAGCATCAGAAATAACAATTCCTTTAAAGCCTAGCTCTTCTTTTAAAAGACCGGTAACTATAGGTTTTGATAATGTTGAAGGCATATTCGGGGTATTATCTAACGAGGGGATATTCATGTGAGCAATCATCACTCCCGCAGCACCATCTTTAATCAACTCTTTGAAAGGATAAAGTTCCAAACTATCTAAACGTTCTTTGGTGAACTTTAACTGTGGCAGGTCGTAATGTGAATCTACATCTGTATCTCCATGGCCGGGAAAGTGTTTAATACTAACTAGCAAACCACCGTCTTGCATTCCATTCATATATGCGGCAGCTTTAGTAGCTACATTGTATTTATTTTCACCGAAAGAGCGAAAGTTGATGACTGGATTTTTCGGGTTATTATTTACATCTACATCTGGTGCAAGATTCATGTGCATACCGATACGTTTATAATCTTTTGCTACTTCAAGGCCCATTTTATAAATCAAATCCTTATTCTGAACCGCACCGAGTGCCATTTGATATGGATAAGAAATGGTACTATCTAAGCGCATTCCCAAGCCCCATTCACCATCAGAAGTTACCAATAACGGTACTCTGGCTAATGATTGATACTTATTAGTTAAAATGGCTTGTCGGCCTGGACCTCCCTGAAAGAATACCAATCCGCCAATACGTTCTCTCCTGATCACTTTTCCTACTGAATCCTGATAGGCTTTACTAAAATTGGTATTTGCTCTTACAAAGAACATCTGAGCAATCTTTTGACGCTTACTTAAGCGTTTAAACACCGAATCTACCCATTGATTAGGTTCTTCAAGCGTTTGTAAATATGTTTTCTTTTGTGCGTAGGCACCAAAAGCGACTGATAATGAGAGTAAACTAATTAAAAAGAAATGCTTAATGTTCATTTATATCACGGTTATATGAGGATTCAAAGTTAAACAAAAATCTATCTAATAGATTTAGAACACTTGTTAAGACCAAAGACAGGAATAGAATTTATTCAAACACTAATTGTATCAAATTTGATACATTATCGCTTGAACAATTTTAATTGCTCTATAAAACAAAAATAACAGAAGCTTTTAATCATCAGTTATATAAGTGTAATTCTAGGTGTTTTTAACGCATAACTCTATTTGCTTATAAAACTGGCACATTTCTTTCAATAGCGATGATAACAAAAACATACAATGATGAAAAAAGTAATTATTTTGGCCCTAGGCCTATTTGCCGCTAGTGCTGCAAACGCACAGAGCCCAATTAGATTGGGAGTTAAAGCGGGTGTAAATCTTCCGAATATTATAAAGGACGATGGAAACAATGATTTTAAAACAAAAGTAAATACTGGTTTTAATGCCGGTATAACTTTAGATATTAACCTAATTAAAGGCTTAGCCTTTACACCAGAGTTACTTTATTCTACCAAAGGCTATAAAGCAGAAACTGTATTTGGAAATTTTACACAGACTACAAGTTTCATTGATCTTCCGATTCTGGCAAGTATAAACCTTGGTGGAAGTGGTTTAAATCTTGTTGTTGGTCCGCAAGTATCTTTCTTGCTATCTACAAAAAACAAGTTTGAGAATGGCTTGGGTTCTTCAGAGCAGGAAATTATTGAAGATAAATCTGACAGATTTAAAAAGAGTCTGGTAGGTGGTTTGATCGGCTTTAGATACGACCTAAACAACAAAGTTGATATACATGGCCGTTATGCATTGGATTTCCAGAAAAACAATGAAGATGGGTCAAGAGAAACGCCTGAATTTAAAAATCAGGTATTCTCAGTTGGTTTAGGAATTAAATTCTAGACGTTAACTCAGTAACAGAACGGGTTGTGCTATAAAAAGCACAACCCGTTTTTTTTTACCCAATTAGGAATTAATTTCACATTGCATCTTTTACTTTCGATAATGATTGTTTATACTTACGTTTTATTACACATCATTGCCAATTATAAACTATGAGCAAATTTATTTTATCCTTTGATCAGGGAACAACCAGTTCAAGAGCGATTGTATTTAATAAAGAGGGTGGAATTGTATCTATCGCACAGAAAGAATTTGAGCAAATCTATCCTCAACCGGGGTGGGTAGAGCACAATGCCAACGAAATATGGACTACACAGATCTCTGTTGCTACTGAAGCGATTGTTAAAGCAGGCATTACTCCTAATGATATTGCTGCAATTGGAATTACCAACCAACGTGAAACTACGGTTTTATGGGATAAAAAGACCGGTGAACCGTTATGCAATGCTATTGTATGGCAAGACAGACGTACATCTGCATATTGTGATGAACTTAGAGCAAAAGGCCTGGCTACAAAAATCCAGGAAAAAACAGGCCTTATATTGGATGCCTATTTTTCTGCAACTAAAATAAAATGGATGCTGGACAACGTAGAGGGTGCCCGTGAAAAGGCTGCTGCCGGCGACCTGGCTTTCGGAACTATTGATTCCTGGCTGATCTGGAATTTAACAGACGGAAGGGTTCACATTACTGATGTTAGTAATGCATCCCGGACAATGATATATAACATTCATACTTTAAGCTGGGATCAGGAACTACTTGATCTTTTTGACATTCCGGCAAGTATTCTGCCTGAGGTTAAATCTTCAAGTGAGGTTTATGGCGAAACTACGGGCAATGTGCTTGCTGCAAAAATCCCTATTGCTGGAATTGCGGGCGACCAACAGGCTGCTTTATTTGGGCAAATGTGTACTCAGGTAGGTATGGTAAAGAATACTTATGGCACAGGCTGTTTTATGCTAATGAATATTGGCGATAAACCTATCGTTTCAAAAAATAATCTGGTTACTACCATCGCCTGGAAAATCAATGGAAAAGTGCAATATGCGCTTGAGGGCAGTATATTTATTGGTGGTGCTGTTGTACAATGGTTAAGAGATGGCCTGGGCATTATTAAAACCTCGGCCGAGGTTGAGCAACTAGCGCTTAAAGTAAAAGATACCGGAGGTGTTTATCTGGTACCTGCATTTGCTGGTCTTGGCGCACCACACTGGAATCAGGATGCTCGGGGAACGATTACTGGTATTACTCGTGGAACCTCAGCTTCCCATATAGCCAGGGCTGCAGTAGAGAGTATTGCATTCCAGACTATGGAAGTGCTAAAAGCTATGGAAGCGGATTCAGGATATAGCATTAAAGAATTAAGAGTAGATGGTGGAGCGACCGCTAATGATATGTTGATGCAATTTCAAGCCGACTTATTAGACACGACAGTCATTCGCCCTAAAGTAACCGAAGTAACTGCACTGGGTGCTGCTTATCTTGCTGGCTTAGCTGTTGGTTATTGGAGCAGTATGGACGATATTAGCGGGCAATGGAAAATTGATAAGAATTTTAATGCTGGAGATACAGCAGATATTCCTGAGCGTATTAAGGGATGGAACAGAGCGGTTAAAGCTGCAAAAGCCGCAGTAGAAAACTAGTATATTTATAAACAACTTAAACTTAAAAACATGTCTCCTTTTATAGCTGAAATACTCGGCACAATGTTTATGATTTTACTAGGTAACGGTGTTGTTGCCAATGTGGTTTTGAAAGGAACCAAAGGTAATGGCGGCGGCTGGATAGTAATTACTACTGCATGGGCATTTGCCGTGTTTGTAGGTGTAGTTATTGCTGGTCCTTATAGCGGGGCACACCTCAATCCTGCGGTAACTATTGGTCTTGCCATTGCTGGAAAGTTCAGTTGGGCGCTTGCCCCATCTTATATTTTAGCACAATTTATTGGTGCCATGATAGGCGCATTTCTGGTATGGCTACTGTTTAAAGACTTCTATGCAGGAACTGAAGATCAGGGTGCAAAACAAGCTACATTCTGTACAGCTCCAGCCATTCCTAACAAGGTTTCAAATCTCATCAGTGAGATTATAGGAACGTTTGTGTTGATATTTGTGATATTCCATTTTACAAATGCAGAAATGGGTGTAGAAAAGAGCCCTATTGGACTGGGTTCTTTAGGTGCACTACCGGTAACCTTATTGGTATGGGCAATTGGTTTATCGCTAGGCGGCACAACTGGATATGCTATTAATCCTGCAAGAGATCTGGGACCTAGAATTATGCACGCTATATTACCTGTAGCAGGCAAAGGCGGGAACAACTGGGGTTATGCCTGGGTTCCAGTAATTGGCCCAATTATAGGTTGTGCAATTGCAGCTGCGCTTTATCTTTGTATTTATAACTAAATACAGATTCTAACATAAAAAAGGGTGCATATCAAAATATGCACCCCTTTTTATGTTAGAAATGAGCTATGATATAGCAGATCTACAGGATCTGCATTCTTTTGTACAATCCTGATCTATAAGCATCAGAGACCGGGACAATATTATGATTAACAATAAGTGTCCCCCCCTCTATGGTATCAATTTTACTTACGTTAATGATAAATGAGCGATGCACCCTTATAAAGGTACTTTTAGATAGCTTTTCTTCCACTGATTTCAAGGAAGAATGTATAGAGTAAACTCCATCGGCTACATTGATACGCACATAATCACCTTGTGCTTCCATGTACAATATATCATTTACTTTAAGCCTACGAACTATATTTGAATCTCTGATAAACACGAACTCATCATCTTTTTCAGTCGGATTTTGCACTTTGGCCTGAAGCATTCTTTTAGCCTTTTCTACTGCTACTAAAAAACGAGATGGACTAACTGGTTTAACCAGAAAATCAACAACATTCAATTCAAATGCTTCAGCTGCATAATCTAATGCTGAAGAAGTAAAAATAATTAACGGTCGCTTTTCTCCTAAGCTTTTTACCAGATCAATGCCACTCATAACGGGCATTTCTATATCAAGAAATAAGAGATCAACATCTTGAGTTTGCATTTGTTCATAGGCTAACAAGGCATCAGAACTTTCCCCCACCAAAGTAAGCTCAGAAGTCATGCTAACGAGCTTCTTAATAACGGCAAGCGATATAACATTATCATCAACGATTAAACAATTCATTTTAGATCTGGGAATGATTAATCTAAATTAGGCATTATACCTAAAGGATTATAGCTCTGAACAAACTGAACAAGAGCAAATCTAAGATCCTCCCCACAATCCTCAATAAGCTTTAAAAGCATTGTTTAGCTCAGTCTTATTCAGCTTATGATAATAGATATAAGAAACTGCGAGAATAGCGAAAACAATGAGTGGAAAGATGGCCTGTCCACCAAAACCATCTACTGCCCAGTGACTGATGGAAGCAAAAATAAAGTCAAACCCAAAACCAGCATAGACCCATTCTTTAACATTTCCTTTTATTTGAGGAATAACAAGGGCCAATGATCCTGCTATTTTAAAAACGACCAGTGCAACGCCAAAGTACTCAGGATACCCAAGATGCCTTATTCCCTCTTTAGCCACTTCAGTTTGAGATGTTAATGCGGGCATTACACCCTCAAACAAAAAAATAAGTATTGTAGCTACCCAAAAAATAATTTTTTCTCTTTTCATCATAATATGATTTTAATATTCATTCAACTACCTGTAAAATTATAGCCTAAAACTGACTATGAGAAGAGGAAACGCGACAACTTTAGGGGGCACATGCGACATTCGCTTTTTACCCTGTTTGGGCTATGCGTGCTGAAATGGCAACAGATGCTGCTTCACAGAAATCAAGGCCAGAATAATCTGGATTATAGCCCCCAATATAAGGTACAGCCATAATATAGATCCGTTCATTTAACGCCCCAAAATCATCGATCACCTGAAAGTGGTCATTAATTGTAATCCCCGGTACCGTTAACCAATAATTTCCTTTATCATCTGCTTCTACCTTTTCTTTATCCTTTTCCATCGCTTTCAATCCGGCATATTCATCTTTAAACTTTAAACGTGCCGGGCTAATCGTTTTATGTTTTTTTAAGCCTTTATAAGGGAATTCCTGATAGGATAAATGAGGCTGACCAACACAGTTAACAAAGGTCTGAAAATGGTTTGATTGCAACTGTTTATCCTCGTCCGTATAATGATAAACAATCCCCCCTCTGGAGTCGGGCTCAGTCCGACTATCTTCACCAACAGCGATGATATCTAACACACCTGCTTCATACATCGCTAACATCTCTTCTACAGAACTTTGAGGTACAAAAGCAATTACTATGGAAATAAGTGGCATTAATACTTTTTGAAGTCTTTGCATATCTTCTGCTGAAAGATATTTAGCGGGGTAATTCATGGCAAAGCTCAATACTGCCAGAAGCTCTTTCCAATAAACGGATTCATGTCTTTTAATAGATCTATCGGCCTCTGAATATTCGGCCTTAAAGAGTTGAAAAGGATCTAATTTTCCACGAAAGTCCATCATAATTTTCACAAAATCCTCTAACTGCAAGTCCTTGATCCGGTTATAAAACTCTGGGTCTTTTGTTCGGAACAACTCTTTAAAGTTTCTTTCGAATATAAAATCGAGTGATAAAAACCCTCCGTTTTGAGCTCTATTTTCATCTACCTCCATCTTCGTTAAAACTGAAGTTTTGGACAAATGGGAATCTTCCAGATGAAATCTTACGGCAGGAAGCATACCATGTCGGGAATGCATCAACAGCTTGAACCCTTTACACTCTTTATGAAGTGTATAAATCATTTTCCCTTGCTTACTAAAAGTAAAGCTTCCATTATGCCTGGCAAGCGTTCTAACAGCATCAATTGCAGTAAGTGATGATCCTTTAATGGCTACGGGATGGTTCACTTTAAAAGCAAGTTTAGCCGGTGGATATGGAGAATCGAAATAACCAGGTACAAAACTTTCATGTCGAATTGGCCAGTGATGCCCTGTACAAATAACTACATGATCATATTCTTTATATATGTTATGATCTACCTCAACAACAACCCTTCCCCGCTGTGGATCATCTATAACGTCCGTTACTTCAGTTCCGAGATGAATATTAGTCAGAATCCCTGCACGATCGGCTTTCAACTTTAATAAGCTAAACTGTGCCGATAAGTATTGCCCAAACAATAATCTGGGCAATACTTTATATTCGTTAAATTTCTCAGGATTAATCCCAAAATGTTCAAGTACACTTTTAGAAACTGTCTGTAACCATTCTGAAATCGTGGTCTCCAATTCAGGGATTTCATTACCAGAAACATTTGTAATGTGTTCTGTATTTGATCCATCCTCACTATAAGGCATACCTGCACCAAGTACTTTCTTCTTTTCGAAAATATCAATAGTTAGGTTTTCCGAGTCTGTTTCTAACAACTTTTTAAATAAAAATAACCCACTCGGCCCACCGCCAAGTATCGCTATATGCTTATACTGTCCCATTCTTTAAGCTTGAGCTACTTTTCTTCTTCTGAACCTTTTAAGCTGCCCCATATGTGTTGCAGGCACATCATCGCCAAGTATTTTACCCCATGGTTTTAACCCATCTATACGGTCGAATATAATTTTCAACACTGCGATGAATGGAATGGAGAGAAACATCCCTGATATTCCCCATAAGGCGCCACCAAGGAGCACCACTATAATGGAAATAAGCGCGTTTATCTGGACTTGAGAGGAAACCACTCTAGGTACAAGGATATTATTATCAATAAATTGAATAAGCAGGTATGCGCCTACAATAAGTAACTGAGTGGTATAACCATCCATTGAAATGGTCGCCATTAATACGGGTAATGCTATGGCAATAAGCCCTCCAATATAAGGCAATAGGTTCAACAAAGCACCGATTACTCCGATTAAAATAGCATTTGGAACGCCAAGGATTAGCAATGCTGCAGAGTTCATAACTGCTACAACAGAAGTTTCTATAAGTAAACCCATTATATAACTCTGAATTGCCGACTTGGTTTGTCCGATGATTTCGGCTACTTTTTCTTGATTCTCTTCCGAAAAAACTTCATAAAAGAAATTCAGGATCAGTGTTTTATATAACATGAACAAAAATGTATACACTGGAATTAAAAAAACGACACTTAAAATTCCCATTAAGCCAGTAATTGTCTGACCGACTACGGCTTTACTGCTGTTAGCTGCTTCATTTAACATTTGCAGTTGCTTTGTGGTAGAAATACCAAAAGTGCTCTGTAACCAATCCTGAAGGTTATGAACCAGAGACCAAAACTTCGCCTTTATGGCGCCCAGATCATCAAAGAAGTGCGCAATTTGAGAGGATAAGAAATACATTAATGCAACAATCACAATAAATGCGATGAACATAGTGATCATAATACTGACTATTTTAGGTAAACGTCGCTCCAATCGGTTTGATAACGGGTTTAATAAAATAGCGATGAGCCCTGCAAAAGCTAAAGGCACTAACACATCCTGAAGTATATACAGGATATAAACGCTGATTACAAGCCCCAATAATATTACCGGAGCTTTCAGGTAGAAAGGATATTCATTTTTCATAGTAAAGTAGATAGGTTTCTAGGTTATACAAACCTGATACCAAAAAACTTACTATTTATTTCGGTTCACCCTAATATTCGCAGAATTAAATTCTACCATCAACCAAAACATAGGGTAATCCCGTTGAAAATTACCTTGAATAAGGGGTTAAATCTTTAAATTTCGTTATTTTTCAGACTATCAATTGTAGCGGAATACCATCCTTTTTCGCCAGTCGGAGCAGATTCCCTGGCTTTCTCCAGCAAAGTAATTGCCTCCTTTTTCTTCCCTAATTTGTAAAGTAGGTTTGCATAAGTATCAATGTAACTAAAAAGTTTTCCCTGAGTCGCATCCACAGACTGCTTACTCCATTCCAGTGCTACATTTAAATAATTCAGGTCATTGCTATTCTTAAAAACTGCCCACGCAAAGCTGTTCTTCGTACCTGCATTTACTTCTTCACCATAGTTTTTCATGAATAAAAGGACTGCTGGCTGAAACTTATCCCAATCTTTTTCCTCCTGATAAAACTTAACTTTCATCAGTTCAGTATCCTTTCTCATATCAATTTTTGGATATTTAGAAGCTGCAATTGCAATTAATGAATCAATGTTTGCCGTCGGATTCCCTAGTTCAGGGTAAATGCTTTCCTTAATAATTACGTTTGACAGGATTTCATTTGCTCTTCCTTTACCAAGCACTTTATCCACTTTTTCAGTGTCTTTTAATATGACTTCAAAGCCTTTACTTTTGCTACTCTTAATATATTTACTTAGAAAATATAGATTGTCTTTTGTATAAAGATCTTTCTGTGAATCCAGATAAGAGCTTGCAAATTTCGCTGCATTTTCTTGCTCATAAACTTGTTCTGAAGCAGATACAAGTTCCTTTAAAATTTCAGGGGATGGGTTCCCTGAACCGTACTTTTTGATTCTTGTATAATATTGCGTTTCAGGGTCCAATGCCTCTTGTGTTTTAGCAATAAACTCATCTGCTTGTCCACCACCAACAATTCTATGAACCAATTCCCCTTTAGGTGAAAAGATTAAAAATGTAGGGTAAGCCCTTACTTTGAATTCCTTATTAATTGCAGCTGCAACTGTATACCAACTTTTTACTTCGTCGCTATCATTTTTGGTTTTATCAAACTGAATTTTAACGTTTACAAAGTTCCTATTAAAGAAATCACCAACTTTTTCTTGCGGAAAAACGTTGTTCGCCATATCCTTACAAGGGCCACACCAGGTGGTAAAGCAATCTACAAAAAGGTATTTATTCTCTTTTTTAGCCTTTTCTTTCACTTGCTCCCAGGTTAATCCATGTTCGAAATGAGTTCCTTTTTCCTGAGCTGAAGCTAGTAAAGGAATAAGTAAAAGCAGCAATATTAAGTTCTTCATTTTAGATTGATTTACAGAGGCTTAAATATAGGCATTAATCAAAATAGAGACTCCAAGCCTATTGAATATTTTACAAAGCTATGGTCAATAGCACAAGTTTATAAATACAAAAAGCCTGCAATCGCACGATTTGCAGGCTTTTCTTGGTTTTTGACCATCTTTCTGCGGAGAGTGAGAGATTCGAACTCTCGATACCCTTTTGAGGTATACACGCTTTCCAAGCGAGCTCCTTCAGCCACTCGGACAACTCTCCGTTTTGCAGAATTGCAAAAGTAGAAAAAATATCGGTGTTAAGGAATATTAATCGATTACTGTAACCTTTATCATATTCGTTTTACCCTTTTTCTCTAATGGAATAGATGCCGTGTTGATGATCACATCGCCACTTTTTATCAATTTATTTGTTTTAAGTAAGTTGTTTACGTCCTGAATTGTTTCATCAGTACTATCAAACTTATCATAATAAAAACCTTGAACACCCCATAATAAGCTCAAACTATTTAACAAGCTTCTGTTACTTGTAAAGATATAGGTGTGTGCTTTTGGTCTGTGACTAGAGATTTCAAATGCAGTATAACCACTTAAAGTCATAGATACAATCCCTACTGCATTGGTTTGTTTAGACAAGAAACAAGCAGTATCACAAACTGCATCACTTAAGAAACTTTCAGCTTTTGGCTTTAAGAACTTCTCTGGATGGAATGGATAATTGTTCTGCTCTATGTTTTGGATGATCTTTTGCATGGTCTCAATTACGATCAATGGAAACTCACCTACTGATGTCTCACCGCTTAGCATTACTGCATCAGCACCATCAAGCACAGAGTTTGCCACATCATTCACCTCAGCCCTTGTAGGTCTAGGTGTAGTAATCATACTTTCCAACATCTGGGTCGCAACAATTACTGGTTTAGATGCTGCACGACATTTTTGAACAATCATTTTTTGCAGCAAAGGAACTTCTTCCATTGGCATTTCCACTCCAAGGTCTCCACGAGCAACCATGATACCGTCTGAAACTGCAATAATTTCATCAATATTTGCAATTGCTTCTGGTTTTTCAATTTTGGCAATTACGCGTGCAGTTTTACCTCTTTGTTTGATAATATCTTTTAGTTCGATGATGTCTTCTGCATTACGTACAAAAGAAAGACCGATCCATTCTACATCGTTTTCGAGAACAAATTCAAGATTTTTACGATCTTCAATAGTAAGAGAAGGGATAGAAACTTTTGTATTTGGAAGATTCACACCTTTTCTTGAAGTCAGGATTCCACCATGAACAATCTCACATACAACTTCATCTACAAGATTGGTTTCAATCACACGCATTTGTAGTTTACCATCATCCAAAAGGATAATTTCACCTGCTTTTACATCTTTCGGGAAAGATTCATAAGTGATATAAATCCGCTCTTCATTACCCACACATTCTTTAGTTGTGATTACTGTTCTAGCTCCATTAACAAGCTGTATACCACCATCCTTAACCATACCAATTCTAATTTTAGGGCCTTGCAAATCGGCAAGAATTCCTACATTATAATTGTGTTTTTCATTAAGGTTTCTAATGGTATCCAACACTTCCTGGTGATCTGCCTGTGAACCGTGTGAAAAATTCAAACGGCAAACATCCAGTCCGGCATTGAACATACTAAATAAAACATCTGGTTTTGCTGAGGCGGGGCCTAAAGTGGCTACGATTTTTGTTCTTGAATGAAATGGTTTCATTGAGTTATTTTA
>JBEBUV010000059.1:0-24890 GCA_040393085.1 Pedobacter hiemivivus | reverse complement strand
TGTTTGGCGAAAAGGTAGGAATTGCTTTTCAGATCAAGGATGATACTTTTGATTTTGGGACAGATGATGTAGGTAAGCCATTGGGTATAGATATTAAGGAGAAGAAAGTTACATTACCCCTGATTTATGCTTTAAACAGATCTGATAAAGCTGAGAAGAAAAGAATCATTAATTTGGTAAAGAACCATAATGAAGAGCCTGTGAAAATACAGGAGATCATTGATTTCGTAAATGCAAAAGAGGGTGTGCGTTATGCCAATGAGAAAATGGCCCAGTATCAGCAGGAAGCTTTTGATATATTACATAGTTTTGAGCCCGGTGATGCCAGAACTGGATTAGAGCAATTGGTGCGATATACCACCGAGCGTAAAAAGTAGTGTAATTGATGATAAGCGTTTGTTGGTTATTAAATGATAGACACTTTTATGCCATGACTTTCTAATCCTTTTTTTACTTGATCAGAGATTCCAGAATCTGTAATAATATGGTCTACGGCTTCAATTCCGCAGATTTTACCAAAACCACGTTTTCCAAATTTAGTAGAGTCGGCCAATACAATTAGCTTTTGTGATGATTCTATCATTTGTTTATTCAGATGAGCTTCTGAAGCGCTAGTTGTGGTTAAACCAAATTCCAGATCTATTCCATCGACTCCCAAATACAGCTTACTACAAAAAACATTACCCAAAACATTGTCTGAGTATGGGCCTGCTACAGATGCAGAGCTTTTTCTAACTAATCCACCAAGCTGAATAATTTCCACATCAGTATGGTTAAGTAGCTCTAAAGCTACATTTAATGCAGAGGTGAGTACTGTTAAACTACCTTTAGGTTTAATACAACGTGCCATAGCCAGTACAGTTGTACCAGAAGCAATAATGATAGAGTCATTATCTTCAATTAATGAGGCAGCTAAAGCGCCAATTCTCATTTTTTCAGCAGATTGTAAGTGCTCTTTCTCATTTACAGGTCTATCTACAGTGTAAGGGTTGTTTAAGGTAGCCCCTCCGTGTGTCCTGAATAATAGGTTCTTGTCTTCGAGTAGTTTCAGGTCCTTACGTATAGTTACGGAGGAGACGTTTAGCTTCTTGCAAAGTGATTGAACATCGATTGCGCCGTCTGTTTGAATTTTGTTTAAAATATATTGGTGTCTTTCAGCTATGTTGATCATTTATGTATGTATATCTACGAGGTAATATAAGCATTATTTTTAATTCCAAATAAGCTTAGTGACAAACTTAGGGTTAAAAAAATAATGACACCAAATTGTTTTTTTTTAATAGATATCTTTTTTTAGTTTCGTTTTGTTATATTTGATCTTGTAAACGAAAGATTACGAAATATTAATATTAAAATTGAAAAGAAAGAACATGGTGTTTAGTCGCGAATCATTCATAAGTCAGATAGAAAAACAAGAAGATTGGGATGTTATTATTATTGGAGGTGGGGCAACAGGGTTAGGAACAGCTGTTGATGCAGCCAGTAGAGGTTATCGCACCTTACTTCTTGAGCAATCTGATTTTGCAAAGGGAACTTCAAGCCGGAGTACAAAATTGGTGCATGGTGGTGTTCGTTACCTGGCGCAGGGTGATGTTGCCTTGGTGTATGAGGCTTTGCATGAACGCGGTTTGTTGTTGAAAAATGCATCTCATTTAGTTAAAGATCAGGAGTTTATTATTCCTGTTTATTCCTTTTTGTCTAAGTGTAAATACCTGATTGGTTTAAAACTTTACGATTTGTTGGCTGGTAAGAGTGGCTTTAAGAAGTCTTCATTCCTGTCAGCAGCTAAGGTGTTAAGTGCAATTCCAGGGTTAAAACCTGATGGTTTGATTGGTGGAATTAGTTACAGTGATGGACAGTTTGATGATGCAAGGTTGGCATTAAATCTGGCACAAACTGCGGCGGAACATGGTGGTGTTTTGTTAAATTATACAAAAGTAACCGGTTTAACCAAAGAGAATGAAAATATAAATGGTGTAAGTTTTATCGATACAGAAAGCAAGAAAAGTTATACTTTAAAAGCGAAAGTGGTTATTAATGCTACTGGAGTATTTGTGGATGAAATCTTAAAGATGGATGTTCCGTCAGGAAGAGCCATCGTTCGCCCAAGTCAAGGGGCACATGTGGTACTTGATCCTTCTTTCTTAAAAGGTGATAGTGCTTTGATGATTCCAAAGACTCCAGATGGTCGTGTTTTATTTGCTGTACCATGGCATGGAAAGGTATTGGTTGGAACAACCGATACTCCATTAAATGAACATTGTTTAGAGCCAAGACCATTGGATGAAGAAATTGAGTTTATATTAACTACGGCAGGACAATACCTTACTAGGAAACCAACCAGGAATGATGTACTTGCTGCGTTTGCAGGATTGCGCCCATTGGCTGCTCCGGGTAAGGATACAAATAGTACTAAAGAGATTTCCAGGAGTCATAAACTGATCATTAGCAAGTCGGGCTTAATTACAATTACAGGAGGTAAGTGGACAACTTATCGCAGAATGGCAATGGATGTGGTGGATAAGGCAATTGAGTTGGGTAAACTTGCAGCAAAAAAATGTGTAACTCAAGATGTTAAGATTCATGGTTATATGCCTGAAGTTCAGAGCGGAGCCCTTAGTTTATATGGTGCTGATGCTGATGGTATCCGTGGGTTGATCAAAACCAATCCTGAATTAGGAGATGCTTTACATGCAGGACTTAAATATGTAAAAGCTGAAGTAGTGTGGATGGTTAGAAATGAAATGGCACGTACTATTGAAGATGTTCTTTCTCGTAGGATGCGTTTATTGTTCCTCGATGCAAAAGAAGCTTTAACACTTGCTCCAGCTGTTGCAAAGATGATGGCAGCAGAACTGGGTAAAAATGATCAATGGATAAATGCACAAGTAGAAGAATTTACCGGACTGGTTAAACAGTACTTATTATATACACCTGTAAAGGGAGATGTGGATAAAGCGGGGGTTAAAGCAACCGCCTAACTTAATGGAGACTTAACACGGATTTAATATTGCAACCCGGATATTTGCAGCAAATTTAAAATTCGAAATAAAACGAAATGCTGCAAAGGAAAAGAGGAAAATCGAAATGCCGTGTTTAGGAATGTGGGGAATTAAAACAAAGCGTGAATTATTATTAACTAACATTATGATTAAAAATTTTACTAATAGTGTGCAATTTAAAGGGCATATAAAATATCTTGCATATGCATTGATATTTGCTCTTTTACAATTGCCTCAAGTGCTCATGGCTAGAGAGTCAGAGGGTGCAGCCGGACTGTTTTTTCAAGAAACTGTTGATGTTAAGGGTACGGTAAAAGATGCTGAAGATGGTCAGCCTTTACCAGGAGTAACGATCTCTGATAATCAGAAAAAAGTTTTAGGTGTAACAGATGTTAATGGTGCGTTTAACCTGAAAGTAGCAAAAGGAACAGAAGTATCTTTTAATATGTTAGGTTATACTGTTGCCAAACGCATGATTTCTAGTGCAACTAATGCCTTGAATGTAAGTTTGACTAGTTCAAGTTCTGATCTTAACGAAGTTGTAGTAACGGCGTTAGGTATTAAAAGGGAAGAAAAGTCTTTAGGTTATAGTACAACGACTGTAAAAGGTGAAGACCTTACAGGAGCTTTGTCTAATAACTGGACTGACGCTTTATCTGGAAAGGTAGCGGGCTTGAACTTGCTTAGATCTAATGGTGGTCCCGGAGGTTCTAACAAGATCATTCTTCGTGGAGAGAACAACTTAAGCGGAAATAACGATGCTTTGATCGTAGTAGATGGAGTTGTAATCAATCAGGGAAGTGGTCGTAGTACTGGTTATGGAGAAAAGGGATATCTTGCTAACGAAACCCCAGTAGATTTTGGTAGTGGATTAGGTGATATCAACCCAGAAGATATTGAATCTGTGAGTGTGCTTAAAGGTCCAGGTGCAGCTGCATTATATGGACAGCGTGGTGCGAATGGTGCAATCATCATCACTACAAAGTCAGGTAAAGCAAACCAAAAAGGAATAGGTGTATCTTTCAACTCAAACTTTTCTACGGAATCAGTTAACCGTTGGCCAGATTTTCAGTATGAATATGGACAAGGTGATGATGGCGTAAACTATTATTCATATAATGCGTCTGCAGATGGAGCCAGTACAAGAAGTACCAGTTCTGCATGGGGAGCAAAGTTTGATGGACAAATGTATTATCAGTATGATCCGATAACCCATACACAGGCTAAAGAAAGAACGCCTTGGGTTCCATATAAAAATGACTCCAGACGTTTCTTTAAATCGGGTAACACATTTACAAACAGCTTAACAATTGATGGAGGTAGCGATAAAACAACTGCACGTTTCTCTTTTACCAATGTAGATAATACATGGATTATTCCAAATACAGGTTACAAGAGAAATTCAGTCGCACTTTCTATAAATCAGAAAGTAACTGACAAGCTGCAAATTGCTGCTAAAGTTAATTATAACAATAAATGGAGTGATAATCTACCTTCAACAGGATATAATAATCAATCTATTATGTATTGGTTCCTGTTCTGGGAGCCAAATGCAAATATCGATTGGCTAAAAGATTATTGGATGCCTGGAAAACAGAACATTACTCAAAGTTATCCTTTTAGTTCTTTTCCGGATAACCCGTATTTAATTGCTAATGAGATGTTGAATAAATCGAACCGTCACGGTATTACCGGAAATGTTCAGGCAACATACAACTTTACAAAAGATCTATCCTTAATGGTTAGGACATCACTGGATCTTGCTAATGAGCAAAGATCGCAGCAAAGACCTTATGATACTGAAAAGTTTAAAAAAGGGATGTTCCGTACTCAGGCAATTACATCACAGGAAGTAAACAGCGATTTCTTGCTTAGGTATAATAAAAAGATTAATCAGGACTTCACCGTTTCTGCTAGTGTAGGTGGGTCTCAATTGAGAAACCATTACAATAAAGATGAAAACAGAGCTGACTCCTTATTGTATCCTGGAGTTTACACATTGGCAAATGCCGCAGGTATATTATTGCCTTTTCCACGTAGAACTGAATATGCAATTAACAGTGTTTATGGTTTAGTTACTTCTAGTTATAAAGACTTCTTGTTTTTAGATGTAACTGCGAGAAATGACTGGAGTAGTATTTTAGCAACACCTACTAATACTGATAATGTATCATTCTTCTACCCTTCTGCGAACGCGAGTTTTATTTTGTCTGAGGTTGTTAAAATGCCAAAGGCTATTTCTTATGCGAAAATAAGAGCGTCGGTTGCAGGAGTTGGAAGTGGTGAAACTACTCCATATAGAACTGCATATAGTTATACATCGATTAACACATTCCCAGGTGGACTTGCTAATCCAACAACATTACCTAACCCTAAACTAAAGTCGTTGTTTACGATGAGTTATGAGTTGGGCGCTGATGTACGTTTCCTACAAAATCGTATAGGACTTGACATCACCTTATATAAAGGTAATACCCGTGATCAGTTGTTAACATCAACAGTTGATGCTTCTTCTGGTTATAGATCTGTTGTTGTGAATGCTGGTTTAGTAACCAATAAAGGAATCGAGATTGCCGCTAACGGATCACCGTTTAAAAATAAAAATGGTTTCAACTGGACGGTAAATACAACGTTTGCTGCTAACTCAAACGAAGTTGTTGAACTTACTGCAGAATTGGATCAACTTATTTTACAGAATGGTCCGGGTAGTCGTGGTGCAATTATCGCCATCCCTGGAGGTAGCATGGGCGACCTTTATGGAAGGGGATACGAGAGAGCTCCTGACGGTCAGATCATTTATGAGGATGGATTACCAGTAGTAAGTACCGATATGAAATATATAGGTAACACTAATCCTAAATGGAAAGCGAGTTTGGGTAACATGTTTAGCTACAAACAATTTTCATTAAATGTCCTGGTTGATGCACAATTTGGTGCTGTAGGTTACTCTTTATCCGCAGCTACACTTGCTGAACAGGGTAAAACTAAAAATACACTTCCTGGAAGATATAACGGTATTATTGGTAACGGTGTAATCAAGAATGCTGATGGTACTTTCAGACCAAATGATGTGGTTGAAAAAAATGCCTGGACTTATTACAATACTCACTTTGGACGTGATAACGTTGAAGGAACAACTTACTCTACAGATTTCTTTAAATTAAGAGAGGCACGTTTTGACTATAAATTGTCAAGCAAGCTGGTTACAAAACTTGGTTTACAAAGAGCTGCAGTAGGAGTTTATGGTCGTGATTTGTTAACGATTACAAAGTGGCCGGTATTTGATCCTGAGTTTGGTACACTTAACAATGGTGATATTAATAAAGGGTTTGAATATGGACAATTCCCATCTACAAGATCATTTGGTGTTAACCTGGTTGTTGGTTTTTAATCTGAGAAAAAATGAAAAAGAATAGATATTTATATATAATGCTTGCAGCAACAGTTGGACTTTCCAGTACTGTAGTTTCATGCAAAAAGAATTTTAAAGAGATCAATACCGATCCAAATACAAGTGCCTTTGCCTTGCCACAAGCGTTATTAGCTCCGGCAATTACCAGTATGGTATCTGCAAACATGAACCGAAGTCAGCGTGTAAACAACGAGCTGATGCAGGTGACTGTGAACATGGGAGATACTGAGGGTAAGATTTTCAGATATGACATTCGTACAGGGGAAGCAGATTACCTATGGAATGCCTGGTATATTCAACTTACCAATTTTAAAAACATATATAAAGGAGGTGAGGAGAATTTAAACAGTTCTTATAAGGCTGTTTCATTGATTTGCCAGGCCTGGACTTATTCCTTATTAACAGATACATACGGAGATGTGCCATTTTCTGAATCTAACTTAGGTAATGAGGGTTTAATTACACCTAAGTTCGACCGTCAACAAGATATTTATCCTGCTATTTTTCAGATGCTTGAGGATGCAAATACTTTGTTGAAAGAAGGTGCAAATGCAGGAAACGCAATTGCTTCTGCAAGTGATCCAATATTTTTAGGTTCACGCGATAAATGGAGAAAATTTGGGAACTCTTTATTTCTGAGATTGCTGTTAAGAGCATCTAAAGTGGAGCCTTTGGCGATCCCCAAAATTAAATCTATGGTTGAAACCAAGCCTGCCGATTATCCAATTATGACCAGCAACGATGATTCAGCTATATTAAGGTGGACAGGTTCTACACCTTATACTTCCCCATTTGCGACATGGAGAGCGGGCGATTGGTACGGTCCTAAATTAGCTAGCTTTTTTGTAGATAATTTAAATGAGAGAAGTGATCCAAGAATAGGGAAATGGGCAACTTTAGTTGATGGTGAATATGCGGGTATTCCAAGTGGATATGCACCTGGTGATGAACCAAAAGGTAAATCATCATTTCCAACCTCACTTCAGGTTGAACCTTTATTGGGTAACATGATGAATTATGGTGAATTACAATTGATCCTTGCCGAAGCGGCTGTAAATGGATGGATTAGTAGCCCGGCGAAAGCTTATTATGAACAGGGTAGTACTGCTGGTATTACTTTGTGGGGATATGAAGTGCCTGCCAACTATTTTACATTCGAGAAAGTAAAATGGGATGATAATTACACATTGGCGCAGAAAATGGAATTGATCCATATTCAAAAGTACTATGCTATGTTCTTTACCGATCTTCAGCAGTGGTTTGAAAACCGCCGTACAGGGTATCCAACCTTGCCAAAAGGCAATGGTTTGCAAAACGGAAAGATTATGCCTGCAAGGTTAAATTATCCTGTTTATGTACAGTCTGCAAATAGTAAGAATTATAATGATGCTGTAGCTGTGCAAGGACCAGACGTTGTGTCTACTCAGGTTTGGTGGCAAAAACCTTAATTGATCATTTAAATTATAAATCTCAATAAGATGAAAAAAATATTTTATTTACTCTTATCACTAGTTGCAGTATTTACTGCCTGTGAAAAGCATGACTATGCCGCAGGTGTACTTAGTCCTGTGACAAGTTTGGAAGATGTCCGCAATCTATATAAAGGATCAGATGTTGCAATAACTCCAGAAATGTTAAATAGTGCACATCAGGTTGTTGGTGTGGTAATTTCAGATTTTACTGCAGGAAACTCCCCAGAAGGAGTTCTGGTAATTCAGAATAATAGAAACAAGAGAATTAGAGGTATTGCAATAGCTATAGGAAGCACAGCTGCAAATTATCTACCTGGAGACTCATTGAAAGTAAACCTTGATGGAAGTGTTTTGAAAAAGATAAATGGTTCTCTTCAGTTAACCGGTATAACAGATGCTGGAATTGAAAAACTGTCCTCAGGTAATGCAACAGCTGTACAATCAGTAAGTACATTAACCGTTAATACTAACCCTGGTCTTTATGAAAGTACCCTGGTGATGATTGGTGGTGGAAGTTTTCTTCCTGCTCCAGGTGTTGGGGAAAATTTCATTGGTGATAAGACTTTAGTAAATGGTACAAATAGTGTGAAATTACATACTGAGGCTACAGCGGCTTATGCTACTGAGTTGTTACCATTAACGGTAAATGCAACTGGGATTGTTCACCTAAGCGAAGCTGAAGCCGGTGCTGTACAAGTAAACCTTTGGCCAAGAAACTTTAAGGATATAGTGGATATAAGTGATCCGATCATCGATCCGGTAGCTTCAAAATATAAAATCCTGATCACTGGTTATGTAAATAACTCTAACGGAGGCGATGGTAATAACGAATACATTCAGCTGATTGCTACAGAAGATATTGACTTTAAGAAAACACCATTCTCATTAATTACCTGTTACAACGCAGGTGCTGCAACACCTAATCCAGGTGCAGCTCCAGGTGCAGGTTGGGTAACCGGAGGAGGAAGAACCTATAAGTTTAATTTGAGTTCAGGTTTAGTTAAAAAAGGTGAGTTCTTCTATGTTGGAGGTAGCAATAAACGAATTAATGGAGCGAATTCAACAGATATCAGTAGCTCAAAATGGATCAGAGCAATCGCTTATTCATCCAATGCTGGTGATAACGGGGTGGGTGACAAAAGTTCAGGACTATTCCCAAATAGTGGAAACGCATCGGGGATGGCAATTTTTGCTGGAACTAATATTAAAGAAGATACGGTACCACTTGACGTAGTCTTTTTTGGTGGAACTGGAAAAACTACCATAGTAGATGTGGCAAATGGTAAAGGTTATAGAATACCAGATAATGATCATTATAAAACTATTGATGAAAGTAAGGATCAGCCTTTCTTCTATCAAGGAACAAACTTATATGTTATTCCTCACTATGCTATTGAGACGGGATTCTTTGTTAAGCTAGGCGGTGTGTTTAATACAACTACTAAAACATGGGATACAGTAAGAGGGCATGTAAATTATGAAATGACGATGACCACACTAATTGCTGAAATTGAAGCAGGGAGTGATGTGATTAAACTTGCTGAATAATATAAAAACTATAAAATGTCTGACTGAAAGGTCAGACATTTTTCTTGTTTAAAATATTACCGATAAAACAATGAATAGAAGATCCTTTATACAATCTCTCGGCCTCATATCCGGTGGAGCATTCATCAGTTTACAATCCAACGCATTTTCTGGTCTAAAAAGAGATCAAATCATAAAAGGAAGAGTTACCGATGGAAAAAGAGGTATAGCTAATGTAGTCATCTCCGATGGATACAGTGTAGTGTTAACCGACACCAAAGGGAATTATACTATTACTACTGACGATAAGGCTACAAATGTTTTTATGAGTACACCTGCTGGTTACGAGTTCAAAACTGATTATAATGTTAGCCGACAGCACGAAACCTTAGGGATTCGCAATCAATATGACTTCAAGCTGAAAGCATTAAAACGCAACGATAATAAACATAGCTTTATCATTTGGGCCGATCCTCAGATTAAGAACAAAAAGGATGTAAAACAAATGATGGAAACTTCTGTCCCAGATGTTCAACAACTGGTGAAATCTATGGGGGCTGATGCTTTAGTTCATGGAATTTGTGTAGGTGATATTGTATGGGATAACCTTCCTTTATTTGCCGATTACAATCAGGCCGTTTCAAATATGGGAATTCCATTTTTCCAGGCCCTTGGTAATCACGATATGGATTATAGGATGGGTGGTGATGAAACATCTGATAAAACATTTAAAGAAGTATACGGGCCAACCTATTATTCATTCAATAGGGGCAAAGCACATTATGTAGTATTAGATGATGTTCGCTATTTAGGAACTGAACGTAACTATGATGGTTATATCGTAGAAAATCAATTAGAATGGTTAGCTAAAGATCTGAAGTATGTGCCAAAAGATCAGCTGCTTGTAATTAATGCTCATATACCAATTCACAATTCAGTGAAAAATAATGCTGCGCTATATGCATTATTGGAGGGGTATACCAATGTCCACATTATGACAGGTCATACCCACTATAACCTCAATAAAATAATAAACGAGAATATTTACGAACACAATCATGGTACCGTATGCGGCGCATGGTGGACCGGGCCAATTTGTGGCGATGGAACTCCACGTGGCTATGGAGTTTATGAAGTAGATGGAAAGAATTTAAAATGGTATTATAAATCTACAGGGATTGAAAAAACCAAACAGTTTAACGTGTTTGTAGAACCTTTAACAAATCAGAAGCGGGCAATTGCCAATGTCTGGAACTATGATCCACAATGGAAAGTAGAATACTTTCTGGATGATAAAGCTATGGGTGCAATGGAGCAATTAAAAGGTTTCGACCCTATGGCTGTAGAATTGTATAAAGGAGATAAATTGCCTGTTACCCGCTCTTTTGCGGAACCAAAAAAAACTGATCATCTGTTTATGGCACATTTCAGCCCTGAAGTGAAAAGTTTAAAAGTGGTGGTTACCGATCGCTTTGGTGAACAGTATACAACAATCATTAACGCTTAATTAATTAGAAACATACATATAACCAGATAAATCAATGAAGAATGTAATTTGTGTAGCCGCTGCGGCTTTGTTAAGTTTGTCGGCCTGTAAAACCGTACAAAAATCAAACACTATGACTAAAGTAGAATTCCCAGCCTTTAGTACTGAAGGTCACAGGGGAGCCAGAGGGCTGATGCCTGAAAACACGATGATCGGAATGCGTCATGCTATCGATCTGGGCATTACTACTTTGGAAATGGATACACATATTACTAAAGATGGTAAAGTGGTAGTAACACATGATGATTATCTAAGTCCAGGTTTTATGTTGACTCCAGAGGGAAAAGAAATCCCTAAGGCTGATGCTAAGAAGTATGCGGTATACCAGATGGACTATAGTTTATTGAAGACATTTGACCTTGGTACTAAGTTTCATGCTGATTTCCCTCAACAGAAAAAGATAAAAACATATATCCCTTTATTGTCTGATCTTATTGATGATGTAAAGAAATACAGTAAAGGCAAAAAACAAATGTTCTATAATATCGAAACCAAATGCAGTGCAAAAGGTGATGGTATTGTTAATCCAGGACCAGAAGAATTTGTGAAATTGCTAATGGATGTGATTGAGAAAAAAGGAATCACTCCTTATGTAGTGATCCAGTCTTTCGATAAAAGAACATTACAGGTGTTAAATAAAAAATATCCTCATGTAAGAACTTCATATTTGGTAAGCAACAAAAAGACTGTTGAACAGAACCTTGCCGATCTCGGCTTTAATCCATTTATTTTAAGCCCTGCTTATAAAATGGTAGATGCAGAGATGGTAAAGAAATGTCATGAAAAGCAGATCAAAGTTATTCCATGGACAGTAAATACCAAAGAAGAAATTGTTGCTTTGAAGCAGTTAAATGTAGACGGTATCATTTCTGATTATCCTAACCTGTTGGTTGACTAACCTACTTGAAATCAAAACAACGTGTTCTTAACCAAACACGATGAAATGTTAATGCGCTTTATCAACAAAACCAAAACTAATAAAACAGTAAACTAACCATTTGAATGAGTAATAAAATATTTTCACCTGCTCCGCATAAAGAACTTTTGCCCTTAAGCAGGATTGATCCAGAATATAAGAAGCAACGTTTTAAAGTCTTTTTGGGGATATTTTTAGGCTATGCGGGCTATTATTTAGTGCGTAAAAACTTCTCCCTGGCTATGCCAGATCTTATTGATCAGGGATTTAGTAAAGCACAATTAGGCTTTGCCTTATCAGGTGTTTCTATCGCCTATGGTCTAAGTAAATTTTTAATGGGTAATGTTTCCGACAGAAGTAATGCCCGTAACTTTCTTACAGTAGGATTAGTACTTTCTGCATTTACGATGATCTTTATGGGAGTATTCCCTTTTGCAACTTCGTCCATTGCAGTGATGTTTGTGCTATTATTTATTAATGGATGGTTTCAGGGTATGGGATGGCCTCCATGTGGAAGGGTAGTAGTACACTGGTATTCTATAAAAGAAAGAGGTACTATGATGTCTATATGGAACGTAGCACATAATGTTGGTGGAGGCTTGGTAGGCCCCATCGCCATACTGGCAATTGAAATATTTTCCGATTGGCATAGTAAGTTCTACTTCCCAGGAATGATTGCTTTGGTTTTTGCAGCCATCGCCTATATTTTGGTTAGAGATACTCCTCAATCATGTGGATTACCTCCTATTGAGGAATACAAAAACGACTATCCTAAAAACTATTCAGTAGAGCATGAAAAGGAACTATCTGCAAAGGAGATCTTTTTTAAATATGTATTTAACAACCGTGTACTTTGGTATATCGCTTTTGCAAACGCATTTGTATATCTGGTTAGGTATGGTATTTTAGATTGGGCACCTACTTTTCTTGAAGAAGCAAAAGGCTTCTCTTTGAAACAATCAGGTTGGGCATATTTCCTTTATGAATGGGCTGGAATTCCCGGTACTTTGCTGTGCGGATTGATTAGCGATAAAATATTTAAAGGACGCAGAGCACCAGCTACTATCATTTATATGGTACTGGTAACAATTGCAGTATTGATATACTGGAAAAATCCACCAGGAAATATCTGGATTGATAATACTGCGTTAATAGCTATTGGCTTTTTAATTTATGGCCCTGTAATGTTAATAGGTGTACAGGCGCTCGACTTAGTGCCTAAAAAGGCAGCAGGAACGGCAGCAGGATTAACTGGGCTTTTCGGTTATATGGGCGGTGCATTATTCGCAAATATCGCTATAGGTATAGTGGTAGACAACTGGGGATGGGATGGTGGATTTGAGCTGATTATTGGCGCTTGTATCTTATCCATCTTCTTTACTGCATTGACCTGGAATAGAGAGAAAAAGAATTTGGGAGTGGCGTAAAAAGGAAATAGGCAAACTTAAATGACATATTGATGAACCACAGATTTCAAAAAATAATAGCAGGGTTAACCCTAATCCTGCTATTTACAGTAGGCACTGTAAATGCCCAACAAGTTAAATGGGACAGCACTTACCGACCTAAACCTTACCTTAAAAAGGTAGAAGAGTTTAAAGCAGAAGGAATTAATAAAAAAGACTTCGTCTTTTTAGGTAATAGCATTACAGCTGGAACCAATTGGGCTAAGTTATTAGATCTTCCCAATGCGAAAAACAGAGGGATTTCGGGAGATATTACCTATGGTGTTTTAGAACGCCTTGATCAGGTAATATCAGCTAAACCTGCAAAAGTTTTTGTACTGATTGGAATCAATGATGTGTCAAGGAATATACCTGACAGCCTTATTTTAAGAAATTATAAGAATATCATCAGCAGGATTAAAGCGGGATCTAAGAGGACTAAAATCTATTTTTATACCTTATTACCTGTAAATAGTTCATTTAATAAGTTCAAAAACCATTACGGGAAAGACGAGCATATCTTATGGCTGAATTCTGAAATTAGAAAGTTTGCAGATAAAAAGGTCACTGTTATAGATTTATATACACATTTTCTGGATTCAGAAAATCATTTAAAAGCAGAACTCACACACGATGGATTACATCTGAAGCCTGAAGGCTATCAGGTTTGGGCAGAGGTGCTCAAAAAGGGTGGTTATTTAAAATAGCCACCTTATCACAAGTTATTTCTTTATAAATGCCATAGCGGGCCTGTTCATCAGTTGATCAGGCCTGTTTATGTATGGAGTGTCGTTATAAGTCTCCTTACCCAATCTGCGTAGAGTTTTATAATGAGAAACCAGAGCAGCAGAGAAAGTCGGACTTTCAATATATTCAATATCAAACTCTGCAGCGGTTTGTTTTACAATTGCACCAATAGCAGGGTAGTGGATGTGACATATTTTAGGGAAAAGATGATGCTCAACCTGTCTGTTCAAACCTCCACATAAAAAGCCTGTAACCTTGCAGTCTACCGCAAAATTAGCCGTAGTTTGCATCTGATGAACAGCCCAGGCCTCTTCTATATTCCCCTCCTCATTAGGAAAAGGAAAGCTGGTACCCTCAACCACATGAGCAAGTTGGAATACTAATCCCAAAACCAGTCCCTGAGCAAATTGCATCACCAAAAAGCCGATTATAAATTGCCACCAGGTAATATCCATAACCACTAATGGAAGTACAATGAATAGGAAATAGTAAATTCCTTTATAAAAAAACAACTTGAAGTATTCAATTTTTGGATGATTTGCTACATGCTCACCAATTTTTTTCTGAAAGAACTTCTTATAATCTTTTCTGAAGACCCAGGAAAGCATAGCAAAGCTGTATAATATGAAAGCATAATAATGCTGATAACTTTGAACTTTATTTACAGTTTCAGATTCCGAGAAACGAATAAGCCCCGGGGCAACATCAATATCTTCATCATGTCCGGCAATATTGGTATAGGTATGGTGCACAATATTGTGGCAGATGTTCCATACATAAGGACTAGCCCCAATAAGATTAAAGACAAAGCTAAATACTTGGTTTACCCTGGCATTAGATGAATAAGCCTTATGAATAGCATCATGACAAACATTAAAGCCTACAAATGCACCAAACATACCCAGTAAAGCACATAGAGCAAGGGTAATAGCTGCATTGAAGCCTCCAAAAAGAACCATCAGGTAGATGGCCAGCATACCGGCCATAAAAAATATAGATTTAAACCACATAGCTGAATTAGCGTAAGTGGAAATATTATTGTCATTAAAATAAGCATCTACCCTTTTCCGCACTGTCACATAAAATGTCGATTGCTCAACATTAGTGAACTTAACTTTTTTTTTCATAAATTATTCCCCTTGGGTAGTATCCTGTCTAATTATCGCCCGCTAATGTAACACAATATAAACGCACATTATGTTGGTATGATATTATTATTATGTAATTTAATATTATGATCTATATTTACCGGTAATAATTAATACTTCTCTACCAATCATTATCTAACGTAGATGGAAAACATCAATATCAAGCAGTTGGCAAAAGCACTTGGCCTATCTACATCAACGGTATCAAGAGCCTTTAGGGATAATAGCGATATCAATAAAGAGACTAAAGAGAGAATACTTGCTAAGGCAAAAGAATTTAATTATCAGCCTAACCATTATGCAAGTAACCTTAGGGAACAGCGCAGTAAAACTATTGCAGTAATTGTACCGGAGCTCGGAAATAACTTTTTCTCTCAAGCTATACACAGTATTGAAAAGATTGCGAGAGATAAAGGCTATCATATTCTAATATATGCAACGGATGATGTGTACGAGAAAGAGGTCTCATTTATAAGACACCTTCACAATGGCAGAGCAGATGGTATAATTATGTCGGTATCTGGTGAAGCTAACGATCATACCTATTTGAATGAGTTAACTCAAAAGCGATTACCATTAGTGTTTTTTGATCGTGTATACGAAGATATAATTGCCCCAAGAGTGATCACAAATGATTACGATAGTAGTTTTGCCGCAACACAGCATCTTATTAAACAAGGTTGTAAAAAGATTGCGTACCTGGTGATCAATAAAAACCTGTCTATTGGTAAGTTCAGAATGCAAGGATACATTGATGCCCTGTTGAAACACAATATCCCCTATGAAGATCGTTATGTTGTGGATTGTACAAATAGTTACCCGGAAAATATTGTTATTTTGAAGAAGATGTTAAAAAAGTTAAAGCCAGATGGGGTATTCACTTCCGTAGAAAGATTGGCCTTTGCTACTTATTACGCTTGCTATGATTTAAAGATTTCCGTTCCAGAACAACTAAAGGTAATTGGCTTTTCAAGTCTGGAAATTGCACCCTTACTTAATCCTTCTTTAACCACCATTACACAACCTGCAACAAAGATTGGAACCGAAGCAGCAAATCTATTGTTTAAAATTCTGGAGCATCCAGAATCTGTAGATCCGAACGAGAAGATTATATTGAATTCGAAGCTGGTAAAACGTAGGTCGACCGAACGTGATTAATTATTTTTTTGAGGCCATTTAGGTCTCTTTCCTACCATGTTTTTATCCTCCTATAATACCTACCTAAAAGGGACTAAATAAAGGAGTAAATTTAGTCCCAAAAACGACTTTTTTTTGAGAGTGAAAACAGTCCGTTTTGAGAAAAGTTTCTCGAAGTTTTCCTGTTTTACGCAGAATTTCTCCCCGTTTCTTAAAAGCTTGCTGATTAGAATGTTGAAAACTCCGGGAACGATCCCGGGAACGATCCCGAAAAATAGCGTGAAAAATGATATGTGTATAAAATACACTTAGTTGAGTGATGATTGTTTTTAATAGCTTGATTATAAGTATCTTGAGTTTTTGTGTGATCGTTTATTGTAAAATGGGATTAAGAATATTTTTGCAATATTTTAATGATTTATAATATAAAATATGGTGTTAAAAAAAAATATGATATAAAATTTTGAATTGTCAAAGGCGACTGTAAATTTACCATAAGCGTTACATAAACTTAACGTTGACCGAATATTACACTTAAAAACGAGTTCAAATATGAAAGTATTTTACCTTCTGAAACCTTGCTTTTTGTTGTTAGTTTTGCTGACTTCAATTACAGTTAAGGCTCAAACTAGTTCCTTAACTGGAACGGTTTTAGATGAGACGGGGCAACCACTGCCTGGAGCATCTATTCAAATTAAAAGTATCAACAGAAGTACGACTACCGACGTTACTGGAAAGTACCGTTTACAAGGACTAAGCAACGGACCTGTTGTTGTTGTTGTAAGATATATCGGTTATGTTACTGCTGAAAAATCGGTAACCATTAACGGAAATACTATATTAGACATTTCGGTGGAACAAGATTTACAAAATCTTAGCGAAGTAGTGGTGATCGGTTATGGTACGGCACAGAAAAAAGACCTTACCGGATCTATTACAACAATAAATGCCAAAGATTTTCAAAAAGGGGCAATTACATCACCAGATCAGTTGATACAGGGAAAGGTTGCGGGGGTAAACATCACTTCTAATAGTGGCGCTCCTGGAGCAGGTAGCGTGATCAGAATAAGGGGAGGGGCGTCGCTTAATGCCAGTAATGATCCTTTAGTGGTAATTGATGGTGTACCTTTTAGTGGCAATACTATTGGAAATGCACCAAGTCCTTTGTCGCTGGTTAATCCCAATGATATTGAGTCTATGACCGTGCTTAAAGATGCGAATGCAACAGCCATTTATGGATCCAGAGCTTCGAATGGCGTAATTCTAATCACCACGAAAAGAGGGAAGTCAGGTGAGCCGGTATTTAATTTCAGTACAAATAACTCTTATGAGACTATAGCTAAAAAAGTAAATGTGCTCTCTGCAGATCAGATCAGAACCTATGTGAACGAATTTGGTAAGCATAGCTTTAGTGAAGACCCGGCGCAAACTTATGTTTCACTATTGGGAAATGCAAACACGGATTGGCAGAATGAAATTTACAGAAATGCATTTTCTTCTGATAACAACCTAAGCTTATCGGGCGACTTCCATGGCGTGCCTTATCGCATATCAGCAGGGTATCTGGATAAACAAGGGGTCTTGATTACTGATAAGTTTGAGCGTGCTACTGGTGGTATCAGCTTGTCACCACGATTATTTGATAATCACCTAAAAGTAGATTTAAATCTTAAAGGTTCATTAACTGAATCACATTTCGCTAACAATGGTGCAATTGGGAATGCCATACAGTTTGATCCTACCCAAGCTGTAAATGCTGATAGCGGTTATGGTAACTATTTTGAATGGATACAAAAAGATGTGCCGAATCCAAATGCGCCACGTAACCCGGTTGGAATGATTCGCTTACAAAATAATAATGGGAAGACAGAAAGAAGCTTTGGTAATTTGAAATTGGATTATTCGTTTCATTTCCTTCCCGAATTACACGCCAACCTAAATTTAGGGTATGACATTTCTAAAGGATATGGTTCTATCTATGTTCCTGATTATGCCGCTATGAATGCCAGTACCCAGGGCTCAATAACTAGATCATTAGGTACACAGAATAATAAAGTATCAGAGTTCTACCTTAATTATGCGAAAGAAATTTCGGCTATAAAAAGCAAGATTGATGTAACTGCAGGTTATGGCTATTATGATAACTCCGCTACAACATATAATTTTGAAAGCCTTAGAGCAAATGGTGAGGTGATCACTACACCAGTATTTCCTTTATCGGTTGAAAGAGATAAACTACTTTCTTATTACGGACGTTTAATTTATACACTGGCAGATAATTACATTCTTTCTGCTACGATGAGAGCAGATGGTTCTTCCCGATTTGCAGAAGATAATCGCTGGGGTTATTTCCCATCAGTAGGCTTTACCTGGAGAGCAATTGGTGAAGACTTTTTGAAAGACAGTAGAGTTGTGTCGGATTTGAAACTGAGATTAAGTTATGGTGAAACAGGAAATAAAGATGGAATTGGTAACTATAACTACCTTTCTAAATATTATGCCAACACCAATCAAGGACAATATCAGGTTGGGAATGTTTTCTATGACTATTACACTCCGGCCGCTTATGATCCTGATCTGAGATGGGAAACCACTACTACCTACAACGTGGGTATTGACTATGGATTCGCTAACGGAAGAGTTTATGGTAGTTTAGATGGATACTACAAAAAAACAAAAGACCTTTTATCAACTGTTGATATTCCTTCTGGAACCAACTTCAGCAACCGCCTTTTAACCAATGTAGGTAATATGGAAGTGAAAGGTTTTGAGGCAAGTGTGAATTTTGTAGCTATAAAATCGGAAAAGATCAATTGGGATTTTGGATTTAATATGGCTTATAATAAGAGAACCGTGACCAATCTTTCCTTGAATCCAGATCCAAACTTCATCATTGATGCTGGCGGCATAACCGGAGGAACAGGTATTAACCTAAAATACAATGCGATTAATCAGGTGCCAGGATCTTTTTATGTATACAAACAGATCTATGATGAAAAAGGAATGCCGTTAGAAGGTGTTTACGATGATCTTGATGGTAATGGAATCATTAACTCAGGTGATCAATACTTTTATAAATCACCTGATCCAAAGTTTACCTTTGGTTTCAATACCTCATTTAATATTAATAAATGGACTTTGTCAACAGCATTGAGAGCTAATCTTGATAATTATGTATACGATAATGTGTCTTCAAATTTCGGAGTACGTAGTAATATTTTAAGTCCTAGCGGGCTTCTCAATAACGCAGTCGCAGATATCTATAACACCAATTTCACGAACAACCAATATTTGAGCGACTATTATATTAAAAATGCTTCTTTCCTGAAAATGGATAATGCTGCTTTAACATATGATGCTGGTAAATTGTTCAAAAATAGAAACACCACATTGCGTATCTCGGCTAATGTCCAGAATGTGTTTACCATCACAAACTACAAAGGATTGGATCCGGAATTGAGTTCAGGTATTGATTATAACTTATACCCAAGACCAAGGACCTATACACTAGGTTTAAATGTTGGTTTTTAACGATAGATGAATTTAAAATAATATTCTGATGAAATATATATATAAGATATTGAGCCTCTCTACCATTTTATGGTTGTCAGTCTCTTCCTGCAAAAAAGAAGATTTAAATCTTCGACCAACCAATGATCAAATTGCAAATACTGTTTATGCAACACCTGCAGGCTATAAGCAAGAGCTGGTTAAATTGTATGCCAGCTATGCACTTACCCATTCCAGTGGCGCAACAGCCGAAAGTGATATCGGCGGATTAAACCCAGGATTCACAGATTTCCTTAGGTTATTCTGGATGAGCCAGGAGCTAACTACCGATGAAGCTGTTTGTGCATGGAACGATACAGGTATTCCAGAGTTGAACCAGATGACCTGGGCAGCAGACAATGTTTTTATCCGTGGTTTATACTCGAGAGCAATCTATCAGATTACGGTTTGTAATGAGTTCCTGCGTGAAAGTACACCAGAAAAGTTAGCCAGTCGTAACATCAGCGGATCAGATGCCGCTGAAATTGAAAAGTATAGAGCAGAAGCCAGATTTCTACGTGCATTTCAATACTGGGTACTGATGGATGGATATGCAAACCCACCATTTTTAACGGAAGATGATATCATTGGAAAAGTTGCGCCAAAGCAAATTAAGCGTGCCGACTTATTTACTTACGTAGAGTCAGAATTAAAAGCAATTGAGGGGACATTGGCGGATGCTCGAACAAATGAATATGGTCGTGCCGATAAAGGTGCAGCATGGTCTTTACTTGCAAGGGTATACCTGAATGCAGAAGTATATACTGGAACACCAAAGTATACTGAGGCGATTACCTATTCAAGTAAAGTGATTAACGGAGGCTATGCACTTGCTTCGACTTATAAAAATCTGTTCCTTACAGATAACAATGTGACTAGTAAAAGCGAACTTATTTTAACGATTAATTATGATGGTATCCACACACAGAATGATGGTGGAACAACCTATCTGATCAATGCTGCTATTAATGGCGACATGGTTCCGGCCGACTTTGGCGTGCCTACTGGTGGCTGGGGTGGTAACAGAACTAGAATGAATTTACCAACCTTATTTAGCGATTATAGTGGTGCTACCGATAAACGTGCCATGTTCTTTGGTTCTAAACTAGCTATTGACAACCTAAATACGTTTACTGATGGATTAAGGGTTACCAAGTTTAGAAATGTGAATTCATTTGGCGTTGCTGCACCTTCATTAGAAGGAAAGTTTAGCTCTCTTGATTTCCCATTATTCCGTTTGGCAGAGCAATATCTTATTTATGGAGAAGCTGTGGCACGTGGTGGTAGTGGCGGTACAGCCGCACAGGCGTTAACGTATGTAAATGAACTTCGTCAGCGTGCATATGGCAGCTCATTAGGTAATGTAGCCAGTGTAAATACTGATTTCTATTTGAATGAGAGAGGTCGCGAATTGTATTGGGAAGGTTTTCGTCGTACTGATTTAGTACGTTATGGCAAATATACGAGTGCAAATTATTTATGGCCATATAAAGGTGGAGCAAAAGAGGGGAAAGAAGTAGCTGCAACAAGAGCAATTTTCCCAATTCCTACTGCAGACATTATTGCAAATACCAATTTAACACAAAACGACGGTTATTAACCATAGAAGAAATTGATATGAAGTCACTATTTTTAAAATCTATATCCTTGTCCATGTTGGTGATGCTAATCTGGTCATGCAAAAAGGATGAGACACAGATTGTCTCAACAGTAGGCCCCGCGGGCACATTAACTGCCACCGCGACCGAGCTTACACTTACACTTGCTAATGGTGCTAACCCAGCTGTAACTTTTAATTTTTCGGCAGCCAGCGTTACAGGACATACCATTCCGGTAACTACAACTCTTCAGTTTGATGAGCAGGGAAATAACTTTGCTACTCCTAAAGAGGTGCCTTTAACAGTAACCACTTATTCACCTACAGTGAGTACATTAAATGCAATGTTGCTTGCACTAGATTTTAAATCTGGCGTAAAATCATCTTTAGAAGTAAGATTGAAATCGGCACCGGCTCCCAATGCTGTTACCTATTCCAACGTTTTAACATTAAATGTTACGCCTTATTCGGCAGAATCATGGATATATGTCCCTGGAGCATACCAAGGCTGGATCCCTGAAACGGCAGACAGTTTAATCTCCGCTGAGAGTAATGGTATTTATTCAGGCGTATTAGCTATTCCTACAGGCCAATTAGGATTTAAAGTTACACCAGCAAAAAACTGGGATGTCGCTTATGGTGATGTAGGCGGGGGTGCAATTAGTACTTCTGGTGGCGACATTTTTGCACCAAAAGCAGGTCTTAACCTGTTAACGGTCGACCTGAACAATAAAACTTACACGATGACGGAGGTGTTATCCTGGGGTGTAATAGGGGATGCTACACCTGGAGGATGGGCTACAGATACGGATCTTAAGTTTATTAACGACGGTAAAAATATCTGGAAAGCAACAATTACCCTCACTGAAGGATCAATTAAATTCAGACAGAATGATGCCTGGGATCTTGATTATGGCGGTGCTGCCGGAACTTTGGTAAAAGGAGGCAAAGACATTAGTGTGAGTGCAGGTACCTATACTATAACATTCGACGAGCCAAATCTTAAATATTCATTGGTTAAAAATTAATTATTGATCATAATCCTGTAGTAGTGAAAGCTGCAGGATTATGATCAATATTCAGATGCTAAGTTATTTTATTCTTACTATTTCCGACATGAAGAAAACCCTTTTATTATTTTTATCCTTAACGCTTTTGGTAAACCTTGCATTCTCTCAGAAACTAGAGCGTATCGAACCTATGTTTTGGTGGGTAGGGATGAACAATCCTAAGCTCCAGCTATTGGTGCATGGAACTGATATCGCTAAGCTTGATGTACAAATGAGTTATTCTGGCGTTAAGCTGGTAAAGGTAAGTAAGGTCGAAAACCCAAATTACCTGTTCCTGGATCTTGAAATTGATGCAGATGCTAAAGCAGGCAAATTCCCTATTGAATTTATGCAGGGAGGAAAAAGAAAGTTACAATATATATATGAACTAAAAGCAAGAGAAAGCGGACCAACACGTATACAGGGCGTAAGCAACAAAGATCTAATCTATCTGCTCATGCCAGATAGATTTGCAAATGGCGACCCTAAAAACGATGTAGTAAAAGGGATGCGGGAAACAAAGTTGAACCGTGATTCTATGTATTACCGTCATGGCGGCGATATACAGGGCCTCATCAATAAATTAGATTACTTAAAAGATCTGGGCGTAACAGCCATCTGGATGACTCCAGAAATTGAAAACGACATGACCCTGGCTTCTTATCACGGTTATGCGGCTACAGATCATTACAAAATAGATTCACGATATGGTACACTGGCACTTTACAAAAGCTTTGTAGAGAAAGCACATGAAAAAGGCCTAAAGGTTGTAAAAGATATTGTACACAATCATATGGGGACCGGTCATTGGTTTTATACAGATATGCCAATGAAAGATTGGGTGAACCAATGGCCAACATATACACAAACCAGTTACCGTGATGAGCCGGTAATGGATCCCTATACTTCTATGGCAGATCAAAAGAAGATGCTCGATGGTTGGTTTGTTCCGACCATGCCTGATTTTAATCATAGAAACCCTTATGTACAGAACTATATTACTCAAAATCATATTTGGTGGATCGAGTATGCAGGCATAGATGGATTAAGGCTGGATACCTACCCTTATAACGATCCGGATTATATGAAAGATTGGGCACATAAGATCAAAGCAGAGTTCCCTACACTTTCCATATTTGGCGAAACCTTGGTCAACAGTGCTGCTGCGCAGGCTTACTTTACTGGTGGTAACACCGTAAACCGTGGCTTTGATACAGAACTGCCAGGCATTACTGATGCTGTACTTAAAAATGCCATGTATGAAGCCTTAAATGGCAAGTCGGGCTGGACAGATGGCATTTTCAGACTATACTCTACTTTAGCACAGGATTTCCTTTATAAGGATCCCACCCAACACGTTATATTCTTAGATAATCACGATATGAGTCGCTTTTACTCTATGGTAAATGAAGACATCGATAAGTATAAATCAGGTATGGCATTGCTATTAACCATGCGTGGTATCCCTCAAATGTATTATGGAACCGAAATCCTGATGAAAAATTACTCGAATCCTGATGGATTGGTACGTTCTGATTTTCCCGGTGGATGGGCCGGTGATCAAGAAGATAAGTTTACCGCAAAAGGACGTACAGAGAAAGAAAATGATGCGTTCAACTTTGTTAGAACACTAGCCAATTACCGCAAAAATAACCTGGTATTACAAACGGGTAAACTGATGCAATTTGTTCCTGAAAATGGGATCTTTACCTATTTCAGGTATCAGTCAGAAGCTCGAGCGAAAGCAGAAGAAAAAACTGTAATGGTGATTGTAAATGTTGATGATACTGCAAAAAACCTTGAAACATCAAGATTTGCAGAGCGTATGCAAAATACATCATCGGCAATAAATATCATTACGGGTGAAAAACTAAATACACTAAAAACAATAGCTATACCCGCAAAAACAACGCTCGTGTTGGAACTGAAATAGTTGATGTTATAAACGAATTGATTGGTATAGAATAGATAGCCGGTGTTAGAACTGAGATAGCCGATATTAGAACTGAATTAAATGAGTAATACAAAACAAAACATAGCCTGCATATTTGACCTGGATGGCGTTCTGGTAGACACCGCGGTTTATCATTATAAAGCATGGAAGAAGCTGGCAAACTCATTAGGTTTCGACTTTACACATGAGCAAAATGAGCAATTGAAAGGTGTGAGCCGTGTGCATTCATTGGAAAAGATTTTAAAGTGGGGAGGGGTAGAAAAGACGGAAGCAGAAAGAGAAGAGTTAGGGGCATTAAAGAACTCATGGTATGTGGCCATGATCAGCGAAATGACTACTGATGAATTGTTGCCGGGTACCCTAACTTTATTGCAGGATTTGAAAGCTGC
>JBEBUV010000058.1:0-25037 GCA_040393085.1 Pedobacter hiemivivus | reverse complement strand
TTTAGAATATTTACCAATTTAAACATTCTTATTTATCATTGGTAAATATTCTAAATAATTCCTCCCATAACTGGATCAGTAAAGCTTTCTATACCCGTCTCCACCCTGCCGGCGTATCTTTCTTCAAAGGAATCAAGTCCATCAAGCAACACACTAAAGTCGTACCAGCCATGACTTTTCTTAAGATCCATAACGATCTCAGTAGCACCAAGAGCCTTTATTTTCTTCTTAACAGCCGCTTTCCCATAGCCTTGATCTTTGATTAATACATTAAGCGGTTTATTAGTCTTATTTATTAGTTTCAATAGAACATTGCCTGTCAACTTACCATTAAGCTGATGATAAGTACAAAGTCCAGTTAGTCCCTCAGACTTAGCATCCCCTTTAAACTCTCTGAAATAGCCATTCGGGCCATTTACCCTTAGATGGTAGTTTCCATTTTCAAAGTGATCTACCGGCCAGCTATAAGTTAAGGTATCACCTGCAACCGCTGCAAACGACCAGTTTCTGCAAATCTCGGCAGTTTTATCGTCCTTAAATTTAACCGGTGCATAGACTGTAAAAGGAACACCTGCAGCATTTTTACCAAACACAGCATTTCCAGCTTTAAACTTAATTTCAAAAGCTTTTTTATCTGCAGTCAGTTTTCCATCTGAATAAATCTCATAAGGAAGTGCACAAGATGGTCGGATTCCTTTTTCCTGAGCAGACATTAAACCACTTCCACGGGGGTTAGATTTGAATACTTCCACATCAGCTGCTGATATTTTCTTAAATCCGGATGGGTCTTCTTTAAACTTCGCATTATAAATGGTTTCGACCATATTATTGCGATCCAGAAAGTTAATTTTACCAGGCTTCTCACCATTGAAAGGATTAAACACGGAGGTCAGATCGCCACAAATGGTTCTCCGCCATTTACTAATATTATCCAGGTGGATATCTTTTTTAAGCTTTTTACTAAAAAACACTTCCAGAAACTGTAGAGTAGAGGTATGATCGAACACTTCAGAACATACCCTTCCACCTCTGCTCCATGGGGAGGCAATCAACATTGGCACTCTAAACCCTAAACCAATTGGAGCTTCACGAGCTGCCTTTTCGGCAACCCCCTGTTTTAGTTCATTAGCCAATCTTACATGTTCTATTTCAGTATCTATACCTTTAGAAACCATACCAGTTTCAGGTTTATTTTCATCGGGGATTGAGAATGGAGGTACATGGTCGAAGTAACCATCATTTTCATCATAAGTTGTGATAAAGATGGTCTTTTTCCATACTTCAGGATCTTTGGTTAGAATATCAAGCACCTCTGAAACATACCATGCCCCATACCATGGTGCACTAGGGTGATCTGAAAAATTCTGCGGACCTGCCAACCAGGATACAGCAGGCAGTTTACCGGTACTTACATCAGTACGGAACTGATGCAAAACATCCCCTTTAGGAACGGTTACTTCCCTTTTAGTTTGACCATCATTATAATTCAGCGTTGTGATCTCCCTATAACCAGGATCAGCAGAGTTAATTACAAAAGCATTTTTAAACAGTTCCTTTTGCTCATCTGAGAGTTTATTATAAGCCTCTTTACTCCATTTTTTCAGTTCCTCAGTTGCGTTATCCAAAGCTGTCATTTTATGGCTTAGGTCTGTCTTAATTTTAGTTGCCGCAGCCTCAGAAGATGGACTTGCTTCCTGCAACTTATTAATCTCATCAGGAAGAGTTTCAACCAATCTCTGCAAATTTTCCACATATCTTTTAGAAAACTTAACATTATAAGCTGCAAAAAACTCGAGCAAATTACAACCAAAATTACCAAGCCATGCCCTTTCTTCACCTTTATAACCACCACCGCAGCTCAAATCATTCTGATAGAATTTCCATGCTACGTTATTTTCCTGCAATATTTCCGGGAAAGTCTGCCATGGCAATTTTCCATAGCTAAAATCCTCATTTCTAATATTTACTTTCTGTAAGCCATCCAGATCATAACTAACCTTTCCTGTCCAAAAGAAAGAGCGATTAGGTGTTGTGCTGGTCATACCTGAACAGAAATTCTGATCGCATACAGTAAAAGCATCTGCCATAGCATAATTAAATGGCAGATCTTCACGATTATAATGCCCCAAAGTAAGTGGCATTTGTTTATATTTTTTATTACCAGATTTTTTAGTGGTCAGCCATTTATCATATTTCCCCTCATTGTTGGCATCCACCTGACTTGCCCTCGAATGAGGTAATGACCCAATCCAGGTTACTTTAGAATCTTTTATGTTTAATCGGAACGGAGCGTAAGTATCGCCAAGGGCATCAGTTTGCATCCATACAGGTTTTTGATCGGGCAAAGTTATAGCTCGGGGATCATTAAAGCCCCTTACACCTTGCAAAGTACCAAAGCAATGGTCAAAAGACCTGTTCTCTTGCATTAAGATAACAATATGCTCGGCATCTAAAAAAGTACTGCCTAATTTTGGATCAATTGCCAAAGCGCGCTGTATTGAAGCAGGCAACATAGTCGACAACCCTGCTGCCCCTGACAGCAATAATGATTTCCTGATAAACTCTCTTCTGGATTCCATAATGAATAACTTGTGTGTGTGTGTTACTTAATGTTTAATTAAGTTTCTAATTTCAAGTTTTCAAGTTACGATTCCGTTCGTTTAATATAAAATTTATGTTAAAAAAGATTAAATGTCTTTCATTTCATTGAGGTCCACTTTCATTTCATTTCAATTGATATGCCATTACCGTCTTTTTATAGAAAGTAGGGATATATAAAATCTTGTTAACAGGATCGTATCCCAAATCAGCAGTATTAAACTTTTCTTTCGTAGTATCCAATAACAGGTCGTATTTACCATTAGCATAAACATAATAAACATAACCGCTCCAACATGTTACCAGGAAGTCTCCATTACCAATAGGCTCCAAACCATCCCCACCCTGAGGCAGTTCAGCAATATTGGACACATTCTTTTTGGCATCTGCTTTCATGATGGTTTTACCTCCAGCGATATATAAGTCACTGCCAATAGCTTTTAAGCCATTTACCCCATCTATACCCTCCATATATACAGACGGCTCATTTTTCTCAATTTTATGAATACGCTTTGTTCTTGAATCAGAAACATATACAATTCCTTTGTCACTCACAGTAATATCATTCAAAAATATTGCTCCCTCAATAGGAATCTTCCTGATCACTTTTGCTTTAGCAATATCAATAAAAACCACATCTGTTAAATCAGAAGCATACATTATATTACCCCGTCTTGCCAATCCCTTTGGCGAATTTAAACCTGTAATCCAGTCCAGATCAATAACTTTCCCGTCCAGACCAATTTTAGCTATCCCCCCAATACTATCTTTATCTGTCGGGCTATTTCCCATAACAGAGCTATAAAGTACTTTATTTTTAATATCAGGTAATACCGATTCTGGCATATTGATTACACTATCTGTTTCCCAGATCTTTTCAATACGATGTTGCGCTGTAGCGTTTAAAGATAAGGCTGCAATTAAAGCCAGGCCAAGATACTTCTTCATATATTTTAACTTTAAGAGTAACATTTACGGTTTTAATTTACATAATTAATTCAAGTTCTTACTAATGCACCCTGCTTATAAAAGTTACGGTCTCTGAAGTGCATAGGAAAATTTTGCCCTTTTAGCGAATCGGGCAAAAGATTCCAGCGATGAAGAGATGGTGGCTTTTTAAAATAGATTATATTAATAATAACATATGTAGTTTCATATTAAAAAAGTTCTAGCAAATCCTTTTTAGAAAGCGATTTATAAATAGAGGTCTCTGTTTTAATCAGATCACCTGCAAGATCTTTTTTTGTATCCTGTAATTTCAGGATCTTCTCTTCAATCGTATCCGGACAAATTAACCTGACAGCTACTACATTTTTCTCCTGCCCTATACGATATGTACGGTCAATAGCCTGATTTTCTACCGCAGGATTCCACCATGGATCTACAATGTAAACATAATCGGCACGTGTTAAATTTAACCCGACACCCCCAGCTTTTAAACTAATTAGGAATACACGCACTTCTGGGTTATCCTGAAAAGAACTAACTACAGCTTCCCTGTTTCTGGTCTGTCCCGTTAAGTATTCATGCGCTATTTCCTTTTTATAGAGTTCTTTCCTAATCAGATCCAGCATACCTACAAATTGCGAGAAAACCAGAATCTTATGATTTGAAGCCTTATTCTCTATCTGTTCCAGTAGCGTATCCATTTTTGAAGAAGCATTACCATAAAACTTATCATCTTTCAACAGTTCAGCAGAATTACAGATTTGTCGCAATCTCGTAATCCCCTGCAAAATGTGCATGCTACTCTTTTTTAATTCATCTTCAGAAACACCTTCAATATAGTCTTTCACATCCTGTACCGCAGCCTCATAAACCTCCCGCTGCTCTTTACCCATCTCACAATAAATCACCATCTCCGTTTTATCCGGTAATTCCTTTGCTACCTGCTCTTTGGTTCTACGCAAGATAAAAGGACTAATCCTTTGCTGCAATTCCTTAGCACGCTTACTGTCTTTAAACTGATCAATAGGCACAGAATACAACTCCTTAAACTGCTGCTTGGTACCCAATAGCCCCGGACAAGCAAATGAAAGTTGCCCGTATAAATCGAATGTATTGTTTTCTATAGGTGTACCCGTTAAGACAACCTTATTACGTGATTGTAAAAGCCTTACTGCTTTATAACGTTGTGAATCGGGGTTTTTTATATTCTGCGATTCATCCAAAAAGACATAATTAAAACGGTACGCCTTTAAAAAGCGGATATCGGCCAACAAAGTACCATAGGAAGTAAGTACAATCTCGTACTGATCAAACTCATGAATATCTTTTAACCTGTCGGCCCCATATACCGTACGAATTTTAATAGAAGGTGCAAACTTGGCTACTTCTGCTTGCCAGTTAAAAATTAAAGATGCCGGCACGACCACTAGATTGGTATTATGAGCGGATTTTTCTCTTTGTGTGAGTATAAAAGCAATCACTTGTATGGTTTTACCCAAGCCCATATCATCCGCCAGGCAAGCTCCAAAATTAAAATCATCTAGAAAGTTAAGCCAGTTCACCCCATCGTACTGATAGGTACGAAGTTCTGCATTTAAAGAGTCTGGTATTTTTACGGGAGTAATCTGATCTGGTCCCGAAAGTTTTTTCCGATACATCGCCAGCTGATCTTTTACTGATTCATCAAAAAGCTGCTCATCATATAGCTCAGCAATCATATTGTAGTTAATTTTATGGGTATGGATACTTTCATCAACCACTTCGCCAGCATTAAAGTAACTGGTAAACTTCTCTACCCACACATCCGGTAAAATACCCATTGTACCATCGTCCAGCTTAATAAACTTATTCTTATTACGAATAGATTTATGCAGGTGTTTTAATGAAATAGCTTCGCCATTAGCTTCTACCTTAGGTATTGTTTCAAACCAGTCAATACCACTGATTACCTTAATAGAAATCTCAACCTTATACTGACTCAGGTTATTGTTATTGAGTTTATTAAAGCCCATAATGGTAATGCCCTTACTACGCCATGCTTCAAAAGCATCTAAAAACCACTCAATATCAAGGAAATGTTTACGGTGCATATAAAAGCAATCTGCCCTTATCCCATCATTAACCTGCTCTTCAAAAAACAGATGTTGCTTAACAATATTAGCTATAAATTGTAGTTCTTCTTCCTCATCCCGCCTTAGTGTAAATGAGTTCCCATATTTATCTTTGGCAATGATTTGTTTTTTTGATAGGATAGGGATTTCAGTATTACTGTAACGCATTACAGGCGTAATCAGCACAAAATCTTCAGACTCAGATAAATATATAATCTGCTCATTCTCCAGATCAAATCCCTTTTCTTCAATCTGCGTTTTAGTTGCTGGTTTTAAATAAGAGTAATTGATCTTTACTTTCTCCTCTAGCCTGGATAATATAGTTTCATAAAAATCGTCAAACTTGGTTTTATGAATCAACATCCTGTCGTAGTGCTTTTTAAAGAAATCAATTACCCGCAGAAAGTCAGGATTATCAATCAAGTAAAGCTTATTGTCTAAATGAATAAAATAATGGTACTTGATAACAAGATCTTCAATGAATAAGGATTGTCCCTCTATCATCAACTTCCCTGAAACCTCATAAAAATCACCCTTTTCAGCTACAGACAATACCAGGTCCACATCTAGCACACTAAAGTTCACCCATTTAATAGAACTTGCAGATATATTGGTCGAAATCTTTGCATCATGTAAATACACACTTAAGCCAAGCGGATTTTTGGCCAGTGCTTTCAATCCTTCCAGATCAGAAGCTGATGCTTCATCATTATAATTGTTCTGAAACTTTAACACACCATTTAAGAATTTCAATTCATCACTACTCTCCGAAGTCCAGATCAACTCTGAGGGGTCAATAAATTTCAAAGGATTTTTAATCTTCCCGTCTTTACCTGCCTGCCCTTCATATAAAGAAACATTGAGGTGACTGTAGAAACGATGCTGACTAAAAACTATAATGGTTTTAACGTCTCTTTTAGCCAAGCGTCCAGACATTGCCATTGGCCATTCTTTGGCTGGTAATAAAGCTTGTCCAAGCTCTGTTTTCGTTTGCTTATTAATTGGAAACAGGGTCTTCACCTTAGGGATTATGTTAAAACCATCTTTAACATAATCTATTTGAAAATGCGCATCCTGATCTCTTTCATTCTCCAGTCCGTAATCTTTCGCAAACTCTCTTAACTTGATATACCGTAAAGGCTCATCAAAAAATACTCGAAGCGAAGTACGATCCATTATATTATATAGTATCCTGGCCTGGTATTCACATAAACCATTAACGGTCGACAAGCAGGTACATGAAAGCATAACCCGGTCTGACGTCTGTATAATGGTAACTGTCTGATTGTTCATGGAATCAGAAGTATCCCTAAAAACAGCAGAATCCACTGTAATCTCTAGCGGAGAAAGTTCATAGAAGCCTCTAACGCCCGTATCTGTATTCACTTTATTATGTTTTAATATATCGGAAATTGTTAATCCTGAAATATTAAAGTTTTCTAAAGTATAATGATGTGTTAGACCACTGATTTCGTTCTCCACCTGCAATTAATAATTGTAAACAATAAAAAAACTAAATTAAGCGATGATCTTTCTAAATCGGCTTAATAATCTGTTTATTTGTATTAAGTTAATAAACACACAAATATAAACTTGATTGTTATGCTACTGAGTATTTTAAACTCCATATTTTGCATTGCCTTTATTTTATTCGCTTATGTAAATTTAAATGACAGTGATTCATGGCTTTGGGTCCCCATCTATATGGTTGCTTCTATTTGCTGTGGATTAGCTGTTTTTAGTTATTTCTATCCTATTGTATACCTTATTGCTATTTGTTTCTATTTAATGTATGCCATATATCTCTTTTTTGCTAAAGATGGGGTACGTGATTGGCTGGTTAGATATAAGCGTCCTAGTTTGGTAGAAAGCATGCAAGCCACAAAACCTTATATAGAAAAAACCCGGGAATTTTTCGGTCTTCTAATCATCAGTGGCGCACTCGCAATAAACTATTTTACAGCGATTAATTAATCCATGATGCTTTTAATAGATACTAATGGTTTAAAGAAACTAAGTGACGTTTTTTTAGTGATTTTGAAAAGAAATCTTAGTCCAGAAGCAATGGAGTGGTTACTGAATAAAACCACCTTGATTATTCAGGAGGAGAAATCTATACAACTACACCTAAGCTTTGCACATCTTCCCCGATTTGCCACAAAGCACAGATTTGAAACCACGGCTGTAGAAGATCAACAGATTCAAAGTCTATTGCCCGGTTTTACAATTCAGAACTGGACATTAGATAAATTATCTAGAGTATGGTTGCTTATGCAAATATCATCAGACCATAAAGAAACTTACTTAAAGAAAATAAATAGCCTATTTGCTACTGCAGAAATGAATGAGCAAATTGCGCTTTATACTGCTCTGCCCCTTTACCATTATCCTGAAGTATGGATTGGCAGATGTGAAGAAGGGATAAGAAGCAATATAGGAACCGTATTGGAAGCAATTATGTATCATAATCCATATCCTTCTCAATTTTTATCTGAACCATCCTGGAACCAGTTGGTATTGAAAGCCTTTTTCACAGAAAAGGAGGTAATACAGATTGTAGGCTTAAAAGAACGTATTAACCATGCGTTAACAGCTACACTACAGGATTATATACAGGAGCGACTGGCTGCCAACAGAACAGTAGCACCCGAGATTTATCAATTGACACAACAAATGAACCCATAAATAGAAAATGAATTATGTGCTGTAATGAAAATTTTGAAGAGAGGAATAAGGGGGAAAAGGTAACTACGTCCCTTGACTTGAACGATATCAGCGGAATGAGATTTTTCGATCCTCATATACACATGGTATCACGTACTACGGATGATTATCAGGCCATGGCCGATGCAGGTATTGTTGCTTTAATAGAACCAGCTTTTTGGCTTGGACAACCCCGTACAGGCATACATAGCTTTACCGATTATTATAGCAGTTTGATTGGTTGGGAAAGGTTCCGATCGTCGCAATTCGGGATTAAACATTATTGTACGATCGGATTAAATTCTCGTGAAGCAAATAATGAAGCTCTGGCTGAACAAGTGATGGAAATACTGCCTCAATATATTTTCAAAGAAGGTGTAGTAGGTATTGGTGAAATAGGATTTGATGACCAAACACCATTAGAAGAGAAATATTACAGACTGCAACTAGATCTGGCCAAAGAAGCTGGTTTACCTGTTCAGATTCATACGCCGCATCGTGATAAGAAAAAAGGAACACAACGCAGCATGGACATTGCTGTTGAACAAGGTCTATCACCACACATGGTCATTGTAGATCATAACAATGAGGAAACCGTAAAGGAAGTGCTAGACAGAGGGTTCTGGGCTGCCTTTACAATTTATCCTTTTACAAAAATGGGTAATGAGCGGATGGTTGACATTGTTAAACAATACGGTTCGGAAAGAATTATGATTAATTCTGCGGCCGATTGGGGTATTAGCGATCCTTTAGCTGTCCCTAAAACTGCGGCTTTGATGAAAAGATCCGGGATTAATTTAGCAGATATTGAACTGGTTACCTACCGCAACGCGGTTGCGGCTTTTGCACAAAGTGGACAGATTGATGAACAGGACTTCATCAGTGTTAAAAACATTGACCAAACACAGAAGTTTGCAAGCAACTCGGTATTGAGAGGTGGCCAGCAACCTCGAATAGATAAGAATTCGATCATCATTTCATAATTATAACATGAACAAATTATTAGGATACCTGCGGTTAATGCGCCCTGCAAATGTGGTTACAGCAGTAGCAGATGTATTGGCAGGGATGGCTGTAGCAGGTTACTTTATACAATCAACCCCTGGAAGTCTAGAATGGGGAGAACAAATTCAAATACTTCCAGTCATACTTTTATGTATCTCGACCATTGGTCTGTATAGCGGGGGTATTATTCTAAACGATGTATTCGATGCTGAGCTGGATGCAAAAGAGCGTCCAGAACGTCCAATACCAAGTGGGCTGGTTTCAAAAAAAGCAGCAACAATATTTGGAGGGGTGTTTTTCTTTATCGGTATTTTCTCGGCCGGGCTTTATAATTCCAACTCTCAGTATCTGGCTGCTGCCATTATGGTATGCTGCCTGATCTATAATAAATTCTTAAAGCACAGTACTATTTTCGGCCCTATAACCATGGGTCTTTGTCGTGGCTTGAATTTACTACTTGGAATCAGCATCATCCCGGGGGCAATACAACAATGGTGGTTTTTGGCTATCATACCCATCATTTATATTGGTGCAATAACAATGATTAGTCGTGGCGAAGTACATGGTGGCAGTAAAAAGACACTTATTTTTGCGGCAGTACTTTATGCCCTTGTAACGGCTTGTATTCTTTATTTCGCTGCCATCAATAAAAATGTAGCCATTACCATGGCCTTTATTGTACCTTTTAATATGATGATTTTTACACCGCTTTTTATAGCCATGCAAGATCCCGTAGGACCTAGAATTGGTAAAGCCGTAAAATCAGGGGTTATGGCGTTGATATTGATGAATGCTGCATGGGCTTCGGCCTTTGGTGTACTCCCTATTGCCATATTCATTGTGTTATTATTACCTGTTTCTCTTTTGTTAAGCAAAGCTTTTGCTGTTACCTAGTTTTTTAAATCATGAGTTATTTACAACAGTCCTTTACTGTAAAATTCGACTATAAAATATACTTTACCAGCGCACTCTTTAGTATTGACAATACTACCATTGCAGATTTCTTTAAAGGAAGATCAGCAGAGGGAGGACAAAAAATATACTTTGTAATAGACCAGGGTGTAGCTTTAGCACACCCAAACCTAACCTACGATATTACCGCCTATTTTGAGCTATTGCAGGAGGTAACGTTGATCCCCGATTTTTTAATCGTTCCAGGAGGTGAAGCTGCTAAAAATGACACTTCTCTCTTTGATCGTATTGTAGAGGCGGTGGATGAGTATGGTATAGACAGACACTCCTATATTGCTGCCATTGGCGGCGGTGCAGTACTTGATCTGGTAGGATATGCTGCTGCGGTTTCGCATCGTGGAATTAAACACATCCGCATCCCTACTACTGTACTTTCACAAAATGACTCTGGCATAGGTGTTAAAAATGGGATAAACTATAAAGGCAAGAAAAACTTTCTGGGTACCTTTGCACCTCCTACGGCAGTATTTAATGACGATCAGTTCTTACTTACTTTGAGTGATAGAAATTACCGTTCTGGAATTTCGGAGGCTATAAAAGTTGCATTGATTAAAGATTCATTGTTTTTTAACTGGATAGACGAACATGCTGAAGCCTTAAAAAACAGAGATCAGGAAAGTATGAACTACCTGATTAAGCATTGTGCGAAACTTCATTTAAACCATATTGCCGGTGATGATCCTTTTGAAACAGGATCGGCCAGACCGCTCGACTTTGGCCACTGGAGCGCTCATAAGCAAGAACAGCTAAGCAATTTTAGTGTTTTACATGGTGAAGCCGTAGCCATGGGGATTGCTCTAGACAGTACTTATTCCTTTTTAACAGGCCTGATTACAGAAGATAAACTGCAACGTATCCTACAAACAATGATACAATTAGGCTTCGAAATAACCGACTCGACTATTGAGATTAAAGATGAGCAGTCACCCATTTTAAAAGGCCTTGCAGAGTTCCAGGAGCACCTTGGAGGAAAGCTAACCATTACACTTTTAACTGCGCTTGGCACTGGAAAAGAAGTGCATGAAATGAACCACAAAGTTTTAATAAAGGCAAGCAAATATGTCTCCGATTTTGCAAAAAACAATATGATCTTAAACACTGGCAGTAACTAATATGAAAGTAAATACAGGACATCTGACTTATTGCACCAACATTCATGCAGGGAAAAACTGGACTGAGGATTTCGAGAATTTAAAGCAAAACTTCCCCACTATTAAGGAAAATGTATCTCCAGATCAGCCAATGGGATTAGGCTTACGCCTTTCTAATGAAGCCAGTATGCAGTTGTGCGATCCATATTACCTGTCGCAGTTTAAACAATGGCTACATCAAAATGAAGCCTATGTTTTTACAATGAATGGTTTTCCTTATGGCGACTTTCATCATGTCATTGTTAAAGAAGATGTACATACACCTGATTGGACTTCTAAAGAGCGAAAAGATTATACAATCAGGCTGTTTCATATCCTTAAATCAATATTACCTGCAGGTATGGATGGTGGAATTTCCACCTCTCCGCTCAGCTACAGACATTGGTTTAAAACATCAGAAGAATTTGAATCCGCAAAACAAGCTTCAACATTAAATATAATCGAGATTGCTAAATTACTAATAGAAATCTCAAAGGAAAACAACCAATTGTTTCACCTTGATATTGAACCAGAGCCAGATGGGATTCTGGAAACAGGAAGGGAATTTATAGATTGGTTTGAGAACGACTTACTGGTTATAGGTGTCCCATTGATTGCTGAACAGTTTAACTGCTCCCTTGATGAAGCAGATACGTTGTTAAAAAAACACATATGTCTTTGTTATGATGTTTGCCATTTTGCTATTGGCTACGAAAATCACGAAGTCGTATTAGCTGAACTAGAGCAGAAAGGGATTGGGGTAGGAAAAATACAAATCAGTGCTGCGCTAAAAGCAAATTTAAGTGGAACAGCAGAAGATAAAGCTTTGATAAAAACCAATTTTTCGATGTTCATTGAGCCAACATATTTACATCAGGTTGTTGCTTTAAAAAAGGACGGGGGCTTAATCCGATATACCGATCTTCCACCTGCGCTTGAGGACAACAATGATGACGATGTGCTGCAATGGCGTTCACACTTCCATGTGCCCATTTCAATTCAGGAAATTGGTTTACTACGATCTACACAGAAAGACATTACTAAAGTGCTTCAATTACAGAAAGCCAAACCTTTTACCAACCACCTCGAAGTAGAAACTTATACCTGGGAAGTTTTACCAGAACAAATAAAATTACCAATTGCCCAGTCCATCATTAATGAACTGAATTGGGTTATAAATTCACTCGCGTAGATCCTAAACCTTTAAGATGAAGAAAACTGTAGTTATAGATGTTGTGGGCTTATCCTCAAACCTAATCGGAAAACATACTCCATTTTTGGAGCAATACATTAAAAACAAGAAATTGAATAATATTGCTCCTATGTTACCGGCAGTTACAACAGCTGTACAGTCTACCTATTTAACAGGTAAACAGCCTACGGATCATGGCATTGTTGGCAATGGCTGGTATGATGAAACAGATGCAGAGATTAAATTCTGGAAGCAATCTAATAAACTGGTACAGGCGGAAAAGATCTGGGATCGTGCAAAAAGAGAAAACCCTGACTTTACTTGCTCCAATATGTTCTGGTGGTACAATATGTACTCTAATGCTGATTACTCTGCAACACCACGTCCGAATTACCTGGCAGATGGTAGAAAAATGCCAGATTGCTATACTGAGCCAGCAGAACTGAGAGATTTTTTACAGGGTAAATTAGGACAGTTCCCTTTATTTCAGTTCTGGGGACCAGGAGCGAACATTGAATCGTCTAGATGGATTGCTAATGCTTCAATCTTAACTGATGCACTTCATAATCCTACACTTACTCTTATCTATCTTCCACACCTGGATTATTGTCTGCAAAAATTTGGGCACAACTTTGACCAAATTGGTGATGAACTGACTCAAATAGATGGTGTTTTAAAAAACATTATTGACTATTATGAGAGCAGAAGTGCCAACATCATCATTCTATCGGAGTATGGCATTACTCCGGTGAATAATCCTGTTCATTTAAATCGTGTATTTAGAGATGCAGGACTTTTACAAATCCGAATAGAGCGAGGTCTGGAATTATTGGATGCCGGTGCTTCAAAAGCTTTTGTAGTAGCCGATCATCAGATTGCGCATATTTACATCAATGATCCTAGTGTTACAGAAAAGGTAAAAAACATTCTTAAAGAAACACCTGGTATCGCTTTAATTTTAGACGAAGAGGGTAAGAAAGCGCATGGTATGGACCATGAGCGTGCCGGAGATTTTGTATTGGTTGCCGAACCACAAAGCTGGTTTACCTATTATTTCTGGTTAGACGATGCCTTAGCACCAGATTATGCCAGATGTGTAGATATCCATAAAAAACCAGGTTATGATCCGGTCGAAATGTTTATGTCCTCTAAACCAAGAGCAGCTTACAAATTATTGAGAAAGAAAGCTGGATTCAGGTACATTATGGATGTCATTCCATTAGATGCAACCTTGGTAAAAGGTTCGCATGGGAGCATAAATACACCTCTGGAATTCCAGCCAGTGATAATTACTGATAGCACTATCAATCAAGAGAATATAACAGCGACACAAGTTTATGATGTAGTCTGGAAAGCCTTGAACATTTAGAAAAAATTATCTAAGTTTGGTTTACACCTATCAACTAAACCAAATGAGCTCAAGAAGAGAATTCCTAAAAAAAGCAGCAATTTTATCAGGTGCAGCTGGTCTGCCCAATGTAATTCCTATGTCTATACAAAAGGCAATGGCCATTAGTGCCGACCCTGAAAGTACTTACATGGATGCAGAGCATATTGTATTCTTAATGCAGGAAAACCGATCTTTTGACCATATGTTCGGGAAGCTTAAGGGAGTTCGTGGATTTAATGATCCCAGAGCTTTTATTCAGCCCGATAAAAATAAGGTATGGCTACAAAAAGATGAGCAGGGCAATACTTTAGCTCCTTTTCATGTAGATATTAACAAAACAAAGATTACCTGGCAAGGCGGACTTCCTCATTCCTGGAATGATCAGCTAGCTGCCCGTAATCATGGCCGATACGATAGTTGGGTACCCGTAAAAAGTGCAATGTCTTTAGGATATTATGACCGTGGGGATGTCCCTTTTTATTACGCAATGGCTGATGCTTTTACCATTTGCGACCAACATTTCTGCTCTTCATTAACAGGAACCACACCAAACAGGCTGTTTTTTTGGTCGGGAACCATAAGGCCGGAACAGAACGGACAATCAGTTGCAGCTGTAGATAATTCCCAAGCAGAATCACGAGACAATGTATTTGTTGATTGGAATACTTTCCCTGAACTCCTGGAAGACAATAACATTAACTGGAAGATATATCAGAATGAACTGTGGACTTCAAAACTAAAAGGTGAGGGTGTAGACAACTGGTTGGGCAATTATGGCGACAATGCCATTGAATATGTAAAACGTTATAATGTTAAGCTCTCTGCTTATTTTAGAAAAAATGGCGATGATACTGTAAATCCGCCATTAAGTGCTGAGGAAGTAAGAGCCAAATACGACAAGCTTTCGTCAAGAGAAAAAAATCTGATAGATAAAGCTTTTGCAACAAATATCAATTCTCCTAAAGACTATCTGGAACTCAGTCCTTTTACATTTACTGACGATAGCGGTGAAAAGCAAACTATGTCGATCCCAAAAAACGATATATTTTATCAATTCCGGTCGGATGTAGACAAGGGCAAACTACCTACAGTTTCCTGGCTTGTGGCTCCGGAGAAATTCTCTGACCATACCAGCTCGCCTTTATATGGCATATGGTATGTTTCTGAAGCGATAGACATTCTGACTAAAAACCCCGAAGTTTGGAAAAAGACTATTTTCATCCTTACTTACGATGAAAATGATGGCTACTTTGACCATATCCCTCCTTTTGTTGTACCTAAGCCTAATACTACGGATGTAGGTAAAGTTTCTGCAAAAATTGATGTGGCGGTTGATTATGAATTTAAAAAGGATAGTCCGATTGGACTGGGTTATAGAGTACCTATGTTAGTTGCTTCGCCATGGAGCAAGGGCGGATTTGTAAATTCACAGGTATTTGACCATACCTCATGCCTCATGTTTTTAGAGCACTTCTTAAGTAAGAAGACTGGAAAAACAATTAAGAGTAATAATATTAGCAGTTGGAGACGTGCAATCTGTGGCGATTTAACTTCCGTTTTCCGTCCAATTGAGGAAACTGACGCTGAAATACTTCCACCACCGCCCGCATTAATAAGAAACGATGTAATCGTTAACATCAATAATGCTAAAAATAAACCTGCACAGGTAAAACCAAATCCCTTAACACCAAAAGAAATAGAAGATATCAATGCCTATCCGTCTTTCTCTCCATCGTCACCTGCCGTAATGCCAGTACAGGAGATAGGAACAAGGCGAGCATGCGCGTTACCTTACCAATTATATTCGAACTGTAAACTAGATGCCAAGAAAGAAAATATAGTATTAACATTTGAATCGGGTAAAGGTCAATTCGGGCAAAAAGTGGTTCCTGTAGGTGCACCATTTTTATTATCTACTTCAGATTTATATAAAGCAAAAGTTGGAAAAACATGGAACTATGCTGTTGCTGCGGGTGATAAATTAAATGATTCTATAAAACTTAGTAATTTCGCAAATGAGCGTTATGACCTAAAAGTAAATGGTCCAAATGGCTTTTTCAGAAACTTTAAAGGCAGTAAAAATGATCCTTTATTAAATGTAGAATGCCATTACGAATTAAGTGGTGACTTACCTAAAAAGTTAACAGGAAACATTGAAGTAATGTTAGAAAACACAGGCACCCGAACACTTACAGTTGAAGTAACGGACAACTATGATACAAGTGTCTATCCAAAAACAGTTGTCCTGCCTGCAAACCAGAAAATAGGTGTAGAATTCAACTTAAAATTCAACAGAAACTGGTACGACTTTACGGTAATCGTAAAAAACGATGTTATATATTCAAGACATTATGCCGGACATGTTGAAATAGACGACGAATCAACTACAGATCCATATATGGGGGGCTTGATTAAAGAGAGTTAATTATTAAAAGAATTAAATAACACATTTATACTCATGTATGTCATCACCAATACAACTAAACCACCAAGAATGGTCAGTATAATTGGATGTTTATAATCGCGCACTACCCTATATTTATATGCAGCAAACAGAATAGTAGCCAAGGTAATAGGTAAAATAAACCCATTTACCACACCTGCCATAATCAGTAATTCAACAGGTCTACCTAACAACATAAAAATCACTGTAGAAACGAGAATAAAAGCAATAATGATTTTGTTCTCGTTTCTCGCAATAACCGGACTAAAGGATTTTATAAAGGAAACTGAGGTATAAGCGGAGCCTATAACTGAAGTTACTGCTGCCGAGAACATAACCAGGCCGAATAAACGGAAACCCAAATCACCTGCAGCCAATTGAAAAATAGATCCGGTTGGATTTCCCTCGTCTACCATTAGACCTTTACTGATGATTCCTAAAGAAGCCAGGAATAAAAAGATTCTAACCAATGATGCGACAGAGATCCCCATTACAGCACTGGTCGTAACTTGTTTTATGGATTCCTTTCCTTTTATTCCTGCATCCAAGAGACGGTGTCCCCCAGAAAAAGTGATGTATCCACCTACAGTTCCTCCTACAAGCGTTACGATCGTCATCAAATCTATTTCTACTGGCACAAATGTTCTTAGTGCTGCCTCGGCAACTGGTGGTACAGAGGTTATGGCTATATAGATTATCACCAAAATCATAATTGCTCCCATCAGTTGTGCAAACCTGTCCATCGCTTTACCAGCTTCTTTAATCATAAAAATGACAATCGCTATGGCAGCCGAAATCATTGCTCCCGTAAATACTGGAATACCCAATAAAGCATTTAGTCCCAGACCTGCCCCGGCAACATTCCCAATATTAAAAGCTAGTCCGCCAAAAACAATGAGGAGCGAGATGAAGCCCCCTAATCCTGGCAGCAACAGGTTGGCAATATCCTGGGCTCGTTTTTCTGACACCGCAATAACCCGCCAAATGTTCAATTGTACCGCAATATCAATCAATATAGAGGTGAGAATCACAAAACCAAAGCTAGCACCTAATGTTTGCGTAAATACTGTTGTTTGGGTTAAAAATCCAGGTCCAATAGCAGAGGTAGCCATTAGGAATGCTGCTCCAGTTAAAACACTCCAATTTATCTTCTTAGTCATTATTATGGTGCTTGCAGAGCAATATTTTTTTCCTTAAATGCAGTATGAATTTTAGCAGCAAATGCAGCAGCATGTTCAGTATCGCCATGCAAACATATTGTATCGGCTTTAATGGAAACAACAAGGCCATTTATACTACTCACTAAACCTTCCCTAACCATTCGCAAAGATTGTCCAACCGCCTGCTCTTCAGTACTGATCAATGCTTCTGGCCATTTCCTAGGAGTAAGATTTCCATCATCTAGGTAAGTCCGGTCTGCAAAGACCTCATTCGCTACGCGCAGTCCGATTTTGCTGCCGGCCTTTGTTAACTCACTGCCTGATAAGCCATACAAGACTAGAAATGGATTTACTTTATAAACTGCTTCAGCAATCGCTTCTGCCAGACCTGCATCCACAGCAGCCATATTGTAAAGCGCCCCATGAGGTTTTACGTGACGGAGTGTTCCTCCTTCAGACTGTACAAAGCCTAACAATGCACCAATCTGATAAACAACCATATCATAAGCTTCTGCAGTACTAATGTCCATTTCCCTTCTGCCAAAGCCTTGCAAATCGGGTAAGCCCGGATGTGCTCCTATGGCCACATTATATTTCAAAGCTAGCTTTACAGTCTTTTTCATAACCGTAGCATCGCCTGCATGAAAACCACAGGCAATATTAGCGGAGGTGATGTATGGAAAGATGGCTTCATCATTCCCAATCTGATAAGCACCATAACTTTCGCCCATGTCACAATTCAGGTCTACTTTATATTGGTCCCTATTCATAAGCTGATGTTTTTAATGTTAAGGTTTGTTTCAATTGTTTAAGTTGCTTGTCTCTATCGATTATAGCTTTTTGAGCTTCTTCTAAAGTTACAAGCTTAAATCGGATATATTGTCCACTTTGCATTTGTGCCAGTTTAGTCAGGTCGGCTGTGATGACTTGTATTATTCTTGGGTAACCACCGGTAGTTTGATGATCGGCCATTAACAAGATCGCACCCCCATCGGGCGTAACTTGTACCGTTCCAAATGTAACAGCAGAAGAAAGCATCTCTTTAGGCTGACTTAAATTTAATGCTGGTCCTTCCAAGCGATAGCCCATCCTATCGGCTGCTTTGCTGATCAGGTATTGCTCACTAAATAAATTGGATATACTTTCCTTACTAAACAGATCAAATTCAGGACCTTTCATTATTCTAATTTCCGGATCTGTTAAATCAGGATATAACCGCAGGTCAACCGACCACTTAAAGTTATGGTCTGTATCCTGGTATAGTTTTTTAAAAGACAATTGATCATTAGCCTTTAGTGCCCTCCCATTAAAACCACCTAATCCCGCTTTCAAATAGGTAGCATAACTTCCAAGTATTTCCGGCACATCGAGACCGCCAAAGAAACTGATATAAGTTCGACAACCTTTTATTGCTGCTCCGAAGCTTAAAGTTGCACCTTTAGCTATAACAAGTGGCCGCCACATATTTACAGACTGCCCATCCACCGTCGGACTCAAATCTCCACCTGTTATAGCCACCAATTGCGTGGTATTAAATTGTAACTTTGGTCCCAGCACAGTACATTCCAATCCAGCTTCATTAACATCGTTTCCAACTAATAAATTACCTATTTCAAGTGCTAGTGTATCCATTGCACCACTTACAATAATACCATCCTTTCGGTATCCCTTTCTCCCCAAATCCTGTACTGTGGTCAGCATCCCCCCTTTTAATACATTAATCCCCATCTTCTTTCTCCTTCATTTCATCAAATTCTTCTTCAGTGATGGCTACAAAACGCAACTTATTACCTGCTTTAATTAATGCAGGAGGATTCCTGTTTGCATCAAATAATTTTAAAGGTGTTTGCCCGATAATCTGCCATCCGCCGGGAGTTTCAATGGGGTAAATACCTGTTTGCATGCCTGCAATTCCTACAGAGCCAGCCATGATATTTGCAGCGGGAATCTCTTTTCGCGGACAAGCTATCTTTTCATTCATCCCTCCCAGATAAGGGAAGCCTGGCGCAAAGCCAATCATGTATACTAAATATTTATTAGCAGTATGAATATCTATAACCTCAGCTTCGGAAACACCTGCATGCTTAGCTACAAATGACAAATCAGGTCCTTGATTTCCCCCATATAAAACAGGAATATCCACAGTTATAGCAGCAACACGATCCTCTTCCTCCTCCACTTCCTGAAGCATTTCCTTTAATAAGGTTTCAACAGTTTTATAGTCGGTAAGTAAAGGATCATAAAACACTGTTACAGTTGCAAATGCGGGTACATATTCTATAAAACCATCAAAAGAATACTCTTCCAAAAAGCTGCCTATTGAATTGATATGATGATGTATACTTTCTGAGATTACTTGCCCAAGTTCAATGACAACAGCACTGTCTCCCAAAGGATAATACAGAATAGAATTGTCTGTTTTCATGAATAATGGTTGCTAATTGTAAATATATAAAATTCAGACACCAAATATCATTCCGCGATATAAATCCATCTCAATTCTTAAAGATTCCCAATATGCTCCACATATATTAACTGAATAATTTAGAAATCAAAAAGGCTCTTGAATTTAAAATCCAAGAGCCTTTTAACTGATCAACATTACTTATTTTAATGTTGCCATATCAATTACAAAACGATATCTCACATCGCCTTTCAGCATCCTGTCGTACGCTGTTTGAATATCTTTTATATCAATCATTTCGATATCAGAAACAATATGATTAGCTGCACAAAAGTCCAACATTTCCTGAGTTTCAGCAATACCTCCGATACCCGATCCGGCTAAGCTTTTACGTCCTCCAAGTAAACTGAATGCTGCTACCTCCGCAGGCTTTGGTGGTACTCCCACACAAATCATCGTTCCATTTGTCCTCAATAAACCCAAATATAAGTTGAAGTCATGCTCTGCAGATACAGTATCGAGAATAAAATCAAATGAACCTCTGGCTGCTTTCAAATGTGCAGGATCAGTAGTTACCACAAAATTATGTGCTCCCAATTTCTTTGCATCAGCTTCTTTATTAGGAGAAGTACTCAAAACCGTTACTTCGGCACCAAAGGCAACACCAAATTTAACCGCCATGTGCCCCAGTCCACCTAAGCCCAATACTGCCAGTTTATGTCCTTTACCAACTTTCCAATGTCTTAACGGCGAATAAGTGGTAATACCAGCGCATAACAAAGGCGCCACTGCTGCAAGATCCAACTTATCTGAAACATGTAATACAAACTCTTCTCTAACCACTATGGTGTTTGAATATCCACCATAAGTAGGCATTGAACCATCACGTTCCATTCCGTTATATGTTTGAGTATTTCCTTCCAAACAATATTGCTCCAGATCCTGCTTACAGTTTTCACATACCTGACAAGAATCGACCATACAACCAGTACCTGCGATATCCCCTACCTTAAATTTAGTGACATGATCACCTACTTTTACCACTCGGCCGACAATCTCATGTCCAGGTACCATCGGGAAAATCCCTGGGAACCAATCGTTTTTAATCTGATGCAAATCAGAGTGGCAAACACCACAAAATAATATATCGAATTGCACATCGTGTGGACCAACCTCACGTCTATTGAATGTCCAGGGCGCTAATGGTGTTTTCTCGTCCTGTGCTGCATATCCTTTAGTTTCAATCATCTTTATAGAATTATAGTTTAACACTTGTACCTACACAAATATAAACGTAAAACAGGGGATAAATTATGCTTTCCAAGTCATTTTTCGGCATTAGTTACCTGGTGTAAAAGTTCATATTAGAACTTTCATTCTAAAACCTTAACTTTGCAACCTTAATTTTTGGAGATACTTGATTGATGTATAGGGAATTTAAACAACTAGAACTAGCTAAAATAGGTAAAGAAGTACTTGATTTTTGGAAAGCGGAAAACATCTTTGAAAAAAGCATTTCAAGCCGCCCTAAATCAAACCCTTTTACCTTTTATGAAGGACCGCCCTCGGCAAATGGAATGCCTGGCATTCACCACGTAATGGCAAGGGCTATTAAAGATATTTTTTGCAGATATAAAACTCTTAAAGGGTACCAGGTTAAGCGTAAAGCCGGCTGGGATACACATGGTTTACCAGTAGAGCTGGGAACTGAAAAAGAATTAGGGATTACCAAAGAAGATATTGGTAAAACGATTTCTATTGAAGCCTATAATGAAGCTTGCAAAAAAACCGTAATGCGTTACACGGATGTGTGGAACGACCTAACTGAGAAAATGGGTTATTGGGTAGATATGGACGATCCGTATGTAACCTATAAATCCAAATACATGGAATCGGTATGGTGGTTGTTAAAACAGATTTACGATAAAGGACTGATTTATAAAGGATATACCATCCAACCTTATTCGCCTAAAGCAGGAACGGGATTAAGCTCACATGAAGTTAATCAGCCAGGTGCTTACCGTGATGTAACCGACACCACTATTGTTGCCCAGTTTAAAGCGCTTGCAGAAACATTACCTGCATTTTTACAGGAATTTGGAGACATCCACCTGATGGCATGGACAACTACCCCGTGGACTTTACCTTCTAATACGGCATTAACAGTTGGTCCTAAAATAGATTATGTTTTAGTAAAGACTTTTAACCAATATACTTTCCTGCCGACAAACGTTATTCTGGCGAAAAACCTGGTTGGAAAGCAATTCAATAAAATATATTTCGAAAGCACTTCAGAAGAAGACTTTATCAACTTCAAAGCAGGTGATAAAAAGATACCATATCAGATTCTAACAGAATGTAAAGGAAATGATTTAGTCGGCATTAAATACGAGCAATTATTGCCTTATGTATTGCCTTATCAAAATCCTGAAAATGCATTCAGAGTGATATCGGGGGACTTTGTAACCACAGAAGATGGTACTGGTATTGTCCATACTGCGCCTACTTTTGGTGCTGATGATGCTAAAGTAGCTAAAGAAGCTATTCCGGAAGTACCGCCAATGTTGGTGCTAGACGATAATGGCATCCCTGTTCCTTTGGTAGATTTACAGGGCAGGTTCACTGCTCATGTTGGTGATCTGGCCGGTAAATACGTTAAAAACGAATATTACGACGAAAGTGAAGCTCCAGAGAAATCTGTAGATGTAGAAATAGCTATTCGCTTAAAAGAGGAGAACAAAGCATTTAAAGTAGAGAAGTATGTTCACAGTTATCCACATAGCTGGAGAACTGATGAGCCACTTTTATATTATCCATTAGATTCTTGGTTCATTAAGGTAACTGATGTAAAAGACAGGATGTTCGATCTAAACGAAACCATTAACTGGAAGCCAAAATCTACTGGTGAAGGACGTTTCGGAAACTGGCTTAAAAACGCTAACGATTGGAACCTATCCCGTTCAAGATATTGGGGTATTCCATTGCCGATCTGGAGAACTGAAGACAAAAAAGAAGAAGTATTGATCGGTTCTGTAGAAGAACTATATAAAGCTATTGAGCAGTCAATCGCAGCAGGTTTCCAGAAAGAAAATCCTTTTAAAGGCTTTGAAATTGGAAATATGTCGGAAGAGAATTACGACCTGGTAGACCTGCATAAAAACGTGGTTGATGAGATTATACTTGTCTCTCCATCTGGTAAACCCATGAAGCGTGAAAGCGACCTGATCGACGTATGGTTTGATTCTGGTGCTATGCCTTATGCACAATGGCATTACCCTTTTGAAAATAAAGATAAGATTGATAGTGGCAGCGATTTCCCGGCAGACTTTATTGCAGAGGGTGTTGACCAGACACGTGGATGGTTCTATACTTTACATGCAATAAGTACTTTAGTATTTGATAAGGTAGCATATAAAAACGTAGTTTCTAACGGGCTGGTACTGGATAAAAATGGACAAAAGATGTCTAAACGTTTAGGCAATGCTGCTGATCCTTTTGTTACTATTGAAGAATTTGGCGCGGATGCAACCCGTTGGTATATGATTTCAAATGCAAACCCTTGGGATAACCTAAAGTTTGACAGCGAGGGAATTGCTGAAATCCGCCGTAAGTTCTTTGGAACACTTTACAACACCTATGCTTTCTTTGCATTATATGCGAATATTGATAAGTTTAAAATTGATACGGCTAATATGACTCCTGTTGAGGAACGTAGCGAGCTGGATCGTTGGATTCTTTCTTTATTACAAACTTTAATTGCTGAAGTTGATGAAAGCTATAACGCTTACGAGCCTACTAAAGCTACCAGAGCAATACAAGCTTTTGTGGACGAGCACCTGAGTAATTGGTATATCCGTTTATCTCGTCGCCGTTTCTGGAAAGGTGAGATGACTGAAGATAAGAAAGCTGCTTACGAAACTTTATATACTTGCTTAACAAGTGTTGCACAGATCATGTCGCCAGTTGCACCCTTCTTCTCAGATTGGTTGTTTAAGAACTTAACTGACACTGATAATTCTAATAAGTTCGAATCTATCCATCTTACCCTTTGGGACTCGGCAATCGATAGTAGTTTGATAGATACTGAGCTGAATGAAAGAATGCACCTTGCACAGGACATTTCATCAATGGTATTGTCTCTTCGAAAAAAGACAGGTATCAATGTTCGTCAGCCTCTAGCCAAAATTTTAATCCCGGTATTGGACAATAAATTTGCAGAGAGAGTTGAACTGGTTAAGGAGTTGATCTTATCAGAAACCAATGTCAAAGCAATTGAGTATATTACTGATACTGCGGGTTTTATTAAGAAAAAGATTAAGCCTAATTTCAAAACTTTAGGACCTAAGGTGGGTAAAGACATGAAGCTTGTAGCTGAAGCTGTTAATAACATGACTCAGGAAGAGCTTACAACCTTTGAAAGTACTGGCAACTTCGCGGTAAACGGCACGGATTATGTAATTGAGCTTAATGATGTGGAAATCATTGCGGAAGATATTCCAGGATGGCAGGTGACTAACATGGGAAGTTTAACTGTTGCCCTTGATGTGTCGATTACGGAAACGCTTAAACAAGAAGGTTTATCACGTGAGCTGATTAATAGAATTCAGAACTTAAGAAAAGAGTTGAATTATGAGGTGACCGACAGGATTACGGTTAGTTTACAAAACCATAACCTCATAACCGAAGCAGTAGCACAAAATAAAACATACATTTGCTCGGAAATTCTGGCAGATAACATTAACTTAACCGGAACATTAAATAACGCAAACACAATTGTAATCGATGATATTGAACTACAAATTCTGATTGCACAACAATAATTTTATTATGGAAAGAGAAAAAACAAGGTATTCTGACGTTGAATTAAAAGAATTTAAAGAATTGCTTCAGGAAAAATTGAGAATGGCAAGAGAAGAGTTTCTAGATCTTACCAACTCATTAAGTAGTCCTAACTCTAACGGTACTGAAGATACTTCAGGAA
>JBEBUV010000057.1:0-25694 GCA_040393085.1 Pedobacter hiemivivus | reverse complement strand
CTGGTGGACACATGTATAGCAGACTTAGCAATCCAAACCGATCGGCTCTGGAGAAAATCATTGCTGAATTAGAATTTGGAGTAGAAGCCTGTGCACTTTCATCAGGAAATACAGCAGGTATGACCGTTTTCCAGGCACTAAAACCAGGAAGTCATATCATTGCACCAGACGATATGTATTGGGGATTTAAAAAACAATTACAAACTATTTTTGCCGACACGCTAAATATTGACTTCATAGACCTTACTGATCTTGAAGAGATCGAACGAAATATTAAGGAAAACACTGTCATGATCTGGGCAGAAACCCCATCAAATCCTTTATTAAAAATAACAGATATCTCTGCTCTTGCAAAAATTAGCAAAACACATGGATTGGTTCTGGCTTGCGATAGTACATTTGCTTCTCCATCATTACAAAACCCAATAAAACTAGGAGCAGATATTGTCATGCACTCATCTACAAAATATATAGGCGGACATAGCGATGTACTTGGGGGTATACTGGTAACTGCAGAAAAGAATGAGCTTTGGAACAAAATTAGAAATATTCAGGAAGTTGGTGGGGCTGTACCCTCTCCGTTCGATTGCTACCTATTAGTACGCAGCATTAAAACACTGGCTTATCGGATGCGTGGACATTGCGAAAATGGTATGGCACTGGCTCTTTACTTACAAAAACACCCGGCCATTGAAGCAGTATATTACCCAGGATTAACCAATCACCCCGGACATGAGGCTGCAAAAAAACAAATGAAAGGTTTCGGCGGTATGTTATCTATCCTTGTAAAAGGTGGAAGTGATGAAGCACGAAGAATCGTTAACCAGGTAAAATTATTTGCTCAGGCCACAAGTTTAGGAGGCGTAGAAAGCTTAATCGAACATCGGGCATCTATTGAAGGACCTACAACGACTACCCCACCGAATTTAATTCGGATATCGGTCGGATTAGAGCATATCGACGATATAATCGCTGATATAGAGCAGGCACTTACCATAACCAACAGCTAAACAACCCTAGTATATATCCTTAAATATCAATCAATTACAAAATAATCAGAATTAAATTTTGGTTATTTTGTATTTAGTCCTATATTTGAATTAATTCTTTAGCGAAAGCTAATCAAGTCAACCTCGAAATATCAAGGTTTGATTTATAAAGAAGTGGCGAGAGACAGGCTCTTTGACCCACTGGCAACCCTCCCAAAATGGAGAAGGTGCCAATTCCTGACCAATCAGCATGGTGCTTGTTTGGAGAGATAAATTTAAACGTATGAAAACTATTATTTCTAATCCTAATCATTATTGTTGCCCGCCCCATACCATGTGTATGTGCAGTTGCATGCAATAATCTTTAAATCTTCCTTTTGCATTTCTTTAATCCATCGGAAGGCCCTATATGGGTACGCAATACACTATACATTCCTTTATTAACTGAAGTATATCCTAATTGACACAATCAATCAAACCATATATAAAAAAACAAATTAATATGTCGACTACTCACAAATTCGAAACACTACAAGTACATGCAGGTCAGGAAATAGATCCAACAACTGGATCAAGAGCAGTTCCTATTTATCAAACTTCTTCTTACGGTTTTAAAAATTCTGAACATGGTGCAAACCTTTTTGCACTTAAAGAATTCGGAAATATATACACACGTATCATGAACCCTACTACGGATGTTTTTGAAAAACGTGTTGCTGCCCTTGAGGGTGGTGTTGCTGCTGTAGCAGTTTCATCTGGAATGGCTGCACAATTTGTTGCTTTAAATAATATACTAGAAGCAGGTGATAACTTCATTTCTTCTTCTCACTTATATGGCGGTACTTACAATCAATTTAAAGTTGCCTTTAAACGTCTTGGTATTGAAGTTAAATTTGCCAACGGTGATGATCCTGAAGATTTTGAAGCTAAAATTGACGAAAAGACAAAAGCAATTTTCCTGGAAACCATTGGTAACCCCGCTTACAGCATCATCGATTTCGAAAGATTATCTGCTATTGCAAACAAACATGACTTACCTTTAATTGTAGACAATACTTTCGGTGCTGCCGGATATTTGTTTAAACCTTTAGAGCATGGCGCTCATGTTGTAGTTCAATCTGCTACGAAATGGATCGGCGGACATGGTACAAGCATCGGTGGTGTAATCGTTGATGGTGGTAACTACAACTGGGGCAATGGTAAATTCCCACAATTCAGTGAGCCTTCTGAAGGTTACCATGGCTTAGTATTTAATGATGTGTTTGGTTCTGCTGGTCCTTTTGGAAACATACAGTTTGCCATCCGTGCACGCGTAGAAGGTCTAAGAGATTTCGGTCCGGCTATATCGCCTTTCAACTCTTTCCAATTGCTTCAAGGCTTAGAAACATTGTCATTACGTATGCAACGTCATGTAGACAATACTCTAGCTTTAGCAAAATGGCTTGAGGGGCATGAAGCAGTAAAAAGCGTAAGCTACCCAGGTCTGGAAAGCAGTCCTTATCATGCAAATGCTAAAAAATATCTTCAAAATGGATTCGGCGCTGTATTGTCGTTCGAATTACATGGCGCTAAAGAACAAGCTACAGCATTGGTAGATAGTCTTAAATTGGTAAGTCACCTCGCAAATGTTGGTGATGCAAAAACGTTAATCATACAGCCTTCTGCAACTACTCACCAGCAATTATCAGACGAAGCACAACTTAATGCAGGTGTAACGCCTAATCAGTTAAGAGTATCTGTTGGTATTGAACATATTGACGATATCAAAGCTGATTTTGAACAAGCATTTGCGGCTATAAAAAAATAAATAACTAAGTAATTTTTACCACGTATTAATGAGCACCGTATCCATATATAATTACACCAAAACCTTTACGCTTGAAAATGGCAAGAAGATCCATGATCTTGAAATTGCCTATCAAACGTATGGTAAGTTAAATGCCAAGAAGGATAATGTAATTTGGGTCTGTCATGCGCTTACTGCCAATTCTGATGTATTAGATTGGTGGAAAGGGCTATTTGGTAACAATGCTTTATTTAACCCTGATGATCACTTTATCATTTGTGCTAATGTATTGGGTTCCCATTATGGAAGTACCAGTCCATTAAGTGCGAATCCGGCAACAGGATTAAGCTATTACCTTTCTTTTCCTGAGTTTACCATCCGAGATCTGGTTGCTGCACATCGCGTGCTTGCAGCGCACCTGGATGTACAGCAAATTAAAGTGCTTATTGGCGGGTCTTTAGGAGGTCAACAAGCTTTAGAATGGGCTATTTCGGATCATAGTATGATCGAAAACCTGATTCTTATGGCTACAAATGCAGTCCATTCGCCCTGGGGTATCGCTTTTAATGAAAGTCAGCGCTTGGCAATTTCAGCTGATCGCAGCTTTTATGCTCAGCAACCTAATGGCGGATTAAAAGGATTAAAAGTAGCCAGAAGTATTGCTTTGTTATCCTACAGAACTTATGATGCATACGGTGCAACTCAACTGGAAAGTGTAGATGATAAAACTGACAACTTCAGGGCATCATCTTATCAAAACTACCAGGGAGAAAAACTTTGCAAACGCTTTAATGCTTATAGTTACTGGTATTTAAGTAAAGCGATGGACAGTCATAATGTTGGGCGTGGCCGACAAAGTGTTACTGAAGCATTGGCAAATGTAAAAGCAAATACATTAGTTATTGGTATTGAGAATGATGTCTTGTTCCCATTATCAGAGCAGGAGTTTTTGTCAAATCATATTGCAGACGCAGAATTTTACAAACTAAAATCTGCATATGGTCATGATGGTTTCCTGATTGAAACCGACACCCTGACAAACGTAATTGGTACTTTCCTTAAAGAGAGTGTCAACAAGAAGATAATTAAATTACATAAAAAAACAGCATAATAATTAGATGAGCAAGAAACTTAAAATTGGTTTATTTGGTTTTGGGGTAGTTGGACAAGGATTACTCGATATCATTCGTAGTCAGGACTTAAATCTTGAGATCATTAAGATCGCCATTAAAAATCCTGAAAAAAAGCGTACGTTAGATGCGCATCTTTTTACTACAGACCATGACGAACTGCTAAATAATAGCGAGATCAATACCATAGTAGAATTAATAGATGATGCAGATGCTGCTTATAATATTGTCAAAAGAGCATTAATCAGCGGTAAAAATGTAGTCTCTGCTAATAAAAAGATGATAGCTACACATCTTGCTGAACTGGTTGAATTACAGAGCAAACATGGTGCATCATTACTATATGAAGGTGCAGTATGTGGTAGTATTCCTATCATCCGTAATCTTGAAGAGTATTATGATAACGAATTACTTCATGGCATCAGTGGTATCTTCAATGGCTCTTCTAACTATATTCTATCAAAAATATTCAATGAAAACATGGATTACAATGTTGCATTGAAACAAGCACAAGACCTTGGTTTTGCAGAGACCAACCCTATTCTGGATGTTGGAGGTTATGATCCTAAGTTTAAACTGGCTATTGCAACGGCACATGCTTATGGCTTGTTTATCAACCCTGATCGTATTCTGAATGTTGGTATACAACACCTTTCAGAAAACGACATCAGATATGCGAGAGAGAAGAACTTTAAAATAAAGTTGGTTCCTACAGCTCGTAAAATTAATACCAAACAAGTGGCTACTTATGTATTGCCAAAGTTTGTAAAGTCAGATGATTTCCTTTTCAATGTTGAAAACGAATACAATGGTGTAACTGTACAGGCTGCATTTGCTGATAAGCAGTTCTTCTTTGGAAAAGGAGCCGGTGGCCACCCTACGGGAGCCGCAGTATTGTCGGATATTGCAGCATTGCGTTACGATTACGGTTATGAATACAGAAAGTACAACCAACACAATGGTCTGGAGCATACTGATGATGTAATTATTGAGGTTTACCTACGTTATAATGATGAACAAACTGTAGAGAAACTACAAATTGAAAATATCGTAGAGAGATTCTCACGTGCTGATTACAAATATGTAATTGGAAACGTAAACTTGAAGAACCTTATCGCAAACTGGAGTTTACTAGAGCAAAGTGACGTGTTTATTGCCAACACAGGCAAATACGCACATACTGATCAGCAAATCCAAAAACTTGCTGAAGAAGGCGTATTATTAGGTTAAACTTATTTTGTTTTGATATGAAAAAGGCCTCTTACGAGGCCTTTTCTATTTTATATTTCTCTGTTTACATCCCAGTTCTCCAGGTAATCTGCTACCCTACGAACAAAAGACCCACCAAGCGCACCATCAACCACCCTGTGGTCATAAGATAAAGAAAGGTACATCATGTGTCTGATAGCAATTACATCGCCAAATTCAGTCTCCAATACAGCCGGTTTCTTTTTAATCTCCCCAACAGCAAGAATAGCTACCTGTGGCTGATTAATAATCGGCGTCCCCATGATATTACCAAAAGAACCAACATTGGTTAAAGTGAAAGTACCATTTTGTGTCTCATCCGGTTTTAACTTTGAAATACGTGAACGCGCAGCCAGGTCATTCACAGATTTTGTTAAACCTACCAGATTTAACTGATCTGCATTTTTAATAACCGGTACAATCAGATTTCCACTAGGAAGTGCTGCCGCCATACCAATATTAATATCTCTTTTCTTAATAATCTGTGTACCATTTACAGAAACATTGATCATTGGGAAATCTTTTATGGCTTTAGCAATTGCCTCCACAAAGATCGGCGTAAAGGTGATCTTTTCATTTTCACGTTGTTCAAAATTCTTTTTTACTTTCTCGCGCCACATCACCATATTCGTTACGTCTGCTTCTACAAAAGAAGTAACGTGTGGAGAAGTTTGCTTACTCATGATCATATGATCTGCAATAAGCTTACGCATCCTGTCCATTTCTATAATCTCATCTACCCCACCAACACTTGTAGCTGGTTTTGCAGGTACTTTTGCTGATTGAGAACAAGCTTGTGGAGCTGGAGATATTACTTGTGCAACAGGCTGAGCACTATTTGAAGTAACAGATGGAACTGATCCACCTTTTTTATTTTGAATATAGTTTAGCAGGTCGTCTTTTGTTAAACGGCCCTCAGATCCAGTACCAGCAATACTATCCAATTCACTTAACTGAATTCCTTCCTGAGCGGCGATATTTTTCACCAATGGAGAGTAAAAACGGTCAGACGTAGTTTCAGCTTCAAGCTGAGACATCCCTGGTATATCATTAATTGCAACATCAACTTTCGGCTCCTCTATAACTACCGGAGTTTCTACAACTTCTGCAGCGACCTGATCGCCTCCCTCAGTTTCAATAATTGCAATGACTGCACCTACTTGTACAATATCATCTTCTTTAAATAATTGCTTTATCAACTTACCAGCTATTGGCGATGGAACTTCTGAATCCACCTTATCAGTTGCAATTTCTAAAACGGTATCGTCAAGTTCAATTCTATCACCCAGTTGCTTAACCCACTTTATGATAGTTGCTTCCGCAACACTCTCCCCCATTTTCGGTAACAATAATTCGTATTGAGCCATTTTTTATTTTATGATTTGTATCGGGTGCAAAAGTAAAGTATTTTGAAGACTTAAACCACATCCTGTTTAAGTTCGTTCAAAACCATGGCCAAAGCAGCTATGGCAGAACGCTCAATATTTTGTATTCTACGATTACTAAAATTAAATAAACGGGCAATTACGTGGTGCTGATTAGCTACCGCAATCCACACTGTACCAACTGGTTTATCTGCCGATCCTCCGTCTGGACCAGCCACACCACTTACAGCGACAGCATAGTCTGTTTTAAAATTAATACGAGCACCATAAGCCATTTCTTTAACTGTCTCTTCACTTACAGCACCAAAAGTTTCCAATGTCTCGGAATGAACACCTAACACCGACATTTTAAGCGCATTAGAATAGGTTACTGCCCCTCCTGCATATACAGATGAGCATCCTGGGTGCTGTGTAATTAAATGTGCAATATACCCTCCCGTACAACTTTCGGCAGTAGATAAGGTAAGCTTATTGACCTCCATCATATCTAGCAATGCTTTCTCCAGAGGGACGTCCTTATCAATCACTACATATTTCTTTACCCTGGCAATAATTTGCTGGGCATAGACTTCCACTTCAGCTTTCAGGCTATCCTCATCCGCTCCACTTGCACTTAACCTCAGCCTAATCTGTCCGAGCTTTGGTAAATAGGCCAATTTAATATGTGCAGGTAAACTGTCTTCAATATCTTCAATCTCAACAGCTAAAAAAGATTCGCCAATATTGGCTGTTAATATTGTTTTATGTGTAATGAAAGGAAGCTTGAATGCTTTTTTTAGTCGAGGCAGAATCTCCTCTTCCATAAGGTACATCATTTCAAAAGGTACACCGGGCATGGATACAAATATCTTTCCGCGCTCTTCAAACCACATACATGGTGCTGTACCATTTTTATTCTTAATAACTGTACAACCATCCGGCACATCGGCCTGCTTACGGTTCATATCAATCATAGGTCTATTGTACCGCACAAAAATATCAGTTACATGATCCAGTGTTTCCTGATCACGTCTAAAACCCATATTAAAATACCTCGCCATGGTAATTTTAGTGATATCATCCTTAGTTGGCCCCAGTCCACCAGTGATCAGAATTATATCGGCACGTTTTTCAGCAAGCTTTAAAGCCTCAATAATGTGTTCTGCATTGTCAGACACAGAGCTCACTTGCTTTACCGTAATACCAATCAGATTTAATTCTCTGGCCATCCAGGCCGAATTGGTATCCACAATCTGGCCAATCAGTATTTCATCACCAATTGTTATAATTTCTGCTAACATAAAATAGGTTTTAGAATCTGGTATAATATCCTTTTCTCTTGCTCAATTTCAGATCCTGAAGAACTGAAGCTTTAACTTTAATATCCACTGAATAACTCTGATAAAAACCAAATGGCACCCAGGTAAAGCTCATATCCCAGCAATGTAAATCGCGGTATATAGAAAAGTTGGTTTGAGAGATTGTTTTACGCTGAAAATCCCAACCTGAGCTAAATGTCACTTTCCATTTAGGCGTAATATTCGCATCACCATTGAAGTTTAGTGTATTGGTAACTGTCCCATTTTGGCCTACAGCATCAGTATTGTAATTAAAAGTATAAGAGAACGCAAAGTTCCATGGAATATTAAAGTCGACAAATGCATTAGGATCACGACTTATTTTATTCAATGCATCTGCCTGTTCAGCTGATATTGCACCCGTATTCTGTTGATCTTTTATCTTATCCTCAGCCTCATTTTTGCGCTTCAATGCTTCAGGGTTCAGACTATAGTTAAATGATAAACCAAAATTGGTTAAACGCGGCAATTTACCTTGCGACCAGGTATATTTATCAACAAGATAACGTTGTCTGTTACCTGTATTTGCATTAATTGAATCAGCGTATAAATATGGATTCAAAGTACCATAATAGTTGATACCTAATTTATCTGTGAATTGCGAACGACCACTTAAGCTTAATGTAGACAATTTAAAGTTTTCGGCAAGCAGGTTATAATTACCGCTGATCCCTAAACCTTGTATAATGGCAATTTTCTTTTCTCCCGTACCTGTTGTATCTTTTGGATTCAACACCTTAGCCTCAACAGTATTATCGATAGAGAAACCAATTGATGCGTTTCTGCCCTCGCCTGGACCGCCATAAGCAGATCCTTCATGAATAGAATATTTAAGAGGTACAGTTTGACCTTGATAATTGGTAGTATACACCATATCTCCATTCTGATAGAATGCATTTTTATAATTCCCTTTGCTTACATCCGAAAAATCAGGTGTATAACCGAAGTTAACGCTTGGAGTCATCACATGGCGCAATGCCTTAAATTTACCAAGGTTTTTAAACTGTGCGGTAGAATATATTTTGGTAGACAAACCACCACTCATCGTATATTGTCCGGATCTGTTAAAACCAGGAATGGTATCAATAAAAATTGCATCAGGGCCATTTGGAACCTTAGCATAGGTTTTTCTGATGGTCTGGTAATGCCACCTTTCCAAATAGTTTACCCCGGTATTAAAGTTAAAGTATTTCAATATGTTAAAAGACATATTGATAGGTATATTATGCTGCACACCACTTCTGAATTTACTCAAAGTTTCTTTTTTAAACAGCAATGAATCTGGTGAAGTAACACTATTCGTCGCCTGCATACTATAACCAACCGATATTTTCTCATACCATTTTTGCTCTCCAACACGCTCTTTAGCAGCAAAAGGATTAAATGTAGGAACAGATAATGTAATATCCGGTAAGGTTAAACTTACACTCTTAGTCTGCGTTTCCTGTGAGTGTCGTAAAGCGGCAGTCATATTTATCCCTTTACCAAAAACACGGCTATAGGCAATACTGGACCCTAATGTGTTTCTTGCAATTTGATTTGGATCATAAGTTCCGCCAGCAGCCGTCTCTCTGTCATAGCTACTAGTTCCTGCATCTACACTGGCAGAAAAAGTTGTCCCAGGCTTAGCATTTGGGTTTTGCGAGTGACTCCAATTAATTCTAAAATCTTTACTAGTATTGAAATCGCCAGTCCCTTCTGTTCCATATTTACTGTAAGCGTAATCCAGGTTCATATTCCCGTTAAACTTATATCTTTTCGTATAATTAGAGGCAACCCTTGCACTATATGATCCATACGAATAAATTGAACCAGTTAACTTTGCATCCCAGTAATCACTTAATCCCAGATAATATCCACCATCCTGTAAAAAGAAACCCCTAGAGTAATCCTCACCTGGGGTCGGCAAAATAATACCCGAACTTTTCTTATTTGGTTTGGGAAAAAAGGCAAATGGCAATCCTAAGGGCAGTGGAATATCTTCAATCTTTAAATAAAGTGGTCCGGCAATAATCTGGTTTTCTGTGACAATAGCCTTAGTAAAATGGATCCCGAAATGTGGATGTGGTAAATTACAGGTACTATAGGTCTGCCCCTTACTATGTATCTCATCGTCAGGTTGCTTTTTAGCCTTTCCTCCGGTAAAAAATCCCCCCTCCTGTTCTGTATATACACCCCAAATATTACCTGCTTTAGAAGTCGTATTAAACCTTAAGGAATCGGCCATAGATGTACTCTGCCCTTCCATTTTAAAAATCGGCCGACCATTATACTTTCCTTTGGCATCTGTAGTCCCACGGGCATAAATAAGATTGGTCTTGCTATTAAAAGTGATATAATCAGCATCTAATTCCAGACCTTGATATATTACTCTGGCTTTCCCATATAAATAAACAATGCTACTGTCTTTACTAAAAGATACAGAGTCTCTTGCTGTATATTGAATTTTCTCTGATGCAGTAGTATCTTTCGGATTACCTGGTGTGTCACCTTTAAGGCCATTAGGTGTAATAGTCCCTTTAATGGAATCCTGAGCATTTTCAAAATTACGTTTTAATGAGTCCTGGTTGATTACGGTAGTACGACGTTTTAGCGTGTCCTGATCAACCCCTCCATTGGATTTCAGCGTGTTTGTTTTAATTACATCGCTTTTAGGGACAACTTGAAAAGGGGAAAAAGAAGCAATAGCAAGAGCATGGTTACTAACAGATGTTAATAAAACAAGCGCTTTTAAAAAAATGATATAGCGTAAAAGTTTCAAATTCGTGTGTGAATGTTATTTTTGCATTAATGTTTAATCCAAAACGTTCAAAATTAATGAAAAATATACCATTGCTTAGAGCAAATGTTATTTTGATCTTATTTATTTCCATAATCATCAACATTTCATCTGTTAATCAAGCCTTTACACAAGAATATAAAATAAAAACGATTGTCATAGATGCCGGACATGGAGGCAAAGATGGATCAACAAGAGGATTATTCTCGACAGAGAAAGATGTTGCTTTAAAAACGGCACTACATCTTGGCGAGGCTATTCAGGAACAAATGAAAGATGTTAAAGTGATTTATACCCGTAGTACTGACGAGTTTATCCCTCTTTATGAGCGTATTGCTATTGCAAATAATGCTAAAGCAGATCTTTTTATATCTATTCATTGTAATGATATGCCTGTTCACCGATCAACAGTTGTTAAAGGATATAAAAAAAACAGCAGGGGAAAAAGAATTCCTATTACTGAAACGGTCTACCGCAAGAGCACCTCAACCAGAGGTGTAGAGACTTTTGTATCAGGTATGGGTAGAATGAATGAACAGGATGAAGTGATTAAAAGAGAGAATGCTGCTATATTTCTAGAGGATAATTACAAAGAAAACTATGAAGGTTTTGATCCGAACAACCCCGAAAATTTTATTATCCTATCTTTGATGAAAAATACGTTCCGGACCCAGAGCCTAAAGCTTGCTAAACTGGTTCAGGATCAATATATAAACGTTGGCCGTGTAGACCGTGGAGTACAAGAAAAAAGTTTAGCTGTACTTGCCCGGGCTGGAATGCCAGCTATTTTAACGGAAATTGGCTTTATTAGTAACCCTGATGAAGAAAATTATATGAACTCCGAAGCTGGTCAGCATGAAATTACGGCCTGCTTATTAAAAGCAATCCAGAATTACAGGAAAGGTATTGAAGGATAGTTTATATTAAGGATTTAAGAATCCGGGAACAAAAATTAAGGATTAAAGAGTAAAGATTAAAAAAGATTATAGAGAGATGAGATTAAAAAAAGTTGTATTCCTATTTGCCCTTTCATTATTCACAAGTACACAAGTTGCTTTTTCGCAGGGATATAAAGTTAAAACAATCGTTATTGATGCCGGACATGGTGGTCCAAAGCCTGGAGCTGCAGGGAGTTATTCCCTGGAAAAGAACGTCGCTTTAAAGGTAGCCTTAAAATTAGGCAAGAAATTTGAAGAGGAAATGCCAGACATTAAGATCTTATACACCAGAAAGACAGATATTGATGTGGAATTCCACAAAAGAGCAGCATTGGCGAACGACAATAAAGCCGATATCTTTATTTCTATACATTGTAATTCTATGCCCGACAGAAGAGTTGTAACTGGTTATACCAAAACAAGAAGTGGTAAAAGAGTGGCGAAATATGGTTATGTAAAAAACAAATCTACCAGTGGTACAGAAACATTTGTGGCTGGCTCACACCGTTTAAATGAACAGGATGCAGCTATCAGGGAGAATGCGGATATTAAGTTAGAAAAGAACTATAAAGAAAACTACGATGGCTATGATCCTAACGATCCTGAGACATTTATTATATTATCTTTGTTCAAGAATACTTTTAGAGATAAAAGTTTGAAACTAGCCCGATTGATTCAAAACAATTATACGGAAGATAGTAAAAGAGTAAACAGAGGTGTTAAAGAACAAGGCCTTTTGATTTTACAAAGATGTGGAATGCCTGCAGTTTTAACTGAAATAGGTTTTATTTCAAACCCTACTGAAGAAGACTATATGAATTCGGCAAGCGGTCAGGATGAAATCGTAAACTCGATTTTCAAAGCTGTGAAAACTTATAAAAAAGAAACTGAGATAAATTAAATATCATACCTAATGAAGATCGCAAACGAAACCAAAGTAGGCATAATGGCAGCCGCATGTATCGCCATATTATTTATGGGCTACAATTTCCTAAAGGGTAATGCCATCTTCTCGAACGAAACGGTTCTTTACGCCAAATATTCTCATGTAGACGGATTAGCCGTATCAAAGCCTGTTTTGATAAATGGTTTTCAAATTGGACGTGTAGACGAACTACAATTACAATCTGATGGTAGTATTGTAGCTACATTAAAGATTAAAGGGAAATATGATATCCCTAAAAATAGTATTGCTAAATTGGAACAAACCGATCTTTTAGGAAGTAAAGCTATTGTTATGGACTTAGGAACCGGAACTGTCTTTGCTCAGGACGGTGACACATTGAATGCTAATGTGGCCAAAGGTTTACTGGAAACAGTACAACCGGTTCAAAAAAAGGCAGAGGTTATTATAGCTAAAATGGATTCTATTTTAACAAGTGTTAACTCTATTCTAAATCCTGATTTTCAGAAAAATGTCGACAAGAGCTTTAACAGTATTGCTTCTACCCTTTCCTCTCTGGAAGCTACTTCTAAAAAAGTTGATCACCTGGTTGGTTCTGAAGGATCAAGGGTTTCTTCTATTCTAGCTAATGTAGAGTCTATTTCAAACAATCTGAAAAAGAATAATGATAAGATCAATGCTATTCTGGATAATATTAGTACAGTTACAGATCAAGTTGCTGCAGCTAACTTTAAACAGACAATAGACAATGCAAATAAAGCTGTTGCAGACCTTCAAGGGATTGTAACTAAAGTTAATAATGGTCAGGGTTCTTTAGGCTTACTGGTTAATGATACTAAAATGTATGACAACCTTAATAATGCTTCGAAAAATCTGGATAATCTGATTATTGATTTGAAAGAGAATCCTAAGCGCTATGTTCACTTCTCTGTATTTGGAGGTGGCAAAAAGGATAAATAATACACTCTTTAAACAGATCTATAAAAAAAGGCTTCAGCAAATGCTGAAGCCTTTTTTATATATATACATTTGTATTATGCTATTTCAGCTATACCAAGACATCATTAAATCGTATAGGTAATTCCCTCAATGGCTAGTTCTGTATCAGGAAACTCAGCTTTTGCTTCATCCAGTAAAGGCTGTAAACTCTTGTATCGAGACGAGAAATGCCCAATCAACAACTTAGCTGCACCCGTAGTTTTAGCAACCTGAGCAGCCTGTAATGCGGTAGTATGATGTGTCTGATTTGCCCTGTCTAACATCTCATGTAAAAATGTAGCTTCATGATACAAAGTATCACAGTCTTGTATACTTTCTAAATAACGCTCATCAAATAAAGTATCCGAGCAATAGCAGTATTTTCTTGGCCTTTCGGAGTCTGTGGTATAATCTGAATTTAGTAAAACAGCACCATTAGGCAAATCAAGGTCTACTCCTCGTTTTAGTAAAGTATAGTATTCTACAGGAATTTGTTCTTCTTCCAGTTTTTCAATAATCAGCTTACGTAACCTTTTCTTTTGTACAAAAGAAAATCCGGTACAAGGAATCCTATGATTTAAAACAAAGGATGATACCGTCAGATCAGCATTTTCAAAAATTACTTCTGGTGTTTCAGCTTGTGTAGCTACAAACTCTATCGGATATCTGATTACTGTTTCCGAATGCTTAAACTGTAAAGTCAGTATTTCCAGCAAAGCAGCAGGTGCAAATATATGTAAGGGTTTCATTCGCCCATTTAAATGCAAACTGGATAGCAAGCCAATCAGCCCGAAATAATGGTCACCATGTAAATGGCTAATGAAAATATAATCTATTTTATTTGCTTTGAACCCGTATCTGATCAACTGTTGCTGAGTTCCCTCACCACAATCAATTAAATAAAACTTCTCATTGCAATTTAATAGCTGAGCGGTAGGATTCCTATTGTATACAGGTGTTGCAGAACTACTGCCTAAAATAGTAACCTCAAACTTCATTAATCTTTATCTACACTTCCCAACAGTTCTTTTTCTATTTCTTCCATAAAGATCAGATCGGTAGCTTCGTCAACTTTTCCAACTATAGTTAATGACTGATCAAGATTGGACATCTCTAATATCTTTGCAACAACCGGATTAACACCTGTTACAATAAATAGTCCATTCTCTTTTTTACAAAGTCTGTCGCCAAAAAGAAGACTGCTCAGATCTTGTGAATCATTACACTGCTTTACTGCCGAAAGGTCTAATACAATATTGCAATAACCATCTGTGTTCAATAAAATGAACTCAGATTTCAATTTCGGTGTATTGTCGTTCGTTAACTTCGATTCATTAAGTTTAAAAACAACATACTTTTCATGTTTATCTACTGAAAATTTCATGATATTGATTGTTTAGTCTAAATACGAAAGTAATTAATTTTATCTGTATATAAGTGCCATATTTGAATTTAATAGCAATTCAAACTGATTTGTATGTACGAAATATTAAAGGCTATTTAAAAATCCTATTACATTTTTTTCTATACGTGCTTTTATATCCGCCTGTTCATTTTTTATAAACTTCTCTCCAATTATCTGCTCATAAAGCTCAATATAACGTTCAGAAATAGAATTAACAATTTCTGGTGTCATTACTGGAATCGTTTGTCCATCCTTTCCCTGGAAATTATTCTCGATTAACCATTTGCGGACAAACTCTTTCGATAATTGTTTCTGTGGTTCTTTCTTTTCCTGACGTTCAGCGTAGCCATCTATGTAGAAGTAACGTGATGAATCTGGCGTATGGATCTCATCAATCAAATAGATTTCATCGCCTACCTTACCGAATTCATATTTAGTATCTGCAAGGATCAAACCTCTTTCTGCTGCCATTTGAGTACCACGCTCATACAAAGCATAGGTATATTGTTCCAATAAAGTATAATCAGCTAAAGAAACAATTCCCTTTGCTAATATATCTGCTCTTGATATATCTTCATCATGACCTACTGCAGCTTTTGTTGTTGGTGTAATGATGGGTTTTGGGAGTTTATCATTCTCATTCAATCCCTCAGGTAAAGTAACACCACAAACGCTACGTCTACCAGCACTATATTCTCTCCATATATGACCAGCCATATAACCTCTGACTACCATTTCTACTTTAAAAGGCTCACAGATACGTCCTACTGTTACCATTTCATCAGGCACAGCAATCACCCAGTTTGGCACAATATCTTTTGTTGCATTTAAAAACTTTGAAGCAATCTGATTTAACACCTGCCCTTTATAAGGTATAGCCTCAGGTAATACCACATCAAACGCAGATATCCTGTCTGTAACTACCATAACCATATACTGGTTATCTATCGTGTACACGTCGCGCACTTTTCCTTTATAAAAACTAGTCTGTTTTGGAAAGCTAAAATCTGTTCCTTTAATTGCTGTCATTGTTATTTTTTTGATGGTTAGACGATCAAACGTCTCTTGCCTTTTGTCCTTTAATTATTATTCTTTTTTCCTTAATATTTCTACAAAAGCCTTACTCACCAATCCTTATAACCTGTTCCCTGCTCCTTCATCCCTGAGCTTTCCTTTTTCATCCTCGCTATTTTCTCCATTTCCTGGTTCCTTGATCCTTTATCCTTATTCCCAATCCATAACCTTAATCCTTGGTCTCAGCTCCTACTACTGTATATCGCCGTAAGCTTTTAATATCTTTCTCACCAGTTTGTGTCTTAACACATCTTCGCCTGTTAGATAAATGATTTCTATACCTTCTATATCATCTAATATCCTTAAAGCATTGTGTAAGCCCGACATCTGTTTTTTAGGTAAATCTATCTGTGTAATATCTCCTGTTACAATAAACTTAGCTGAGGGTCCCATACGAGTCAAGAACATTTTCAATTGAAGGTCAGTAGAGTTCTGTGCTTCATCTAAAATAACAAAGCAGTTGTCCAGCGTTCTTCCACGCATAAATGCAAGCGGCGCAATTTCAATTGTTCTGTTTTCTATATAGGTTTTCAACTTTTCTGCCGGAATCATATCATCCAGTGCATCATATAAAGGTCTGAGGTAAGGATCTACCTTTTCCTTTAAGTCTCCGGGCAGAAAACCTAAGTTCTCTCCAGCTTCTACAGCCGGTCGTGTAAGTATAATTCGTTTAATTTCTTTATTCTTGAGCGCTCTAACAGCAAGTGCAACCGCGGTATAAGTCTTACCAGTTCCAGCAGGGCCAATTGCAAAAAGCACATCGTTTTTACTAATACTATCCACCATCCTGCGTTGGTTGGCAGTTCTAGCCTTGACCATCAAGCCATTAGTACCAAAAACGATAACTTCACCTCCATTAAAACTACCTGTAGTTTTTTCTACTCCATTTTCAGTAGTTGTATTATTTTTTTTCGATTCTAAAATTGATTCTACATCATTTGGCGTCAATGAACTATACTTTTCAAGGTGTCCTAACAGCAGATTATATTTCAGCTCAAACCCCTTAAGTTCCTGATCATCACCAAGTACCTTAACCTCATTACCTCTTGCTACAATTTTCAATTTGGGGAAAGCATTCTTCATCAACTCGTAATGCTCATTATTAGTACCCCAAAATTGGGCCGGATTTACCGATTCTAATGTTAATTTCAGTTCGTTCAAAATATTGTTTTTTAGATAGGAGTGTATATTTTGATATATTTGTACGCGATTTGCCGCTTACGCAAGGTTAAGAATAAATATTCAATTTTTAATGGCCATTATTACTTTAACAACAGATTTAGGTTCAAAAGATTTCTATCAAGCTGCCCTTAAGGGTAGTATACTGAGTATCTTGCCTACAGCTACAATTGTTGACGTAACACATGAGGTCCCGTCCTTTAATATTTCTCATGCTGCCTTCGTTCTAAAAAATGTTTATCCGTACTTTCCAAAAGACACAGTTCACCTGATTGGGATCGATTCTGTGTATAGTCAACATACAAAATACATCGCCTTAAAATATAAAGATCATTTTTTTGTAGGTGCCGATAACGGTATATTTTCTTTGCTTTTTGATGAAAAACCTGAAGAGATTGTAGAACTAAACATTATGCAGGATCTGAAATATCTGCATTTCCCATTGGTTGATATATTTGTAAAGGCTGCTACACAACTGGCAAAAGGAGCCAAATTAAAAGACATTGGTGTTCCGACAGAAAGTGTGGAGGAAAGAATGCTATTAAGCCCGGTTATTGAGCGCGACATTATCCGAGGCAGCGTGATTTACATTGATACTTTTAGTAACGTCATCACCAATATTACTAAAGAGTTATTTACCAAAATTCAAAAGAACAGAGATTTTACTTTATATTTTAGAAAAAGTGAAACGATCAGTCAACTGAGCTGGCATTATAATGAAGTACCCGAGGGAGAAAAGCTTTGTTTATTTGGCATTAGTAACCACCTCGAAATTGCCATAAACAAAGGAAAAGCAAGTGGCTTGCTCGGCTTACACCTTAATGATATTGTTAGGGTCGAATTTCATTCTTAAAATTAAAAAAGGACAAATCAGTATTTAAATTGACTCGCCCTTTTCACTCCTAATTAGAAGCGTTTCAATCAATTTTTTTATTATCCTTACCCGTTTTATGGGTATTATAAAAATCACCTTTTATCCATTGTACCTTACCAAAATCACGCATATTAGGTGCAATAATATAGGCTCCAGTTTCAGTATCTAATATAACGATACCCTTTTCTCCAATTGTTGTCCGGAATTTACCACTGTTTTCGTCCTGACTATTTTTGAAACTGATTACCATAAATAATAGGCCGGCAGCCAAAAAACCAAAAATCAGCGATCTGATGTCTAATGTAATCTTCATAATTAGTTTTTATTTGTGTGTATAACAATGTACAAATTTTATACGTTTAAAATGGTTATAAACAATATTTTTAGGGAACTAAACTAAATCGTTAAATTGCAGATTATACACATTTAATTACAAATGGTTAAAAACATATTTATTCTCTTATTTATCTGTCTTGCTATTGATGTCATGGCCTTTGAGGGACACGAATTTAAGAGCAAAGAGCAGGGATTAAAAGGTCAGGATACAAGCGCTTATCAAACACAGCGACTAAGGATTAATGCCCTGTTAGCAGAACGCAGTGCTAAATTTGGTCAATATGATCAAAGCTTGAATTCCCGCACTGGAATATTCGGCTTACAAACCAAAAAAGACATCAGAAACTCGAATGAAATTTTGAGACAAATTGTACTGGACGACAACAATATCTTCAAGGAGCTTAAAACGCTGATGGAATATAAAGACCTTGAAGTAACAGCGGTTAAAACTAGTGCTGATCAAACGAACGACAGGATTGACAACTATAAAGTAGCCATAAAATCACTTCAGGACAAAAATGAGCAGCTCAGTACAGAACTAAAATCGATAAAAAAAGGCAAAAGCCTTTTAAACATATTCAATGTGCTGCTTATTTTTACGATGGTTGCAATAACATTGTTTTTCGTGAATAAATTGAAACGAAAATCGGCGAATTAAAAGGCCGGACATTAAAAAAAGAAACTATGAAGAAGCTATTTTTCAAAATACTCGTAAAGCTCAATAAGGTATTCTTGCCAAAACTGTACAAAGAAGATCCCATGAAATTGACCAATGTACAAAAAGCAATATTAGGTTATAAATACTGGACGCTAACCAATTCCTTATAATTTATCTTTAATTAAAGTAACTGGTTAGCAATCCTACTAAGAACTTAGGTTCAACCCAGGTCGACTTTGGTGGCATTACCCCTCCTGCATCTGCTACTGCTATCACTTGCGACACAGATATAGGGTATAACACAAAAGCAACCGCAAACAATTCGTTATCCACCTTAGTTTGTAAATCAGCAACAGACACCTTTCCCCCTTCAAAAGTAATTCGGGCATTTGTCCTGGGATCTTTGATTTTCAATATGGGTTCGAGTATAAAGTTCTGCAAAATACTCACATCAAGTATGTCTACAGGATTCTTTGCATCATATATTTCCGGCTTCGGTTTAAGTATATACCACTGATGGTTCAAATACATACCAATTTTATGAAAAGCATCAGGCTTTACGGGAACATCACTTTTTTCTACTATAAAAGAATGAGTTAATCCCAACAGAAATTCATCATAAGTTAAGCCATCAAGGTCCCTTACTAACCTATTAAATTCAAGGACTTTCACCTCATTGGTATTCATGTAAACTGTACTAAAATAATTATATAACTCTGTACCCTGATGTTTTTTTCCATTCAGCATTTTCTTTTGCAGGCCCATTTTTGCCATTGATGCTGCACGGTGATGTCCATCAGCTATGTAAACTGCTGGCATGTCAGCAAATGCTTTTACAATAGTTTCTATATCCTGCTGCTCGCTTATTGCCCATATTTTATGCGCTGTGCCATCTGTAAAAGTAAAATCCAGTGTAGGTATTTCCTGCAGGTATTGTTCTGTAATTTGATCTATAGTTTCATGAGGTTGATAAGTAATCAATACCGGATTAGCATCCAGTCCGGTTTGTTGCAGATAATCAGCCAACAGTTGTTCCCGCCGTTCCACTGTCGCTTCATGTTTCTTAATCCTACCCTCTAAATAATCGTCAATGTGCGTTAATGTCCAGATTCCAGTTTGCAAGAAACCATTATGCATTACCTGGTATAGGTATATGGAAGGTTCTGCTTGTTGAACCAGGTATTTTTGCTCTATAAAGCTTTCAAAATTCTCGCTTATTTTCTTGAAGATCAATTCCTGTTTCGTACCTCTCAAATATGGATTATCCAATTCGGGATCAATCAAATGTAAAAAGCTACATGCGTTTTCGGAAGCGATTAACCTTGCTTCTCCTGTACTATAATTTTCAAGCGGACGCGTCACCGTTGCAGATAGCAAAGGTACTGCGGGCATAAATGCGCAGAATGGCTTAATACAGGACATATTTGGTTAGAAACAAAAAAAGGGTACCCGATTCATTGGGTACCCTTTATAAAAATTACTTATTTACTAAAGTGCTCGATAATTAACGAAGCTAACTCAACGCCAATGCGTTCCTGAGCTTCATTAGTTGCGGCACCGATATGCGGTGTTAATGATATTTTAGCATGCTGTAAAATTGCAGTATCAGGAGTTGGCTCATTGTCGAACACATCTAATCCTGCAAAAGAAAGTTTACCACTGTCTAAAGCTGCAATTAAGGCAGCCTCATCAATTGTTCCACCTCTAGAGCAATTTACAACACCAGCACCTTGTTTCATTTTAGCAAACTCTTCTGCACCTAAGATAGGTTTATCAGCAAAAGGAGTATGTAAACTGATGAAATCACTGTTAGCAATTACTTCATCCAATGATACTGTTTTGAAAGGAATTTCTACAGATACACCACCCTGGAAAGTTAAAGGTAAAGTACCTTCAGCTGGGTAAAGATCATAAGCTAATACATTCATTCCTAATCTAAGGGCAACTTTAGCAGTTTCGCGGCCAATACGACCAAAACCGATGATACCCATAGTTTTACCTTGAAGTTCTACACCACCGGCATAAGCTTTCTTCAAAGCGTTGAATTTTGTAGCGCCTTCAACCGGCATTTTTCTGTTAGAATCCTGTAAAAAGCGGATACCAGTAAATAAATGTGCGAATACCAATTCAGCAACAGACAATGAAGATGCTGCAGGAGTATTTACAACAGCAATACCTTTACTGCGTGCATACTCAACATCGATATTATCCATACCTACCCCACCTCTACCAATTAATTTCAGGTTAGGTACCTGATCAATCAGTTCTTGACGTAGTTTAGTTGCACTTCTAACTGTGATGCCATCATAGTTTTTCAAGGCTTCAACCAATTGATCCTGAGGAACAGTTTCGGTATCCACCACAAAACCGGCTTCTTCTAATAATTTTTTACCGATAGGATCAATCCCATCGTTAGCAAGAATCTTAATCATTTATTTATTTTATTTGTGGTTCTCTGCAAATGTTTGCATTAATTCTATTAGGGCATGAACGCTTGTAATTGGCAAAGCATTGTAAATAGAGGCTCTGAAACCACCTACACTTCTATGTCCTTTAATTCCTTCAATACCATTTTCTTCAGCATATTTTAGGAAAGGTTTTTCAAGTTCAGCATTTTCCATTACAAAACATACGTTCATTCTTGAACGGTCTTCAACTGCACAGGTACCTTTAAATAAAGGATTTCTGTCAATCTCAGTATATAATGCATTCGCTTTCGCGATGTTTTCTTTTTCAATTTCTGCAACACCACCTTTAGCTTTTAACCATCTAAGGTTCAGCATTGCTACATAGATAGAGAATACCGGCGGTGTATTGTACATTGATCCACCATCAATATGAGATTTATAGTCTAGCATAGAAGGTAATCCTCTACCCGATTTACCTAAAATTTCATCTTTAACAATCACGATGGTTAAACCAGCGGGCCCGATATTTTTTTGTGCACCTGCATAGATCAAATCATATTCAGATACATCAATTACACGACTCATAATGTCAGACGACATATCACACACTATTGGAACTTTTGTTTCTGGTAAATTAAACATTTCCGTTCCATAAATGGTATTGTTTGAAGTGCAATGGAAATAAGCACTGTCTTCAGGGATGCTGTAATCTTTTGGTACAAAAGTATAATTTGCATCTTTTGATGAAGCCACGATATTCGCTTTACCAAAGTGTTTCACTTCTTTGATTGCTTTGCTTGCCCACACACCTGTTTCCAGATATGCTGCTGTACCACCCTCAGGCAATAGGTTCATAGGTACCATAGCAAATTGTAAGCTTGCACCACCTTGTAAGAATACAACTGAATAACCTGAAGGAACATTTAACAATTCTTTAACCAGTGTTTCAGTCTCTTTAACAACAGCTTCAAATTCTGATGTTCGGTGAGAGATCTCTAGGATAGACAGGCCGTCTTTGAAATCTAAAACAGCCCTTGATGCTTGCTTGAATACTTCCTGCGGTAAAATACAGGGTCCTGCGCCGAAATTATGTCTCATTTTTTATAGTAGTTTTATTGATGGTAAATGTAACATTTTTAAGCCGTTTATCGTTTGGATTTCTGAAACTTCATCACTAACTTTAGGTTAAGTCGCCTACCTGTTAAGTAGTTAGGAACAGCATATTGTACGTCATCAACATCTTTCAACCACAAATAAGAAACCGTATTATCAATATTCAACAAATTAAATACTTCAACATATACCGTAAACGAACTAAAATATTTCTCTAAGAAACTTGATTTTTTTACACTAAAATCATCTAAGAAGTCTTTAGAGAATCCAATATCGGCACGCTTATAGGCGGGAATATGAAAATTATCGCTGTACTGTTCTGTAAGCGGCGATCCAACAGGGAGTTTGGTTCCATACAATAAACTCAGGTGAACCTTATAAGTAGGGCTGTTTAATAATCTATCTTGAAAATAAGCTGAGAAGTTCACTCTTTGGTCTCCGGGCCGTTTCATGTACCCAAAAGCATCATTTTTAATATCCTGGGCCGACTTCATTAACGATACTCTAAAATACGATAGCATATCCTTTACAAACTCCCCTCCTACACTAAAATCAGCCCCATAGGTATAACCTTTCGATTGCTGCTCTGCCAGATACTTCAATCTCACATTATCCACCATATAAGGAACAAGCCTGTCCATATACTTAAAGTATAGCTCTGAACTAAATTTTAAGCGCGTGCCTAATCCATCAAAAGCATAATCCAGCCCAACTGATGTGTTGTATGCACGTTGTGCCTTTTGTTTGAAATTAAGTATTCCATCAAAGTTTCTAATGCTTCTATAATCTGGTGCTTGTTGATATACCCCTGCACTAAAGCGTAATATTTTGTTGTTACTGGTCGGTCGGTAAGCCAGCAATAACCTTGGACTTAACAAAAACTGCTCACTAAAATCATTATAATTACCTCTAACACCGAGTTGCAGATCTGTATTGGCCGTTAACTGATAGCTGTCCTGCACATATGCGCTATAATACTTTATTCCTAAACTATTTTTTACGGAAATCTGATCACTCTGGTAAATACCTCCACTAGCAGGCACTATAGATTGAACAATATTATGTTCATTCAAGTCATCATCATAACTCTTATATTCAAACCTTAAACCCCAGGAAAAAGTATGGTTATTAAAAGTCTGATCTGCTTTAAGCTCTGAACTAAAAACCTGCGATGTTAAGGTATTCATGGCATAGTTTACATAGGTTCCCTTACCTCTATCCTTACCAAATTCATACCAGGCTTGCATGTCAATATGCTCCTTTTCATCTATCCTGAAATAGCTATTTATCCATTTCATAACATAGTTAGGCTTAGGAATAAACTTAAAAGTCAGCGCTCCTCCAGCAGTCTGATAGTTATCCTTTTCCTCTCCTGCATAATCAACATCCATCCGTACCGTAGTGTTTAAAGTACCAAACTCTGTTACACGACTATCGGGGATTAATTTAAATGTTCCACTATTGAAATTCCCCATCACATTGAAACTGAACTTATCTGATAAGTTACGGTTGTAAATCAATTGTACATCAGTATAATTTGGATTGTACACACCTTTTGTATCCTGGCTGTTTAATATCCCTGCATTGTCTTTATACCTTAATCCAGCAAGCAAATAGCTGTTTTTACTGACAATTTTAGAACTGAACGACATTCCAAGCAATCCAGCACTTAAGATGGCACTACTACTATCAGGCCGATCATACTTTACATCTAACACCGACGAAAGTTTGTCGCCATAACGGGCTTCAAAACCACCAGCTGAGAACTTTGCCGAACTAAGTAAGTCGGCGTTAATAAAACTCAGTCCCTCTTGCTGGGTATTTCTGATCATCACTGGCCTACTGATCTCAACATCGTTTACATAAACGAGATTCTCATCAAAGCTTCCCCCACGAACACTATACTGGCTACTCATTTCATTATTGGGAGATACACCGGGTAAGGTTTTTAAAATGGTCTCAAAATTTCCGGAAACTGATGGCAGATTGGCTGCATCCATCAGATTTATAGTGATACTATGACTCAGCTGATTCTGTTTATTAGTGATAGTTACCTGTTCCAACTCATTCGGATTAACGGTCAGCACTATATCCTGAGTAAACCGTCCGGCTTTATTCTGACTGACATTTACCAATACAGGATTATAACCTAGAAGTGAATACTTTAATGTAAATACTTTACGACTAGAATAGATGTGATATGCACCGTTTACGTCGGTTACGGTAGACTTTCTTTGCCCCAGCACTGTTACAGTAACTTGCTGTATAGGTCTATTTGATTTATCTGTTACCTGACCAGATATTTTAATCAGTGGCTGTGCATGTAATTGCGTCAATCCCTGTAAAATAAAAATCAGCAACAAGCAAATCCTGAGCATTAATTGTGTTTTATATAAAATCTAAATATTAGCTATGTTGAGCAAGCTTACTCTCAGCCTTTTTCAAAGCTGATATCATTTCTGTAGGTGATGGAGCAGCGAACACTGCATTTCCAGCAACCAAAACATTTGCACCTGCATTTAATAGCAAACCAGCATTATGAATACCTATACCACCGTCTACCTCTATCAACAGATCAGGGTTTACCTGCTCAGCCATAGCACGTAATTCGGCTATTTTATTCAAAGAATTGGGAATGAATTGTTGTCCGCCAAAACCTGGGTTTACCGACATGATCAACACCATATCCAGGTCTGCCAGTATATCTTTAAGTAAGGCTACCGGCGTATGTGGATTTAAGGCTACACCTGCTTTACAACCTGCTGCATGTATGGCTTGTACCGTTCTGTGTAAATGTGTACAAGCTTCGTAATGTACTGTAATTACTGATGCTCCTGCAGCTGCAAATCGTTCGATGTACTGATCAGGATTAACAATCATCAGGTGTACATCCAAAGGCTTTAGCGCATATCTTTTTATCGCTTCTACAACAGGGAAACCGAATGAAATATTAGGTACAAAAACCCCATCCATTACATCAACATGAAACCAATCAGCCTCACTTGAATTGATCATTTCAATATCACGTTGCAAGTTTGCAAAGTCTGCGGAAAGTACGGATGGTGCGATAAGGTGCGACATATATATTGATGCTTTTAGCGGTAACGAGTTACATAATATGTAAAGATAAAAAAATATGCCGTGTAATAAAAAACCCCGCTAATTGCGGGGTT
>JBEBUV010000056.1:0-26094 GCA_040393085.1 Pedobacter hiemivivus | reverse complement strand
ACCTTTTGCCAATGTTACGTGTAGATAGCTCCAAACCCTGCAAAATTGTATACTCCGTATGTAAACACGCGTATTTTGGCTATTTAATTGAACCACATATTGTTCAGCTAAACCCACAAGGAGATTTCTCTTTAACTTACCAGCGTGTGTTTTCACATACCGCAGGCGAATTCGCGAAACATCTTACAGAAAGAGATCTTAAGCTGATTAAAATACTTGATGAAACTGAACAGGATTATATTATCAAGAAGTATCATAAAAAGGCAATCAGACCTATAGAGTTCTTCAGTAAGTTTTTTAATGAGAAGTTTTACGATAGCGTACGCCCCAAAATTGAAAAGAAGCTTTCAGAAGTTCTTGAAGCATTAAAACAAGAAGGCCGTTTATACCTGATGGATAAAGACGGATGGCCGGCAGAAAGGAAAATAGAAATCGCTACTGAGCCTGCTACGGTTTTATTTCACTTCAGAAAAAGTGAAACTGAAACCCGTTATTTCCCAACTATAAAATATCAGGGTTTACGCATCGACTTCATGTTTAAAGATGCCCAAGTTATCAGCAACCAGCCTGCATGGCTATTGCTCAACGACATGCTTTATTTCTTTGAGCAGGATATTGAGGGCAAAAAATTAATGCCCTTTTTAAATAAACGATTCATTACTATTCCAAAAGCTACTGAAGACGCTTACTTTAGAAAGTTCGTAGCCCCCTTGATTGAAAAATATCATGTGTATGCAGAAGGCTTCGAAATTAAAACCGAAAAACATGATCCTAGCCCCGTTATAAAGGTAATCTATGTCGATGCTGGTGTATCGCAATTGCAACTATATTTTAATTATAGTGAGCATGCCTTTGCCATGGGCAATGAAAAGAAGATCACTGTTGATGTGCATAAAGAACATGACAATTATACTTTTACCCGTATTAAACGTAATGCAATCTGGGAGAAACAAAAATTCAATTTCCTGATCAGTCTTGGCTTAAAAAAGACTAGTGCACTTTACCATCACCTGGAAGTACCGCCCGACCAGGAGGAAGACCAATCGTATGCGGTCATCAATTGGGTAAATGAACATTTAGATCAACTAAAGGAAGAGGGTTTCGAAATAGAACAAACGCGTAGTAATAAGAGGTTCTTGTTTGCAACTAATAAAATCGACTTCGAGATTAAGGAAGACAACGACTGGTTCGACATCAACGCCATTGTTTACTTTGGCAATCATCCTATCCCATTTATATCTTTAAAACAGCATATTCTTCATAAAAAAAGAGAATTTTTACTACCCGATGGGTCAATTGCCATTATACCAGACAAATGGTTTACACAATATGGCAGTTTATTTAGCCTTTCAGATGGAGGTAAATCTCTTAAACTTAAAAAACATCATATTGGTCTGATCAATGAACTTGCCGAAGATGGCATAGCAAACATCACTTTAAGTCGCAAGCTCCAAAAGCTAAATGATTTTGAGAATATAGCAGACACAAAGATGCCAGCACATTTTAAAGGTGATCTTCGTAGCTACCAGAAAGCTGGTTATAACTGGTTTAGCTTTTTAAGAGAATACAATTTTGGCGGATGTTTGGCCGATGATATGGGTTTGGGTAAAACCATTCAGACTCTGGCGATGCTACAAAAGCTTAAAGAGGAAGATCAAGAAAACAATACACATAGCACTTCGCTTATTGTTATGCCTACTTCATTGATCTATAACTGGCTAAATGAAGCTAAGAAATTTACTCCGAAGCTTAAAATCCATGCACATACGGGAACATCAAGAAATAAAGATGTAGGCCGTTTCTCTAATTATGACATCATCATCACCACCTATGGCATCACAAGAGTGGATATAGATGTGCTTAAAGAGTTTTACTTTAGTTATATCATCCTGGATGAAAGTCAGAATATTAAGAACCCGTCATCCAAATCGTTTAAAGCAGTAAAGGCCCTTAAATCAAGACATAAATTGATTCTGAGTGGTACACCGGTGGAGAACTCTGTGGGCGATCTATGGACGCAGCTTACTTTCTTAAATCCTGGTTTATTGGGTACCCAAGCTTTCTTTAATGAAGAATATGTGCAAGCTATTGAAAAGCGAAAAGATGAAGATAAAGCCCGGAAATTACAGGCCATTATCAAACCATTTGTATTGCGTAGAACAAAAGAACAAGTTGCAGCAGAATTACCAGCTAAAACTGAGCAGATCTTTTACTGCAATATGAGTGAAGATCAAGCCGCTTATTATGAGAAAACAAAATCAGCCTATAGGAACGACTTGCTTAGCAGTATGGACGATGGAACTTATGCCAAGAAACAAGTACAACTACTGCAAGGCTTAACCGCACTACGCCAACTTGCCAATCACCCAGTAATGATCGATAGCGAATACACCTCCGATTCTGGCAAGTTTGAAAGCGTTGTTCATACTTTAGACAACGTACTTAAGGGTGGTCATAAAGTCCTGATCTTTTCTCAGTTTGTAAAGCACTTGAGCATATTCAGACAATACCTTAATGAGGAGAAAATTCCTTTCACTTATCTGGATGGAGCGACTAAAAACCGCGGAGAGATTGTTGCTGAATTCCAGCAAAACACGGAACTTAAGGTTTTCCTGATTTCTATAAAAGCTGGAGGTGTAGGCTTAAACTTAACGCAGGCCGATTATGTATTTATTCTTGACCCATGGTGGAACCCTGCAGTAGAACAACAAGCTATTGACCGTACACATAGAATAGGACAAGACAAAAAGGTATTTATCTATAAATTTATTGCAAAAGATACTGTTGAAGAAAAGATCCTTGCGCTCCAAAACCGCAAAAAGAAGCTAGCTAGTTCATTAATTACAACTGAAGAGAGCTTCTTTAAGTCACTAAGCAAGGAGGACATTAGCGAACTGCTTAAATAGCCCTTAAATAGCTTTGGTATTCTTCATTACTGATCATCTCTGCCCCAAGGCTCATCAGATGATCATTAGGGATCTGGCAGTCTATAACTTTAAATTTTTTCTGGGTGCAAAGCCAGATCAGGGCATACTTTGATGCATTGCTCACTTTACTAAACATACTTTCTCCACAAAAGACCTGATTATTCTGAACGCCATAAAGGCCTCCAACCAATTGATCTCCCTGCCATACTTCTACACTATGGGCATATCCAAGTTCATGCAATTCCAAATAGGCATGTTGCATTTCATCGGTTATCCATGTTCCATCCTGATCTTTCCTATCAATCTTTGCACAGTTTCCAATTACTTCCAAAAATGCCTCATCATAAGTCACCCTAAAAGCATCCGTCTTAATGAGCTTAGCCATGCTTTTGCTAATCATTAAACAATCTGGAAAGATCACACAACGTTCAGGCGGAGCATACCAACAAATAGGATCGCCCTCACTAAACCAGGGAAAAATACCATTCTGATAAGCCAAGATTAACCTTTCTGCCCTTAAATCACCTCCAATTGCTAGTAACCCATCCGGATCAGCTAATCCCGGATTTGGAAAAACGACCCTATCATCGTCTAACTTAAAAACCATTTACAATATTACATACTAAAAATTAACGTACAAACGTCATTCTAGAATTAATCCAATCTTTTTTGAATGAACAATAGCTTCTTCGCTATTAACATATAAGCAGGTATTTACTTGTTGTGTTAATTCAACACTATTCAATAAAGTACGTGCTTCTTCTTCGTTTTCTTTACTGACATTCCGGATATATATTGCGGCTATATTTTTAGGATATTTTTTAGCAATTGTGGTATAAATTGTAGGGTCTTGCTGACTATTGTCGCCAAAAAACACAAAACGTTGGTTGGGGAAAGCATCCAAAATCCGCATAACCCTCATTAACTTCCCCTCATGCCCGGTTTTCCCTGTTTTAACAAAATCTTTCCATCTCTTAATTTGATTAAGCAAAAAAGCACCCTCAGGAAACTGATTAAATCTAAAGGTTTCAACCAGGTAATCGTACAAATTCCATTCACTGCTCGATACATAGAAAAAGGGATTAGGCTGATCGGCTTCAGTATGAGACAAAGCAAGCAAACTATAATGTTCCTGTGCCTCTGCAAATGTTTTACGTGTCCGTGGGTTTTTAATCAATAACTCCCTTAACCTACGTAAAAAAGTAGCTGAATGAGAAACCATAATGGTATCGTCAATATCAGATACGAATGCAAATTGGGTAATATGAGGTACGTAAACCAAACCATTATTAGCTGCTAAAACGACGTCATTCTTCCCCAAAGCCTCTACAACAACCTTATGCCATCCCGCAGCAACATTCTTTTCAGCTTTCCATTCCAGTTTAAAAAAACCATCATACTCGGTATGTCCGTAAACAGTTTGCCCATAAAATTGCAATCTGATTTTTACAAAAGGATATGGCTTAAGGATAAACAGCTTTAAGATATAAAGCATATTGATAAACAGATTGTTACTGTAAAGCTGTCTTGTTTTGGCTCTGAAACGGAATACATGTCCATATACCACCAGATTGTGTGTATGTCCATATCCGTGATATACTTTAACACTAACAGATTTATTCATTACTAATTAAAACAGACTAACACTACAGTTGTTTTGCTATTACCTATGATAACAGAAACAACACCCGGACTAAAATTACTATTTATTGTGAATCCGGGCTCCGGAAACAACGAAACAGACTTCAGCGAGGTCATTACGACCTATTTTGATTTCCACCCCAATCACTTTGAAATATATAAACTATCTGATGGTTGTTCCATTGAACAGCTTAAAAACGTCATTAAAAAATCGGGTGCAACAAGGGTTATTGCGGTAGGTGGTGATGGAACATTGAAACTCGTTGCAGAATGCCTGTTAGAAACCGACACTCCTATTGGCATCATACCCGCCGGATCTGCAAATGGAATGGCTAAAGAACTTGGCATACCTATCGATATTCAACAGGCACTCGATGTCTCCGTAAATGGGACTCCGAAAAAGATACATGTCATTATAGTGAATGGGGAATTGTGTATCCATTTGGCCGATATTGGTTTTAATGCTTATATAGTTAAGAAGTTTGATGATCTTCCTGAACGCGGAATGCTTGGCTATGCAAAAGCAGCCTGGAAAGCGCTATGGAATCACAGCAAATTAGATGTTGATTTTAAAATTAAAGATAAACACATACAGTCGCAAGCTGCCATGGTGGTCATTGCCAATGCAACAATGTACGGTACTGGAGTTAAAATTAATCCTGATGGCAAACTTGATGATGAACTTTTTGAAGTCATCCTGGTAAAAGAATATTCTGTAATGGAAATTCTAAAGATCAGATTCACCAATTTACCCTTTAACCCTAAGAATATACAGTCATTTCAGACAAACAGTTTAAGCATTAAAACCAAGCGAAAAGCACATTTTCAGGTAGACGGGGAATATATGGGTAAAGTAAATACAGTAAAGGCACACCTCATTGTAGAGGCTATTAACATCATCGTTTAATACTTATTTACAGTATTTCTCCAACACCTCATTGGCAAGTTCAGAGCCCATATACTTTACAAAAAGAAAATCTTCACAGGCTCCTTGTTTGTCCTTTTGTTTTAGCTTTCTAAGCCCATCTTTAATGCGCGCTTTAAAATAACTATCATCATAACCCAACTCCTGTTTAAGTGCCACAAATCTTGGCTCTTCCGCTTCTATATAAGTTCCATTTTCTTTATTTCTATAAAAATTCAGAATGGAATTAACCAGGCCCTCATTAGCTTTATAAGCCGCAATTGCCATTTGAATTTCCTGTGGATTTCTATCCTGACAATTATAAGTGGCTAAACTAAATTTCATTGGGGCAATTAGTGATACTGTGGTATCATGATTTTTAGGAACAATCCATTTACCACTGCTTAGACGGATAAGGCGTAGCGCTTCATCATCCAGGTCGGTACCTATCCCAGAGCTTATTTTTGAATAAAACACCTCACCAGATAGATTTACCTTAAAGCTAATCGTTACCAATCCCTGAATGCAATTGTTTAATGAGTACCGTGGATAAACGCTGTTATTGGTTACAAAGCTATCTAGCCCACCCTTTATGACAGGCTGAGCCTTTAAAGTAAATGAGGATAACACCAAAAAAGTAATGATAATCCGAATCATATACTAATTTACGCATTTTAATCCTCTTGTTCGCCGTTTTCTTTACGATCCTTAGAGATCTTATCAAACAACTTATCCATGTGCTCTACATACTCATTTGTATCATCTACAAAGAATGTTAAGGTAGGAATCACACGTGCCTGATGACGAATTCTTGCACCCAATTTATATCTGATTTCACCGGCATGCGAATTTACTTCTGCTACCGACAAAGCGGTGTTATTTGTATTTAAAAAGCTTAAATAAACTTTTGCAACGCCAAGATCAGGAGAAACCCTAACTTTAGTAATGGTAACCAATGTATTCGGCAAATACGCCGCCCCTTCACGCTGAAATATCGCAGCTAACTCTTCTTGTAATAATCCGGCAAATTTCTGTTGACGTTTACTTTCCATAATGGTTCCTTTTCTTCTATTAATATAACAACTTATCGTATGGATAGCGTTCTGTGTGTATCGCAACAACCTTATCGTACAATAATTGTCTAAATTCTTCTAAATTCTCTTTGTGCAAGGCGGAAATAAATATCGCCGGGGCATTTTCAGCTCCCATCCAGCTCTTTTTAAAATCTTCAAGCGTTAGTACTAAAGGCTCTTCTTCTTCATGATCAGGTTCAGGACTTACATAAGCATCAATTTTATTAAATGCCATTATGATTTCCTTATCTCTTGCCCCAAGATCTTTTAACGTTTCATTTACCACGTTAATCTGGTCTTCAAAATGGGGATGAGAAACGTCTACCACATGAATCAATATATCAGCTTCCCTAACCTCATCTAATGTAGATTTGAAACATTCTACCAGGTGATGCGGCAATTTTCTAATAAAGCCTACAGTATCCGATAATAAGAAAGGAAGATTTTCTATGACTACCTTACGCACTGTTGTATCAAGCGTAGCAAACAATTTATTTTCAGCAAATACATCTGATTTAGAAAGCATATTCATGATGGTAGATTTACCAACGTTGGTATAACCAACCAATGAAACCCTTACCAATTGTCCGCGGTTTTTACGCTGCGTTTCATTCTGTCTATCGATCAGTTTCAAGCGATCTTTCAAAAGGGAAATCTTTTCCAAAATCATCCTTCTATCACTCTCAATCTGCGTTTCCCCAGGTCCACGCATACCAATACCACCTTTCTGACGTTCAAGGTGAGTCCATAAACGTGTTAAACGTGGCAATAAATATTGTAACTGTGCCAGTTCTACTTGAGTCCTGGCCTGTGCAGTCTGTGCCCTACCGGCGAAAATATCAAGAATCAGGTTACTACGGTCTAAAACTTTCACCTGTAGTTCCCTTTCAATGTTTCTAAGTTGTGATGGTGAAAGCTCATCGTCGAAAACGACCATATCAATTTCTTCCGACTTCACATACGCCTGAATTTCCTCAAGCTTTCCAGTCCCTACAAAAGTTGCACGGTCTGGTTTCAGCATTTTCTGGGTAAATTCACGGTCTACCAATCCCCCTGCAGTATCTACTAAAAAGGCAAGTTCATCAAGATATTCTCTGGTTTCCTCAGGCCTTTCTCCAGGTCTGATTATTCCAACAAGTACTGCTCGTTCCTTTTTAACCGCTGTATCGAAATATTTCTGTTTTCCCATGTAAAATACAAAGATACAAAAGTTATACCGAGATCAATTGCCCGGCAAAATCACGCATTGCCTGCCCCGGATTAGATGTTTTCATAAAATTCTCGCCAATTAAAAAGCCATTAAAGCCCGCAGCTTTAAGCTCAATAATCGTTTGAGGTGCACTTATGGCACTTTCTGAGATCTTTAAAAACTCATTAGGAATCTGGTTCACCAGATCAAATGAAGTCTGAATATTTACCGTAAAATCAGCCAAATTTCTATTGTTAACGCCTATCGCATCTAAATCTTTACAAATACTGCGTTGCAATTCTTCCAAATTATGCACTTCGAGCAATACATTTAGCCCCAAACTTTTTGCTAGCGCCGAAAGGTTTTTAATTTCCTCAGGTGTCAAAATTGCAGCAATCAGCAAAATAATGTCAGCCCCTAAGGCTTTTGCTTCCAGAATCTGATATTCATCGATCATAAAATCTTTCCTCAATACAGGAATCTCATTAGCAGCTCTTGCAGCCAACAAATCATTAGGATGCCCACCAAAGAAATCAATATCAGTTAATACAGAAAGTGCAGATGCGCCTGCTGCTGCATATGCTTTTGTCACCTCCTCTACAGTTACCTGATCGTTTATAATACCTTTTGAAGGTGATCTGCGTTTAAATTCAGAAATGATCCCTGTTCTTTTATCATCCAACAAAAAGTCTTTAAACACATAAGGGTTACGATTAAAGTGTAGGCCAGCCTCCAATGCTTTAACAGAAACAGTTTGTTTTGCCAGTGCTACTTCTTCCTTTTTGCGTATTACAATTTTATCTAAAATAGTCATATCTAATTTTCTAACCAGTTTTTCATCATTTGTTTACCAAACTCAGTAAGCACACTTTCCGGGTGAAACTGAACGCCTCTAACATCAAGATCATTATGTCTTAAAGCCATAATTTCGGCGTCAGCATCTGTTGCTGTTACTGTAAGACAATCAGGTAATCCCTCTGTACTCACTACCCAGGAATGATAGCGTCCAACATTTATAGTTTCCGGACAATCCTGAAAAAGTAATTCTCCCTTATCCAATACTGTAATAGGTGTTGCGATTCCATGCATCGGGCGACCCAAATTTAATAGTGTTCCACCAAAAGCTTCAGCAATGGCTTGCTGACCTAAACATACACCAAATATACTTTTTGTTGCTGCATAAGCCTTAATCACATCAAGCAGCAAACCTGCTTCCTCAGGTATACCAGGGCCGGGCGACAAAATAATCTTATCAAACTGATCCACATCAGCAATGTCGAACTTATCATTTCTCCAAACCACTACCTCTCTGCCTAATTCATTGACCAGGTGTACTAAATTATAAGTAAAGGAGTCGTAGTTATCAATAACCAGTACTTTCTTTTGAATGCTCTTATCCATTTTATTAAATATCTGTAGCCATTTGTATTGCTTTACGCAATGCAGCAATTTTATTATTTACTTCATTCATTTCATTTACAGCTACAGAATCGGCTACTACACCTGCTCCTGCTCTATAATGCAATTGGTTATTTTTACTCATAAAGGTTCTGATCATGATGGCATGATTAAACTGATCATTGAAGCCCATATACCCGATAGCACCAGCATAAAAATTACGTCCAAGCCCTTCATATTCATCAATCAACTGCATTGCTCTATATTTTGGTGCTCCACTCAATGTTCCTGCCGGATAAGTATCTGCAACCACTTTAAAAGCCGATACATTAGGCTGCAGGTTTCCACTTACTTTGGATACCAGGTGAATCAAGTGTGAATAGTATTGTACTTCTTTAAAAGACTTTACTTCAACACCATTACAGTGTCTGCTCAGGTCATTCCTTGCCAGATCAACCAGCATCACATGCTCAGCACTTTCTTTCGGGTCCTGCTCTAATTTACGCGCCAATTCTGCATCTTCCTCATCATTCCCACTACGTTTAAAGGTTCCTGCAATTGGAAAAATATTGGCAACATTATCACTTATCGTAATTTGAGCTTCGGGCGAAGAACCAAAGAGTTTAAAACTACCGTAATCAAAATAAAATAAATAAGGCGATGGATTGATAGAACGTAAACAACGATAAACATTAAATTCATCCCCTAAAAACCCCTGGTTATATGCTCTTGATGGCACAATCTGGAATACATCACCTCGTAAAATGTGTTTCTTCATTTTTTCGACGATATCCATAAAGCCCTCATCACTCATATTAGATTCTTCTTCACCATTTATTTTAAAGCTATACTCTGGGAAGTTTTTATTCTGAATGATGTATTCAATCTTTTCAAGATCTTCAATATCATCACCATTAAAAGTATTTTTAAATAGCGTAATCTCGTTTTTAAAGTGATCAATAGCGATGATATACCTATAAATATGGTACTGCATTACTGGGATCTCCTGACCTTTTGGAGTAACAGAACTAAATTTAATATCCTCAAAATGCTGTACGGCATTCCAGGTAAAGTATCCAAATAATCCGCTTGAAATATATCTGGTATCTTCTACTACTCCAGGCTTAAATTTTGCTTTAAAAGCATCAATTTCCTCAGCCAGTACAAAGTCTCTCTTTTCTTCTTTCTTGCCATCAGGGAAATAAGTAGACAACACTTCATCCTGTAACAGAATTCCTGCAACAGGTTCGGCACAAACATAGCTCACTGAGTTTGAACGACTATGATAGTCAGAACTTTCCAGCAAGATTGTATTCGGGAACACATCTCTAAGCCTCAGATAAATACTCACTGGGGTTGTGGTATCTGCAAGTCGCTTTTTGCAGGTCGTTTTAATGATATAATTAGTCTCCATATTAATTAACTATTTTTAATTCTTTTAATCCGCTATTCCTTTAACTCACTTCTTTTTAAATCCATCTTTTAATTAGCATCCCTTTGGTACCTGCTCATTATAACCTTCTTTTCATTATAACTCTCCTTATTAATCCTGAAATAAATTTGCTTTGTAGCTTGTTTGAGATCAGGATAACAAAATCACATAAAAAAAACCAATAAAAAACCCGACGTGTGGTCTACGTCGGGTTTTTAATGTGGTTTGGTTTAGGTTGATAAACTATAAGGTACACAAAGCTACGACTAGACTCTTTTGGGGAGTACTACGCCATTGCCAAGTATGTAATTTGTTAATCATCGGTCACAAAAATATAAATAAATCTTACAATGCGAAATTATATTTGTAATTTTTATGAAACACCAAAGAATGAACGAGAGGGATCAGCACCCACCATTGCATAAATTGAAGCTAAAATAAGAATTAGCGCCAAGCCAAAATAAAGGGCAACAGAACGATGTTTTACTGCTGCATCTGTACCTTTCTTAGACCTTGCATTCCCTACAGTAATCAAGATAACAGCCAACACCATCATTCCGATGTGTTCCATTTTCCAATAACGACCGAAAGCAACCGAGCTGTCAACTTTATACCAGCTATTCCCAAAATAGAGGATTAAGCCCATTAAAAGCTGAATGTGAGCAGAAATCAAGGTAAACAGATTTATTTTTCTATTGCCTTCTGTGTACGGTTTTTTACCAAGCCAGCCAGAAAGCGCTTGAATAAGGGCTATTACCAGCAAAATTAAAACCAGGTAACGCCAACCTGAGTGTGCACTTTTTAAAATTTCCATAAATGTTTTTCTTTCAAACTTAGTTAATTACTTTTTTAATGTTATAAAACGCAAAAGCTAAATGTTTTTTAGAACAGTTATAAATTACCTGTCAAGCCCATTTTCATGATGTACTTATCCATTCCATTTCCATAACCATTAGGAATAACTTCAATCGTTTCAAAACCTCTTTTAAGATAAAATCCAGCTGAATGCTGAGACGTATCTACCTTATAAATCTTACCAGGATATACCTTTTTCAGGAGATCAATTCTATACTCAGTCAGGAACTTTCCAATGCCCTTTTTATGTAAATCAACACGTACGATCCCCCAGGATAGGCCAGCCTCTTTTCCATCATCTGTTAAGAAAACACCCCCACAGGCAACTATTTCGCCATCTTTCTCAACTAAGTAATAATTATCTTCAATATCATTCTCCAAAAAGTCAATAAATAGAGGTAACTCTTCTACTTCAAAAAACTTCGGGGTGTTGCTTTCAAAAAGCTCAATGCATTTCTCTTTAAATTCAGGGGAGTATTTTAGTATCTTCATCATCAACAGGGTTATTTGGTTATCCCAAGATAAAAATTTTTGCCGTAATCCTACCCCTAAATTGTCGCCAACACACCCCATAACATCAACAATTGTCTACGATATTTGTTATTAACCCTAAAACAGCAGAACCATAGCTGCTAAAAGAATAACATAGACGAATAAATATGGCTACAGAAAAAAGCAAATTTACGACAGTTAACGAGTACATTAACACTTTTCCGGAACATATACAGTTCTTACTAGAGGTAATTCGGGACACTATAAAGGAAGCAGCCCCAGAAGCCGAAGAGGTGATCAGTTATAACATCCCTGCATTCAAATTTCATGGCATGCTCATTTTTTATTCTGCCTATAAAAACCACATCAGTATTTCCATCCCCCCTTCTAAGGTATATGAAGTATTTAAAAATGAATTATCAGTATATAAAGTCAGCAAATCCGCTATTCAATTACCACTAAATCAGAAATTACCACTAAAATTAATTGAAGAGATGACCAGATTCAGATTGAAAGAAAACTTTGAATTAGCTGAAATGAAAAAGAAAGGTAAAATTACAACTGCTAATGCCTAAATTGTAATTGATAATTCCCAGGTGTAACCCCTACCATTTTTTTAAAAGTACGAATAAAGTAATTCGCATCGCTAAAACCCAACTCATAGCTTATGGCGGCTACCTTGGCCGATGGGTCACTTAACAATTGCTTTGCCTTAGTGATCTTTTCCGATAAGATGAAATCATTCGGACTGATCCCCAATTCCCTTTTAAACAGCCTGTAAAAAGTAGCCTTGCTCATGCAAGCTTTATCACTCAATCCATTGATATTGATCTTCTCATTCAGATTAGACTTAATATAATCAATCACAAAAGCCAGAGGATTATTATTGCTCTGCCCATCACCAGCAATAAAAGCATTTAAATTCTGGCTTTGCATAATACGAACCAGTAATTCCTTTAAAGTAAGATCAGCCAATACATCTTTGGCGGTCGACTGCTCCGAACAGATGCTGATAACTTTATTGATTAGGTAAGCGATTTCCTGATTGTTATCAAAGTGATATTTATCATAATCCAATGCCCATTTTTCTTTCCCGTCTTTAGGGAAAAACTCATTCAAATAATTAATTGTCTTTTTAATCTGCTCATGGTCTATTGCCAATGCAATACACTGTGTGGGATTATTATCTGCTGCTTCTGGAAAGTCAATTTTCATCGTTACCGAAGGTGGAACAATGACTGTTTGTCCGGGGAAGTAATCAAATCCCGCCTGATCATACAAATGCATCACTTTTTTCCCTCTAAGCATACTTGTAATTACAAAATCATTAAATGCAAGTGGCACCAGGTACGATTGAGTATAGGTTTCAAAAACATTTAGTTCACACCGCTCCAATGTATAGGAAGTTCTGTTCTCCACTAATGATTGTAAGCTTTCTGCTTTACTAAGCCCTACTGAATTTGGAATGTAATGCATAGGTGACCGGATTTGGTTAGGTAATAACGTACAAGTTAATTATAAATTATATAAAATAAGATTCCAGGCGCTGCTACTATAATGCTACTAGATGAAACGATTCTACTACCTAAAGCTTACCATTCAGCACTAGGTTTGTATTAGACCAAACAATAAACTAAGTGTTTTATTAAATAAAAACGGAATATGAAGAACCTAGTAGAAAGACCAACATTTAAAGCTCATTACGATAACTTTATTGGTGGTAAATTTGTTCCACCGGTAAAAGGAGTGTATTTCGACAATATTTCTCCGATCGATGGAAAAGTATTTACGAAAGCTGCCCGGTCCAGTAAGGAAGATGTTGAACTGGCACTAGATGCCGCACATGAAGCATTTAAAACATGGAGCAAAAGTTCTCCCGCATACAGAAGTAATATCCTTTTAAAAGTAGCTCAAAAAATAGAAGATAACTTAGAATTCCTTGCAGCAGTGGAAACGGTTGACAATGGAAAAGCTGTTAGAGAGACATTGGCGGCAGATTTACCATTGGTTGTTGATCATTTCAGATATTTTGCCGGTGTAATCCGGGCTGATGAAGGATCAATTTCTGAGCATGATGAAAACACAGTAAGTATTGCCCTACATGAACCTATTGGCGTTGTTGCACAAATTATTCCATGGAATTTCCCATTATTAATGGCTACCTGGAAAATTGCTCCTGCCCTTGCCGCTGGATGTTGTACTGTTGTTAAACCAGCAGAACAAACTCCGGTTTCTATAATGGTATTGATGGAGTTAATTGGCGACATCCTGCCTCCTGGCGTTTTAAACGTAGTAAACGGATATGGAATTGAAGTAGGGAAACCATTAGCTACTTCAACACGCATTTCAAAAGTTGCTTTTACAGGCAGCACTACCTCGGGCAGATTAATTATGCAATATGCTGCTGAAAATATCATCCCATCTACAATGGAACTTGGTGGTAAATCGCCAAACATCTTCTTTGAATCTGTAGCTGCAGAAGATGATGCCTTTTTTGATAAAGCGGTAGAGGGTGCTGTGATGTTTGCGCTAAATCAAGGCGAAATCTGTACCTGTCCATCGAGAATTCTGGTGCAGGAAAGCATTTACGATAAATTTATGGAAAGGGTGATTGAGCGCACTAAAGCAATTAAAATCACACATCCACTTGATAGAACAGGCATGATGGGTGCTCAAACATCAAATGAGCAATATGAAAAGATACTTTCCTACCTTAAAATTGGTAAAGAAGAAGGTGCAGAAGTATTAGCCGGCGGGTACTCAAATGAATTGGAAGGCGATTTAGGCACGGGCTATTACATTATGCCTACGATCTTAAAAGGCCATAATAAGATGCGCATTTTCCAGGAAGAGATTTTTGGTCCTGTTGTTTGCGTAACTACCTTTAAAACAGTTGAAGAAGCGATTGAAATTGCCAACGATACACTCTATGGTTTAGGAGCCGGAGTATGGACACGTGATGCACATGAACTATATCAAGTGCCGCGTGCCATACAAGCCGGGCGTGTTTGGGTTAACCAATACCATGCTTATCCTGCTCATGCACCATTTGGAGGTTATAAAAAATCAGGATTCGGTCGCGAGAATCATAAAATGATGCTCGATCATTACCGCAGCACTAAAAACATGTTGATCTCGTATGATAAAAACAAATTAGGCTTTTTTTAATACACGGGTAGATTTGAGATAGGGAAGGTAGCCCTGCAACAATGTTTGCAGGGTTTTACCTTAATTTTAAAACTATATAAGATGATCAAAAGAATTGCAGTTACAGAAAATGCCATGAAAGTCATTCAGCAGCTGAAAGACGAATATGGCGAACTGATGTTCCATCAAAGTGGAGGTTGTTGTGAGGGTTCTTATCCGCACTGTTTTGAAAAAGGCGGATTTTTAGTTGGCAGCAATGATATTTGTATTGGAGAAATAGCTGGCTGTAAGTTTTATATGGCTGCAGATCAGTTTGAATACTGGAAACATACCCATCTAACTTTAGATGTAATGGCAGGCCGGGCTGCAAGCTTTTCCCTGGAATCAACCCTTGACATGGGCTTCATCATTCATTCCCGCTTATTTACTGAGGATGAGCTAGAAGATCTTGAACCGGTAACCACCGGATAAAAAAAAAGAGTAATCCCATCCAAGATTACTCGTTTTTAACTAACTTATTATTCATAAAAAAACTGGCTGTTGGGGAAGGAGTCGAACCTTCAAGGGGTAGTTAGCTACAGTTCAAAAATTAATTTGTGGTCAACCCATAAACTGCGTTTATCCATTTATCCCCACCACCGAGACAAGAAGGCGTGTCTGCCAATTTCACCACCCAACATTACATATAAGTACAAAATTTATTTAAGTAGTAAGATTTTTGGTTCAGGTTGATTTTTTTTCTGATCTTACTACTTAATTGCTGTAGGGGAAGGAGTCGAACCTTCAAGGAGTAGTTAGCCCTTACGGGTTTTCCATATTCTCCACCACCGAGACAAGGAGGTGCGTCTGCCAATTTCACCACCCTACAGAGTATAAGCAAATGTTAAAGAACTATCTTTTTTTTGTTTTGCTTGATACAAATGTAACAACAACCCCAATACGTTACAAATATTTTAATCATTTAATTTTATTTTTATCAATTTTATAATTATATTTGATTATCGTTAACAAATATCAAAATCATGCTTAGAAAAGAAAGCCAAAATTTAGAAATTGATAACCTGGATATCGACATCCTTAAACAATTAATGCATGATGCCACCAAACCTTATACAGAAATCGCTAAAGATTTGATCGTTTCTGGTGGTACCATCCATGTCAGGATGAAAAAATTGCAGGAAATGGGCATTATTAAGGGTTCTCATTTAATAATTGACCCACAAAAAGCGGGATATGATGTTACTGCCTTTTTAGGTATCTACCTGGAAAAGGGCATTCAATATAAGGATGCTGTTGAGCAACTGAGTAAAATTAAAGAGGTAGTAGAGTTACATTATACCACTGGGGCATATAGTATGTTTGCCAAGATCGTTTGTAGAGACACGAGTCACCTTAGACATGTGCTGAATGAGGAGATTCAGGCGGTAGAGGGAATACAGCGTACAGAGACGCTAATATCATTAGAAGAAAGCATCAAAAGACAGATTGAGCTGTAAGCTCAGTCTGTCTCAATATCTTTTCATAAGTCAATACATAAAGATTTACGATAATATTGAAGTAGTAATTCAAAAATATCGGATAACATTAAAATAGGACTCAAAAAAGTCTGTTTTCGAGCATAAAGCAACCATCTCATATATCTATATACTCGCAGTAATAGTCGTTAATCCTTACAAGAAGATAACAAGGACATAACAGGGACATAACAGGGACATAACTCGGATAAGATCCCTGTTTAATCCCTTTAAAATCCTTATTATCTCCATATGATATACAAGCTACTCAAAAGGCATTATTCATCATATTGACGAGCAGACTGCTCCAATCTCTTTTTAATTCTAGAAACGAGATTTCTTGGAGACAAAACCCTCATAAATTCGCCGAATCCTAAAATCTCTCTTTCCAGTTCAAAATTTAAAACTACATCAATTCTAATGGTCGACCCCTCATCATCTTCATCTAAAAGCTGTTGACTGTGGTGAATTGGTTTGGTCAAAACATAAGGAGCATTGAGTTTATCAATCTTCAAAATCACTTTCTGAGCCCTATCTTTTTCAAACTTAGTTACCCCTAGTAAATCATCAAAATAACGATCAAAATCCACCCCCTTATATTCAACAAATTTTTCATTGGGCAATTCCTGAAAAGCAACAATCCTATCAAGTGCCATGGTTACCAATGTAGATCCTACTTTCGGTTTTACGATCATAAACCATCTGTTTCTGTATTCTTTAAGAAGATAAGGATAATAAATACCTTGCTGAGATTTTAATGCCTTAAAGGATTTGTATTCTATTAATAAGGATACTTTGTTCAATATAGACTGATATAAAGGATTAATATACGCCAGTCCTTTCAATTGTTTATTATTTTCAAACTGAATACAATTTCGGCTGTGATGGGTCGATTTATTCAAATTGTTTTCCAACTTAACAATCATATCACTCATCTCGTCAAAATAACTAAAGCCATTAAACTGCTTTAACACCCCAACAATCTCTTTCATCTTATCTATATCATTATCGTTAATGGGCGCTTTTGTAATGCTATAACTAACATCGCTATACGAGTAGTACTTCCTATCGGACACGACTATAGGAGCATTATATCCAAGCTTATCACTACGCATCAATTGTATATCTGCCTGGATAGTGCGCTTACTAACTCCTGAAGTAATGCCTTCATATTCATATAAAACCGTAGCCACCCTTTCAATGATATTATCAAGTGTCCATTTTCTATATCTGTTTTTCAGACATTCATCAATGGCTTTATAACGTATAAGGGCTAATTTATTGATCGACATAACTCAGATTTACTTATATAAAGATAAAAATAGGAAACTACTACGCAATAGAGCTGCGCAATTAAAATTATTTTTAAAATAATTGCTGCCATTAAAAAAATATTCGCCTCATAAACAAGTAGATACAACAAATCACCCATAAACACCTCAACTACGCAAATAGCTTGCGCAGCAGCTCCTGCATCTTTGTAATGTCGATAACAAGACAGGTTCTTTGAAGAAATAAGCAGTACAAATTGTACTTAAAAATATTCCCATTAGGGAATGACAGTCCGAAAGGATAAACATCCAAAGTTGAGGGTTTCAGAATAGCCCCATAGTATTGAGCCAACAGGCAGCAATATTCTGATGTTTTGAATGGAAAGAATGTCTAGTGTTGTGGGTCGTGGGTTCGATTCCCACTCCTGGATCAAACCAGGATAGCTCAGTGGAGAGCAACAACTCCTCATGCAGGTTCGAATCCTGCCTCCTTTGTTGGAGTCGCATAAAGGTAATGCAATAAGTAAACTGGTATGAAGAAGAGCTTTCAGTCATTAAAAGCAAAATGCAATTATTGACAGTTTGCAATATGCTTTGCAAGAAATAAACAACAGGTAAAAACTGCTGCTACTATATGCTAAGACATTGAATTAATGATTTTACATCTGGTACACACTTAAGTGTATGCTCAAAATGCGCTCAAATGCTCTCAGGAGTTGCGCTTAAAACAGTCCGGAATGTTTAACCGTCATAAGCTTCAATTGATCTGACACAATTTACAGCAACAATAAATCTGGAAGATATTTCTTCCGCATAAGGCAAACGAAAGCTTTTCCAAATGCTTTCATTGATAAAAGATGCCGGAGGGGTGCTCAAAGAGCGTAGCGTCCCTCCTCATGATAAGGAATTAAAACCCATAAATATGGGACAATAACTAACATTAAAAACCAAACAGATATGAAAAGAGTAACAGTTAACACCAATTCTGTTGGATTGGTGTACAGAAGAGAAGAATTAACAAACGTATTAACCGCAGGAACCTATTGGTTAGGCTTCGGAAAGAATATGGAAGTATATGACATGTCAAAAACTTTCATCGCCTCAAAAGAACTAGACGTACTGCTATTAAATAAAGATTTCGAAAAATTAGTGACCATTATAGAGGTAAAAGACAATGAAATTGTTCTGGTATATCAGAATGGAAACTTTAAACAGGTATTAGCTGCTGGAAAATATGCATTCTGGATAGGCTTGAATAAATATGCATTTTTATCTGCAGACCTCAGCAAATATGAGATTACAGAGTCTATTGATAAAAACACTTTAGAAAAGTCATTGTTACAGCCCTACATTAAAGCTTTTAAAGTAGAGACTTATGAAACAGCCCTAATGATTATTGATGGTAAATTTGAGAAAGTACTGTCACCGGGTAATTATATATACTGGAAAAACAGCACAATCATCCAGGTTTTAAAAACCGATATGAGACAATTGACTATGGAGATCATAGGTCAGGAAATTCTGACGAAAGACAAAGCGCAATTGAGAATTAACTTTAGCATCCAATACAAAGTAGCGGATGCAACTAAGGCCTTACTGGAAAATAAAGAGTTTGAAAAACAACTTTATGTAATTATTCAATTAGGTTTAAGGGAGTTTATTGGAAAGTTGACATTTGATGAGTTGATGGAAAACAAAGAGAAAATCTCTGAGAATGTGCTCAGCATCTCTGCGGGTAAAGCCGAGACACTTGGTGTAATACTTTTATACTGTGGTGTAAAAGACATCATCTTACCTGGCGACATTAAAGAAATTATGAACCAGGTATTGATTGCCGAAAAAAGAGCACAGGCAAATTTAATTACCAGAAGAGAGGAAACAGCCTCTACCAGAAGTTTGTTAAACACAGCAAAACTAATGGAAGACAATGCAATGCTTTACAAACTCAAAGAAATGGAGTATGTAGAGAAAATTGCTGAAAAGATCAATAATATCAGCTTGTCTGGCAGTGGACAAATTGTTGATCAATTGAAACAAATTTTTGTAAAATAATCAGTACCAGCGTGCACTGATTTTAAAAAGAATAAAATGAAAACGAATACATATATACGCTACGGTGATGAATATATAGAAGATGGAGCCAAAGCCCAAATGGATATTGCCATGAAGCTACCTGTAACAGTTGCAGGCGCATTGATGCCGGATGCACATCAAGGTTATGGCTTACCTATTGGGGGTGTTTTAGCTACATGTAACGCAATTATCCCTTATGGCGTCGGTGTAGATATAGGATGCAGAATGGCGCTTTCCATTTTTGATATTCCTGAAAACCACTTTTATGGAAATGAAAGTTCCTATAAAAGAGAGCTGATTGCACATACCAAGTTTGGAGCAGGTCATGGTTTCCATGGTCAGTATAAATCAGATCATCCAGTTATAGATAGTGATGATTTCAATGCTACTCCTTTGCTAAAGAAATTGAAAGATAAGGCATACTCTCAATTAGGAAGCTCCGGAGGCGGAAATCACTTTGTGGAATGGGGAATCATAGAATTTGAAAATAAAGATGAGGTGTTGAATATTGAAAAGGGAAAATATCTCGCTTTGCTAACACATTCCGGTTCTCGCGGATTAGGTGCAACCTTAGCTGGGCATTATACAAAACTCGCAAAAGAGTTGTGTGTATTACCTCCTGAGGCTGCAAATCTAGCCTATCTGGACATGAATTCTGAAGCTGGACAAGAATATTGGCTGGCCATGAACCTTGCCGGAGATTACGCTTCTGCTTGTCATGAGGTTATACACAATAAGCTAATTAAAGCCATTGGTGGAACTGTTTTAGCCAGAGTAGAAAACCACCATAACTTTGCATGGAAAGAGCTTTACAATGGAGAAGAGGTGATTGTTCATCGTAAAGGGGCAACGCCAGCAGGAGAAGGTGTAATGGGAATTATTCCCGGATCAATGACAGCCCCTGGTTTTTTGGTGAGAGGCAAAGGTGTTGAAGCATCTATTAACTCTGCTTCACATGGCGCCGGCAGAAAAATGAGTCGTTCAAAAGCCTTTAAAAATATCACTAAAGATGAAATGAGAGCTATCTTGAAAGACCACAATGTCACCTTAATTGGTGCGGGGCTTGATGAAGCACCAATGGCCTACAAAGACATCAACCTGGTTATGGCTGCTCAAAAAGAACTGGTAGATATAGTCGCCAGGTTTACTCCAAAAATTGTACGAATGGCCGATGATGGTAGCCGGGAAGATTAAAATAATAAAATGCAGGAAGTTTATAACTTCCTGCATTTTATGTTAAACTCCTAATTCTTTATCAAGATACCCTGATACTTTTTCTACTGCATTTTCGATCGTTCCACTCAAAATAGTAATGAATGAGCCCGACTTTGCTGTAGCAATTAAATACTTCAAACAGTCATCACTGTCATTATTGATCATGATTTCCATATTGGGTTTCACTTCAGTAATTCCCTCTATTAATATATCGATCAAATCCTGTTGATTACTACCACGAAGAAATTTCTCCTGACAAATCATAATCCGATCAAACATCTGAGCAGAAATACGGGCCGTTTCCTTAATATCTTCCCTTCTTCTATCACCGGTTGCACAAATCACACCAACATGTTCTGTGGCCTCAATAGATTTTAAATACGTTTTTATACCATTGAATCCATCTGCATTATGCGCAAAATCGACCATTATTTTAAACTCTTTAAACCTGAAAGTGTTCATCCTGCCTGGCGTTTGCGCAGCTGAGGGAATGAATGTTTCGAGCGACATGCGGATATCCTCAATCTTATAACCCCATAAGAAAGTAGCCAATGTAGCTGCCAGAACGTTTTCAATCATAAAATCAACACTACCACCAAAGGTCAGGGGAATATGACTTACTTTTTCAACTCTGATTTTCCAATCACCCTTTTTAATAGTAACATATCCATTTTCATATACCGCAGAGATTCCTCCTTTTTTGTTATGCTCTGCAACAACGGGATTATGCTCATCCATACTAAAATAAGCCACGTTACAATCTGCATTAGCTGCAATTTTAAGACAATATTTATTATCGGCATTCAGCACAGCCCAACCAGTTCTTTTTACTGCACCAATAACTACTGCTTTAACTTTCATCAGGTCATCCAATGTATGGATATCTGATATACCGAGATGATCTTCCTGAATATTAGTCACTACACCTATGTCGCATTGATTAAAGCCAAGTCCGGCTCTTAAAATACCGCCACGTGCAGTTTCCAATACGGCAAATTCTACGGTTGGATCTCTCAATATAAACTCTGCGCTAATAGGTCCAGTAGTATCACCTTTCATAAGCATGGTGTTGCGCACGTAAATTCCGTCTGATGTTGTAAAGCCCGCCCTGGTGCCATTACTTTTCACAATATGGGCAATTAGCCTTGTGGTAGTTGTTTTACCGTTGGTACCCGTTACTGCGATAATTGGGATCCTGGCAGATTTACCTGGAGGATATAACATATCAATTACTGGGGCAGCGACATTTCTTGGCAAACCTTCACTTGGAGCCAGGTGCATCCTAAAACCAGGTGCAGCATTAACTTCCAATACCACTCCACCATTTTCTGGAAGAGGCTGGGTAAGGTTTTCAGCCATGATGTCTATGCCACAAATATCAAGCCCTATAACACGGGATATTCTTTCACAGATAAATACGTTTTGTGGGTGAACAAGATCTGTTACATCTATTGAAGTACCTCCAGTACTTAAATTAGCGGTAGATTTTAAGTAAACCACTTCTCCTTTAGGCGGAATACTTTCTAGCGTATAGCCTTTCTTTTCTAAAAGATCTAAAGTATCCCTATCAATACTAATTTCTGTCAAAACATTTTCATGCCCATAACCTCTTCTAGGATCTTCGTTTTCTTTATCAATCAGTTCTTGTACGGTATCTTTATTATTTCCTGTGATATGAGCTGGAACTCGAAGTGCCGCAGCAACCATTTTATGATCGATCACCAACACTCTAAAATCATACCCAGTAATAAATTTTTCGATGATGATTTTACGGGAGTAGGTTTTTGCGTGTTCAAAAGCAGCATAAGCAGCTTCATCTGTTTGCACATTGATAGAGGCCCCTTTACCATGATTTCCATCTAGTGGCTTAAACACCAAAGGATAGCCTACGCCTTTTATAGCAGCCGGCAGATCTTCAATATCTGAGATAGTCACGCCTTTAGCTACTGGAATGGCTGAATCCTGCAAAAGTCTTTTGGTTTCGTCTTTATTACAGGCGATATCAACAGCAATGCTATTAGTTCTTTCGGTCATTGTGGCCCTGAATCGAACCTGGTTGATGCCATAGCCCAACTGTACCAATGAACTTTTGTTTAATCTGATCCATGGAATATCCCTGGAAATAGCTTCGTCTACGATAGAACCGGTACTTGGACCAAAACGTTCCATCTCCCTGAGTTCGCGCATACGCTGTATATCTGCATCCAGATCATAGGGCTGATCGTTTATCAACGCTTCAGCAATTTTAACTGAAGCTTCGGCAGCATATATGCCGGCTTTTTCTTCAATATAAGAAAAAACAACATTATAAATGCCCTCTGTTTTAGTTTGCCTGGTTCTTCCGAAACCTGTATCCATACCTGCAAGGGTCTGGATTTCGAGTGCGATATGTTCAATAACATGCCCCATCCAGGTACCTTCAGCAACACGAGCTAAAAATCCTCCCGGTTCCCCTTTAGAGCAACGGTGCGTATACAAACTTGGAATGAGTTGAGCAATGCGCTCCCCAAATCCATCGATCACATTTGTAGGCCTTTGCTCCATCTCTTCAAGATCCAAACGCATCTGGATTAATTTCTTTCTATTAATTGACCATATATTCGGTCCGCGGAGCACCTGTATGCCTAAAATATTCATTCTGAAAAATAGTTTTTATGTTGATTGTGACCATATTGTGGAATCACCAATGGGTATCTTGATACGGTCAAACGGAGACATTAAAGTATACAAATTTTTCTGATATTATGTTATGCCAACGTTAAATATTTATATCTACTCCTTTAATCCATTATAGTGATTTTTTAAGCTCAGAGATAGATGTATTTTTTGCTCGAAATATTTGTACTTTTCTCCTTTTTGTACAATTATATGTCGGCCTAGTCTAAAAGAAACGCAATACCTCATTATTATGAATTAAAAACGTGGATATTACGCTAATGCCTATATATTTGAAATTATCGGAAATATATTATAGGGAAAAATGGTTCCAAAAGGTAAATTAATAATTATAGGCGGCGCCATAAATACAGGTAGTTTCACTGAAACTACTTTCGGTTTGCCCCAGAACATGAATTTTTTTGAAAGAGGAATTTTAAAAAGAATTACTACAGAGTCACTAAAGGGTACTGCATCACGTTTTGAGATCATCACAACTGCATCGCTAATTCCTGAAAAAGTGGGTGTAGAATATATACATGCTTTTGCTCAGCTAAGCGTTAATAACGTTGGTGTACTTAACATTAGCAGTCGTGAACAAGCCAACACAGAAGAAAATTGCGAACGTGTAAAAGCTGCAGACGTAATCATCTTTACCGGTGGTGATCAACTGCGTTTATCTTCTATTTTCGGAGGAACAGCGATTCACAGGATTCTGCTCGACAAATATGAAAATGAACCAATTGTGATTGCAGGTACATCAGCTGGTGCCGCTGCAAGCTCAAAAAACATGATTTATCAGGGCAGCAGTAAGGATGCTTTACTAAAAGGTGAAGTAAAAATTACAGGCGGACTTGGCTTTATTGATGGTGTAATTGTGGATACCCACTTCGTACAAAGGGGCAGGATTGGCAGATTATTATATGCTACAGCCAGCAATCCGGGTATATTAGGCATAGGATTAGGAGAAGATACAGGGTTATATATTTCTAATGGAAATACCATGGAAGCTATCGGGTCTGGTATGGTTATCCTGGTAGATGGTCGAAATATGGCAGACACAAACCTAACTGACGTAGAGATGGGACAACCTGTATCGATCAGCAATATGACTGTACACACCATGTCTGACGGCGATGTATACGACCTTAAACTACATCAATTGACTATTCATCATCCAAAACCTGTTTCAATAGCCTAATAAAATGAAGATTATTATTCATGGGGGCTTTTTCAGTGAATCGGCAACCAATCTGGAGACAAAAAAAGCAAAACAGGATGCCTTGGCTAGCATTGTTCAACAATCTTATACCTACCTGAAAACTCATACTGCTTTGGAAACTGTTGTCTTTGCCACAAGCCTATTAGAAGACAATGATTTGTTTAATGCTGGTCTTGGCTCACAAATACAAAGTGATGGCAAGGTAAGGCTCAGCGCTTCTTTAATGGATGGCAAGACGCAGAAATTTAGCGGTGTAATCAATATTGAAAACATAAAAAACCCGATACAGGTTTCAGAAAAACTATTGGCTTACGATGATCGTGTGTTAAGTGGTGAGGGTGCATTGGCTTTTGCCCGTGAAAACGGCTTTAATTACTATGACCCAATTACCCCTCAACGCCAGGAAGAATACGAAACTAAAAGAGATAGATCCTTACGTAAAGGGACTGTGGGCTGCGTTGCCTTAGATCAAGACGGAAACCTTGCAGCAGCAACTTCAACAGGTGGTAAAGGCTTTGAAATCCCTTGTCGGGTAAGTGATTCCGCTACTGTAGCAGGTAATTTCGCTAACCAATATGCGGCCATTTCCTGCACAGGCGTTGGCGAAGATATTGTTAGCGGCGGATTGGCCACAAAGATTGTTACTCGTGTAACCGATGGCTTTAACCTAAAGGATGCATGCGATAAATCATTCCAGGAATTATCTACTATTGATGGCTTCGCTGGTGTAATCGGCATCACTACCAGTGGCGAAGTATACCATACCGACTCCCATCCCTATATGGTTTGGGCTGCTTTTGATAATGAATTGAAAGTCTTCAAATAAATAACCGGAAAGCTTAAACATTAACCAGAAGACAGCAAAGGCAGGAAATTTAACACTCCTGCCTTTTTCTTTTGAACAAAAAATCACTTTCTCTGATGAGGCTTTAGGCGCTTTTGCCCTTCAGCAAAAGATGCCCGACTCAGAAGAGAATGGTTATTTTTTAAACATATTCTTCAACGCCTCCAATTTCGTTTGCAAATCCCCCTCAGGCTGTACTTTTTCCCTTTGTACCCCTCTAGAGTTTTGCTGTGGCTTAGCAT
>JBEBUV010000055.1:0-26226 GCA_040393085.1 Pedobacter hiemivivus | reverse complement strand
CAAAAATCAAACCTGTTTGTTTTATGGTCTCTGTAACGAGATATTGAATAATAAACCTCGGAAGAAGCTAATTTTCTTTCTAAACTAGTCAGCGATAAAAAAATGGCAGCAGACAAACCTCGGAAAGAAAAAATGAGATAAACCGCTCTTGGAAATAATTATTTATACTAGCATTAAAATCGAACACTATGAGTATTGTAAAAGTTATTGAAGTCATCGCTTCATCAGAAAGCGGATTTGAAGACGCTGTAAGAAACGCAGTCAAAGAAGTATCCCAAACTGTAAAAAACATCGACTCTGTCTATGTGAAAGACTTTAAAGTACATGTAAAAAATGATCAGATCATATCTTATGGTGCGATCTGCAAAGTATCCTTTCGTGTAGACGGTGGGTTAAAAAACGTTTAAAAATTAAACCATTTTTCATCAATAATTATTTGGAGGACCAAAAATGACACTAGTAAAATTTAATGAAAGAAACGGCAGGGATCTGGTAAGCCCTGGTTTCAATGACATTTTCGAATCAATCTTTAACGACTCATTTATCTCTGACCGAATGATCTCCCGGGTACCAGCCGTCAACATTTGTGAAACAGACGGTCATTATCATATCGAACTTGGGGCTCCGGGCCTGAAAAAGGAAGACTTTAAGATTGACCTGGATAGGAACATGCTGAACATATCTGTAGAGAAAAAATCTGAGGAAACAGAGAGCAACAAAAAGTACAATCGCAGAGAATACAGTTATACTTCCTTTGTGCGTTCTTTCTCCCTGCCCGATTCTGCCGATGATGGAAATATTGAAGCCGAATATACAGATGGCGTGCTGAAGATCAACGTAGCCAAAAAGGAAGAATCTAAAATGGCCAGCAGACACATCGATATCAAATAAATCCAGATCCTAAATAAAGGGGGCTTTCAAGAGTTCCCTTTATCTTATCCCCACCTAAGTACCTAAAGGTATTGTGGAAAAACCATCACCATCCTTGTCCAAAGAAGCACCTGTTACAATTAGCATCGGTAAAGTACAACCAGCTTATTTTTAACTTCCGATTAAAGTTATGCCGGTATTTTACCCCCGAAACGCGAAAGAATATTGGATTGGCAGGATATAAGCTATGGAAATATTGGTTATAAAATAGTATTGGAAAGGCCAAATAGCGTTAATCCTCATATCTCCCGGAACTAACATATTCTTAAATTTAACTATTCTTTTTTAATTGAATTTTAGTTATCTTTAATATAGCCAACCTATTGAAACGATTTAACGTAAATCTGCGAAAGAAAGGAGTTCAATTATGGGAAAAGTTAGAAATATCTTACAAGAAAAAAACAGACCCTATATTTTTGTAAGCCCAGGCACCACAGTTTTTGAAGCACTAGAATTAATGTTTGAAAAAAACATCGGATCGCTTCTAGTTATGGATCATGAAAAATTCATCGGAATATTTACGGAAAGAGATTACGCCCGAAAGGTAATTCTTAAAGGAAAGTCTTCTAAATTAATTCCTATCAGTGAAATTATGACGGAAAATCCAATTACCGTAAGTTCTGACTTTACTATTGAAGAATGTATGTGGTTAATGACCAATAAGTTTATCAGACACTTACCAGTAATAGATGAGGGTAAACTAATTGGTGTGATCTCCATTGGGGATGTCGTAAAATATATTATTGAAGAACAAAAGTTTATCATCGGAAATCTGGAGCATTACATCACAAGCAGCTAGTACTTTTTTACTGAGGATATTAGAATATTAATAGTTAGTTATGAATTCATCAGCTACATCGGATACCCTATTGTGGCCCCTCCTCGTTTACGGAGCTTTTGTGTTGATTTTATTAACACTTATTATTTCTTTATCCTTTTTTCTAGGTCAGCGGCACCAAAACCGTGCTACTGGCCAACCCTATGAATCAGGAATACTAACTACCGGCTCTGCAAGGCTTCGTTTTTCTGCTCAATTTTATCTTGTGGCCATGATATTCGTAATATTTGATATCGAGGTAGTCTTTATCATTTTGTGGGCACTTGCATTTAAAGAATTAGGATGGCCTAGCTACCTCAGTATTTGTATTTTTATTGGTCTACTGATTTCAGTACTAGCTTATGAATGGAGCATTGGCGCACTCAACTTTGGCCCTAATGGAAAAAAATTGCTTAAGGCCTACCACAAACTCATACTAAAGAGACCTATATTATGAAATGGTGGCTCAGTAACACCGCCGAACCGGCAAATGCGCTAAAGGGAACAGGTTCTTTTGAAGAATCTGTTGGACAAAGTGTAATGTTGACCACTGTTCAGGATTTACTGGCCTGGGGGAGAAAAAACTCTATCTGGCCATTTCATTTTGGGCTTTCTTGTTGTTTTGTGGAAATGGCAACCAGCCTTACTAGTAAATATGACGTAGCAAGATTTGGTGCTGAAGTAATTAGAGGGACTCCACGCGAGGCCGATGTAATGGTGATTGCAGGAACTGTTTTTGTAAAAATGGCACCAATCATTAAACGCCTGCATGAACAAATGATGGAACCTAAATGGGTCATTTCAATGGGTTCCTGTGCCAATTCAGGTGGTATGTATGATATATATAGTGTGGTACAGGGGGTAGATAAGTTTTTACCTGTGGATGTTTATGTACCTGGATGTCCACCACGACCAGATGCCTTTATGCAGGGCCTGATGCTTCTTGCCGACTCTGTTGGCAAAGAACAAAGACCGCTAAGCTGGGCCATTGGCCCGCAGGGTGTAATCAAGCCGGAACAAGTATCTATGAAAGAACAAAAAAGACAAGAACGTAAAGAAATGATCAATTTTCGTACTCCAGATCAGATTTAATAAAATTTAAAGCATGTAATACCAACTATATAACCCCATAATACAAAAGGCATGAACAAGGATTCAAGCTTAACCGATGAATTGGATTCCAAATTCGGAGCCGATTACTTTACTCCCCAACTTACTGTTGACGAGGTGACCACATTATGGGTTGCAAAAGAAAATATAACGAAAATACTTCAATACCTTAAGCTGAGCATACCTAATCGCTTTGAGTTACTTTATGACCTCTGTGCAATTGATGAACGAAGTCATGCTAAAAACAACGGATCTCCTAGTTCAGATTTTACTATAGTTTATCACCTACTCTCTCTCCAACGTAATCGCTTTATTCGTTTAAAGGTTCCCTTGCAAGGCGATTATCCATCTATACCATCTATTACGAGCCTATGGAAAAATGCCAATTGGTATGAACGTGAAGTTTATGATATGTTCGGTATAAATTTTGAAGGTCATCCTAATTTACGTCGTATCCTGATGCCGCTTACCTGGCAGGGACATCCTTTAAGAAAAGAACATCCTGCCAGAGCAACAGAAATGGGGCCATTTAAACTTTGGGATGAAAAACAGGATCTGGAGCAGGACGCCTTACAATTCCGACCAGAGGACTGGGGTTTAAAAAGAAAAAGTGAAGATGCTGATTTCATGTTCCTAAACCTTGGACCACAACATCCTGGAACCCATGGTGTTTTGCGCATTATTCTGCAACTGGACGGCGAAGATATTGTAGATGCCGTTCCTGATATTGGTTTTCATCACCGCGGAGCTGAAAAAATGGGTGAACGTCAATCCTGGCATACCTATATCCCTTATACTGACCGCGTCGATTATCTGGGTGGTGTAATGAACAACCTTGCTTATCTATTGGCGGTCGAGCAACTGGCCGGTATTATTGTCCCGGAACGCGTAAAAGTCATGCGCATTATGTTATGTGAATTTTTCCGTATTGCAAGCCATCTGGTATGGTATGGCACTTTTGCGCAAGACTTAGGCCAGCTTTCACCTGTATTTTACATGTTTACAGACCGAGAGAAAATCTTTGATATTGTCGAAGCCATCTGTGGTGCCAGAATGCATCCCAATTGGTTTAGAATTGGTGGTGTTGCACAGGATTTACCCATCGGATGGGATAAACTCGTTGCAGATTTCATTGCCTATTTCCCCAAACAGCTAAAAGAATATCACCAGATGGTGATGCGCAATAGTATTTTCAAAGCCCGTACAGTAGGTATTGGTATTTATACATTAGAAGAAGCACTTGAATGGGGAGTAACTGGGCCAGGCTTAAGAGCCTGCGGGTTAGAATGGGACTTTAGAAAAAAACAACCTTACTCTGGTTATGAGAACTTTGAGTTTGATATTCCAACAGCAAAAAATGGCGACTGCTACGACAGGGCCTTGGTACGGGAAGAAGAAATGTGGCAAAGCCTGCGCATTATTGAACAATGCCTGAAAAATATGCCCGATGGAAGTTATAAATCAGACCATCATTTAACCACCCCTCCACTTAAAAAGAAAACCATGCAGGATATTGAAACCCTCATTACCCATTTTTTAAATGTAAGCTGGGGCCCGGTAATCCCATCAGGTGAAGCCATGAGTTGTATTGAAGCCACAAAGGGAGCTAACAGCTATTACCTGACCAGTGATGGCAATACCTCAGCCTATAGGGTACGGATTCGGACCCCATCATTTCCACACATGCAAATGCTTCCCTATATAAGTAAAGGATACACTATTGCCGACTTACTCTCTATCCTGGGAAGTATGGATTATGTACTTGCAGATATTGACAGATAAAATAAAAAAAATGCTATCAACGGAAGAAATAAGAAAAATAGATCATGAAATCGCATCAGTTCCGGTGCGAAGAGCTGCTTGTATTGAGGCGCTGAAAATTGTTCAGCATTCACGGGGCTGGATTTCTGATGAGAGCATTAAGGATATTGCGGTACACCTGGACATATCTACAGAGGAATTGGATGGTGTAGCTACATTTTACAACCTTATTTTTCGTAAACCTGTAGGTAGAAATATTATTTTATTATGTGATAGTATCAGTTGTTATGTAATGGGGTATGAAAAAATTTATACACATCTACAAGCCTTACTGAACATCAAATTTGGAGAAACAACTCTGGATGCCAGATTTACACTTTTACCAAACGCCTGCCTCGGCTGCTGTGATCAGGCACCAACATTAATGATCAATCAGGATACTTACAGGAACTTAACTATTGACAAACTAGATGATATTTTAAAACAGTACAAATGAAGTATGTTATGGAAAGGCCGCTGACAGAACACATCAATTTTAACCGTACATCGCTTAATCTAAAGGATTATGAAAGTGTTGGTGGTTATCAATCGGTGCACAAAGCGCTTAAATCCATGGAACCTGCTGAGGTTACAAAAATGGTACAGGACTCAGATTTAAAAGGACGGGGCGGTGCCGGTTTTAATACGGGTATGAAATGGAGCTTTGTTCCTATGAATATACCCGGACAAACAAAATACCTCATTGCTAATGCTGATGAAATGGAGCCGGGAACCTTTAAAGACCGTATGCTACTGGAAGGTAATCCCCATCAGTTAATTGAAGGTATGATTGTATCTGCATATGCTATACAGGCGAATATATCTTATGTTTTCTTACGCTGGGCTTATAAAAAAGCTGCCCGACTCATTGAACAGTCCATTAATGAAGCTTATGCGGCCGGATACCTTGGGAAAAACATTTTAGGTTCAGACTTTAGTCTTGAAATGTATTTACATACCGGTACTGGCAGGTATATATGTGGTGAAGAAACAGCCTTATTGAATGCTTTAGAAGGAAAACGAGCCATCCCAAGAGCGAAACCTCCTTTTCCACAGGTTAGTGGCTTATTTGGTAAGCCTACCGTTGTTAACAATGTCGAAACCCTAAGTAATATACCTCATATTGTTAACAAGGGGCCTGACTGGTTTAAATCCTTAAGTCCAGGATCTGATGCCGGTACAAAGCTATATGGTGTTAGCGGTAAGGTTAACAAGCCTGGATTATGGGAACTGCCAATGGGAACCACTATTCGTGAACTTATTGATGAACATGCAGGTGGAATGATAAAAGGTTTCAGATTCAAAGGCGCACTCCCAGGAGGTGCATCTACAGATTTCCTGGTCCAAGAACACCTCGATGTTAAAATGGACTACAAATCGATTTCTACAGCTGGTAGTCGTTTAGGAACAGGTACCATGATAATTCTTGATGATCATACTTGTCCGGTCGGCTTTATACACAATCTGGAACATTTTTTCGCACAGGAATCTTGTGGATGGTGTACTCCATGCAGGGAAGGTTTACCATGGACAGAGAAGCTCCTATTTTCGATAGAGAATGGTGAGGGTAAAATGGAAGATTTGGATCTACTGGAAATGCACACTAAGCATTTAGGACCTGGCCATACCTATTGTGCTCTGGCACCCGGAGCAATGGAGCCTCTGCAAAGTGGTTTAAAATATTTCAGAACAGACTTTGAAAAGCATATTAACGAAAAAAAATGTCCCTGGAGGTGAAAGAAAATGGCAACTCTATTTATAGATCACAAAGCTTATGAAGTAACACCAGGCAAAAATGTACTGGAGACCTGCCTTACGCTAGGTTTTAACCTACCCTATTTTTGCTGGCATCCAGCGATGGGATCTGTTGGGGCTTGTCGCCAATGTGCCATTAAGCTTTTCGCCAATGAGGAAGATACCAGGGGTCGTTTGGTCATGTCCTGCATGGAGACAGTAAAAGACAATATGTATATGTCTATAGATGATCCTGGTGCCAAAGCCTTTCGTGCCCAGGTAATTGAATGGCTTATGACCAACCACCCACACGATTGTGCTGTTTGTGATGAAGGAGGTTCCTGTCATCTTCAGGATATGACTGTTATGACCGGGCATACCTATCGCCGTTATAACTATCCCAAACGCAGCTATAAAAACCAATATCTGGGTCCTTTCATCAACCACGAGATGAACCGTTGTATTCAGTGCTATCGTTGTGTCCGCTTTTATAAAGATTACGCCGGTGGTAAAGATCTGGATGTATTTGCTGCCCATAACCACGTTTATTTTGGCAGAGCACAGGATGGCATCCTGGAAAGTGAATTTAGTGGTAACCTGGCCGAAATTTGCCCTACAGGTGTATTTACAGATAAAACCCTAAAATCGCATTATACCCGAAAATGGGATATGACCATGGCTCCCTCCATTTGTCAGCATTGTAGTTTAGGCTGTAATATTATCGGAGCTGAAAGATATGGAGAACTCCGCCAGATTACCACCCGATTTAATGCTGAAATAAATGGATATTTTATTTGTGACCGGGGTCGGTTCGGTTATGAATTCGTGAACAGTATTAATCGAATTCAACAACCATTAATACGCGCTAATACTCCAGATGCTACAGATAAGCAAAGCTTATATCATCATCTTGAAAACATTTTATCAGCAGACAAAGCAATTGGTATCGCTTCCCCAAGAGCATCTCTGGAAGCCAACTTTGCATTAAGGCAGTTGGTAGGAAAGGAAAACTTTTATCAGGGAATTTCCGAAACAGAAGCCCTACTTATGCGCTGCATCCTATTCATATTAAATACAGGGTATATTCATTCCCCATCATTAAAAGAAATAGAAGATGCCGATGCTATCTTAATACTTGGTGAAGATCTAACCAATGCGGCTCCTTTAATGGCCTTAGCGGCTAGACAAATGGAACGTAAAAACACCATTGAAAAACAAAGGTTATATATTGCATACCCTACACAGACAAAGCTTGATGAGATAGCAAGTAACACAATACACCTCCCTCCTGATGAAATTGCAGCACTTGGTTACGCCATCTCTAATATTTTAAATCCTGAAGCTCCCTTATCAGGGGACCTCAACAAGCCTGTTTTAGAACTTGCCGAACACATTGCAGCTGCCTTAAAAACAGCAAAAAAACCATTGATCATTACCGGAACAAGTCTTTTTAGTGAAGCAATTATTAAAGCATCTGCTAATATTGCCTTTGCATTAGAGACAGATGATAATAAAGCAAGCCTGTCTTTTGTTGTACCTGAATGCAATTCCATGGGATTGGCAATGATGAAAGCACCATCATTAAAGCAGGCTATATCCGTTTTGCAAAAAGGTGATGCCGATACCATTATTGTCCTTGAAAATGATTTATACCGTCGAGGTGGAAAAGATGAAATAGATAACCTATTCAATCTGTCTAAAGAAGTTATTGTGTTAGATCATCTCCATAATAAAACGACCAACAGAGCTACTGTATTAATCCCCGTTGCCACTTTTGCTGAAGCAAAAGGTACAATGGTAAATAATGAAGGCAGAGCACAATGCTTTTTCCAGATATTTAATCCAAAAAATGAGAATCTTAGGGAAAGCTGGAAATGGCTGGATGAGTTCAGGCAGTTTAAAAATGGAATCACCCCTCAAGAATTAAAAGAATCTGGAAATTTAATATCAGAAATGGTCGCATTAATGCCTCAATTTAAAGGTGCTGAAACTGTGGCTCCGGATGCAAATTTCCGTATTGCAGGTCAAAAAATTCCCCGCGAACCACATCGTTACAGTGGCCGTACAGCTATACTTGCCAATATTAATGTGAGTGAACCAAAGCCTCCTGATGATCCAGATTCTGCATTATCTTTTACAATGGAAGGATACAAAGGCATACCACCTGCACCTTTAACTCCATTTTTCTGGGCTCCAGGATGGAATTCAGCACAGGCTATTAACAAATATCAGGAGGAAGTAGGTGGACCATTACGGGGAGCTGAACCAGGTAAGCGATTGTTTCCTGAAATTCCAGTCCAGGAGAAGATATTTATGAATCATATTCCAGCACCTTTTAAACATTCAAACGAAGAATGGCAGATCCTTCCTTTACCGCATATTTTTGGTACTGAAGAACTCAGTATCTATTCTCCAGGTATATCTGAACGCAGTCCCATCCCTTACATTGCCATTAGTGAAAAAAGTTCAAAAGTCTTAAACATCAAAGAGAACGACATTCTGCAGCTACACTTACAGAACCAGAATTATTTCCTACCTGTAAGAATTAAAAAAGAACTGAGCGAAGGTGTAGCTGCTATTCCATATAACATTCCCGGACTAAGCGGAATTGTCTGGCCAGCGAAAGGCACTTTAACAAAACAAAAACATGAATAGTACACTTCAATATATAGTTATGATTGTGGTTATGTTATTTGTTTTAACCACAATAGCCGCCTGGTTAATATGGGTGGAAAGACGAATGCTGGCTATCTGGCAAAACAGACATGGTCCTAATCGTGCCGGCCCGTTTGGTTTACTCATTGTGGTTGCAGACACTATTAAATTGTTTTTTAAGGAAGACTGGGTTCCTCCATTTGCAGATAAAACCATATTTGTAATTGCTCCGGCCATTGTAGCAGCAACAGTCCTCATGAGTTTCGCCATTGTCCCCTATGCCCCTAATATTCTTATTGCAGATTTAAATGTGGGGTTACTTTTCTTTCTTGCCATGTCTTCGCTGGGGGTATACAGCGTTGTACTTGGTGGATGGGCATCCAACAATAAATATTCTCTTTTAGGTGCCTTACGCGGAACTTCACAAATGATTAGCTATGAAGTATTCATGGGACTTTCTCTTATGGGTATTGTAATGTTTTCTGGTTCATTCAGACTCAGCGATATTATACTGGCTCAAAAAGATTGCTGGTTTATAGTTACACAGCCAGTAGCATTTGTGGTATTTTTAATTGCAGGCATTGCCGAAACACATAGGCTGCCTTTTGATATTCCTGAAGCTGAAAGTGAGCTGGTTGCTGGCTTCCATTCAGAATATTCGGGGATGAAATTCGGAATGTTTTTTATTGGCGAATATCTCGGAATCATCCTCATTTCATCAATGACAGTAGTTTTCTTCTTCGGTGGTTGGTTAGGCCCGGCATTCCTCCCACCGTTGATCTGGTTTATACTAAAAACCTTTGTCTTTATCCTGTTCTTCATTCTGCTAAGGGCTTCACTCCCACGTCCCAGATATGATCAACTTATGGAATATGGCTGGAAAATACTATTACCTGTGGCTTTACTGAATTTATTGATAACCGGTGCAATTTTATTAATGATGAATAAATAAAAGAACGATGATCAGCCTCATAAGAACAATAGGACTCACTTTTCTGCACATGTTCAGAAAAAGAGAAACAATACAATATCCTGAAGAAAAGGTATTGCTACACCCGCGCTGGCGTGGACGAATTGTATTGACCCGGGATCCGGATATGGGAGAACGCTGTGTAGGTTGTTATTTATGCGCAGCCGCCTGTCCTGTCGACTGTATCTCTTTACAGGCTACTGAAGATCAGAATGGCAGAAGATATCCTGAATTTTTCCGTATCAACTTCTCCCGCTGCATTTTTTGTGGTTATTGTGAAGAAGCCTGCCCAACCTATGCCATACAACTCATTCCTGATTTTGAGATGGCCGAATACAACAGGCAGGATCTGGTTTATGAAAAAGAAGATTTATTGATCGATAGCCAGGGCAAATATCCTGGATATAATTATTATAAAGTTGCAGGACTAGATGCTGGTGTAAAAGGAAAAGGAGAAGGTGAAAATGAGGAGCCTCCAATTGATATACGTAGCCTATTACCTTAAATGGACATTATATTTTATATAACTGCTTTTGTGACTTTAGTCTCAACCCTTATTGTCATCACACGACATAACCCCGTGCATGCCCTGTTGTATCTTGTTGTTTCACTACTTTCGTTATCGGTCATCTTTTTTTTACTAGGTGCAGCTTTCGCCGCTTTACTGGAAGTTATTATCTATGCCGGCGCAATCATGGTGCTTTTCATTTTTGTGATCATGCTTTTAAACCTCGGCAAAAAAACGGCGCTACAGGAAAAGGAATGGCTTAAACCAAGAATCTGGATTGGCCCAACCATCTTATCGCTCATTCTTTTTGCAGAATTATCTTTTTTAATCATCGCTCCAAATGAAAAAATATTATTAAACCCTCAGGTTGTAGACCCTAAAGTGGTTGCGATTTCACTATTCGGCCCCTACGTTATTGGTGTAGAGCTGGCCGCTATGCTGTTAATGGCAGGCGTAGTTGGCGCTGCACATATAGGACAACATAAAAAAACAACATTACACAGATTTTTAAAAGAGGAGGAACCATAATGACACCAGCTGTATCTATAGAAATGATCCTTTTATTAGCCGGTTTACTTTTTGCACTGGGCATTATAGGCGTCATCATCCGCAAGAACATCATCTTTATGCTTCTCTCTGTAGAAGTAATGCTAAACGGTGCCGGACTGGCCTTTATTGCGGCCGGTTCTTACTGGGGACAAGCAGATGGACAGGTGATGTTCATCTTTATTCTGGCAATGGCAGCAGCAGAGGTTTCCGTAGGACTGGCACTGATACTTCAGACTTATCACCAGCACAAATCACTTGATATTGACACCTTAAAAGAAATGAAAGGATAACAAATCATGGATAATCTATTGTGGCTCATACCAGCTTTTCCTCTTGCCGGATTTTTGATACTGGCACTTGCAGGTAAACGTATGTCTATAATTTGGATTGCCAGAATTGGTGCAGGAAGTGTATGTCTTTCTGCTATTGCTATGATCTTTATCGGTATTAATTTCCTTTCTCTAGCCCCTACAAATGGATATTATGCTCAAACTTTATGGACCTGGATAGATGTAGCAGGTTTCAGTCCAAAAATCACGTTCTATTTAGATGCCTTATCTCTCGTATTTATATTCGTAATTACTTTCGTGGGCGCTCTGATACACATTTATTCCACAGCATTTATGGCGTTCGACAAAGACTATTCACGCTTTTTTGCCTGCATGAACTTGTTTGTCTTTTCTATGCTCGTGCTGGTTATGGCCGATAATTTACTGCTGTTATATTTAGGGTGGGAAGGAGTTGGACTATGTAGTTACCTATTGATTGGTTTCTGGTATGAAAATCCTGCTAATGGTTATGCTGCTCGGAAAGCCTTTATCATCACCCGTATTGGTGATACAGCCATGGCCATAGGGCTCTTTGTAATTTTCTATCAATTTGGCACCCTATTAATTCCGGAAATCTTAGCTAAAGCACCTATCTTATGGCATACGGGAATTCCTATAGCTACACTGACAGCAATTTTATTACTAACAGGAGGATTGGGAAAATCAGCACAGCTGCCACTACAAACATGGCTGCCAGATGCCATGGCAGGACCATCTCCGGTAAGCGCATTGATTCATGCGGCAACAATGGTAACAGCAGGAGTTTACCTTATTGCCCGTATGCATGTTATCTTCCAGCTATCGCCAATAGCCCAGCTCATCGTGGCCTGTATCGGGGCAGCTACACTATTTATCGCGGGTTTTAGTGCACTTACACAGTATGATATTAAACGGGTCTTAGCTTACTCTACCATTAGCCAGATCGGTTATATGTTTCTGGCATTAGGAATAGGCGCCTGGACGGCGGCAATTTTTCATTTTATGATTCATGCCTTTTTTAAAGCACTGTTATTTCTCGCTGCTGGTGCAGTAATTGAAGCGCTACATCATGAACATAATATGTTTAAAATGGGTGGATTAAAAAATAAACTTCCTATCATATTCTGGACCTTCCTTATTGGTTCAGCTTCCCTTGTCGCATTACCTTTAGTAACTGCTGGCTTTTATAGTAAAGATCAGATTTTATGGTATACCTGGGCTGGTCAGAATGGTAATCCCCTATTCTGGTTGATTGCATTTCTAGGCAGCTATATTACCGCAACATATACCAGTAGAATGGTAATTCTTACCTTTTGGGGTGAATCAAAAACATCTATTGGACATTATCCAAATAAGTTCATCACTATCCCTCTAATCGTCCTCGCTTTCTTTTCCTTATGCGCAGGCTTTATTGAATTACCGCATAATCTCGGTCATCTAACACTTTTCTCAGATCTGCTGCATCAGGTATTACCTGAAACCGTTTTAAAATCCGCATTAGAGGGAGAATTGTTATTTCAACTTCTTGCTGCCTTGTCCACTTTTGCAGGAGTATTCACCGCTTATGTCCTATGGCATAAGCAACCAGAGCGTATTCAAAAATTAAAAAAATCTGCCTTTATGATGAATCTTTATAACTTCTGGCATTCGGGATGGGGCTTTGATAGATTATATGACATGCTAATCGTAAAACCAATCGATTTTATAGCCAACATCAATAAAAACGATGCAATAGATAAATTTTATCAGGGTATCACCTATGTCGCGGTTGTTGCTTACAGGGCATTATCATCCTTACAATCTGGATCACTCAGGTGGTACATTATGGGGATTGTTATAGGTGCAATTATCATATTAGGTTTACAAATTATGTTATGATACTTGTGTGGCTCATCGGTCTATTAATGGGAGGAGGTTTACTGGCACTCCTACTTGGGAGATGGAACAAAACCTTACCGAGATGGATTTCGCTATATACCCTATGTGCAGGATTTATTGCCCTTTTATCTTTTTGGATTGAGCATTATAAAACTATTAATATCGAACAGTCCAGCCCTTGGTTAAAAGACTTCCATCAGGAATGGATTCCATCGTTCGGAATCAGTTTTCATCTTGCCATAGATGGATTAAGTCTATTATTACTCGTTCTTACTTTTTTTCTAGGGATTTTGGCTGTGCTCTGTTCCTGGAAAGAGATAACAGAACGTGTGGGCTTTTTCCATTTCAATCTGCTATGGATAATAGCGGGTATATCTGGAGTATTTATGGCTATGGATCTATTCCTATTTTACTTTTTCTGGGAGGTAATGCTAATCCCAATGTATTTTCTTATTGGAATATGGGGGAGCAAAAACCGCGAATATGCAGCATACAAGTTTTTCATTTTCACCCAGGCTAGCGGCTTACTCCTGTTTCTTGCTATTCTGAGCTTATATTTTATCCATGGCAAATCAAGCGGCATTTACACTTTTAACTATTTTGAATTGTTAGGTACAGTCATTCCTCCAGACATTGCCGTCTGGTTAATGATGGGCTTTATGATAGCCTTTGCCGTAAAATTACCGATTGTCCCATTCCATTCCTGGCTTCCTGATGCGCATAGTGAAGCACCAACTGCAGGAAGTTTAATACTTGCTGGATTACTTTTAAAAACAGGAGCCTATGGCATGTTAAGGTTTGTTCTACCGCTGTTCCCTAAACTTAGTCTGGAATTGGCTCCATGGGCTATGTTCCTTGGAGTAGTAGGGATTATTTATGGTGCTATTTTGGCGTATTCACAAACCGACCTTAAGCGGCTCATCGCTTATACCAGTGTAAGCCATATGGGCTTTGTAATACTAGGCATTTTTGCATTTAACGAATTAGCATTCCAGGGGGTTGTGCTTCAATTGATTACACACGCAATCAGCACAGGGGCTCTATTTATCATGGCAGGGATGTTAAAAGAGAGACTGCATACCCGGGAAATTGACCAGATGGGTGGACTATGGCTACATATGCCAAAGATGGGTACCATAGCTACAATACTTGTTATGGCTTCATTAGGATTACCTGGCTTAGGTAATTTTGTAGCAGAATTTCTCGTACTATTAGGCGCTTTCAAAGCCAACGCATTGTTAACAGTACTGGCAACAATAGGCCTTATATTTTCCGCCATATATGCGCTAAGGATTTTACAGAAAGTATTTTTAGGCTCCTCAAAAGAGCGAGAACCTATTAGTGATTTTTCATGGGGAGAGATGACCTCACTTATAGTACTAACACTATGTATAGTATGGCTGGGCCTATATCCACAACTCGTAATCAATACAGCAAAACCCATGTTTAATAAATTAGAACAACTAATACCTGGCATAATCAATCAGAACAATGAATCTATAAAACTTAAAACAGCACCTTTTAGAAAACATAGCGTAAAAAATCAAGCAAATGATAACATATAACGACTTTTTTGCACTTATACCATTACTACTACTTGCTGGCTCCTCCGTGTTGGTCATGCTTCTTATTGCATTAAAACTTAGTCATCGAAATATCCAGATCACCAGTCTTCTGCTATTTATTATCACATTTTATTCACTTTTCTACATTCAAAAATTGCTTCCCCATCATATAGCGCCTCTTCTTGTTATCGATAGCTTTTCAGTATTTATTATGGGTCTTATTATTTTTTCGGGACTGGTGGTCAACATCATTTCTTATATCTATTTTGAAGAAAAAGAAGAAAGTCCTAAGGAATATTATGTATTGCTTTTTTTGTGCTGCCTTGGTGCTTGTGTACTGGCAACAAGCTGCCATTTTATATCATTATTCCTGGGACTCGAAATTCTTACTGTTGGTTTATACGCCCTTATCGCATATTTACGTGGTCGACATTATAATATTGAAGCTGGAGTTAAATACTTAATTCTTGCGGCATTCTCTTCAGCGTTTCTCCTATTTGGGATGGCATTAATATATTTCAAAACGGGAACAATGGAGTTTTCGGCAATTGCAAATAGCCTAAAACCATTTCACTCATTACCACCATTATTTCTAACCGGTTTAGGATTAATGCTGGTAGGTATTGGATTTAAACTCGCGGTTGTCCCCTTTCATATGTGGACTGCTGATGTTTACCAGGGAGCTCCTGCACCTGTAACCGCATTTATAGCTACTGTTTCCAAAGGAGCTGTGTTTGCCGTGCTCATTCGCTTCTTCATAACAATTGATGGTTTCAGATATCAGACCGTTATGCTTACGCTCATCAGTATTGCTATTGCCTCGATGATTATTGGTAATCTTCTTGCCTTACAACAAAAAAATGTAAAACGCATTCTGGCATATTCTTCAATTGCACATTTGGGTTATTTATTAGTCGCTTTTATTCCAGGAAGTGTGATGAGTTTACAGGCTGTCAGCTTTTATTTAGTTGCCTACTTTCTAACCACACTTACCGCATTTGGCGTAATTACAGTCTTATCTAATAAAGATAAGGACGCGGAAAGTATTAATAGCTTTAAAGCACTTTTTTGGGATCATCCATTTCTCGCCTGCATTTTTAGTACTGCACTATTGTCGCTCGCAGGAATTCCGCTTACGGCAGGCTTTATTGGCAAATTTTATATTCTTGCAGCCGGAATGCAAACTGGTTTTTGGATGCTTGCTTTAATACTTGTTATTAGCAGCGTTTTTGGACTTTACTATTATCTCCGAATTATCACTGCCATGTTTACCGGACAGGAAAGCACCAGTCCAGAGAAAAAAAGGCTCCATCCGGTTTTTTATATCATTAGCAGTATTATCTTATCAATACTAACCTTATTAATCATTTGGATTGGTACATATCCTTCCGGGTTAATGAAACTTATTGAACATATTAAAATCATGTAAACAACTTTTTCTATTAATCCTCTTTTTAGCCTCATTTTTCAACTATTGTTCCATAGTCAACAGGCTTCCATATTTTAATCGTATTGTCTAATAATTTATCCATATTTCTAATGACAATAGTTAAATCTTCATTTCTATCAGAAAGATTCAAATCAATAATATTTTGGATACGGCATACAAAAACGCCCATATACTTTTCAAAATCCTGATTACTAATTTCCAGGATAATTTGATCATTCTCGAGCCAGGCTCTACAGGTAAGAAGCGCATCAGATTTAAGCAACTTCATAACTTTTAAATTGAGTGTTTCCATTATCAGTTGAATAAAAGATATAATAATACTACATTCTACCATTGATTCTTAAAGCATTGTCCCTGTGTATTTCCAGAATGGGTAAAAACTTATTTGCAAAATTACTGACTAAAGTATCCGGGCTGTTCCATGCCCCCTTAAAAAGCTCTATATATTTATTATGTTCCTCGATCATCATTTTTACATATAACTTTTCAAAATACGTCGTTTCCATTTCGCTCATTTGCTGCAATTGCTTTAAATCATTTTCAGGAAGATAAACTGGAAGTTTCAAGCCCTTGGCCGAAGCCAGGACTCGCAATGCATCGTTCATTACCTGATGATCCCGCTGGGTAATCTTACCATAATTCTTTATATCAGATCTTTTTGCCTTTTCAAATGCAAGCTTTCCTAATGCAGCTTCAAGCATGTTACCCAGGGACACTTTCTCAATAAACATAGACGTTTGAATCTCATTTTCCAGTTTCGCCCTGACAGATATTTCAGCTTTATCAACTTTAAGCGTATCTCTAGTTTTAGAATTCTGATCTGAATATTGACAACATTGAAAAACAAGAGCAGAGAAGAATAATGTGCTAACAATTGCATTCAGATCAAGACTTTTTGTCCAAAATTTCACTGTAAAGGTTTCCATACTAACGCCTTTAGATTTACAATGCGTCAATTCAATACATTAACAGACGGTATAACAATTTTGATGTGCTTTGGTTCAAAAAAATTAAACAAAAAAGAATATCTGATTGTTTTCAGAAGAATACTTATTTAAACTTCACACAATGGGATATCAACAATGGAAATCTTGTATTGATGCATGTTTAGAATGTGCCGCAATATGTAATTATTGTGCGAATGCCTGCACAAAAGAAAAAGATGTTGAAATGATGGCCGAATGTATACGCTTGGACATGGAGTGCGCAGCAATTTGTTATGCATCGGCCCAATTAATGAGCTTGGGCAGCGATAGTGCCAAATCATTATGTAAATTTTGTGCCTCCCTATGTGATGCCTGCGGTATGGAATGCGGAAAACACAACAACGTACATTGCGAGAAATGCGCTGAAGCATGCCTACACTGTGCTCAAGAATGTCTTAAAGTGGCAGCATAGAAAATAAGATGACTATCTAACCATGTTTTAAATATTATTTTTATATGTCTATTATTATTTTCTGGTAATCCCGCTGGCATTCAACCCTACAAAGGAAAAGGACATTAATGTAAAAGATCGACTCATTATTCAGATTTTCAAGCAAGCTCTTGACGTAATTAATTCAAAGGTATTATTACTTTAAAAACAGCTCCTGAACCTAGACAATTAGCAATCTCAATGGTTCCGTTAAGCGACATTAATAAACGCCTCACCATGTCCGTATAATGATATCGTTCCGCTCTCCAACGCCATTGCTGATTCCGACTCCCGGCAGTGTCTGAACCACTTTAGATACATCAAAATTACCACCAGGACTGCTCTTTATTTCTTCTGTTGTTAACAGCTGCACGGATAATGGCGTAACCATATCGGTTGCAACTGCCGATTTCCCCTTACTAAAACTAATGTTAATTTCTTTTAAATTATTTGATTGAGACTGAAGCTCGAAATTAACCAATTGTGGATTACCGCTACCTACAACTATATTGTATTTCAGTTGTGTTATATAACCAATATTACTGGCAGAAATTTTATAAGTGCCAACAGGAACAATAATACGAAACTGCCCTAAAGTATCGCTCAACGTATTTATTGGCAAGCCTTCAACCGTAATTGTAGTCCCAGAAAGCACTTTCCCTGTATTTGTATTTTGTACGGTCCCTGTAATCAATCCAGTTTGTTGAGAAAACACAGGATTCCAAGTAAATAAGGCGACAACGATTAATATGTATTTAAATATCAATTTCATTTTTTTAATTAACTATTCCTATATATGAGTAAACCCTGCATTGATACTACTTTAAAGCTTCGCTATAAACTTTTAATGTTCTTTCACGTGCAATTTTATGATCTACCATAGGATCTGGATATGCACTTGATTCAAATTCCGATATCCATTTTTTGATATATTGATGCGCTTTATCAAATTTTTCAGTTTGTAGTGCAGGATTAAAAATTCTGAAATAAGGTGCTGCATCACAACCGCATCCAGCAGCCCATTGCCAATTCCCATTGTTAGCAGATAAATCATAATCGTTAAGCTTAGCTGCAAAGTAAGCTTCTCCCCAACGCCAATCGATTAGTAAATGTTTGCATAAAAAACTTGCCGTAATCATGCGAACCCGATTATGCATAAACCCCGTTTGGTTCAACTCACGCATTCCTGCATCAACAATGGGATACCCGGTTTTACCCTCACACCAGAGTTTAAAGTCCTCCTCATCATTTCTCCATTTAATTTGATCATATTTAGGCTTAAAGGATTGCTGGACAACATGAGGATAATGATAAAGAATTTGCATAAAAAACTCTCTCCAAATCAACTCTGAAAGCCACGTTTGATTATGCACTAAAGCAAAATCTACACATTTGCGAATGCTAATGGTTCCAAATCGTAATGCAATTCCTAGTTGGGTTGTTCTCTGTAATGCAGGAAAATCTCTGTATTTATCATACTCATCAATTATTTGAGCATCTAAAAATGGTTTTTCAAACTTCACATCTGTTTTCACAAAACCAATTTTCTTAAGAGAGCATATTTCTGAAAAATCTTGTGGAAACACATTATCTAAATTTATAGTAACACCGACATAATCTTTTGTCTGTATCGATGCTTTCCATTTATTGGCATAAGGTGTGTAAACCGTGTATGGCTTTCCATCACTTTTCAGGACATTATCTCTATCAAATATAACCTGATCCTTAAATGCCTTAAAAGGAATCCCTTTTTGCTTAAAATAATTTAGAATCTCCGTATCCCGTATGATAGCTTGTGGTTCATAATCTCGATTGCAATACAAAGCTTGAACATCATATTTTTCACAAAGCAATTTAAATATCTCTATAGGTTTTCCTATAAGTATAGTTAACTTAGAATTATGCTGCTTTAATTTAGAATTGATAGCTATTAAAGCCTGATAAATGTAATCTACTCTTCTATCCAGCTTGCTTTCTAATCGTTCTAAAATAGCCTTATCAAAAATAAAGATGGGAAGCACAGGGTCCTTACCATTCAAAGCATGGTGCAAGCCAATATTGTCATCCAATCTCAAATCACGCCTAAACCAAAATATAGCAACTTTAGATCTCATATGCTAATTTTCATGAGTTAATGATTTTTGGAAGAATTTAAATAAATAGATGTTGAGTAAAAATTGGGTATAACCATACACAGCATCTTCAATCGGGATGGTAAGCACTCTAATATTTAAAAAATGTTCCGAATTGTAATTCACAATAGGTGATTCCAATCCAATGCCTGTCAACACACCATTAACCGGAACAAAACCGAGCATTAGTATAAAAAATACTAAAGAAGCCTTTCCTATCCACTGCACACGGGCAAAGAAATGAAGGAAAATCAAGGTTAACGTTGTCACCAATGCAGTAACAAAAGTATAGATCTTATCATTATGTAGCAGCCCTATCACAATGCAAACGATCACACTAAAAAAGACAATAATAGTATTAAAAGCATCAGCCCAATCAAGATTGAAAAATTTATCCAGACAGAAATACGTAAAAACACATGAAAAAGGAATGCAAAAGAAAAACAACCATTCTTCAATAGGTAGTCCTAAAAGGATCAAACCGGTTGTATAAGCAGTATTAAACCACCACACTCCATGTGCATTAAACCATACATCCCAGGCAATAAAAGGAATGGCTGTTAAAACACTTGCTTTAATAAAAGCCGGAAAATGCTTATTGAATTTAATTCTTTTGTCAAAAGAAAAAATAAAACAAATTATGATGGTCAAAAAATTAATCAACAAATACGTATACGGTTTCATTGCTTTTATTTTTTATAATACATTCTGAAATACTTTAGAGGCACATACAAAAAACCAAAGCATTCACCATCCTCTTTACTTATATGTTTATGATGTTGCTTATGCGCCCTACGAATAGCAAGAAAATAAGGATTTTGGGTATTAGCAAACCATTTGACACGTTGATGAATAAAAATATCATGTACCAGGAAATAAGCCATTCCATAAAGAGTGATCCCCAAACCTATATAAAACAAGTAATTAAAATGACCTAATGAACCGTAATACATTAAAGCAATAGCTGGTGAAGCAAAAATCACAAAGAAAAAATCATTATTTTCAAAAGCGCCTTCAGTACTGCGATCGTGATGATCTCGATGTAGAACCCATAGTAGCCCATGCATTATGTACTTATGAATAAGCCAGGTAACTCCCTCCATTAATATAAACGTCATAAATAAAATGAGAAAATTCATAGTCTGCTTTTTTCTTGATTAATTAATTGTTCCAGTACCTGATAACGGTAATTAAAAATCTGATCTAGCTTTTTCTTGACTACTAATTTATGTACCATCTTTCCTATTACACCAAATGACAATTCATATTCCACAGTGTCTACCATCAATACTCCTTCGTCATTTGGTATAAATTCATGATAGTGGTTCCACATTTTGTAAGGACCTTTTTGTTGAAAGTCTGTAAAACTTTTTAGATAGTCTACCTGAATGATTTTTGTTTGCCAGTTCAGGGGTATTCCCAAAAAAGGTGCAACAGTATAGTTTATAATCATTCCCTCATATATCTCCTTAACGAGTAGCTCGTATGATATTTTAAAATTCATATCTTGAGGCGTAATACGCAAAAGGTTGTCTGGCGAGGTAAAAAAAAACCAAACGCTTTCGATATTTTGATATAGTTGCTGACTTCTTTTTAGCGTATAACTCATTTTATTACATTTAGATAAGTGCCAGTATCATTCTTTTCAAAACAACAGATTGAATGTTCTGGATGTTCGATTGGACTATTTTTTTATCTTCATTTATATTACTACTATAACCTAAAAAAGAAGGGCAGTTAAGCTGAACAGATAGCCGGACAAATCTAATTTCTAAATCATCAGGCTTGGATTTAACAGCCGCCTCAATATTCTTTTTACCCTTTTTGAAAGTGCTTATTTTTGAGATAGGATTGATGATATGCTTTGCCCATATGGCTTGAAATGCACCAAGATAAGCAACATGCAGTGCATCTGTATTTGTACTCAATTTACTTATCATCGCCTGACAAATTTTCTTGTCTGAAGCAGCTTTCTCATAGTTAATTCTAATTTTTTCCAATTCCATTCCATTCGCATTGAAAATCATACAAATGAAAGGATTAAATAATATCAACACTTTTATGAGCCTCATAGTATCGCCATTTTGTACTGTATGTAACTACTCATTGCCAGAGAAATTTTTTGTCCATTATGGATACGTATCCTTTGATTCATAATTTTCTCTGCCGATGTATTCCTAATTTTTTTAAATAAAGATAAATAGTATTTGTAGGCCAAATAGACGCCAAATCTGGAAGAAGATGGTAATCTTCTAATCCCAATCAATGCATTTTTAAAATCTTCTTCGATCTCATTTTCAACTTGAGATTTAATTTTATTGCTAAAAATTTTCATGTCGATACTTGGGAAGTATGTACGACCTAAAATATGATAGTCGTCTTTCAAATCACGCAAAAAATTTACCTTTTGAAAAGCTGAGCCTAATTTCATTGCATAAGGTTTCAGCATTTCAAACATTTCCTTGTTATTTTCTGTAAATACTTGAAGACACATCAAACCAACCACTTCAGCAGAACCTAAAATATACTCTTTATATAGATCGGAATTATAATCAATTTGTTGTAAATCCATTTCCATGCTATGTAGAAATTGTTCAATCAAAGCTTTGTCGATGTTGAACTTGTTTACCGTTTCCTGAAACGATTGTAAAATAGGATTAAGTGAAATATTTTCCTCAATGGCATTCCAGGTTTCTGTTTTTAATCGTTGCAATAACTGTTCCTTGTTGTAATCATGAAAACTATCTACAATTTCGTCAGCCAAACGTACATAACCATAAATGGCATAAATAGCAGGACGAATGGAAGGTTTTAGTGCGAGAATTCCTAATGAAAAACTAGTACTGTACTTTTCGGTAACCGCCTGACTTACTTTGTAAGCTAATTCGTCAAATAACTTTTTCATTCCTATTCAATTTGAGGTTATTTACTTCTTTTGCAACAATTTTACCGGAGATGATTGAAGGGGGAACGCCAGGACCTGGTACCGTTAACTGACCTGTGTAAAAAAGATTAGACAAATGCTTATTCTTTATACTAGGCTTCAAAACTGCAGTTTGTGAAAGGGTATTCGCCAAGCCATAAGCATTCCCACCATAAGCATTATAATCCTTAACAAAATCGTCAATACAGTAGCTTCTTTTATAATCAAGTTTTGAGACTAAATTCACTAATCCAGTGTGTTTTTCCAGACGTCCAATCATATCAAACAAATAGTGTTCTCGAATCTGCTCATCATCGACAAGGCCTGTTGCTAAAGGCATAAGGAGAAAAACATTTTCATGTCCATCGGGGGCTACTTCAGGATCTGTTTTAGAAGGGCAACATGCATAGAATAAGGGCCTTTCCGGCCACTTTTTATCTTCATAAATATTACAGATATGCTCCTCAAAATCATTTTCAAAAAACAAGGTATGGTGTTTAAGATTAGGAAGCTTCTCTTTAAACCCTAAGTAATAAATTAGACAAGAAGGGGCAAATGTCCGGCTTTCCCAGTATTTATCATCATAATTTCGCAAATTAATACTTAGCAAACGCTCTGTATGATGATAATCCGAAGAAGCAATAATTGCATCGGCTTGAATATAATTCCCATTTGCAATAATTCCTTTCGCGACTCCACCCTCTGTAATAATTCTTTCTACATTTTGATTAAAATGAAAAACAGCACCTTGTTCTTCTGCTATTTTTTTAATTCCCAAAACCAATTGATAAAATCCTCCCATTGGATACCAGGTACCCAAAGCGTATCCTCCATAGTTCATCAAGCTGTAAAGTGCAGGAATATTTTTAGGTGATGCTCCCAGAAAAATAACCGGAAATTCCATCAATGCCTTCAATTTTGGATGCGAGAAATATTTAGCTACATATGTTCTAAAATCAGAAAGCAAATCCAATTTCAAAGCACTCATTACTATTTTTGGAGAAAGAAACTCCATCCAGCTATAACATGGCTTACTTACAAAATCCCGCATTCCTATTTCGTATTTATACTTTGCAGATTTCATAAATGCATCTAGTTGGATGCCTGCCCCTTTTTCCAAAGATTCAAACATTTCATTTAGTTCTTCATAAGATTCTGGAACCGAAATAATACCATCACCAAAAATCATTTCGAACTGGGGGTTCAAACAAACCAGCTTATAAAAAGCTGCAGTTGTATGTCCGAAATCTTGAAAAAAATCATCTATGATATCTGGCATCCAATACCAACTTGGCCCCATATCAAATGTATAGCCATTCTCGGTTTTAAATTGTCTAGCTCTACCTCCGGGCTGAGCATGTTGTTCATAAACCTGAACATTGTTACCAGCCATGGCCGCATAAGCGGCAGCGGAAAGACCCGAAATACCAGCCCCGATTATTACGATAGTTTTCTTACAATTTTGCGACTGCATAATATTTAGGTAAGTTGATTGTAAGCGATATCAAGAAGATCAGGTAGATCTATATTTTTAGAATATATGGGTTCATGGAAGTGTTCCAGCTTCTGAAGCAAAACAATCAACTGTAATTTTTCGGGATTACTAAGATTTCCAGTGACAATTTTAGTGGCCTGCCTGATTTTTTCCATAATTTGAGCTAATGCCTCTATTCCTTTTTCGGTAATCAGAATAATTTTACTTCGTTTATCTTCTAAAGAATCATTCTGTTGAACCCAGCCCTGCTTAATAAGCCGATTAATAATTTGCATTCCAACAGTTTTATCCTGAACGTTCCTCCTAATCAATTCCATTTTTGTCATCGTCCCAAATGCCTTTAAATTGATCAGATATATAAAATCTTCCTGAGTAGAAAAATCAGAATTGTAAATAGCTGATTTAGAATAGGTTTTAGCGTACCTATTCATATGAACAATTAAGGTATTAATGGCACTCTCCGGACTTCTTCCTTTATCTTTTCCTTCCCAATTAGGTTCTTCAAATAAATTATCTACTAATTTTTCACTATCATATATCCAACGTTTAAAACCACTAAAATCCTTTGTATAAGATCTGGAATCAACATTCTCATCAAATCTTTCAATAAGATGAATAACTTCTTTTAATAGCTGATAGTTCATAAATCACATAATTATAGAACACAAAAATACTAAATATTATAAATAAAGTATATTATTGTACTAATATATTTAAGAAATAACGCAACGGCTGAAAAACTAGCTGCTTAAGTCATTTATCATAAATAAAATGGATAATAAGAAAAAGTCTAAAAAACAGTCCGCATAAATATTACACTTGACATGCAGCTATTTCTATTATCTCCACCTAAGTAACTGACTTATAAACTAATGGTTGTATTTCTTTAGTCTCTTTTGGCTATCTTTATTGATTGGACAATTGCTGTATCTGAAATCGCTTTTTCAATTCTTGGATTCAGAGTTTCTAATAAGATGGGGAAAGAGATCGATATTAAAACTGTTGGAGAATTAACAGATAATATGGTATCCTATAATTACATTAAATCAAGGCGAGATCCAAATACAGTGAATTGAAGAGAATTAGACAATTTAATTAAAAGTATTTTTATAAAGTTATTCCAGTTATCCCCTTCAGCACTTAATAAAGAAGCTAAATTTAGTCAGTATTGACTCCTATCGAAATTAAAATTTGTCTTTATTTTGTCTTATAAATTCAATGTTCAATAAATTTAAGTCGTCCTCATAAACAAAGAATTTTTGGTCGAGTTCTTCCCAAATTGGGTCTGCCACCTCTTCAATTTGTTCTAAAATCACTTGGCGTTCCGTTCTGTTCCGTGGAACTTCTTTGTTAGGGAACTGGTTAATGGCCTTTTGTAAAATATCAGCAGTTGTATTTGCATTAATTATCCTCAAAGACAGAACTGTTAGATGAGCAAAATTACCACTTGAATTATAAAAATATTGATTAAAACCACCATTATTAACTTCTCTCTCCAAACATTGATTATAGTAAAACTGTTTTTGTTGTTCAGTCAGCTTTTCCATTTCATCTCCATATGAGCAAAATTCACCTATATAGTTGTCCAGTTCAATTATGCTACCATTCATGTCATCCGATGAAAGTAGTTTTTCAAGATTAAGCTTTTTGTTCTCCGAATTATTATTTGTTTTGTCAGAACCACCAAATATTTTTTTAAATATACTCATATTAGTTTTCGTTTAAATGTTGCTTATAACGTTTAAACATTGACGTTAAGGCGGTAATAAAATTCCATCAATTGAATATAACATAAAAGCTATAAGTAATACAAATTTAACCCCATGGTTATCGAACACAAAAACTCCATTTATTCCACCATAAGGTGGGTTGAAAAATACGCCAAAAACAAAAAAACCATCTTTAAATTAAATAAAGATGGTTTTTTTTTGTTTTTGTGATCCCGCTGGGATTCGAACCCAGGACCACTACATTAAAAGTGTAATG
>JBEBUV010000054.1:0-27025 GCA_040393085.1 Pedobacter hiemivivus | reverse complement strand
ATTAACAACGTCATCACTTATCCCCAATTTACTAAATGGGTTTATCATGTATAATTATTTATTAAGCCGCAAAGGTAAGTTTAATTTTTGGTTTTTTATTTATATGTAACTAAATAAAAATCAATCAATTAATTATCGAAGCCTGTCGGCCGACCTTAATAATTGCTCATCTTTCTTGATTCCGCCTATAGCAAGCATCGAAAAAATGATCGCAATAAGTGGTAAAAATGTTCCTGGTTCTATAGATATTCCTGCTGTTTCGCCAGGCAATTGCTGAGTATTGATGCCACAAAGTACACTTAAAGCTATAATTATTAAAATAGCTACAAGAATTACTTTTTTTTGCATGCTACGGTTCCTGAATAGAAATATACTCCCTAAACAAAATATTGCTGCAGCAATATTTAGTGCCATAGGAACAATAGTTATTTCTGATTTTATACCTTGAGCTGTTCCTATTTTTACATGCTGATGTAGTCCGGTAGTATAAATAATGTACTCAGTATTGTTCACACTTTTTGTTAAAAAGGGTAAAAACAACATACAAATTAAAGTTACGGTCGCCAATAATAGCCATATAGATTGCACCCTTTGTATCATATCAGTTCAATAATTTCAACAAATATATCAAAACACAGATACTTACCAATCCGATATCCGATTAAAATAATATTCCTCTGTTATCATTATGTTAAATGATACATTACATGCTTTAGTTTCTATTGGTGGGGATATCTTTGCCCTCTTTAATATTGCCATGTTTTATTATTAACATGGTTTTAGGAAAATAATATTTATTATTGGTGAGGCTATTGTCTGAAAATGATAGGTCTTTTTTGCAAAAACTAACCAAACCATCCTGCTGTGATTGAAGTATTTAATACGAACGAAGAAGAATTGCTCTTAGCTTTTAGGAGTGGCGATGAACGGGCTTTCGATCAGGTTTTTCGAAAATTTTATGCCCCTCTCGTTTTTTTTGCCAGAAGATTTATGCTTTTAGAGGGAATGGCAGAGGAAGTTGTACAAGATAATTTATTTAAGTTATGGCAGAAAAGAGCTGATTTCAATTCTTTAGTTAGTATGAAAGCATTTCTATATATCAGTACAAAAAATGCTTGTCTAGATGGAATTGATAAAGAGAAACGTAAACTGAACAGAGATAGTCATTGGGTTTTAGAAAATGACTATTTAGAGCCAAATGTTGAAGATCTCATCATTCATACCGAAGTATTACAGGAAATAAGATCCGCCATAAACCTGCTGCCAGAACAATGCCGGAAGATTATGAAAATGAGCTATGAACAAAGTATGACAGGTAAGGAAATAGCCGAAGCAATGCAAATTACTGTAAGTACTGTAAATAATCAAAAAGCCAGAGGACTATCCTTGCTTAGGAAAAGCCTGCATCAAAATGGCTTTGCACTCTTGATCATCCTTCTTGGAAACGACCTTTTAAATTAATTTTTCAAAGCCTTTAGAGAAATGCCGTTCGGCTCCGTTTCTATAGTAATGAAGGATAAAACAGATATAGCCAATTTAAATAATCATTTAAGAATAGGGAAGTTAATTGCTTTGTCTCTTACTGATGATCTGAGTGCTGAAGAGCAGATAGAGTTGAATTTGTGGATACAGAAGAGTGAACGCAATGCTTTTATTTATGATAAGATAAAAGATAAAAGGAGTCTTTCAGAAGACTTAAGTGAATTAGAGGAAATTGATGCTGAATATGCATTACAGCAAGTTAGAAGAAGAATCAGAGGTACACAAAAAGTAGAAGTAGTTAAAAGTAATAGCTATTGGTCACGTGTCGCCGCTGCAGCTATTTTTATTATAATTGGCACATCGTTCTTCTATTTTGCTAAAATGAATATCGGAAATACTGATGTGGTTTCCTATCAGGAGGATATAAAGCCGGGAACAAACAAAGCATTACTGGTTTTAGCAAGTGGTAAAACGATAAAGTTAAGTGAGGCACAAAACGGTGTAGTTATTAATCAGCATAAGATTACTTACAGTGATGGTACTGAAATCAACAATTCATCAGCTACAGAAATACCTAGGCCAGGTGATAATATAGAGGCATCTCAATTTAATACCTTGAGTATTCCTAAGGGTGGACAATACCAAATTGTTTTGTCTGATGGCACACGTGTATGGCTTAATGCAGCTTCTTCCTTAAAGTTCCCTTCAGCATTTACATCTGCTACTCGTAATATAGAGTTAATAGGGGAGGCTTATTTTGAAGTTGCTAAAAGTAAAATTCCATTTATTGTTGTTTCAAATAATCAGGTGGTAGAGGTTCTGGGCACGCACTTTAATATAAATAGTTACGCTGATGAAAAGTATACCAGAACCACATTAGTTGAAGGTTCGGTAAGGGTATCCTTACTTAACGCAAAACAGTCAACAGACGCAGCTTATCCTGTGAAACTTGTTCCAGGCCAGCAATCTGTAAATTACGGTAGAGACTTAAAAGTCATTGAGATTCAAACAGAATCTGTGCTTGACTGGAAAAACGGCGACTTTATATTCAAAAAGGAAAACTTGAGTCAGATTATGCGAAAAGTAGCTCGCTGGTATGATGTTGATGTTATCTATGATAAAAACATAGACTTGAATCAGACTTTTAGCGGGCAGGTGTCACGATCAAAAAATATTTCTGAAATCCTTAGAGCATTGCAGTCTACCGGTCGTATCAATTTTAAAATAGATCATAAAACAGTAACTGTAATGAAATAGGTCCATTAATCGAACAAATCAATCAAACCAAATATATGAAGAAACGAGATCCTTAAATTCCAGCAAAAGAGATAAGCTGTAATAAAACCGGAAGTGATGAGACACTCCCGGCTATAGTTTAGACTTATCTATACTACCCAAAGATTAGGTAGTAGTAAATAACTGATTAAATAACAATTGTGATGTGTTAAAACCCTCGAAAAGTATAAACATATCACAACACTAAACTAATTCAAATGTATGAATTTTTACACTAAAAGCTTATGCCGGCCATCGGCAGGCATAGCCAAAATTTTGTTGGTTATGAAATTAATTATAGTCATCCTCACTACAACGATGTTGCAGGTAAGTGCCAGTACCTACGCACAGCTTGTAACTATAAAGCAGCGCAATGCTGACCTTGTGAGCGTATTTAAAGAAATCAGGCGACAAACTGGTTATGATTTTATTTATTACGATATGATGATGAACAATGCGAAGCCAATAAATCTGGATGTTAAAAGCGCAAGCATTGAAAAGGTACTCGAGCTTTGTTTTAAAAATCAGGCTTTAGATTATACCATCGAAAATAAAATTGTAACGATTAGAGAAAAGAACAAAACGATTTTAGATAAAATATCTGATCTCATCCTAAATTTTAATAAAGAAATAGATGTAACCGGAAAAGTTACTGATGAAAAAGGTGGAGCATTGCCTGGGGCAACTGTTAGGCTTAAAGAAACCGGTAAAGCTATGATGACCGATGCGAATGGCGAGTTTAGCTTTAAAGGTATACCAGAGAACTCAACTTTGGTTATTAGCTATGCAAGTTTTGTTACCAGGGAAATTGCAGTTAATGGGCTTACGAGAATTACTGTTGCTTTAAAAGAAGATTTAAAAAAGTTAGAAGAGGTAGTTGTAGTAGGTTATGGTACCCAGAAGAAAGTTAGTCTTACTGGTTCTATAGCAGTGGTAGATATGCAAACGAAAGAAAATCAGCCTATTACTGATGTGAGCCAGGCTTTGCACGGTGTGCCGGGACTATGGGTAAACCAGGCTGGTGGACAACCAGGTCAAGATGGTGCATCTATTCGCATCAGAGGAATTGGAACGCTAAATAACAGTGCTCCTCTTGTACTATTGGACGGGGTGGAGTACTCTATCGGTGAAGTGAATCCGAATGATATAGAAAATGTGACTGTTTTGAAAGACGCGGCTGCTGCCATTTACGGGTCTAGAGCTGCGAATGGGGTCGTATTAATCACTTCCAAGAAAGGTAAAATTGGAAAAGATGAGATCAATTATAGCTACTCTCATGGTTTGCAAAACCCTACAGTATTGCCCGAAGTGCTTACAGATCCGATTAAGTATATGGAGATGAGAAATCAGGCGGTATTAAATGAGGGGAAGCAAATTGGCGATTATACCAATGGGCAGATTCAGGAGTATCGCGATAATTTGGGAACCAATGCTTCGATATACCCGGCGTCAGACTGGTTTAAAATTGTCATGGAAAATGGGCGGATTCAGCAACACAACCTTTCTTTTAGAGGAGGTAATGAAAAAACACAGTACAATATCTCCATGGGATACATGGATCAGAAAGGTATCTTGATCGCGAATGATAAAGCAAACCGGTTTTCCCTTGATCTTAAGGTAACTACTCAAGTATCAAAAAACCTTAAAGTAGGTGCAGGTGTTACAGGAAATCTTCGTCAGTTTCATGAACCTGGTTATGGTGTAGCTACCGTTATGGGGGTAGTTTTTAGGGCGCTACCTATCATGACTGATACCCTTCCAAATGGAAAGTATGGCAACTCCTGGTTACCTACGCCAGGAAGGAACAACTATGAAAACCCTAGAATGGAGATTCAGGAGGGTTCAATATTCAGACAGAATCAGAGGTTCCTGACTAAGATTTTTGCTGAGTATAAACTTCCATTTGGAATTGTTTACAACGGAGATATTGGTTATGATAAACATGACCGATTTAGTAAGGATTATATACCTGCAATGTTTACCAGTAATCCTAAAACAGGTGAAGAGCGTGCTTTCAATGCTTCAGTACCAAGGGTGAGGGATTGGGATTCGAACAACTTGAACCTTACTTTGTATCATACCTTAAGTTGGAACAAAATATTTAAACAAAAGCATAACCTTTCTGCTATGGGAGGTGCCAGTTATATCAGTTTCCAGGACAGAAGCTTTGATGCTTTTAGAGATGGCTTTTTTGATAATCAGCTGACTGAACTAAATGCTGGCGCAACAACCAATCAGGTAGCTAGGGGAACATCTTCTCAGGATAGGCTCTTGTCTTATTTTGGACGACTAAACTATGCTTATGATGATAAGTATCTATTAGAAATTACTTCCCGTTATGACGGATCTTCTCGTTTTTCAGCTCAAAATAGATGGAGCTATTTTCCATCGGTTTCTGCAGGATGGAGAATCGATCAGGAAGATTTTATGAAAGATTCGAAACTATTTGACTTGCTTAAACTTCGCTTATCATGGGGGAAATTGGGTAATCAGTCGGTTCCATTATATAGCTATCTGAGCGTCGTTAATACAGGCTCATCTTATCAGTATTCATTTGGAAATCTGATTCAGCCAGGTGCTGCGGTTACATCTTATAATGATCCTAATATTTCATGGGAAACCACAACTACTTATAATGCAGGATTAGACGCTGTTATTTTTAATGGAAAAATGGGAATCACAGCAGATGTATTTAAACGCCGTACTTCAGGCATTTTACGTGCAGTAAGTATTCCGGATCAGATTGGGAATTTGGGTGGACCTCAAAAGAATATTGGTGTAGTAGATAATACGGGTTATGAACTTGGACTTACCTATAGAGATAAAGCTGGAGATTTTGGCTATGAATTGATGGGTAGTATCAATTATGTAAAAAATAAAGTGGTTAATTTGGACGGACAGACCATTATTAGTGGAACAAGAATTATCAAAGAGGGGTATCCTATTGATTCTTATTATTTGCTGGCTACAGATGGATATTATCAGAATATGGATGATATTAATTATAGTGCAACGGTTAGTAACGCTGTTAAACCAGGTTATATCAGGTACAAGGATACCGATAGAAATGGTAAAATAGATGGTGATGATCGGGTGATAACCGGACAATCTATGCCTGATTATACATTTAGTTTTGGGATTAATTTAAGCTATAAGCGTTTTAGTTTGAACAGTTTATTTCAAGGTGTAAGTGGAATTAGTATTTACCCTACAGCTAACCTTGCGTTTCCATTTAATAATGGTGCGGGAATAACTAAAGAATGGGTAGACAATAGCTGGACTCCTGATAATCCAAATGCAAAGTTCCCTTTATTGACTACAGCTACAGGCGGTACTGAGAATTTCCAGAATTCTGATTTCTGGTTAAAAGATGCTTCTTATCTGAGACTTCAGAACATACAATTGAATTATTCAATTCCAGAGAGTATTCTTTCAAAAGTTCGTATAAAGAAAGCTCTTGTCTATATCAATGGACAAAACCTATTTACACTGGCAAAATATAAACAGTGGGATCCTGAGCAGAAGATTACTACAGACAATTTGTACGAGTATCCTATGCTGAAAACAGTAAGTATGGGGCTTAATGTTAATTTTTAATCGAAGAAATCATGCTAATGAAGAAAATATTATATATAGGAATTGCTGTTATGGGATTGAGTTCATGCGGCAAACTTTTAGATACAGAACCAACAGATAGATATACTGTTGAAAGTTTCTGGATTTCTGAAAAAGGTACCATCGGAGCACTGACCGGATGCTACAATATGTTGACGAAAACTGGAACATTTGGTGGTACAGCAACTGTATTGTGGGAAGAAACAGCTACTCCAAATGCGTATAATTACGACAATTCTGCAGGATTTAATGTGATCGCTTTGGGAACGCAGACGGCCGCAACAAACTCGGCCATCATCAGTTCCAGGTGGGCAGATGCTTATGGGGGAATAGGGCGCTGTAATACTTTTTTGGCTCATGTTGAGCAATCGCCTTTAAATGCAAACTTGAAAGTCAGGATGATTGCTGAAGCTAAGTTTTTACGTGCCTTGTATTATAATTTATTGACCACTTATTATGGTGGTGTGCCTCTTATATTGGATGAACCTGATATGGTACAGGCAAATCTACCTCGTGCCAGCAGGAAAGAAGTGGTACAGCAGGTTATTAAAGATTTGGACGAAGCTGCTGCCGTACTCCCTGTAAAATATACTACTACAGCAGACATTGGCAGGGCTACAAAGGGGGCCGCATTAGCATTAAAAGCAAGAGTATTGCTTTTTGAAGCTAGTCCCTTAATTAATATTTCTGGTGACACCGATCAATGGATTGCTGCTGCAAAAGCTGCAGAGGAAGTAATGACTCTTCCTGGTGCAGGCTATGCACTGTTCTCTAATTACAGGAGCCTTTTTCTGGCGGCGAATGAGAATAGTACAGAATGTATTTTTGATGTACAATTCAAGTTTCCTGAATATGGAACGGGTTTCGATCTTGTGCTGAGGCAGTATAATACTGTAGCTCCATTAAAAAACTTAGTAGATGCTTATGGAATGAAAGATGGGAAATCAAAGGAGGAATCGAGTTTGTATAATCCTGCAAGCCCATACGCAAATAGAGACCCTCGTTTTGAGCAAACCATTGTTTACCCTGGTTCAACTTTTAGGGGGAGTGTTGTTGCTCCTGGTACATTTGTAAATACTGGATTCACCATGAAAAAATATAGTATGTATGATAGTGAACCAAATACAACGATGCCAGCGTCAACAGATATCAATTATATGATTATTAGATATGCTGATGTGCTCCTTATGTATGCTGAGGCTCAAAATGAAGCATTGGCGGCGCCAGATCAAAGTGTTTACGATGCAGTTGAAAGTATAAGAAAGAGGGCGGGATTAAATCCTTATCTCCTTCCTGTTGGTTTATCAAAGAGTCAGATGAGGGAGGTGATTAGATTGGAACGTCGTATCGAGTTTGTGGGAGAGGGATATTATTATACCGATATCAGACGTTGGAAAATTGCCGAAACAGTGATGAAAGGACCAATTCATAATTATGCTGGCAATGCAATCTTATCCAGATCATTTAATCCTCAAAGGGATTACTGGTGGCCTATACCTCAAACACAACGTGATTTAAATCATGCACTTGAGCAAAATCCTAATTACTAAAAAAGATAAAAATGAATAAGACAAATTTATGGTTGTTTGGGTGCATGTTTCTTTTTCTTTGTTGCGGAAAAAAAGGTGATCAGCAACCCATTAAAGATCCGGTTAAACCAGAGGTTCCTACAGAAGTGATAAAAGTTGAGGATTGTGAAAAATGTATTGTGCTAGCCGAACAGCTTAAAGATCGCATTGCTATTGTGGATCAGAAATCAGGAAAGATTATTTGGGAGTGGAAACCGGCAGAGTCAAATGTAGCAGCAGCTCATTTAGCATGGTTTGGCTTAATTGACGAGGTCAAGCCTGTTTATAATAACAAGTATATTTTGATGACTGCGACACGTGGGGCGATAGCGCTTATTCGTATCAAAGACAAAAAGACAGTATGGTATGCGAATGCCGCAGGGGCGCCACATTCTGCAGAACTGTTGCCCGATGGGAATATCATCAGTGCATCAAGTACAGGAAATTTATTAACCTTATTTCATGTTGATACACTTGCTGCTGCTAATCAGGGATATAGAAAAACAGTTATTATCCAGGATGGACATAATGTGGTGTGGGATAAGCAAAGACAGCGTTTGTGGGCTACTTCCAACAGTAGCCTAAAAGCATTTAGTTATAACAATAACTGTATGCAGCCTGATCTTACTGAAATCGAGTCTATTTCTACTCCTGGAGTAGGTTCTCATGATCTTTTCCCTGTGTATGGAGAGGATGCGTTATGGTTGTCCAATTCAACTAATGTCTACAAATTTAATATTACTGCAAAAACTTTTACTTTGTTAAGTACTTCATTGCAGTCGAATATTAAAAGTGTATCGTCCGGTCCACAGGGTTTTCCTGTATTGCTTTTAAAACCTAAGGTCGAATATTGGTCTGATGAAGTTAAAGATGCAGATGGGAACCGTATTTTTCAAGAGAATGACTTGAAAATATATAAAGCCAGATGGTTTGTCAAGAATGCATTTAGTTATCCGGATAACCATAGCATTAAACAATGTAATTAAATATAACCTTCAAACGGATCATTCCGTAAAATTATATACTGATGAAATTTATAAATACGAAAAAAGGGCATATGTATGCTCTTGTTATGCTAGTGTTATGTCTGGTGTCGTGTAAAAAATCGGACAAGGCTTTTGAAGATGAGGCCTCAGAGAACTCGGCTAATTTAACGATTACCCTAAAAGGGAAAGCAAATAACGACTTGCTAACTGATGTGCAGGTCAATGTATTTGCTAAGCCAAGGGGGCAGGAAGATTTTAAGTTGATTTATACTGGTCCGACAGACAGTAAAGGAACTGTATCAATAGAAAATGTAGCCGTTCCAAATATCGTGAAAGTGGAAATGGCGGATACAAAGTATCCTGCTGGAGATCCGGTAACAGCTAAAGTCCTCGGACAAAAGTCTGCTAAGATAGCCCTGGAAGTTAATACGATATGGCAGCCTGATTTTCTTCAGGATAGAGCACGTTGGGAAGTGATTGCTTACAGTAGTTACCATGTAAATCCATCGAATACAGCAGCTAATTTGCCAGGTAATGTGTTGCAAAATAATACCGCTATATGGCATTCCAATTATGCTGCTCCTGCTTCTCCTTTTCCACACTGGATTGTAATAGATACAAAGGAGGAACGTACCATGCATGGTTTCGGTTTAAAACAGCGACCGGCGAATAATGGGCCTGTCAAAGGGTTGGAGTTCTATGTTAGTTCGGATAATACGAACTGGGAAAAGGTTGTGGAAACTGAAATAGAACTCACTAATCCCGGGGCATGGCATGTGATTAAATTAGCTAAACCAGCAAAAGGAAGGTATGTGAAGTTTTCTGCAGTATCCTCACATTTAGTGGGAACGCAATTTATTAATATGGAGCAGATCGGTGCTTACTAGATGATTTAAACACGCTTTAAAACCTAGATTTAAAGCGTGTTTAAATATTATTTATTGGACAATTATATCATATCAGTTCAATAATTCAATAAAAAAATCAAAACACAGATACTTAGCAATCCGATATCCGATTAAAAAGATAATTTTGTAGGATTGAACATGCAACGGTATTTTATCGAATTGTCGTACGACGGCACTACTTTTCATGGTTGGCAAATACAACCCAATGCTTTTACGGTACAGGAATGCCTTGACAAAGCTTTGTCTGTTTATTTCAGACAAACCATTGTTACTATGGGTTGTGGGAGGACTGACAGTGGTGTACATGCAACACAGTTTTATGCGCATTTTGATTTAAATACTGAGCTTGTCCCAGTAGAGGGGAAGCGTGCTGTCAAAGTACCTGATCCGTTAAATGCCGTTACAGGAATTAATTCTTTACTGCCTTATCAGATTTCGATAAAACGTATTTTTGAAGTAGGTCATGAGACTCATGCACGATTTGCTGCTACTGAGCGGGCTTATCATTACCATCTCCATTTTCATAAAGATCCTTTTAAATTAAACCGGTCGTGGTTATATAAAGGTAAACTGGATATGAAAATCATGAATGAAGCAGCAAAACTCTTATTGACTCATACTGATTTTTCGTGTTTTAGTAAATCTCATACCCAGACTTTTACCAATAACTGTAAAGTGCTTGAAGCCTTTTTTCAGGAAACTGATGGAGGTTTATTATTTACAATCAGGGCGGATCGGTTTTTGAGAAATATGGTTCGGGCCATTGTAGGAACTTTGGTTTTGGTGGGTAAAAATGAACTGAACTTAGATCAGTTTCAAGAGATTTTAGAGAGTAAAAGCCGTAGCAGTGCCGGTCAATCTGTTCCTGCATGTGGTTTGTATCTAGTAAATGTAGTTTATCCTTTTGTAAAGTAAATATGTCTAAAATAACAGGTGATGCGTTTAATGTGAGCTTATTGAAAAGAGTTTTTCAATATGTAAAGCCTTATCGCAAAACATTTATTTTATCTATTATTTTAACGATTTTATTGGCACTCATTGCTCCGGCAAGGCCTTTTCTCATTCAGCATACGCTGGATAATTATATCATGAAAGGACATTATAATGGCTTGCTAACCATGACCATTCTAATGTTGGTGCTACTGATTATACAGGCAGGCATACAATTTAGTCATACGCTCCTAACCAACACCCTAGGGCAGTCGGCCATTCGGGATTTAAGGATCAATGTGTTTAACCATATTTCCAAATTACGCCTAAAATATTTCGATAATACGCCCATAGGTCAGCTCATTACACGTACTGTTTCTGATTTGGAGACTATTGCTGAAATTTTCTCTGAGGGGTTGATTGTAATTATCGGTGATATTTTAATGGTGATTGTGATTATAGGAGTGATGGTTTATAAGGACTGGGCCTTAACACTAGTTGTATTGTTACCAATGCCTTTATTGATTTTGGCAACTTCTATTTTTCAAAAGGCCATAAAGTCTGCTTTTCAGGAGATTCGTACGGAGGTTTCTAACCTTAATACTTATTTACAGGAGCATATTTCAGGGGTGTCGATTATCCAGTATTTTGCCAGAGAAGATCAGGAATACAAGAAATTTGTGAAGATCAATGGACGCTACCGCGATGCTAATATTCGTTCTAACTGGTATTATTCTATATTTTTTCCTGTTGTAGAGATTATTTCGGCTATGTCTTTAGGTTTATTGGTTTGGTATGGCTCCAGAAGTATATTGGCAAAGCCATTAGACGTAACACCCGGTATTATCGCTGAGTTTATTCTTTATATCAGTATGCTGTTCCGGCCGATCAGAGAACTTGCTGATAAATTCAATACCCTGCAAATGGGTATGGTAGGTGCAGAACGTGTTTTTAAAGTATTGGATACAGATGAGCTAACGGAAAATAAAGGCACTTTTGTTCCTGAAAAGATGAAAGGAGCAATTTCATTTGATAAGGTTTGGTTTGCTTATATTGATGATAATTATGTGTTGAAGAATATATCTTTTGAGGTGCCGGCAGGTAAGACAATTGCACTGGTTGGGGCTACGGGTGCTGGTAAATCATCTACCATTAATATTTTAAATCGTTTTTACGAGATTCAAAAAGGAGAGATTAAGATTGATGGTGTAAAGATTCAGGATTATGAACTCAATCATCTGCGCAGCAATATTGCGACTGTTTTACAGGATGTGTTCCTCTTTTCTGATACCATTTTTAATAATATTACCCTTAATAATACTGATATAACAATGGAGGAAGTGGTGGATGCGGCCAAGAAAGTCGGCGCTCACGAATTCATTGAGCGTTTACCTGGAGGCTATCATTATAATGTAATGGAACGGGGTGCTACACTTTCTGCCGGACAGGCTCAGTTGATTTCTTTCATCAGGGCACTGGTTTATAATCCATCTATATTGGTGTTGGACGAGGCGACTTCTTCAGTTGATACAGAGACTGAATTATTAATACAAAGGGCTATTGAGAACCTGATGCAAGGCCGGACTTCCATTGTAATTGCCCATAGGTTGTCGACTATCCAAAAAGCAGACCAGATTCTGGTATTGGATAAGGGAGAAATCAAGGAAAAGGGAACGCACCAGCAATTGCTAAAATTGGATGGCCATTATAAAAAGCTATATGATTTACAGTTTAACTCTACCGGAGTCGAAAAATAAGGATGTTGTTTTTATCTATTGTATAGATTCTTTTACTGATCAAGCCAGTTTTTAAAAGCTTCTGCTCTTTCTTCGCTGACAATTACTTCAATTCCCTCGGCTGGAATAGGATTTAATAATACCCTAACTCTGTTTCTGGATAGCTTATACATCTCTTTAATGGCGTTGATATTGATGATGAACTTCCGGTTTACACGGAAGAACTCGGCTGGGTTTAATTGAGGTTCAAGGCTTCCGATCGTTTCTTCAATGATATAGTTTTGCTGATCTTTAGTAACCAGAAACAGGTATTTATCATCCGCCATAAAATAAGCGACATCCTCAGCCTGCACAGATTTTATCTGTTGGCCCATTTTAACCATAAATCTGTTTCGCAACTTATTATCGTTGCTGGGGGATAAAATTTGTTGCAACGGTATTTCGGAGGCCTTGCGGATAGTGTTCAGTTTTGCCAGAGCAGCACGTACATCCTCTTCATCAAAGGGCTTTAGCAAGTAATCTATACCTTGATTCTTAAATGCTTTTAAAGTATATTGATCGTAAGCTGTAGTAAAAATTACGGGGCTATCTACCATTACCCGCTGGAAAATTTCGAAGCTTTCTCCATCGCCCAGGTGAATGTCCATAAATAGGAGGTCGGCAGTGCTTTTGCTTAACCAATTTACACTGGCTTCAACGGTACCCAGGATATCGAGTATCTGTATATTGGGATTAATATCCATCAGAATATTCTGCAGCGTATCTGCTGCCAGGTCTTCATCCTCAATTATCAATACCCTCATTAAACTTTTTTGAACTTTTTTATTTAGCGCAAAAGTATAAAAAAACTCCGGCCTGAAAAAACAGACCGGAGTTCTAGCAATGATAGCTGATTAACTATTTTTGCAGTTCAGGGTTATTATCTGTCGCATCTTTAGGGAAGCGAATAGTATATCTTGGATCATTTTTTTGAAGTGTAAAGGTTTCCCCATCTACGATATGAGTGATTTGAGGCTGACCATAACGTCTCAGATCATACCAACGGTGTCCTTCCAGTGCTAGCTCTCTTTCTCTTTCTATTAAAATTTCTTGTAAAAGAGCAGGCTTATCTAAAGTGGAAATTCTGCTTGCTTCCTCTGCATAATAAGTAGCAGTTAAACGTTTCGCTTTTAAATCCAATAAACTCTGAGCTGCTAAAGTCAGATCATCTGTTTGTAAAGCTGATTCGGCCTGTATCAAGTATAACTCGCCATTACGGAAAGAAATTTTATTCTCTTGTGAAGCTCCTTTTAAGGGGATGTAGTTACTGCCAGATTTGCTGTAGTACTTATTAAAACGAAGATCACGCGTTTGATCATAAAGACCAATCAGGTGTGCTGAAATTCTTGCAAGTTTATTCACTCCATTGTTTAAAGGGGATTCCATCGACATGATATTTTCTACAGCCAGATAATTATTTGGAAGAACAGCATCTACATCATTTAGATCTTCCAATTGGTTGTTTAATGCCAATGCTGCTTTACTTGCTTTTAATGCCTCTGCATACTCACCTCTAAATTCGCGGACCCTTGCCAGCAAAGCAAAGGCTGCGCGTGTGGTAAAGCGGTAGTTTTTACCGGCTTCAAAAGTTTTAACATTCAGTAGCCTTTGTCCGTCGGCGATATCACTCAATATCTGATCATATACTACTGCTACTGATGCTGGAGTATATACATGTTCCAGATCAATTTTTATAGCAAGTGGAATACCACGTTCTGTGGAAGCCGTATTTTTATCGTAGGGCTTTGCATAAAGGTTAAGTAATTCAAAATGATTATAAGCACGTAACAAATAAGCCTCACCCTTAAGTTGTGCAGTTTCTGCGTTTACGCCAGCTCTTTCTTCAACATCAGTGATAACGGTATTGGCGTTGAATATGCTTTTGTAAAATTGAATATAGGGGAACTGAATAGACAAAGGATCAGGATTGGCGTCATTCCATTTATAAATGTCGCGATAGGTAGAGAAATCATCATTAAATTCATTCAATATCAATTCATCTGTGCGTGTAGCAAGTAGAGATTTATGTTGTGCAAAACCTGCATATCCCGCATTCAATAATGCTCTGAAGTCCTCTGCAGTGGTAGGAATTACTTTTCCTACTGGTTCTATATCTAAATATTTTTTGCAGCTACTGATACTTAATGAAAGCAGTACTGCACTTAATATGATTAATTTCTTCATCTGATTGTTAATTAAAAAGTAGCATTTAAACCAATTGAAATACTTCTTGAGATCGGTTGAGCGTAGATATTACCATATGTTTCGGGGTCAAAATATCCTTTATAATCCGTACTGATTACAAATGGATTTCTTGCCTCAAGGCTTACTCTTAATGTATTTGCTTTAACTTTTCCGGCAATGGCCGAGGGAAGTGAGTAACCTAGACGCATACTACTTACTCGCATATAGCTCATTTTTTTAGAGAAAATATCAAGGTTGTTGTACGATTTGCTGGGATCAAGATCAGTTAACCAGTTGTAAGCCATAAATCTTTCGCCATTAAAACTGTCTTTCCCAAAAATACCAGGTAAATTGCTGCCTGGATTTGTTGGTGACCATGCGTTTAAAATATCGGCCGAGTAATTTCTACCTCTATCTACCTGTGCTGGGTTATATTGTGGTCTTGCCACTGCGGTTTGTCCGAGGTTGAAAATCGCCGTTACAGCAAAGTCAAAGTTCTTATAACGCAACCGATTGGTTATACCACCTGTAAACTTAGGCTCCATATCACCTGCATAAGTAAAAAGGTTTCTAAACTCTTCGTTTGATAAATTAGAGCTGGTTAAATATCCTGGAAAGAAATCTGCCAATGGATCATATAATTTATAGAAATTTTCTAAAGAAACTACTTGTCCATCTTTCATAAACTGAGGAATTCCATTGGCATCTAATCCTGCTGTTTTTAAGACAAATATTGCCCCAACAGGAAAGCCTTCTCTTGATGGAGTCAACTGATTCGGACGGATCTTTTCCTGAACTACTTTACTCTTATTCTGAGCAATGTTAAAGTCTGTAGACCATTGGAAACTGTTTGAACTGATATTTCTGGTTGAGATAGTCAATTCCAGACCTTTATTTTTTATCCTTGCAAAGTTAGCATTGGTAAAATCAAAGCCGTTTTCCAACTGCAAAGCTTCGGTGCCAATCAAATCCTTACTATCACGATTGTAATAATCAAAAGTTACCTGAACTGCATTTCTAAATAGACCTAGATCTAAGCCTGCATTGAAAGTTGATGTTTTTTCCCAGCGTAGCTTATTATTTGGTGGACTGGTTACTGAAATTGTTGGTTCATTGGTTCCTGGTAAAATAGGGGCATTGCTATAATCGCCCACGACAAATGGGGAGGTGCTTTTGTCAATGTTTCCCTGGATACCATAAGAACTACGAATACGTAGGTTAGAGATCCAGTTGATGTCTTTGATGAACTTTTCTTCTTTGGCATTCCATGCTCCAGAAACGGAATAGATAGGGAGGTACCTGTATTTAGGATCTACACCAAATAAATCTGATCCATCGTAACGGATACTTCCATAAAGCGTATATTTTCTATCGTATGTATAGGATAAAGTACCATAAAATGACGCATAAGCATTTTCCAGTTTTTGTTTCTGGTAGGCACGGAAGTTTGCATTTTTTGCAAAGTCAGCATTTGGGAAAATGATATTCTGATTGGTTAAAGTACGCTCATTAAAACCAAAACCTCTGGTAATAATATCTTCATTATAAGTTCTTCTCAACTCAGTTCCTGCAAGGGCTTCAACTTCATGTTTTTCTGCAAAAACTTTCTTATACTCTAGAATTGTTTTCCAATTGTATTGGAAAAAGGATGTGTTTTGATTCGTAATCACACCTCCTAAAGGTAAAAAGTAGTCTGTTTTATTATTGCTATTAGTATACTCAGTACTTTGTCTTAGTTTGCGGGTATTATAGGTTTCCTGTCCTGCATATTTTTCTACGCCAGTATCCTCAAACTGTAATCCTAACTCTGTACGTAAGTTGAGGTCTTTACTAATCTCGTAATTTAGATCCATTACGGTCTTAATACTCTTGTTGCCTAAAGTATATCGTGTATTTGCACGTTCTTCTAAGAAATTGTAAGGCAGGTAAACGTCTCCATTTACAGTCCCTAAGATGTCAAGGTCATAAGCGTAATTTCCATTTGCATCTCTTATAGGTTGGTAAGGGTTTACATTTCTTGAATAAGTACTTACATTGGTATAACCATCAGGATCGGTAAGATAGTTTTTACGGGTTGTTTGAGACCCAAATACTGCTACACCTGCTTTTAATTTCTGACCTAAGTTGAAGTCAGTTTTTAAGGTGATATTATAGCGTTCCATTCCGGTTCCAATAGTGGTACCTTTTTCATTATAGTAACCTGAAGAGAAATAATAATTAGCCTGATCGTTACCGCCTGATAAACTTAAACCGTATTGTTGGTTTACAGAAGTCTGATACAATTCTTTTCCCCAGTCAGTATTGTTGCCTCTCAAAGCATTGATGGCATCCTGAGTGCCTTTTGTTAAACCTGAGAAACCGTTGGTTCTATAATTGCTCAATTCTCCACTGCTATTTAAAATTCTAGATACAGAACCTTGATTGTCTCTGTAATTAAGATCAGGCCTGGAGGCCATTCCTAATTCAAAATCAACCTTTTGGGTGTTATTCATCAGATTTAGCTTAGATAGGTCCGGACGCTCTGAAATGAAAGTACTGGCAGAGAAATTAATTGCCATAGGTCCTTTTTTACCCTTTTTTGTTGTAATAACAATTACACCATTTGCGGCTCTGGCTCCATATATAGCTGTTGCTGCAGCATCTTTAAGAATGGTAATCTCGGCTATATCATCTGGATTTAATCCGGCAATAGGTAAATTACGCAATTGATCAATATCATCTTTATCTGAAAGGTTTTTAGGTAAGTTAGTTCCTTCTAATGGCAAGCCGTCCAATACCCATAAAGGATCTGTTGTACCATTTAATGAAACAGTCCCACGGATTTTGATTTTAGGGGCAGCACTTGGTCCACCGTTTAAGCTGGCTACAGATACACCTGCAACTTGTCCTTCCAGCATCTGATCTACACCAGAAACTCCAGTCTGACGAACATTTTCGTAATCAACCTTAGCAATAGAAGTAGTGTTTTTACGTTTCGAAATATCTGCATAACCGGTTACAATAACCTCGCCTAACACTTTATCATCGTTGACCAACGAGATGGTAACTTTGGTTTTGTTGGTAATGTTTACCATTGCCGTTGTATATCCTAAGTAACTCACTTTTAAATAAGTAGTCCCGGCTGGAACTTTAAGACTAAAGTTTCCGTCGATATCTGTCATTGCGCCAATCACAGTGTTTTGTATTACGCCTGGACTAGACTGTTCTCCGATGCCTGATTTGTCTACAAATACAGAGGCTCCGGGAATTGGTTTTCCGTCTTCGGCCGACAGTACCGTTCCGGTCACTGTGGTTTGTTCCTGGGTAAAGCCTTTAAAGCCAACCGAGAGCAGGAAAAGAAATAATAGAAATTTGTTCATTGGTTACAAAATTATTGATAGTTTAATTGATTTTCAGGCTTTGACGAATTCTTAACATCAGATCCATGTAATGATTTCGGGTTTCTTGATCTCCACGATTTTTATATTTCTCTAATATGTTCAGGATACTCATCAGTTCGCCCCTTTTTGCTGATGCAACATCTGATGTTCTGGTCATTGAGTTTACATAGACATTTCTCAGCTCATCAGCATTATTTATTGTATCGCTTACAGGATTCTCCCTAAAAGCACGAGGGGTAAGGTCACACAGCTCTGGTAAATTGCTTTTGATTAGTCTTACAGACTGTAGTCCTTTTTTATTAATTTTGTCCATTAACTTGTCTGCACTAACCAACAAGACATCTACATAGTTCTGTTCGGTCATGCGTTCATCCAGTGTTAATGTTTTACCATTTAATGTTGGTCTGAAAACCGTTTCACGGATTTCTTTTAGCAATTGGGATACAGTAAAAACTTTATCTTTTCCATGGATAGATTCCATTTCTAATAGCCTCAACAGGCGCTCATCATTCACTAAGCTATACATCAGCCCATATTGCTGCTCACGTTTTAAGTTGTATGGACCATACTCATAAGGGCCAATTGGGGTGTCTTTAATGGCAAATGTTTTTGCCAATAACTCAGGTTTAAATAACCACTCAGGAAGATTGAAGATTTCCTTTTTCAAGAAGTTCATGGCATCTTGCTGAATAGCTTTAGGAACTGGTGTATAGGCTGTTTTTCCATCACCTTTTACGGGGTTTTCCAGATAATAACCACCAATGTTAGCCATTACATGGTCTGCATAGGTATTCCATTGCCATACAGTAGCCATGTATAGTTTGCCGGCCTGGTAATAAGAATCTCCGGGTTCGGCCGACCAACTCAATATCTGTGGAACCAAACGTTTTAGGTTTTTAATACCATATTCACCTGCTTTCATGGCATTGTCGCCCAGGTCTTCTGACTGTGCTCTTGGATCTACTGTGTTTAAAGGACTTTGTTGTTCACCATAATGGTACAAAGGATCATGTTGATGTTTTGCAATCCATTCTTTTTGTGTTTCTAATGCCTTACGTGGATCTTTGGTGTCTAACCAACGGTATCCCCATGCAATGGCATATTTATCATAAACACCAATTTGAGGGGTAATATTCGTTACCCCATCCTCCGGTTGGGCGACATAATTAAAACGCGCATAATCCATAATTGATGGTGCTGTACCACCCATTTTTGCTGTATAATTAGCAGAGCGTAGTGAATCTACAGGGTAGGCAAATGATGAGCCCATATTGTGTTTTAAACCTAATGTATGACCTATCTCATGTGAGGATACAAAACGAATAGCATGACCCATCTGTGCTTCGCTGAATTTGTTTTTTCTTGCCCCTGTATCAATAATGCCGGTTTGTACACGCATCCAATATTGCAATGAAGTCATTACGTTGTGCCACCAGATCACGTCTGATTCAAGTATTTCTCCTGAACGTGGATCAACTACTGATGGCCCCATGGCATTTGATTTTGGTGAAGCAGCATAGGTAACGACTGAGTAACGTACATCATCACCATCAAAATCTGCTGTATCGGTAACCAGTTTTGCTTGTATGGCATTTTTAAAACCAGCAGCTTCAAATGCTTTTTGCCAATCATGGATACCATCAACTATATAAGGAACCCATTGTCTGGGAGTAGATGGGTCTATATAATAGATAATAGGTTTTTCTGGCTCTACCAGTTCACCTTTTAAATAACGTTCACGGTCCGCTGGTTTTGGTTCCAGGTTCCATTTAGTAATCAATTCCCTTGTTTCTAGCTTATGCTGTGTGTCTGAAAAGTACCATCTTGGTGTGCTGAAATAACCTACACGCTTATCTCCAAAACGAGGAGTCATAGGCTTTTCGGGTAGCAACAATAGGTTGGTTGTTACAGCTACACTAATAGCTATAGTGCTTTGCCCTTCTGTAACTGAGGTGCTTAGTAATGAGCGTACCACCACATTTTGTGGGAAGCTTTTAATGTGTTCTATTGCCGATAACGCTGTTTTGGCGCTGGTACCCAAACCTATGCCGTTAAATACATCATTAAAGCTTTTCTCTGTGCCATCAAATACTTTGTTTACTTTAATCACTACCGCTGATGAATCTGGTGAATAAGCTTCCATTTTAAATGATTCGATTACAGAACCTACGAAATTGTCTTTTACAGATTGAGTAATGGCATCACCAGCTGGAGATTCTACCTGTGGTACCAGGGTTTTTACCCATACTGTTTTTGCCAGTTTATTGGGATGAAAACGAATTACTTTGTTTTCATAATTCATCCCCTTGTTCACACCCGCTTCATTAATAGCGAGTGGAACAGAAGAGATCTTGTTGACCAACAAAAAGTCTTTATCCATCAATGCAAATGGGATTTCAAAGTAATAATCGGTTTCTACCTGGTGTACTTTGAATATACCCTTAGTGGTTATTGCTTTCTTTAAAAGGGTTTTATAGTCTTTTAAAGTATTTTTTTTAGTGGTATCCTGATCTGCTTTCTTTTTTAAGCTATCAATGCTTACTTTTTTAGGGCTTACTTTAGGAAGTTTTTTAGGTGTTTGTGCATTTAGACCAATCGCTGAGATAAGAATAAATAAAGCTATAAACGAAGTCTTATTTAAAATCATAATCTAAAATGCCTGATTGTTTGCGGATTATGAAGCACTACTGCGTGAGCCTATGTAATTATTAGAGTGAAGGCGCAGTTTTAAGGAGTGAAAATAATGTTAAATTGATGTTACAACATTATTAATTGCAAAGGTTGTTATCTGCTTAATCGATAGACTTTAACAGTGGGAGTTCAACTTTGAAGACGTCGCCATCTTCTCCGTATTTGAACGACTCAGAGCCAAAATAGGCATAGGTACTTTGAAGATAGCTTAAGCCTTGTTTACCCGAGTCTCTGACATCGTTACGCAATTGCAGGTTATTGGTGACTACAATATAGTCGCCTTTACTTTCTATTTTGATTTTAAGCGGCTTTTCTTTTGATAACATATTATGCTTTACCGCATTTTCAATTAGGGTTTGTAAACTCATAAAGGGAATGCGTTGTTCGGTATGTACAGTTGAAATATAAATTTCCATTGGCTCGAGGGCATCTCCAAACCTTATTTTTAATAGGAAAAAGTATTCATTAACGAAACGAAGTTCCTCATTAACCGTAGCTAAGCCGTTGGGGTAAGAATCAAGTACGTACCGGTATACTCTTGATAGTTTCACTACAAAAGATTTAGCTAGTTCCGGGCTTTTCTCTATTAGGGCATTTAATGAACTTAAGGAGTTAAAGAGGAAGTGTGGGTTTACTTTTTGTTTTAGTGAGTTTAACTGCAGTAAAGCGTTGTCTTTTTGTTGTCGCTCAGTAATAAGGCTCAGCGCTTGTTTTTCTATTGACAATTCTTGCCTTTTCATTTCTATTTGCTGCCGAAGCATAAATTCTCTTTGCCATTTGGTTTGTGCCCAGGCAATGAGGAACAGTATAATGAGGGCTGCTGAAATAAACAGAATAGTCATTAAGCTTTTAAAGTCTCTTGCATCTTCATTGGTTATAAATTCAGGTGTATCAACAATCATTGTCCATTTCATCCCCGAAATATTTAGTGGGGTGAAGTATCGAAAAACGGGCATCTGTAGATAGGTCGATGTGTCGATTTGGTAATAACTTGTTGTATCTAACAGGCGAGTTTTTTTTACCTGAGGACTAGATAGTATTTCCATTTTACTGCCGATCAGAGCGTCTAAAGGATGAGAGATATAATAACCTTTCTCATCGATTATAAAAGCGGATGCCTGGCCTGAATTGTCTAATTGCCACAAATATTGTTGCAGTGCTTTGAGGTTGATGTCTAAACCAAATATCAATGTTTCTGAATCTGATAGTTTTTGTTTAGAAGAAACAAGCCAATGTAATGTGTCGGCTACAGATATTATAGTCCCTGTTCTTCTAAGTGTATCATTTTGTTGAAACTGATTTTGTATCCAATCTTTCTGATATTTTAATATATCGTTGTGTAAGTAACTGTTTCCAACTTTATAAATAGCTTTATAGAGCGTGTCATGCTTGCTTGCGATAGCGTACCAACCTTTGTCTATTTTTGGGTGGCTTAGTAACAAAGCTTCGGCAATAGGTTGTTGCTTGATAAAACTTTCTTTAGTATGAATTTGAGGAATGATGGCCTCTAGGTTGTCGATCCCTTTTATAAAGTTGTTAAACTCATTACGGATGATTGTAGATTTTAATTGGTAGTTTTTTGTTGCAAACTCTGCTCTCATTTGTTCAGTGCGTTTGCTCAACTTGCCAGATATAAAAAGCCAAATTCCAATAAAGCATAGGAATATGAATATTCCTATCACAATAAAATATCTGGAGTTGTATATCTGAGACCTCATTGCTGCAAATATAGGGAAAGCTATATTATAGTATTGCTATCCAATTGGGAACAAATAAGGTTACTGTTTTTTAATCAAAAATGCCAGAATAATTTATCCTGGCATTTTTGATTAAAGACTTTATGAATTATGCTTGTTGTACAGCCAATTCTCTTTTCCTTTTCATGTGTCTTTCCAGGCCTGATCCGATAAAGTGTGCATGCTTACGCAGTTCATTGATGTTTATTCGAAGTTGTTGTCCTTTGCGCCATAAAAAACCACCGGCAGTAAGGGTATGTCCGTTTACTGCGAGATGAATATTGGTATTGTCTACCGTTGTTTCTCTTGCAGCGGCTACACAGTTTTTATAAGTTTTAATCCAACGTCCATCCAAGTCATATTGAGATATTCCCGATCTGCTGAGGGTGATCTTTGGATCAATAGCGATTTTCTTTTTGATGACTTTACTCCATACAAATCCACCATAAGTCAGGCCTCTGCCATTGATCACATTTCTAATTCCATTTTTGTGTACTTTAACTGCTTTTGCAGCTTCGACTGTATTCGTATAAGTTTTAACCAGATTGCCATCAAAATCGTACTGTCCAATAATGTGTTGCTGTTTAGCGAGTGGCGAATGTCCGTACCATCTTTCTTTTAATACGGCTTTAATATCTAATTGAGGCTCATTTCCACGTCTCCATAAGTACCCGCAGGCGGTAACGACTTTGCCGGTGTCTCGTGCAGCAATAGAAATATAGCCTTGTGCAGTGTTCATCGCTTCAGCGGCAACTCTGGCATTGGAATAAGTTTCAATTAACTGTCCGGTTAATGAGTATCTGCTAACATTGTAAGTCCCTTTTGCATCTTTTGTAGCCTTAATTTTTTCACGGCTTTTTTGTTTTGATTCTTCACTGAACTCGGGGAAGAAGCTTTTTCTTCTTCCTGAAGCAATCATCCTTGCAGCTTTGTCCTTTGGTGTACCTAAAAGTAAGTTTTCGGATTTTAAATTTAAGTTATTCCCGTCTTTAGGGAATACCAGAAGCTGTTTGTTGTCGAGGTCGAACTGGGCAACAAAACAGTGATAAACAAGTCTTGCTACACTTAGGTAATGTCTTTTCTTTCCAGCAGATAAAGTAATACCTGCATATTTGGCGGTGTCACCTGTCTGAATATTCTTGCTTTCAGAGATTATAGTTTTAATAATCATTCCAGGTTTTTTCCTTGATATACCTTTTTTATCGATGGAGCATTTCTCCAACCTACGCACTCTCCCTAGATTAGAAATCTCGTATGGGGCGTCCAATTTTGGAATAGGGGCCCATAGTTCACCCGGAAGAGCATCGGGCAAAAGATTTTCGTGTGGATAATTCATATTTGGTATTTTGAACGTAAATATATTGTTTTTAAGTACTTATATGGTTAATTTTATTTCGTTTTTCTTTTAATCTTTCTCAGGGTTATGATATGTAAACAATTTAAATTGCTTATGGTTTATTAACGTTGCAGTGTTGTTCTATGTTATCATTTATATCATAAATGATAAAAAAGAAACAAGGATAGGGATCTTGCTTTTTTACGTTGATTGAACTCGATACGGGGATTGATTAATGAGGCGGATTTGAGCTAAGTAATTGCGTTTTTGTGAGCGAGTTAATTTATTTCTTGAGTTTCCAATGGGAATTGCGTTTGTTTTCTGTTTTTTAGAGTCGTTTTAGTGAGCGATATAAAGAATTGAGTCGTTTTTTTTGTTTTCAATTGTAAATATGGGTTAAATAAAGCAGTATTTAAAATTTTTTTGTTGTTATTTGTAGGTAATGTTAAGCTTTGGTGACGTTTATTGCGTTGGTTGGAGGTAATAAGCATTATTATATGGTCAACAAGAGAGTATTAAAAGTTGGATTGGACTCTGCAGCGCCATTTCCAATGCATTCAGACTTTAATTCTGATAATTTTGAAGGGTTTGAGGTTGATTTACTTAAATCTATAACAAGTTATCTTGATTTAGAAATTCAATATGAGGTTTCTTTGTGGTCTACTATTCTTGAGAAGTTATTTAAAGGGGAGCTTGATCTCATCTGTTCTGCCGTAACAGTAACTTCCTCCCGACAACATATCCTTGAATTTAGCAACCCTTATTTATATTTCAGATTATGCGCTGTTGTTGGTCAGCAAGATAGTTTGTCAACATTAGCTCATTTTAAAAATAAGACCATTGGAGTAAGAGAGGCTACAGAAGCGGAAAAGTATGTAAGGACAAAATTTCCTGCCAACAATATAGTTTACGGGGTTACGAATAAGGAATTATATAGGAAACTACAAGCGGGTAAAATTGATTTGTTGATAGATGATTCGCCGATTGCGGGTGGTTTTTTACAAAATAATAAAAAACTGAAAATAGGGATGTTCCTTCCTAAAACGGATTCCTCCTATGCTATTGCCATGAGGAAAGGGGATGTTGACCTTAAGAAACAGTTTAATGAAGCATTAAGGCTGCTTAAGGAAAACGGGACTTATCAAAAGATTTATAAGAAGTGGTTTGGTGAAATACAGTTTTAGTCTTCACTCGCCACTATAGTAGTGTCTTTATCTAACTTAATTGTGTGTAGTACTTTTGTTTTTTCACTATAAACAATCACTTTATTTTCATCCAGATATTGAACCAGTCGGTAAGGTGTTGAAACCTGTACATATCTCCATTGGGTATAAAACTGTTCCTGTATGGCTTTCTCGTTTGGTAAAAATGTAATTATTACTTCTGTTTCGATTGCTTCGCTGATAAAAAAACGGCTGCTGGTTTGAAGTGCTTGTTTCCCTTTCTCAGTATCATTCAGTTCTTTTAAAACCAATTGTCTGAGTTCATTGGCATGCTGACTTGGGTTTTTATTGATCACGTCGACAATCAGGTTGTTTACTACATTCTTGTTTTTAAGAAGTTTGCCGTTTCCAACTGTCTGTATTTTAAAATAGATCTTTAATGGTTTCATGTAAAGGCTGATTATATTGCACTGCTCAAATATATAAAACTTCTGCTCTTATGATGATTTCATCAATTAAATTACCTTTGCGGCAGTACTATGCTATAATACAGTATGATGCTAAATTAAAGATTTTTAAAGAATATGAAGATTGCCGGTTTTACCTTTATAAGAAATGCCATTCTTAATGATTACCCTGTTGTTGAGGCGATTTCGTCAGTGCTGCCTTTGTGTGATGAGTTTTTGGTTGCTGTAGGGAAGTCTGATGATGAGACTCTGCAATTAATCAAAGATATTCCATCAACAAAAATAAGGATTGTAGAAACGGAATGGGATATGCAATTGAAAGAGGGCGGGCGGGCTTTCGCTGAAGAGACGAATAAAGCATTAGATGCGGTTTCGGATGATGTGGACTGGGTTGTTTATATTCAAGGCGACGAATGTATTCATGAAAAATATCTGCCGGTAATTAAACGTGAGATGGAACTTACATTTCAGGATACTAAAGTGGAGGGCTTACTTTTGAAATACAAGCACTTTTATGGATCGTATGATTATACTGCAGAATCGAGACGTTGGTATAGAAGAGAAATTAGAGTGATGAAAAACTTGCCGGGTATCAGATCATATAAAGATGCACAAGGTTTTAGAATCAACGACCGGAAGTTAAATGTTAAATTAATTGATGCTTACGTTTACCATTATGGTTGGGTGAAGCCTCCGGTAGGGATTAGTCGTAAAATGAATAACTTCAATAAGTTTTATCATGACGATGCCTGGGTGGAGCAGAATTCACCTGTTTCTGAAACATTTGATTATGGGAATGCAGATCGTGTTGTGTTATTTAAGGAGACGGCACCTGCTGTAATGCAACGAAGAATTGATCAGGTGAACTGGACATTTAATTTTGATCCTACAGCACAGGAGATAAATCGGAGCTTTAAACGTAAGGTGTTGCAATGGATAGAAAATAAAACGGGTATGCGCTTGTTTGAATATAGAAATTATAAAATAGTTAAATAAGAAGTTTTTAATTGTAATAAAATTAGGATTGCATTTGACAATCCATTTCAATTAGCTTAGATTTGCACAAAAAAATAAAGATACATGAGTGTTTTAGTAAATAAAGATTCAAAAGTTATTGTTCAGGGTTTTACTGGAAATGAGGGTACTTATCATGCTTCTCAAATGATCGAGTACGGAACTAATGTTGTTGGCGGTGTAACACCGGGCAAAGGCGGACAAACTCATTTAGATAAGCCGGTATTTAATACCGTAAAGGATGCAGTTGATAAGGCTGGCGCAAATGTATCTATCATTTTTGTTCCACCTGCATTTGCTGCTGACGCAATTATGGAAGCTGCTGAGGCTGGAATTAAAGTAATTGTTTGTATTACTGAAGGTATTCCTACTAAGGATATGATTCAGGTTAAAGAATATATTTCTGACAGAGATTGTCGTTTAATCGGTCCTAACTGTCCAGGTGTAATTACTGCTGATGAAGCTAAAGTTGGTATCATGCCAGGTTTTATCTTCAAAAAAGGTACAGTAGGTGT
>JBEBUV010000053.1:0-27066 GCA_040393085.1 Pedobacter hiemivivus | reverse complement strand
ATAGATGAATTAATGGATATGGGAAGAACATCATTAAATGTAATAGGAAATTGTTTGGCAACAGTAGTTATTGCCAAATGGGAGGGAGAATATAATCCTAATCAAGTTGAAATCAATGAAGTATAAATTATGAGTGATAGAGCAAAGAAAATATTCCTGTTATTAACCATTGTAGTGCCTTTTTTAATCTACTGTGTGGTTTATTATACGCCTATGCTACGCAATGCGCCGTATCAGCTAAAGGAATTTGAGTCGATCGATTTTAAGTGGGGTGAGGGAGATAACCTGGAGAATTCATACAATTCAGCAACAGGTGATTATCATTATTTAAACTCAAAAGATTCCTTGATTAAAACGAATGTAAAGTTAAGGAAAAACGATATTTTATACCTTCATTCAAAGGCCAATGAGTTGGGTTTTTGGAATTTCCCAAATTTGATGGCTAATTCAGAAACAGATCTTAAAACATCAAAAGTACCGCGTTATGTGATGACTTTCAATTATAAAAAGAAGTCTAAAACCGTTGTTTTCGTTGCTGATTATAATGGTAATCCTAAGCTTAAAGGGCTTGCAATACAGATGAAAACCCTTTTAACGCAGAGTATTAACGAAGCAGAGGAGCGTTATGGTAAACAGTTATCATCAAAAAACTAATTCGTTTGTGAATTTAGAAAATAAAGTTCTATATTTGCACCTCAATAAAAATAAACAATTTCAAATAAATAATTAATTAACAATGTACGCAATAGTAAATATAGCAGGACAGCAATTCAAAGTTGCAAAAGACCAGCACCTTTTTGTACACCGTTTGCAAGGAGATGAAGGCGCTAGTATTGAATTTGACAATGTATTGTTGGTTGAAGATGGTGGTAAAATCTCTGTAGGAGCTCCTACATTGAAAGGTGCATCGGTTTCAGCTAAAATCGTGTCTCATTTAAAAGGTGATAAAGTAATCGTTTTCAAAAAGAAACGTAGAAAAGGTTACAAAAAGAAAAACGGTCACCGTCAGTATTTTACCAAGATCCAGATCTCTGGTATCAGTTTATAATTATTGTTGAACAAAAAGACCGTTTATATCATCGGTTTTAATAAAATATAAAAAGATGGCACATAAAAAAGGAGCCGGTAGTTCCAGGAACGGACGTGAATCGCATAGTAAACGCCTTGGTATTAAGATCTTTGGTGGACAGGCTGCAATCTCTGGAAACATCATAGTACGCCAACGCGGTACAAAACACCATCCTGATAAAGGAGTAGGTATTGGTAAAGACCATACTTTATTCGCTTTAGTTGATGGTACTGTAATCTTCAAAAAGAAACAAGATAATAAATCTTATGTTTCTATACTTCCTGCAGAGGTTGTTGCTGAAGTTGTAGAGAAAAAAGCACCTGCTAAGAAAGCTGCAGCACCTGTTGCTGAAGTAGAAGCAGCACCTGCTAAAAAAGCACCTGCAAAAAAAGCTGCTAAAGCTGAAACAGAAGCTACTGACGCTGCATCTGCAGAATAGTCATTAACTTATATATACAACAAAGGGCTGATCATAATTGATCAGCCCTTTGTCGTTACAGCTCTTTTTGTTGGTGCCTAATTGGTTTAACCTTTAATCTTATACTTTCTAGACTTCATCAGGTTCAGCTCATGTTCCAGCTTCTTTAGCGAAGCGGTAAAGCTCTTAAAAGCAGTCTCCAGCTCATTCAATATCAGCCCTATCTTTTCCGGAGTTTCACTAGCCTGTTCGACTGTAGATCCATGAAGTAGCCATTCATAAGTTTTTGTGTAATACTTTGCAATTTCATGCAGTGTATTGAAAGTAGGGTATTGGTTACCAAGTTCGATCTGTGAATAATTGCTTCTGGACAAGTGTAAGATATTCGCAATAAATGCCTGCGATAGCCCATTGTTTACCCTAAGCTCTTTAATACGTTCGCCTATGTTCTTTTTGGATAGAATTTCTTGCATAGTTAATACCAGACAATTTTAGCACCACAAATTAAACACCTTTAAAGGTGCTTAATTTGGGTATTATCCTCCAGAAATTCCATAGTTGGGGTGTGAATGTGGAAAAGATTACTCAACAGTGAAGGGATTTAACTCCTCACTAATGTTCTCTGTTCAAGATATAATCTGCCAACGTAAACAACTCTGTTTTGCGTTCTTTGCTAATCTCTAATGATTCTAAAGCTTGAAATGCTTTATCAGAATATTTTTTCATTTCAGCAATTGCCAGACTTTTGATGTCATATTTATCATATAAGTCTGTAACGTTATTGATTTTCTCTGTGAAGTCTTTATTCTCACTTTGTATTTCAAGATTTTCCAGATCAATTGTATTTGCCAGTTCTTTCAGTTTCAATAACAATAAAGTCTTTTTATTGGCAATGATATCACCACCAACCTGTTTGCCAAATTTATCGGGGTCACCATAAACATCTAGCAAGTCATCCTTTAGTTGATAAGCAATACCCAGGTTTTCACCAAATACATATAGCTGTTCGGCCTGCACTGAAGTTGCACCGGCTACCTCTGCGCCAAGTTTCATAGCGCCACCCAATAGGACTGCTGTCTTGAGGCGAATCATATTGATGTAATCCGCAATACTAACCATTTCTTGCTCTTCAAACTCCATGTCCAGCTGTTGCCCCTCACATACGCCCTGTGCTGTCGCATTAAAGGTATGTAGTGCAGTTTTTAACACACTGCTGTCCAGCTCCGAAAGATGTTTGTTGGCTTCAACCATCATCACATCTCCACTTAAAATGGCATTGTTTACACCCCATTTTTCATGAACAGTTTCCTTGCCTCTTCTTAGTGGTGCATTATCCATAATGTCATCATGTATCAAGGTGAAATTATGGAAAGTTTCAATTGCCAATGCAGCTGGCATTGCGATCTCTATATCATCTTCAAATAGGCCTGCAGCCATCAGTGTCAATAGGGGCCTGATTCTTTTGCCTCCTAAGCTCATGATATAACGAATCGGCTCGTAAAGCCTTTCCGGGGTTTCAGGATATTTAATATTTAGAACAGCGTCTTCTATTGCTTCTTGTAATTGATTAGGAGTATACATTTTTTAAAAACGGATTAACCGGGACCTTATATTTTTTATTGTTGAATCAGTGCAAAATCTATTTGTCGTTTCGACAAGTCTACTTTTTTTACTTTTACCATTACCTCGTCACCCAACTGATATTTTTTCTGTTTACGCTGACCTACAATACAGTAGTTTTTTTCATCCAATACATAAAAATCGTCGGTAATATCGCGTAGTCGAATCATGCCTTCACATTTGTTTTCTGTTAGCTCTACATACATTCCCCACTCTGTTACGCCAGAAATGATACCGGCAAAAGTATTGCCTACATTTTCTTCCAGGTATTCTGCCTGTTTATATTTAATAGAAGCACGTTCAGCATCTGCGGCACGTTTTTCCATGGCCGAGGAGTGTGAAGCTGCTATTTCATATTCTTCTTCATTGGCTGATTTCTCGTTGTTTAAATAAGCGGCTAGCAGGCGATGTACCATCACATCAGGATATCGGCGGATGGGAGAGGTGAAGTGAGTATAATGATCAAATGCCAATCCGTAATGACTGGTTTTTTTAGTCGTATAAATTGCTTTAGCCATAGATCTGATGGCCAGTTGAGTTAATACATTTTGTTCTTTTTTGCCTTCTACATCTTCCATCAGATAGTTCAAAGATTTTGCGATCTCTTTATCTGATTTCATATTGATTTTATAGCCGAAACGTGCTGCAAATAAGGCAAAGCTGTTTAAGTTTTCCAGGTTTGGAGAATCATGAGAACGATATACAAAAGTATATTTCTGTTTTCCTTTACCTTTTTTAGCGATAAATTCTGCTACTTTTCGATTGGCCAACAACATAAAGTCTTCAATTAACTTATGTGCATCCTTACGTTCTTTTACATAAACGCCGATAGGTTTGCCATGTTCATCCAGTTTAAATTTCACTTCAGTACTTTCAAAACTGATTGCACCGTTTTTAAACTTCCTTTCACGCAGTATATGAGCCAGCTCATTGAGTTTTAAGACTTCATCGGCATAACTACCTATTTTCTTTTCGATAATGGCCTGTGCATCTTCATAACTAAAGCGCATATTAGAATGAATCACTGTACGACCGAACCATTCTGTCACAATATTTGCCTCATGATCTAATTCAAATACAGCGGCGAAACATAATTTATCTTCATTCGGACGTAAAGAACAAACTCCGTTACTTAATCTTTCCGGCAGCATTGGAATCACGCGATCTACCAGATAAACAGAAGTAGCTCTGGCATAAGCTTCCTTATCCAGGTCGCTATTTGGCTGTACATAATGCGATACGTCGGCAATGTGTATACCCACTTCATAGTTTCCATTTTCTAAGGTTTTGAATGATATTGCATCATCAAAATCTTTAGCATCAGCTGGATCAATGGTAAATGTCACGGTGTTTCTGAAATCCCTACGACCTTCCATTTCTGCACGAGTTACGGTTTCAGGAATAGCATTAGCTTCATTTTCTACCTCAGGAGGGAAGCTGAGTGGAAAGCCATATTGAGCAAGGATGGCATTCATTTCGGTGTTATTTTCACCTTGTTCACCCAGGATATTCATAATTCTACCAATTGGGTTTTTAGCACCCTCTGGCCATTCTGTAATACTTACCTGTACTTTTTGACCGTTTTTAGCTCCATTCACATCACTTAAAGGCACAAATATATCGTGCAACATCTTGCGGTCGTCAATGTTTACAAAAGCGTAGCGATCAGATATTTTGATGACCCCAATAAAGTCGGTTTTATTTCGGGAGATTATCTCTACCACTTCACCTTCATTTTTGCGGCCTCTTTTTTTCGCGTAGATATATACTTTTACTTTATCGCCATGCAATGCATTGTGCAGTTTTCTGGCAGATACAAAAATATCTTTTTCGAATTCATCATCGGGCACAATAAAAGCGGAGCCGTCGGCCGTCATATCTACCTTACCAGTAAGGAATGTTTTCAAGTCTTTTAACTTGAATTTTCCTTTCTCGGTTTCCATAAAAACACCCTTTTTAGCTTGATCTTTCAATACTTCGAGGATAGTTTCTCTAGAGGCTTCGTCAGTAATGTTTAATTTAGCAGATACCTGCTTATAGTTCAATGCCTCATTATTACTTTTTTCCAGGACATCACTAATTAACTGTGTTAAAACGAGTTCCAGATGAGAAGATTTCTTTTTTGCCATAATCTATGTATGAATCATCCGAAGGTAACAATTTGAAGCGAGTATTGATGGATTTTGTATCTTTGATTGCTGTTGCATTGACGAACTTATAAGAATTTAACATGATTGAATACAGAGAAAGAAAACCAGGTAAAGAACTCCTTATAATTGGAATTAAGGCCGTCATTTACTTATTTCTGGCCTATTTATATGTTAATAAACCATCTTTCTATGTTGAGTATCCTCTTGTAAGCAGGCTTGCGGGGTCTGTGATGGTATTCCTTGGGCCAAGTTTACTGATCTCTGTTCTGCGGTTAATCATCATTTATCTGTACATACGGAAGCAAAAGTTTAAGAGTAATATAAAAGATAACTTTATTCTGGGGATCGATCGGATTGCTTCTATTCTGGATACTATATTCTTAGTCATGGCTATTGTTTCTTTGGTGGAAGCAGACCTTACCAAGCTTGTTTTTAGCGTTTCCATTGTTGCAGCGGCAGTAGCGTTGACTTTTAAAGACTATGTAACGAATATGATCAATGGGTTGATTATCATGTTCTCCGACCGTTTATCACTGGGCGATCATATTAAGATGGGAGAGCATGAGGGTAAGATTCTCGACATAACATTGATTAATATGATTTTGCAGAATGAGGATAGTGATATGGTTATTATACCTAACTCTGTGGTATTCAGTTCGGTGATTATCAATCAATCCAAACAGAACATTAAGAAACTAAGTATAGAGTTCGATATGTTATTGAAGAATGGCTATACTCCAGAGTTTCTGGAAAATTACCTAAACAAAGTTCTTGTTGATTATTCTGCAAATATTGTAGAAAATGGTTTAAGCATTAAGACTATAGAGATCAATAAAGATGCTGCCGTGTTCAAAGCGATGGTATTGTTGAGACACTATAATAAAGTAAAAGAAAGGGCGATCAGGAGAGCGATTAATACGGCTTTGATCAGGTTGTCGGCAAAGCTGAAAGAAGATGAGTAGTTAAGGCCTGGAGCAAAATTACAGTGCAAGTGGTAGCATCTAATTTTTCGTTCCTGGAATTGCAGCAATCAGCTTTCTCGTATACTCTGCTTGTGGATTATTATAAATATCTTCTGGAAATCCCTGTTCTTCAATTTTCCCTTTATTCATCACAATCATTCTATCTGAAATGTGTTTCACCACTGCCAGATCATGAGAGATAAAAATATAGGTTAGTCCAAACTCCTGTTGCAATTCCCTTAACAAGTTTAATACCTGCGCCTGAACAGAAACATCCAGAGCAGAAACAGACTCATCACAAATGATAAACTTCGGTTGTAAGGCCAGAGCTCTGGCTATCACAATACGCTGCCTTTGACCACCTGAAAACTCATGTGGATATCTGTTAAAATGTTCTGGTTTCAAATCTACACGGCTTAATAAATTAAGAACATGAGCCTTGCGTTCTGCATTCGTTTTGAACATATTATGAACCTGCAGCGGTTCCATTAAAGCATTTCCAACGGTTAAGCGTGGGTTTAGTGCCGAGTAAGGATCTTGAAAAATGATCTGTACATCACGTCTCAGCAATCTTAGCTCGGAAGATTTTAAAGAAGTAATGTCTTTGCCCTCAAAAATAATGTTTCCTGAAGTCGGCTCCACTAATCGGATGATGCTTCTTCCTAGTGTAGTTTTACCACAACCCGATTCACCTACCAAGCCAAGGGTTTCACCAGGGAAAACGTCAAAAGATATATCATCTACTGCCTTTACAAAATCTTTTGCTTTACTAAATAGACCCTGTTTTAAGGGGAACCAGGTACAAATGTTTTTGATTTGTATAAGGGGAGCAGAACCGTAAAGTATTGCCCTTCGCGATTCAATTTCTTGAGGCGTATAACTGTTTATTTCTAATAAATGTGCTAGAGTTTTTTCATTGCTTGCGTCAATATTTTCGCTCTCTATATTATCCTTAGGTTCTTTCTCGCCTAAAAAAAGCTGATCAATTTTATTGCCTTCCAGAAAGTCAGCAACCACAGGCAACCTTTTTAATAAGCGGTTCGGGTTTGGCCTACATGCTAGTAAACCTTTCGTATATGGATGCTGTGGTGTTTCGAAAATCACTTTTGCTGGCCCCTGTTCAACAATCTGACCCTTATACATTACTGCTACCTCATCAGCAATCTCACTAATTACACCAAGATCGTGTGTAATAAAAATCATGGTCATGCCTCGTTCATTCTTGAGTTTCAGCAGCAGTTCCAAAATCGTTTTTTGCACAGTTACATCCAGCGCTGTAGTGGGCTCATCGGCAATCAGTAATTCCGGATTACAGCTTAGTGCCATGGCAATCATTACCCTCTGCTTTTGTCCGCCCGATAACTGGTGTGGATAACTGTCAAAAATGTTCTCCGGTCGTGGTAATTGCACCTCTTTAAACAGCTCAATAGTTTTCTCTTTTGCTATATGTTTATCGACTTTCTGATGTAGCATAATGGCTTCTTTAACCTGATTTCCGCAAGTGAAAACAGGATTTAGCGAGGTCATAGGCTCTTGAAAAACGATGGCAATCTTATTTCCGCGATATTTTCTAATTTCATCAGCAGATAAATTGAGGAGATTGATGTCTTGAAAATTGATTTCACCAGTAATTTTTGTGCTTTTAGGATCATGGAGGCGCATAATAGAAAAAGAGGTAACCGACTTTCCGGAGCCCGATTCACCTACTATTCCCAGCACTTTTCCCTTTTCTATACTGAAACTAACCTGATTTACAGCCTTTAGCCATGAATGGTCGTCCTTATTCAAAAATTGTATGTCGAGGTTTTTAACGTCCAGCATAATTAAGATATGATCATAATAAAAGCATAATCAAATAAATTTGAGATCAAGATAGTTATTTATCGTCTAAACCCGGTGTTTTGATTAATTTTGCGGAATGGAAAGAGAAATTCTTGATACGAAGCGTAAGGCTTTAAAGATTAACTTAAACCCTAGAATTTACGGGACATTTGCGGAGATTGGGGCAGGACAGGAAGTGGCACGTAACTTTTTTACCGCCGGTGCTGCATCTGGTACTGTAGCGAAAACTATGTCGGCCTACGATATGACCTTTAGTGATGTTATTTATGGTGCCGAAACTTCAGGCAGGTACGTTAGTGAGTCGAGGTTATTAAAAATGCTGAGCCACGAATACACGCTGTTAACAGAGCGATTGAGTGGAGCAAAATACGACGATCGTACATTTTTCGCTTTCGCAGATACGGTAACTACTTTAAACTATAATAAATCGAATGATCCACACGGCTGGATCGGTATCCGTTTCCAGGTTGAACCGGGAGGGGAGCATAACGAAATATTTTTCCATGTACGTCTACTGGATACAGATGCTGCCTTACAGCAAAATGTATTGGGTATTATAGGTGTAAACCTTGTTTATGCAGCGTTTTACCATAATCAGGACCCGAAAACGATGATCGAATCGCTGGCAGATAACCTTACTGTAGGCTCTGTAGAGATTGACCTGATCTCAGTAAACGGACCTGTATTTTCAGGGGTAAACAACATATTACTGAACTTGTATCTGATCGTAAAAGACTTTTCTGATGCAGCGATTTTTGATTCTAAAGGCAAGCCTTGTTTACCGAAAGACCTTTTGTATAAGAAAGATATCATGATTCAGCGGACTAAATATGCGCAGAAATCGAACCCTAACTTTAGTATGTTAAATAAGGCTGTAGATCAGTTTGTACGGTCAGAGACTGTAGAGCGGGACAACCTGAGCGTATTGATCGAAGTACTGATGTCGAACGTGTTGACTTCCAATGATGAAGTGCCAGAGAATATCGATTTAAGAGCAGTTGCGAAACGTGCAGAAGAGATGTGTAATACTGGAAACTTGGTCATTGTTTCCAACTTTGCAAGGAACAATAAACTGGCGAAATATCTGGACCGTTGTCGCCCGAAAAGTGTGGGGATTTCAACAAATATCAATAACTTGAAGTTTGTCTTCAATTCTACCAATTTTGGAGGTAATTATTCCAGTCAATTGCTTAATTATGTGAGTGATATGTTTAGCAAGAATGTAAAGCTTTTTGCTTATCCATTCCTTGATAAAAAGACGAATCAGGTAATTACTACTGCAAATATGCCGGTTACACCGGATGCAAAGCCACTGTTCGATTTCCTGATTATCAATGGTTACATTACCGATATTGAAGACTATAGCGAGAGCGATGTTAAGACTGTTTAATACAGTTTAGAGACCTTTAAAGGCTGTTTAATACTTATCTTTTATAAGGATCCGGTACTGTCACCGCCATCAGTCTTTCCGGGTGTTCGATTGCTTTAAAACCAAACTGGGCATATAAGCCATGTGCGTCTAATGTGCCCAGCATATATCTCCTAAGGCCTTGCAGGTCTTTATGAAAAAGCATGAGCGACATCAGTTTTTTAGATAAACCGAGTCCGCGGTGTTCTTCATCTACATAAACATCAGCCAGGTAGGCAAAGGTTGCCTTGTCGGTAATCCACCTTGCAAATCCTAGCTGTTGTTTATCTTTATAAATACCAAAGCACAATGAATTGTCAATAGATCTCTGTACAACATCGAAAGGAATGTCCTTTGCCCAATACGACTGCTTACTTAAATAATGATGAACAGCAAGTACATCGATCTTTTGTTTGTCATCAGAGAAGACATAACCGTTATCTTCGATTTCCATTTTTTTTCTGATATTAAAGATTAGTTCCGGGAAAAATGATTAGTTTCTCATATTAATGAACTGTAGCGGCTGACCGAAATCTTCGGTTCTACACAATGTGATTACGCCTTGCAGGTCATCAATACTTTTGCTTTGTACACGGATTTGATCGTCCATTAAAGAAGCCTGAACTTTCAATTTGCTGTCTTTAATTTTAGCAATGATCTTCTTGGCACTTTCTTTATCAATACCTTCTTTGATTGAAATTTCTTTTCTAATCATATTACCAGAAGCATATTGTTCTTTACCAAAATCAAGGCTTTTAGGATCTAGCTTTTGTTTTACCATTCTTGAGATGATAGAATCTTCTATGGCTTTCAACTTCATGTCATCTTCGGTAACGATGGTAATTACGTTAGTTTTTTTATCATGATCGATGGTGCTTTTAGAAGTACTAAAATCGTAACGATTAAGTATTTCTTTTTTTGCATTATTCATCGCATTATCAAGTGTTTGCGCATCTATTTTGCTTACTATATCGAAAGTGGGCATGATTATTATGGCTTAAGTATTAAATAATTAGTAATTTTTGGCTGTAATAGCAAAAACATATCACAAATATAAACAATTAAAGTAATAGCGTATGAAAACCAATAATCCAAAAGTGCAAAAGAAGGTGGCTAAGAAAGCTGTTAAAAAGCAATTTGAGAAGAGTCTGGCCGATAAAATACTTGAAACAGTAAAACATTTAGGGCAGGACGCGGGGAAGATTGGAGATGATATTGCTTTGATGAGTAAGTTTGTAACAAAGAAATTATCGAAAAAATTCAGAGGAGTTAAGGCAGTAGTGGATAGTAAAATCGACAAAGCTAAGGCTGCGAGTAAGAAAGATATTAAAAAGGCTAAGAAGAAAGCTGAGTCAGTAAAGAAAGAAGTTAAAAAGGAACTGGCTAAGGATGCTAAAAAAGTTAAAAAAGCAACCAAGGCAATTGCTTCTAAAGTTAAGCCTGTTATACAAAGTGTTAAAGTTGCAGCTATAGCAACAGAGAAAAAGGCAGCAAATGCTATTGCTAAACCTATGGCAAAGGCAGATAAAGCTGCTGGGAAAGTTAAAAAAGCAGCAGAAAAGGCGGCTGTAAAGGCTGCGAAAGGCATTGATAAAGCTACCGATAAAGCCGAAAAAGTGGCAGATAAAGCTGCTGGAAAGGTTACGAAAGCTGCTAAAGAAGTAAAAGCTAAAGCGAAGTCGGCCGCTAAAAAAGTAGAGAAAGCTGCAAAGCCTGCGGTAAAAGCAGTGGCAAGTGCAACAACGGCAGCTACAAAGGCTCCGGTTAAAAAAGCAACTACTGCTAAAGCAATTGCTGCAAAAACTACAGCCGCAAAAAGTACTACTGCTAAAACTGCAACGAGTACTTCAGGAACGAGTGCATCAGCAAAAACAGCCGCAAGTAAAACTACGACAGCTAAACCTGCTGTTGCGAAGTCCGTTACTACGAAATCAGCAGCAACGCCATCAGTAAAAACAGCTGCTAAAACGGCTGCAAAACCTGCATCAGAGAAAACATCAGCACCATCTGGATCAGCAAGCGCTGCAAAACCTTCAATTGCCGCAAAATCTGATACAGCTGTAAAATCTGCGGCTACCACAACAAAAGCCCCAGCAATGCCTGCACCTTCGGCAAATGGAACAGCAGAAAATAGTGCTATTAAAGGTGATACAGATGATAAATAAACAATTCAGAAGTACAAATAAGCACTTTCTGAAAACAGAATAACAACAGGATATTAAGAACCTATTAATTAGCTGATAATTAATAATTTCTTAACAATAAAATTTGCAGTTTTGTACCAGGTCGTATCATAAATAATTGTTTATGATACCATCTGGTTTTTTTGATTTTAATAATGACGAAAAAAAAGGCTCCATTTCTAAATAGAGAGATCAGTTGGTTGTATTTTAATGAACGAGTATTACAGGAAGCGGCAGATGAAACCGTTCCTTTAATTGAGCGCATTAAATTCCTGTCCATCTTTTCTTCAAATTTAGAAGAATTTTACCGCGTTAGAGTAGCCACTTTAAGCCGTTTAGCCAATTTAAACGATAAGGCAAAAGCCTTACTAGGTTTCAACCCTAAAAAGGTATTAAATGAAATTAAAAATATCGTTGTCAAGCAAGAACGTAAGTTCGAACAATTGTTTAAAGCAACGCTGATCAATGAACTTGCTCAAAACCGTATCTTCATCCTAAACGAAACCCAACTCAATGTTTCCAGAGGAGAGTTCGTAAGAAATCATTTCCGGGACAGGATTCTTTCCAACCTGGTGCCGATTATGATCGACCCAACGCGGCCGTTTCCAGAGCTTAAAGACCGTTACCTGTATTTCTTTGTGCGCTTATCCAGAAAGTCATCTGCCAAACACGAGAAATATGCACTTATCGAATTACCTAACGATATTCCAAGATTCCTCGTATTACCGGAAACAAATGGATTAAAGTTCATTATTCTGGCGGAAGATATCATAAAATACTGTTTGGATGATATTTTTTATGTGTTCAATTACGATATCCTGGAAGCATTTTCCATACAGCTTACCAGAGATGCAGAGCTTGATATCGATAAAAATGTAAGCGATAAATTTATCGAAGAGCTTAGGACGAGTCTCGATAAACGTAAAAAAGGAAAGCCAATGCGCTTGCTATATGATGCAGAAATGCCTTTCGGTATGCTAAGTGTATTGATTCAAAAAATGAAAATTGAAGCCGAGAACCTTATCCCGGGTAACCAATACCATCGCTTTGGCGATTTTATTGCATTCCCAAATGTGGGCAGTCCGGATCTTGAATATAAACCTAATGTACCCTTAAAAGTACATGGATTGCACCGTACAGAAAGTATTTTTAATAAGCTTCAGGAGCGCGATTATGTGATCAATCTGCCTTATCAGTCATTTGATTATATCATTCTTTTTCTTCGTGAAGCAGCAATTGATCCTAAAGTAACAGAAATCAATATCACACTTTACCGTCTTGCCGAAAACTCCAGAGTCATCAATGCCCTGATCAATGCGGTAAAGAATGGGAAAAAGGTAAACTGTCTGGTAGAACTTAAAGCCAGGTTTGATGAAAGTGCCAATATCTTCTGGACAAATAGGTTGCAGGAAGAGGGTGTCAATGTGAATTACGGACTGAACGATTATAAAGTTCACTCAAAAATCTGTTTAGTCAAAAGAATGGAAAAGGGCAGAGCGGTATATTATGCCAATCTGGCTACCGGAAATTTCAACGAAAAAACGGCAAAGCTCTATTGCGATCATAGTATTTTTACTGCGAAAAAAGAGATCACGACCGACCTGATTAAGCTGTTCAAAGCACTTCATAAGAAAACTGTTACCAAAGATTTTAAATACCTCATAGTATCCCCTTTAGAATCTAGAAATAAATTCTTTATGGCGGTCGACCGCGAAATTAAATACGCCAAACAAGGTAAACCGGCCTATATGATCTTAAAGGTAAACAGCCTGGCAGATGAGGGGATTGTAGCAAAATTATACGATGCCAGCAATGCTGGTGTAAAAATTAAACTCATTGTTCGCGGCATCTGCTCTCTGGTTCCGGGGATAAAGGATTTCAGCGAAAATATTACGGTGATCAGTATCATAGATAAGTTTTTGGAACATGCCCGGGTATTTATTTTTGGCAATAATGGCAAAGAAGAAATGTACCTTTCTTCAGCTGATCTAATGACCCGAAATTTTGAACATAGGGTAGAAGTAGGCTTTCCTGTGCTCGATGAAGAAGTTAGGCAAGAGATTCGTGATATTATAGAATTCCAATTGCAAGACAATGTAAAAGCCCGCGACATTACACATTTAAACAATAACAAGTACCATAAAAACAATTTGAAAGTTAAAATCAGGGCACAAGTTCAGACCTATAATTACTTGAAAAATAAACACCAATAATTAAACCTCAATAAATCCAATGTTAAGATACGCTGCTATAGATATCGGTTCAAATGCTGTCAGACTGTTAATTGCTGACATTTCAAAAAACGAAGGTGGATATGATTTTAAAAAGAATACATTGGTTAGGGTGCCTTTGCGCTTGGGCGATGATGCCTTTTTAGATGGACATATTTCTGATCGTAAAGTCGAAGAACTGTTAAAAACCATGTCGGCCTTTAGAAACCTGATGGATGTTTACCATGTTTCCGAATACCTTGCTTGTGCCACTTCCTCTATGCGTGAGGCTGATAATGGTGCAGAGATCATCAAAAAAGTAAAGGAGCAATGTAATATAAACTTAGAGATTATAGCCGGACAACGCGAGGCGAATATCATCTATGCTAACCATATTGAGCATAAGCTAGACATCAAAAAAAGTTATTTATACATTGATGTTGGTGGCGGCAGTACTGAGTTATCAGTGTTTGTAAACCGTGTACCTGTGGCTTCAAAATCATTTGATATAGGTACCATTCGTATCCTCGATAATCAGGATAAGGAAGAAACCTGGAATGAAATGAGAGATTGGGTGAAAGAAAATACTAAGGGTTTAAAAAACCTTGCCGGAATCGGTACAGGTGGGAATATCAATAAGTTGTTCCGTATGTCTGATGAAAAAGAGGGTACGCCATTGACTTTTATGAAGTTAAACGGACTATACAACCAGCTCAATTCGCATTCGCTTAAAGAACGTATCAGTGTTTTTGGCTTAAATCCAGATCGTGCAGATGTAATTATTCCAGCTTGCGAAATTTACATCACTTTATTAAAATGGACAGGAATTAAACAGATTTACGTACCGAAAGTAGGATTGGTAGATGGAATTATCAGTTTGTTGATTGAAGAGAATCTAGTAATCGTATAAGAGCCAGAAATCGGCCGTGGTGACTTACAGAGTCGGGTTTACCCGCTTTGTAAGTTTGATCTGCGATATCATAATCTTCTATTTTTGTAGAAACAAGGCTTAGCGTCATTTGACTTTCGGCCGCAATTGTATGGATATAATCTAAGGTCAAACTACTTTTGCAAAAGTATGAATCTCCCTTATAAACTACCGTACCTAATGCCCAGCTTTCGTGAAGGATCAAGTTATTGCAGTAAAGGGAGCAGGGAGCAAAAGTTTTAACTGAAGTTCCACGCTCTCCACGCTCTGCCGCTTTATAAACTGCCTCTTTCATGGTCCATAACAACCACACCATCATATTTGCATCATTTGAAGCATGGATCAGAAATCTTTCAGATTCATTAAAAATCTTTTGTAGGTAACCTTTTCGTTTCCAATTGCTTTCCGCTGCGGCTGCGGCTAAATCAACTATGTCATTACCTATCAATTTCTCTGTAGTTTAGCTTGAATAATGCTTACGGTTTCTTCCACATTCAGCATACGTTCCATTTCGAGGTTGTCAATTTCAATGTCGAATTCTTCTTCCACATCCAGTACAATGTCGACCAGGTTTGCGGAGTTAATCTTAAGGTCTTTAATAAAATCTGTTGTCTGATTGATATTTGCTAAGGCCTCTTTATCATGGGTATAGGGGCTGACAATTTCTTTAAGCTTTGCTGCCAATTGTTCTCTTTCCATTAGTGTTTCTTTAAAATGATACAGGCATTCACATCACCAAACCCAAAACTTGCTTTGGCTAATATATTAATGTTCTGGTGAACAATTTGTTTTTGAAAATTGTTTTTATTTACCAATTCTGCGATCTGCGGATGTAAATCTTCACAGTTTATAGAGGGAAAAATGAATCCATGTTTCAATTGTAATACTGATGCTACACATTCTATGCTACCTGCAGCACTCAGGCAATGGCCCGTCATAGATTTTAAGCTATTGATATAAGGGAAATTTTCGGGCTTGGTACCTAAAGCGGCGGCCCAATTTTGCACTTCCAGGGCATCTTTTGAGGTGGCTGTAAGATGTCCATTGATGGCATCTACCTGATCTGCGCTGATGCCCGAGTTTTCCAATGCCGCACGGATACAACGTTGCACCGCCATACTGTTGGGAGCTGTCATGCTCCCCGTACCACGTTGGCCGCCGGAATTTAAATATCCGCCTAATATTTCAGCATAAATATCTGCCCCACGACTCAACGCACTGTCCAATGATTCTATGACCAATGCTCCGGCACCACTACCAGGTACAAAACCACTGGCACTGGCACTCATCGGTCTCGATCCATTTTCCGGATCATCGTTGTGTTTAAAAGTACAAACTTTCATGGCATCAAAACCTGCCCAAATATAAGGACCGCTATCGCTGGTACTTCCTGCCAACATTCTTGCAGCCTGACCATTTTTAATGCGCTCGTAGGCCATTAAAATACTTTCCGTCCCAGTTGTGCATGCAGAGGAGTTGCTACTCACCTGATTGCCTAATCCAAGTTTCCCGGAAAGATAGGCGCTAACACCACTGGCCATAGTTTGTATTACCGCGTTACTGCCAAGTTTACGTATCTGCAGGTCATCAACTTTATAAATAGCTTCTCTGAATTTGTCGATGCCCGAAGTTCCGGTTCCGAATATGGTTCCACTATCCCAATCCGGTTCATCAGCAGGAGCGATGGATAGCCCGGCGTCTTGCCAGGCATCCATTCCGGCAATAATGCCGTATAATATTCCGGTACTGTTAAAATTTCTACGTTCCAGATCGTTCATGTATCTGGAAATAAGCTCTTCCGTTAATTCTGGTTTCCCGGCAATCTGACAAGCGAATTGTAATCTTTCCAGTTCAGGGTCGTGTTTAATACCTGAAGTTCCATTTTTAATGGCTTCTGTAAAAGCGCTGAGTCCCACTCCATTTGGTGCAACTACTCCTAAACCGGTTATAACTACACGTTTATGCATTCATTTTATTGGTCACCATTCCGGCAATTGTTCCTTTACAAACTACTTCGCCGGCGGCATTTGTCATTTGTACTGTACAGTTTAGTTTTTTGAAACGAAAGTATACCTTTTCAGCTTTTACCGTCACTTTCTCTCCCGGAAAAACAGGTTTCATAAAGTCAATTGCTGTCGAAGTTAACATTACATGGCCCGGCATTCCACCTTCAGCACTACCAGATAAATAAATACCCAAACAAACCAGTCCTATTTGTGCCATGGTTTCCGTTAAAATTACGCCTGGGGTGACAGGATTGTCTTTGAAATGGCCTTTATAAAAGTCAAGATCTGGGTTAAAAGTATAAGAGCCGGTCACACCGTTTTCATCGATTTCCTGTAACTCGTCTACAAATAAGAATGGTGCCGTGTATGGTAAATGGGATAAGATCTCTGCTTTAGTCATGTTATAAGTTCGTTTAATATTTCGACTAATTTACCAAATTACACAGGGAAATTATAATATTATCCAACACAACAAGGATAGCTTGCTGTGTTGGAACGAGGAAAGGGGCCCTTATTCTTTTAAAATACGCTTAATGTCGACATTGCTGCCGCTTCTTTGCCATTACCTTCTGCTTGCGATAAGGTTTCCAGCTTAAAGAACCTCGTTTTATACTTTTTATCAAACAAAACCTTTTGTTTAATCGGGTTGTTTTTGATGTTTCCGAAAGTCTGGTTATTCAACACTTTTATCCAGTTTGTACCATCATTACTGATATAGAAATTATACCTGTAAACATAGTTTACAGCTGTTTTATCCAATGGAGGCATATAATTAAAGCCAGTCAGCTCAGCAACTTCTCCCATATCTACGGCACCATTACCAAGAGATTTCCATTTATCCTTTTTCAACTCTACCGGAGTATTAGTATGCTCAGAAGCAAGGGGCGTATCTACCACTTCCGGCGCTTTATATACCTGCATTTCCGAAATTACCGGCGAAGCATTCGCTTCCATAGTCACCCTGATCTGGTTGGTTTTAATATTCGGGAAAGTTAAAATTCGTTTGTAACCTATAGTAGTTTGCTTGTCTAACTGAACAAACTTAGCACCATCCCAATATTCCACTGTAAAAGATCTAACCCTTTGTCCCAGGGGGATATACTCTTGTAAAACTAATCTGTTAATCTCTGTTTGTTTCGCTAGTTTTAACGTTAGTACCGCATTTTTAAGCCCATCATTCGCAGCCCAATAGGTATCATAATTTCCATCAGTAAGGTTCTGAGTGCCAAACTTTCGTAAGTTTCCCCTGGTATTTGAGGCGGTTACCTTTTGATTTTTTGCCAGATTATCTTTAAAAGAATCGCGAATCAATTTACCTAGCTGCATCAGCCTTGTTGAATCGTTAGGATGGATCAGGCCATTGCGATCAATAGGAATGTTCAGCAGTAAATTGGCATTACGGCCTACACTAGAGTTGTAAATCGTCGATAATTGCGATAGTGTTTTTACTTCATTGTCAGTCTTCGGGCTATAAAACCATCCCGGTCTGATAGAAACATCAGCTTCTCCGGGGATCCATTTTTCCCCATTTTCATTACCCGTATTTAATACAGACTGGGCAGGAGCGAGCTTACCAATTCCAAAGCCTTTAGTATTTAAAGTACTCCAGCTGGTTTCGCCCATAATTCCGCTTTCATTCCCAATCCAACGTGTTCCTGGACCGATATCACTGAATATGATGGCATTAGGCTGATATTTATAAACTACACTATGGAACAGAGGCCAGTCGTACACTTGTGTTTTTCCGTGTCCACCATTTGCGCCATCAAACCACTGTTCAAACACTTCACCATAGTTCGATAAAACTTCTTCTAAGGTGTTGGCAAACAACTGGTTGTATTTTGGAGTGCCATAATCCGGGTGATTCTGATCCCATGGGGAAAGGTATACGCCGAACTTTAGTCCGTAGGCTTTACAGGCTTCCGACAACTCCTTTAACACATCACCTTTACCATTTTTCCATGCACTTTCGCGAACGGTATGTGTACTAAATTTGCTGGGCCATAAACAAAATCCATCATGGTGTTTAGCGGTAATGATAATTGCTTTCATCCCTGCTTCTTTCGCTGTTTTCGCCCATTGCATGGCATCCAAATGACTAGGGTTAAATACTTTAGGATCTTCTTTTCCGTCACCCCATTCTTTATCAGTAAAAGTATTTGGTCCAAAATGTATGAACATATAATACTCCATTTTTTGCCAGGCTACCTGTTGTTTCGTTGGCGTAGCGCCATAAGGTTTTGGAGGTAGATTATTCTGTCCAAAACCTGTTAATGAGGCTAGTAGCAATGCGGAACCAATGATAGATTGCTTAATCATAGTTAGTTTTATTGATGTTTTTTAAAGATAATGATTAAAACAAAGTTTTATTCTCTGCATTTGGCAATAAGTTCTACCATTTTAGCATGATGTTTTTTAAGTAAAACTATTCTAGTAAAACCATTCCAGAAGAATTTCTTTTTAAATATTACCACTTTAACAAGATCCTTTGAGCTGAAAACCCGGGTCCAAAGCTGAGCATCATACCTAGTTCACCTGAGCCTAATGGCCTTTGCATATACTGTTCCAGAACATAAATTACTGTGGCGCTCGACATATTTCCATATTCTTTCAGTACATTTTTGGTTTCGTTGATATGTTTACCCAATTCTCCAAAAAGTGTTTCCACAGTATTAATAATTTTCCTGCCTCCCGGATGAAAAATCAGATGGTCGATATTTTTGATTTCAAGGCTATGTTTAGCGAGGAAAGGGTGGATAATTTCGGGAAAGTGTTTTTCAATATTTTCGGGTACATCCTTATCCAGTACCATTTGTAAGCCGTTGTTGCAGAGGTTAAAACCCATCATGGGGATGCTATCGTAAAAGTGATACATTTCTTCAGCAATGATTTCAGGGCCATTATCTTCTTGTCGTGATGATAACAATACACAAGCTGCGCCATCACCAAATATGGCTGCACTCACAATATTTGCCATAGAAAAATCATTGAGCTGAAAAGTTGCTGTTGGTGATTCCACGGCGATCACTGCTGCACGTTTCCCGGGATTGGCTTTTAAAAAGTTTTTTGCGTAGATCATGCCAGATATACCAGCGGCGCAACCCATTTCCGTAACGGGTAGGCGTATAATATCCTGACGCAGATTTAAAGCATTGATGATATAAGCATCTAAAGATGGGATCATGATACCTGTACAGCTTACCGTAATGATATAATCTAAATCCTGAGCTTGCCAATCCGCTTTTTTTAGTGCCAATTGCAAGCATTCAGTGCCCATTTTAATGCTTTCTCTGATGTAAATATTGTTCTTTTCTTCGAATGAAGTTTGTGTGAAAACCTCTTCGGGCGACATGATCGAGTATCTTTTATCTACTGCTGCCTGTTCAAATATCTTTTTTACCTTTTTTATAAAGCGCGGCTCTTGTCCATATAACCAGGTATCCAGAAAGGGAATGATTTCGGCTGTCGTTCTCGAGTATTGGGGCAGTACCTTAGTTACCGTAGTTATTTTTACGCTCATGTCTTTTATACTCCTATTGAGGTTTTATTTAAGAATTATCCATTGGTATCTAAATGCCCATTTCCATTTTAAGATATAAGATCTGAAGTTCAATTGTTGGGAATAAGCTTGCAGCTCTTTCTTTTTAAATCCCCTTAAAATAGAAACCAGACCATCATCTTTAGACATTTTATTCAGTCGAAATACAAAACAAAGCAGTGTAAAAAGGAAATACGCAACTTTGCTTCGGTGCAGGTCGTTCACTACAATTCCCAATTTTGTTTGCGAGTTAAAGGCGTTCATCAGCGTTATAATTTCCTCGTTTTTAAAATGGTGCAAGGTCAATGTACAAAGGATAACATCGTAAAGCTTAGCTTGTTTAATTTCCTCGAAAATATCTGCACAGATATAGCTGATATTGGGATAATTTACAGATAAACGTTCCGCATGTTTAATGGTGAAAGCGTTGGCATCCATACCGATCAGTGTGAAAGTTAAATGATTTTTTGAAGCGTAGTCGGCCAGCGTTCTCAGCATATCGCCATTGCCGCAACCTACATCTAAGATAGTGATTTCTGTTTGCACATTTTCCGTATTAATATTTCCTGCGCCAGAATTTTCAGTAACACTACCGTGAGCTTTTAGCAGCAATTTCAACCCTTGCAGTGTAACCTTATTGCCACCAAGCAGTCTGTTGATGCTGGCAATTTTATCTAGGGCATCCCTTAGTATTTCTCCTTTGAGGTTAAAGTCGTCCATTATTTCAGGCGCTTCACTTCGCTTACTGGTATCTATTCGCATACAATTGGCTTTCCGTGGGTCATCTTAACAATTAATGGCAGTGCCGATGGGAAGCGAATTAGCAAAGCCTGTAAAGGCTTAAATAGTTTATCTTTCCTGATTATTCCCGACAAAATTCTACCCATTAACAAGCGATTTTTGAAGTTTTTATTCCAGATACTGATATATTGTTTTTCCAGCATAGTTCTGGATATAATTGTGCCAGCAAGGTATTTCAAGCTCAGTTCCGCACATAATTTAGCACTATGTATTGCCATTGCCATTCCATTTCCGCAAAGCGGATGAATTAGGCCTGCGGTATCACCAATCATCAATACATGATTGCACACCAGTTCTTTTTTGTCGAAAGATACCTGGCTAATTGTTAATGGCTTATCAAAAAGCATGGTGCTTTCTTCAAAAATCTTTCTGAGTTGAGGATTTTTATACAGTACTTTTTCCTGGAAATCATGCAGGCTTTTGTAAGCTTTAAAACTTTCATAATCTGTCAGGTAGCAAATGTTGATGCGATTGTTTTCTACAGCTGAAATCCCACAATAGCCACCAGTAAAATTATTCAGCTGTACCAGATCGCTTGGAATAATGCCACTGTAATGTGCTTTTACGGCAAGCCATGGCGATTTACGCTGTATAAAGCCTCGATTTAGCTTTTGATCTAATGCAGATCGTTTACCAAAAGCACCGATCACGAGTTTAGCTTTTAATAAACCTTTAGAGGTTGAAAGTTCAAATTCATCATTTTTAAAAACACTATCCGTTACCTGGGCTTTGATTATTTTGCAACCTCTTTGCATGGCTTTTTCATAAAGGAAGTTATCCAGGGCAAAGCGGCTTATTCCGAATCCACCGAGGGGTAATTCGCAGCCAATAATTTTACCTTTTATTGAAGAAATGGAAAGACGTTTAATGGGAATAGGTTGCAGTATACTTGGATCAGCATCCAGCCATTGTAAATAGGGTAGTACCTCGTTTGAGATGTATTCACCACAAACTTTATGATGAGGGTAATCGCTTTTTTCAATCAGAGTAACAGAACGACCTTTTTTAAGTAAATGAAGGGCGCAGGTTAAACCGGCTAGTCCGCCACCTACAATTACAAGCTCGTTAGTTTTATTTACTGCCATTGCCTTTTACCTAAGTTAAGGAAAAAGGAATGTAAAAGAACAATGAGCGGATTAGGATCTTTTAGAACTTATAACACCTTAGCTGCCTATCCTTAGTATTATTATTTCGGTTGATATAAAAACCTAATGAGATTTCGTGACTACCGTAATTATAATCACGTAATTTATTTAGGGAATAATCATAAGAATATCCGATCCGTACATTTTCTGTGGCGAAAACCTCTAGAATTGCGCCAATGGCATTCTGTTTAGAAAGATTTGATTTCTGATAATCCTTTTTATAAAGATCAAAAGAGCTGCGATAAAAAGCTCCAATCCAGATGGTTTCTTTGAGGAGTAAAAAAGCGTTGATATCTAGTGAAGATGGTCCTTTAGTATCATCTTTAAACAAGATTACAGGTTTTAGCTGCACATCCTCATTTAAGGGAAACATTGCACCTGCGGTAAGGTAAAAATGCGGTTGAGGAACAGGCACCATCATGTTCTCCGTATTCTTTTTAGCCATATATTTAGCCAGCATATTGGTTGCAGAGAAGCCTGCGAAATACTTTTTATTGGCGTAATAAATACCGAAACGTGCATCAGGAACAGTTGTGGATTGTGAACCTAGTGGGATCAGACCATCACCGGGTTTAGCACCTTCCAATTTATTACCATCCAGTCCCATTTGTACCATGCCAGCTGCAATACCAAAGGCAAGCTGGGAATCCTCATCATCATCAATTCTGATGCGATAAGCGTAGTTTGCATAAGCTGTAAGATAAGATTGAGCACCTAACTGATCATTTGATACAATTAAACCAAGACCAACATTGCCGTCATTAAAAGCGCCATCAGCAGAAAGAGAAAAGCTTTTTGGTGCACCTTTAATACCCGCCCATTGTGAACGGTAAAAAGATTGAACATAAATGTCTTCTTTATAACCTGCATAAGCCGGATTAATATGCATTCCATTAAATAAGTACTGTGTAAACTGGCTGTCTTGCTGTGCTTTTACGCTAGAAATAAGACCTAAGATAAATAGTAAACTTATAATTTTCCTCATGATCATTACTGCTTGCTTCGTAAAATGGTTACATAACCTTTATAAACTTCCCATTTATTGTCTGCGGTTTTAATTTTCAGCAGGTAGTAATAAGTACCCTCATTCAGGTTCGAACCGTCCCAATCATTTTTATAACCTTTTTTATCGTATACCGTACCTCCCCATCTATTTACGATAGTTAGCTCATTGGTTTCATACATGGTCAGACCCGGTATTTCGAAAGTATCGTTCAGGCCATCGCCATTAGGGGTAAAAACATTAGGGATGATTATTCCTGCAATTGATTTAATATCTGTCGATGTATTATTTTTTATATCCGGGTCAGTTTCATTGGCAGATACGATCGCAGTGTTTCTAATAATTCCTGCTTTTAAGGCACTGACTTTAACTTTTAAATCGGCTGATTCGCCATTGTTCAGCTTACTAATTTCCCATAAAATGGTTCTTGTACCGCTGTTATAGCTTACCGAACCAAGCCTTGGGAAAGTCCAGGTTTCCAATTTTAACTCAGGAGGTAAAACATCAATAACTTTAACTTGCGTAGCATCGCTCATACCTTTGTTGCTCACTGAAATGAGGTATTCGAAAGGATCGTTGACCGTTAAAGCCCTTTTTTCAGATGTTTTATCAATTTTAACATCGGCTGATAATAATGGGGCAGGAGGACCTGAGTTCACAATTACTTCATCAGAGATGTCGGAGGCACAACCTTGGGCATTAAAAGAGATAACGCTGTATTTTCCAGGAATCAATACTGTAAACTCAATTGAGGTTGAGCCAGTAATGTATGTTCCATCTTTAATCCATTGATAAGTAGATGCACCAACAGAATTAGCCCGCAGTTTTATTGAACCTCCCGGAGGGATGTTCACTGTTTGCGAACCAGCAGATTGCGCAAAGCCTGCCGTTGCTAAAAGCAACAGCAGACATGACACAAAATATATTTTTCTGTTAGGCATTTAAAATTATCTACTAGTAGTTCTAACTATAGAATAGTGATGGTTGGCTGGCCTGGTTTAGGAGTTACAGTAATAGGTAATGAATTAGCCGAAGTCACAGCACATCCTGCATTATCAGCTGATTTAAGTACTCCTGAAGAAACGGTATAATGAGCTGCCGCTTTAAATACATATGTGTCAGCTAATTTTGTGTTTAAAGTATATGTATTAGTTGTTTCTCCTGATCCGATTGTGGTAACATCAATCGCAGCTGCAGGAGTTCCACTTGTTCCAGTCCATAAAAAGCCGAAACCAACCTCAGTTAATGAAGCATCTAGTGTATTGGTAGTTGCTGTAATCATCGAGGATTTTTCCGAACCTGACTCCTCTCCGCAATAATTTTGATTTGTTGGAGTGCTTAATGAAACAGTAATAGGAGGCAATACATAAAATTGAAATTCTGTGTAATCACCTGTACAAACAATTGGGTTAGCAGATACAGAATGAACCCTATAGATATATTCTCCACTTGGTAGGCCTGGTTGTATGGTGTAGTTCATATCAGTGCCAGAACCTGTTTTTAATGTAGTATTAGCACCACCGGTTACATCTACCCATATTACTTGATCCAATGGTGCAATATTATCAATTGCAGGTTGAAGTGTGGCAGTAGTTGTAGTACCACAAATATAAAGTGGATAGCTTTTTCCAAATGCAGTAATTGGTAGCATTAATGCAAGAATTACAATTAATTTTAGAGTTGTAGACTTTGTTTTCATGATTTTAATTTTTAAGTTATTTGAGATATAAGTTATTGTATTGATAGAATAGGTGCTGGAGGTTTAGGGGTAACTGTTATTTTTACACTATTACTGTTTGATGAACAGACTTTTCCGTTTAGTGTTGAGGATGCGATTCGGCGGTAATATGTTATACTGGTAATAGGTATATTAATCGTCAAGTTTGGATCTGTTTCATTAGATATATCAGTATAGGTAATATTATCTGATGAGTGTTGCCAATGATAATCTAAGTCGCCTGATGCTATTCCAGCAGTAATGGAAGTAATAGTGGATGGGGAATTCCCAGAGCATATAATCTGATCTAAGGAAATACTTCCTGGACTTATACTGTTAACGGTTACTTTGACAGGTATCCTTTCTGATTCTGCAGGACAGCCTATTTTTGCTGTTGCTACATAATAAGTGGTTGTTTCGGTTATATTTGGACTTGGTGTAAAAGTATAAGGATCAGGGTTTGATAAGGGGGTTGTTTCAATTAAAGAACTATACCAACGAAATTCATTTCCTGGAGTGGGTGCAGTGGGTGAAATAGTAACAGGGTCACCTAAACATATTGTGGGGTTTTGAAGTATTGGAGTACTAAAAGTTGGTTTTGCTGGTGTCTGTTGTACTTCATGAAGATAGAAGCTTGTCAAAAGTGCTGCTACAGAGCTTGTTGAGATCTCGATTCTATCAAAACCTTGCGTTGTTGATGGAATGTAGGAAGCTGTATATCTTGTGTTATTTCCTAGAAGTCCAAGGAGGTCTAAAGATAGGAGTGAGCCCACCTGTACTGGTGTACCTACAGGAGTGTTGCCACTATAGGCTTGAAGTTTAATTCCATTAAATAGGTCAAGATTTAAGGTGGCTTTTGGTACAGAAAAAGTAATGGTCGCAGCCTCTCCGGGGGGTGATAATTTTGAAAAATATATAGTTTGTTGAATTGTTGCACCAAGAAGACTTAAAAGCCCAACTGAAAGTGTCGATTTAGTACTTAAATCACTATCAATTGCATTGTCGGGATCTAGAACTGCTCCTCCTAATGTTATTCCGGTTACTTTTGTAGTTGTGTATGTTGGTGGGGCACATGTGATATCTAATGTATAAACATCATAAATGTCCACGGAAGCGGTTGATCTTCCTCCTAATAATCCTAATACAGAAATACCATCATCTGTAGTGACTATAATTCTTATTGAAGTAGAGCTGGCAGTTGGGTGAAATATATAGTAGCCATCAGAATTTTTAGGGAGAGAGTTCATTGAAACTGCAGGACCTACTTTTGTGCTTCCTGAATATGCTTGAATAGAAACTTGTTCATAGGCATTTGATCTTGAGCTAGAACTAGCTGTTGCTTTTATGAATACTGGGTTTCTTTCATTAGGAGATATAGAGAAATCTAAATTGAGATATGCGGTTGATAGTTTTCCTGCTCCTCCTAGATTTGTTCCCAAACCGCCACTGGCTGCAGTTATTTTAGCATAGTTAATTGTATAGTCAGTATCATTTAAATCTTCTGGATTAAGAACATCATGAGTTCCTAAAGGTCCAGCTTCACCAAATAGTCCAGGTGTACCCCCTGCACCTGGGGTTCCTCCAGTATTGTTAGGATAAGGGCCAGTATACGTTGCCCTAATTTTATTTTCCTGCCCCTTAACCACATCAATTCCAACCACCACTAACAGAAGTGTTAGTAGCATAAAAGTGAATTTTTGCTTAATTGGAAAAGAGTGCATGATAATTTAGTGTAGTCCCTGCCACAAACCTAACCTACTATAGCTTCTTATTCATTGTTCATTATGTTCACTTTTGGGGTCTGGTAGAACTTTTACTCGTGCAAATAAATCTTGTTCATTTATTTTATATTTTGTAATGTTATTATTGTCAGTTAGTTATAAGTATTAATTTTACTTATTCATTTTGTTCATTTCATCGGTAGTTGTAATACTCTGTTCATTCGGCAGGTTGGTTATTGGCAGATCTGAATTAGATAATATTTTTCAAAGTACTACGTTGCTCCATTAAACAAGAGGTTTAGTAAGGTTCTACATAATAGGGTGATTATTAAAGATGGGGAAGAT
>JBEBUV010000052.1:0-27197 GCA_040393085.1 Pedobacter hiemivivus | reverse complement strand
AATCATATTGGTACGCTTATCAGAAATCGTTTATCTCGAATCAGAACTAGGCTATGTAACATTGCATACAGAAAATGAAAATAATTATTTATCTGATTTATCATTAACCGAGCTTGAAGAAAAACTACCTGACAACTTCATTAGAGTCCAAAAATCAATCATCCTTAATAAAGAAAAGATTGGGGAGATCAGCAAGCATTTTAACAACAGGCTAATTATTACTATGACAAATGGGACTAAAAGCCGAATTACTACAGGAACTACCTATATATCAAAAATCAGAGAAGAACTTGATCTTTAATATACTAACAAAAAAAGGGTTTTTGTAATACAGAAACCCTTTTTTACCTTTGGTTATAGATCTCGATTTCTCCTGGGTATAATTCCGGGTTCATGACTTGATCCTAATGGCCTATTCTTTCTTTTTGGTCTGATAACGAAATCATTTCTTCCCATATCCACAACCGAGGAAGTTTCACCACTATCTAATTCCTTCTCATTAATCAGTTCTTCCGTCTCTTTATAAACAGTTTTTCTGTGAGCATGTCTTTCGTTTGTTTCCTTTGTTGAGTCTTTTTTCTTAGATTCTACGTCTTTATCCTCAGTTTTTTTTATCGTTTTCATAATCAAAAGTATTTATGATAACAAATGCTGTTTGTTATATCATAAACAACTCTGATCCTTTTTGTGTTTGAATTAAACAGCTACATTCTTGTCAACAATTTCCTTTAGCTTTTCCACTACGTAATCCAATTCAGCTTTATTATTTAATTTACTGAAAGAAAAGCGTACCGATGGCCTGTTTGGGTCTGTACCAATAGCAGTAAGTACATGAGAGCCAATATTTGAACCAGATGAACAAGCACTACCTCCTGAAGCTGACACACCATTAATATCAAGATTAAACAATAACATATCTGCCATATCCATTGCGGGAAAAGAAACATTCAATATAGTATACAAACTTTTATCTGCCTCAGTTTCTCCATTGAAAGTTATATCAGGTATCACTGTGCTAAGCTTATCTTTTAGGTACGTTTTCAATCCTTGAATATGATCTTGATGCGCTTCCATTTCTGCATAAGCCATTTCCAATGCTTTTGCTAAGCCCACAATTCCATAAACATTTTCTGTACCACCGCGCATATTACGCTCCTGTGCACCACCAAAAATCATCGGACTGATTTTAATAGCATGGTTTACAAACAAAAAGCCAACACCTTTGGGACCATGCAATTTATGAGCAGCACAAACAATAAAGTGAGCTTTAAGCTTCCTCACATCATGAATATAATGTCCCATAGTTTGTACAGTATCACAATGATAAATAGCATCATAAGCTTCGCAAAGATCCCCTACTCTTACTATATCAGTTAAAGTACCTAGTTCATTATTTGCATGCATTAAAGACACAAAAGAACGTTCATTGTTTTTAAGTAGCTCTTCAAGATGATTATAATCGACATTCCCCTTTTCATCTATATCTACATAGCTTAACTTATCAATTATCCCTTCTTTCAACAACATATCAAAGGTATGCTCTACGGCATGATGTTCTATTTTAGAAGTAATCGCATGCTTAATATTAAAAGCTGCAATACCACAACGAATGGCAGTATTATCTGCCTCTGTACCACCAGAAGTGAAAAATATCTCGGCTGGAGTAGCATTTAAAAGTCCGGCGACTGTCTTTCTTGCCTTCTCTATTAAAGTACGAACTTCACGGCCCTGGGCATGAATTGACGATGGGTTCCCGTAATAATTGCTCATCACGTTTACCATTTCCGCCATCACATCCTTATCCAAAGGAGTAGTGGCGGCATTATCTAAATAAACCCGTTCCATTATAATAAGTTAGTTAGTTTTTTTTTAATTCAGTTTTAATATTTCTTTGATATCCGAAATGATTTTTGCAGCCAGATTTTCAGCTACTGTTTCGGTACCAGCCTCGCTATAAATACGGATAATAGGCTCTGTGTTTGATTTACGCAAGTGTACCCACTCTTTATCAAACTCAATCTTTAATCCATCAATAGTACTATTCGGCTGGTCTTTATATTTTTCCTGTACTTTGATCAACAAAGCGTCAATGTCCATTTCAGGTGTTAAAGTAATCTTATTTTTAGAAATGTGATATTCAGGGTAGCTTTTACGCAAAACTGAAATTGGTTTACCAAATTTCGCCAGGTGCGTTAAAAATAAAGCGATCCCAACCAATGCATCACGTCCGTAATGTAATTCTGGATAAATGATACCACCATTACCTTCCCCACCGATCACTGCATTCGTAGCTTTCATCTGATTTACCACATTAACCTCTCCTACTGCAGAAGCATGATACTCGCCACCTGCAGCCTCTGTTACATCTCTTAATGCTCTTGTAGATGACAAGTTTGATACTGCGTTTCCTGGCGTATTTTGAAGAATATAATCTGCAACTGCAACCAATGTATATTCCTCACCAAACATTTCTCCATCTTCACAAACAAAGCATAAACGATCTACATCAGGATCAACCACGATTCCCAGATCAGCCTTTTCATGCTGCACCACCCTTGCAATCTCTGTTAAGTTTTCAGGCAAAGGCTCCGGATTATGGGGAAAATGTCCATTTGGCTCACAGTACAATTCAAATATATTTGTTACACCTAATGCTTTTAATAAAGCAGGCACAAATATACCTCCAGTAGAGTTCACGCAATCAATAGCCACCTTAAAATTGGCTTTCTTTATAGCTTCAACATCAACCAATGGTAAAGCAAGAATTACGTCAATATGTTTTTGTAGATATGTATCATTGCTGATTACTTTACCCAGATTATCTACATCAGCAAATTCAAATTCAGACTTTTCAGCAATCTCCAACACCTCTTTTCCATCTACATCACTGATAAATTCACCTTTCTCATTCAATAGCTTAAGTGCATTCCATTGTTTTGGATTATGACTTGCTGTTAAAATAATACCCCCACCAGCTTCTTCCATAGGAACAGCAATTTCAACTGTCGGCGTTGTAGACAGACCTAAGTCTATTACTTCAATGCCCAGTCCTTGCAAAGTTCCAATAACCAGGTTATTCACCATTTCACCAGAGATTCTTGCATCACGACCTAGAACAATTTTTTTTATATTGGTCCTATTGATTACCCAAGAGCCATATGCTGCAGTAAATTTAACAATATCGATGGGTGTTAAGCCATTGCCAGCAATGCCGCCAATAGTACCCCTAATGCCGGAGATTGATTTTATTAGTGTCAAGTTTATAGAAGTTTTAGAGTTTTCACCAAAAATAAGAAAAAATCAGGGAACCAATATTTAACTTTGGTCATTATTATCACAAATGCAGTTAAATTGCATTTACTATATAAATATTGTCACCTGTTGCAGTGCAAAACACTATATTTGTCTTTTTCTAAACATCAAAAATACTGGCTCTATGCAGCGTAAATGGTTTCAATATTGGTTTAATTCGCCCTATTATCACATTCTTTACAGTCAACGTGATGATGCTGAGGCAGAATACTTGATTGATAACCTCTCAGTTTATTTAAAACCAGCCGAAAACTCAAGAATACTAGACATTGCCTGTGGGAGAGGACGACATGCTATTTACCTCAATAAAAAAGGATATGATGTAACAGGAATAGACCTTTCCGAACAAAGTATTAAGTACGCACAACAGTTTGAACAAAAGCATCTGCACTTTTTTGTTCATGACATGAGAAAACTAAGCTTCATCAATTACTTTGATATTGCCATGAACCTTTTTACAAGTTTTGGTTATTTCGACACTGAAAAAGACCATGTAAATGCTTTAAAATCGTTCAGGAAAAGCTTAAAACCAGATGGAACCTTGGTTTTAGATTATTTCAACACGCAAAAGATCATCAAGAATCTGACGCAAAATGAGATAAAAACTGTTGAAGGAATTGAGTTCCACCTCAATAAGTTTGTTTCAAATGGTAAAATCATAAAGCACATTAATTTTGAACACCGTGGTAAGCCTTATGCTTTTGAAGAACGTGTACAGGCATTCGAAATGGCAGATTTCGAAAGAATGCTTACAAAAAGTGGTTTACAGATTTCGGAAACATTTGGAAGCTATTCTTTAGAAGCATTTGACGAGAACAAATCTGAACGTTTAATATTAATCTGCAAAAAAGCATGATAGAGAGCTTACAGCACTTTGATGCAGAGCTTTTTTTAAAAATCCACCGAGGGATGGCCAATCCATTCTTCGACTGGCTATTACCATTAATGCGTAATAGATACTTCTGGGCGCCTCTTTATTTGTTCATTATTATTTTCTCCTTCATCGAATACAAGAAAAAAGGAGCATATATCATTGGAATGCTGCTGATAACCTTTGCTTTGGGTGATATGATCGCTTCAAGGATAATTAAACCGTTAGTTGCACGCATTAGACCCTGTAATGAAATCACCATTATAGATGAGATCATACGCCGGGTACCCTGTGGTAGTGGATACAGTTTTCCATCCGCTCATGCTACCAATCACTTTGCAATTGCGGTATTCCTAATCTTTGTTTTTTATGATAAATGGAAACCCATACTCCCTATTGGACTGGCCTGGGCATTTATTATATCTTTTTCTCAAATATATGTTGGGGTACACTACCCTATCGACACCATGGTTGGCGCTTTATTGGGTACAACAATAGGTCTAATCACTTCAAGAATTTATAAAAAAATACAACCACAATCAGAATGGAAATCTGGAAATTAGCAATTTTATTCTTTAGCGCTTTTTTAGGAGGCGCAGCCATCTTTTTAGTTAAAAGTGATAAGTCACAGCTACTAAAGCTAATTTTATCTTTTAGTGGAGCTTACTTATTTGCAATCACCGTATTGCACTTGATTCCTGAAGCCTATAGCGGAGCGGATCATTATGAAATTGGAATATTTATACTAATTGGTTTCTTATTACAGATATTATTAGAACAGTTTTCACAAGGTGTTGAACACGGACACATCCATAAACACAATGATAGTAAAGCATTTCCTTATGGCATAATGATCAGTTTGTGTCTACATGCTTTCCTTGAGGGGATGCCTTTGGCTAAGGATCAACATAATGCTTTAATTTATGGTATTGCACTACACCATATTCCGGCGGCATTTGCTTTGGCCAGTATCTTATTACAGAGCCATTTTAGCCGCAACAAGATAGTTTTTAACATTACCATATTTGCATTCATGGCACCACTTGGTCTTTATGTGAGCTACGGATTAAGCAATGGTAGCATTGGAGGAGTTGAGGCATATTTCAATAAAATCATGGGTATTGTTATCGGTATATTCCTGCATATTTCTACCACAATACTATTTGAGTCGAGCGTTGACCACAAGGTGAGTAAACGTAAAATGATTGCGGTATTATGTGGTGTGGGAATTGCCCTAATTGGCTTTTTTACCTCAGGGCATAGTGGACATGCACATTAACCCCTCATTTTATCAAGAAGCATATTCAATTGAATGGCTTCCTCTTCTGATAAATTAGGAGCAACTAATGCTGATAAATCAACCTCCAGATCAATCTGTTTAAGTAATAACAAGCCTTTTCTAGCAATTAAAATATCTACGGCCCGTTTATCTATAGAACTCATTTCTTTTATGACAAGTCCTTTTTGAATTAAGCGATCCACGATCCTGGAGGCATCACTCATTTTATCAAGCATCCGTTCTTTCAACAGGTTTATAGTCGATGGCTTGGGACTCTGTCCACGTAATATCCTTAAAACATTAAACTGTTGTATAGTAATATCATACGGTATCATCGTCTTTCTCATGTGATCATTACACCAATTATATGTAAAAAAGATATTTACTATAGCTTGCTGATGCGCACTTTCAAATTTGGAAATCTTCAACTCTTTCTGCAAATCCATTACTTATATTATTTACCCTCACTGGGATCTTTCTCTTTTAATTTACCATAAGCCCAGGGACAATGTTTACATTTATTTTTACAGCAATATCCTCGTTTAAGGTGATATACTTCAGTAAACACCATTAAACCATCATCATTAAAATAATAATCATCCCCTTCTTTCATCAATTAAGCAATTTCACGACCAAACTTCCATCAAAGTGACTTTTAAGCTGAATTCCACTACCATGATTGGTCCATATCTGTGATGGTTTAACTTTTTTAGCAGTAAAAAGTATATCATTCCAATCAGCATGATCAGAGATATACAATTGTATTTCATTGTTATTTTGCAAATGTTTCCAACCAGTAGCAAACACTCTAATCACGTTAATAGCTTTAAAATAGCTTCTAAACACCATCGGAGGAACTAAATAAATCATATTATTGGGATTGTTTTTCATCACCTTACGGTCGTACATCTCATATTTCCCCAAATCAATTCCCATTTGTTCATATATTTTAACAAAGGGTAACATACTATGGTGTACCAATATCCTTTTTTCTAGACAATGATCATTCATTAAACTAATCAGGCGTTGGCATTTACCCAAAGCATATGCACCCAACATAATATTAGTTTGAGTACTATTCAGTTTAAGAATCTCTTCCTCTGCAACAGGATGTTGTGTAGCCGGATCCGCAAAAGTAGTTTCAGTTATCAGCACGTCAGCCTCCACAAATTCAATAGGTTCACATGTTTTGTCAGGCTGTAATTTATAATCTCCTGTATAAAGATATTTTACACCTCTATACTCCATTAATACCTGAGCCGAACCTAGAATATGTCCTGCAGGTATAAAGCTAATCTTAACACCATTCAAATCAAAAACTTCATGAAAAGCCTTAATATGAAATTCATTACCAGCAAACTTCCGGTAGCGATGTTTCATAAACAAAGCAGTAGCTTCAGTACAAAATACGTTTAAATTACCACCAATTGCATGGTCGCCATGTGCATGAGAGATCACAGCATTTTTAACAATCTCTTTAGGGTCTAAATAAAAATCCCCATAACTACAAAACAAACCTGTTTTGTTTAACACTATAAAATCATCAAGTATCATTCAGAAATATTTAAAAACAGTTGATGTAATTTGGTCACTTGAATGATCAATGATTCTGTTTCGTTGTTGTAAATAATATGGTCAGCCTGTTTTATTTTCTCTTCATCAGACAGCTGTTTGTCTATTCTGGCCTTAACCATCTCAGCAGTCACTCCATCACGGTCCATTACCCATCTGATGCGCTTTTCTTCAGGTGCCACTACGACTATATTCTGATCACACATTTTGTAAGATCCGCTTTCAAACAATAGTGCGGCTTCTTTTAGGATATATGGGACAGTTTTAGGAATATCTTTTACCCAATTATCAAAAGCCCGGAACACAGCAGGGTGAACCAATTCATTTAATTTGGCTAATTCTGCAGCATTGTGAAATACAATACCAGCTATATGTTTGTTATTTAAACCCCCATCTTCAGTATAACTCTCTATACCAAAAGCATCCTTTACACCATTGATCAAGATTTCATCAGTTACCATGATCTGTTTAGCAACAGTATCCGCATAAAAAACTGGAATACCTAATGTTTCAAATACCTTACAAACTGTGGTCTTTCCACTTCCTATTCCTCCTGTTATCCCTATCTTTAGCATTTATTTTTCAATAATAAAATCAACTTTCCCTGGTGTAATCTCAATCATCTTACAAAAATCAGGAAAACGCACCACTTTTACCCTTAATCGGTCATGTTTTAATTCTTTCCACTCGTTCATATCTACTACAGCTTCAATGAAATCTTCATTTACCTGATTATATTTAGAGAGTGTGACTAAAAAAGTAACTCTCACCTTTCTGGGATACAGTTTTACATTATAATATTCCCGATTATTAATCACCTTAAGCGGAATATCTAATACCTTCTCCGTAAACTCATCAACTGGAATTTTCACTTCAACACTTGTAGGAAAAATGCTAACATTTTTCATTTTGCTTTGCATCATGGCCACCATCTTTTTTGAAGTATGTTGAACATCATCAAGATTAAGCGAATCTGTTTTCCATTCATTAATTTTATGCAGCTCTTCTTCTGGGCCTGATATGGTTACATAATCAGGAGTAATTTCAATTGGGTTTGAAATTCCATATTGCTTTACAAATCCAATTTCAGATTGCAATTTTACTGGCACTCTTTTCACTGTTTTTTCCGAAAAATCAAAATACAAAGTGTCTGGTTTTACAGATATAATTTTTTGTGAGGTCTCCAACTGGTCGTTTACATTATACAATTGCTCAGAAAAGAGGATGAAATTCCTATTGCTCAACTTTTCAAGACTAATTGAAATAGATTGAGGCTTAATCCTTAATCGCGAAAATAATAACTGCCAACCTGTACCTTCTACCTTTAAATCAACTGTATCCGACTGCAAAGGGTGAAATGCTTTTTTTTGAGGGATATTATTATACTTTAAAACAGTTTTTACAGTATATGGATATTTATTATTCAATGCCATAAACAACCATGCTGCAATTGCGATCAGCAAACAGGTGGTTAAAACGAGGAATCGTTTCCGCTCTACTTTTGTAAGTTTTATAAAAGGCATCGCTGTAAAAATACAAATAAATCTGCTCCAAAGACCAGATCCACTAAAAAGAGCCGGTTGTTATGAACAAATCGGACATAAAAAAAGTCTGTACCAAAAGATACAGACTTTATAAAATTTTTACAGGGATTATGCCTTTGGCAACTCTTCTGTTTTTGGTGCAACTGCTTTTGTAGCATCTAATGATACCGCCGTTTTATCAAAACGGATCTTTGTACCACCTTCAACTTCAATTAAAAAAGTAGTTTCATTCATATCAGCTATACGGCCATGAATACCTGCAGTTGTAACAATTTTATCTCCTTTTTTTAAAGCTTCAACCATTTTCTTAAGGTCTTTTGCTTTTTTAACCTGAGGTCTGATCATGAAAAAGTAAAACACTACCATGATTAAAACCATTGGTATAAGTGTGCTTAACATGTTATTTCCCTGAGCTTGTAAAATTACTGTTGATATCATATTCTATATTATAAATTTTATATTAATTTGATTGTTAATTGATCTCACCAGTCAAATGTAAACTAGCAATATTCGGTTCTCCATTAGAGGTAATAGTAATTACTTTATCCTGCATACCAGATTTCCCCTGACTATCGAATACCACTTTAATCTCTCCTTCTTCACCCGGTTTAATTGGTTTTTCAGGGATTTCAGGTACAGTACAACCACAAGTAGCTGTTGCATTTAAAATGATTAAAGGGCTTTTACCTACATTTTTAACTTTGTAGCTATATGAAACTTTCTCTCCATGAGCAATTTTACCAAAGTTATAATTTTCAGTTTCGAAGCTCATTACTGCAGGTTCACCAGCAGAAACAACAGTTTCATGATCAGCATGCACCGTTGATTCATTATCCGCTGTAGTATTATTTTTTCCTGAATTCTGACAAGCTGCAAACGATACAGCTACCAATGCTAGTATAAATAATTTTTTCATTTTGTTACTCTTCTATTAAACCACGACCAGTTTTATGAATACTATTCGTTCTTTTAAGATCGCCTAAAATTTTGTCTAAGATACCGTTAATAAACGAATTACTTTTCGGCGTACTGTAATCTTTTGACAGATCAAGATACTCGTTGATTGTTACTTTAACTGGTATTGAAGGAAAGTTTAACAACTCACAGATAGCCATTTTCATCAGAATTGTATCCATCAAAGCAATACGTTCCGATTCCCAGTTTTTAGTTCTTTCCGCAATTAATTCGTGATATTCCTTATTGTTTTTAAGTGTATAAGCAAATAGATCCTGAACAAACTTACTATCCTCATCCCAATCCTGACTAATTGGTGTCAGGCTATTTTTAAAAGGATCTTCCGAAGTAAAGTTTTTAATGGTTTTAGCCACCATTCCCTGCATTACTTCTTTATCCACCGACCAGTTTATAAATTTATCTTCAAAGTCCTGAATGATATTGTGGCTTTTAAGAATAATTTTCCTGAATATAAACTTGATAATTGTTTTAGATCCTTCTAAGCTATTGTCTTCATCTGCTAGGTATGCAGCATACTCCGGAGTAACTTTTAATGTATTAAAAATAGCTTTTACAAATTCCGGATCTGCCATCCAGTTGATCCTGTATTTGTGGATCGCTGCAAGGTAATCAGGATTTTGTTTTAATGTAACCGCGAATTTGTTGTTTAACAACTTCATATTCGGGTTTAGATCGTCTGCAGTAGGCAGGTGCTTATTAGATCGCTCAATAGCATCTATACCTGTATACTCTGTCGTCTCAACTAATAGCGATAACATGCCAACGTACATTTCGTATACGTCGTCAATACTTTTCATTAACGCCTTCTTTGAGGCTGCCAGATCTTTTTTGTCTGTCATTTGCCAAGCAAAAATATTTTGCAGAGCTTTGATTCTTAAGTGCCTTCTATTTAACATGAATGTAAGAACGAGTGGTAAATTACCTGGTGATTAAAATGATGATTTTATTTTCTTGATATCGATTATTCTTTGTTCTGCAATACGATTAGCCGCCCGTATTGTTGGTATATTATCTGTTTTAGACATTTTAATAACGTCTCTTGTTGCATTATAAATATTCTCAGTCAGTTGCATCGTACGCTTTTTACCAAAACCAGTAAGCTCAGAATAACAACTGATCAGCCCACCTGCATTGATTAAATAATCAGGAGCAAATAATATGCCCTTATCTAACAATAGCTGTCCATGGACGGTTTCATCAGCAAGCTGATTGTTTGCCGAACCTGCGATGATTGCGAACTTCATTTTATTGATCGTTTTGTCATTCACCGTTGCTCCCAATGCACATGGCGCATAAATATCTGCATCAAGTCCGAAAATTTTGTCGGCACTAATTGGTTTTGCTTTATAGGTACGGGCAACATGCTGTAGTTTCTCCTCATTGATATCGCTGATATAAACCTCAACGTTTTCTGCTCTAAGCAGTGCAACAAGGTGTTCTCCAACATTACCAATTCCTTGTACAACAACAGAGCGACCGGCTAACATATCTGTACCAAACACTTCTTTAACACAAGCTTTGATTCCCAAATAAACACCTTTAGCTGTTGTTGGCGCCGGATTACCAGCTCCTCCTAATGATTCTGGTACACCTGTCACATGGTTAGTTTCCATGCGGATGTACTCCATATCTTTAGTAGTTGTACCTAAGTCTTCAGCTGTAATAAATTCTCCGTTAAGGTTCTTTATAAATCTTCCGTAACTGCGCATCATGGCTTCAGACTTTCCTTTTCTGGAATCACCAATAATAACCGCTTTACCTCCACCTAAATTTAATCCGGTGATAGAAGCTTTATAAGTCATTGCACTTGATAATCTAAGTACATCTTCTAGTGCTTCCGCCTCAGTAGTATAGCTCCACATTCTGGTTCCACCTAAGGCTGGACCTAAAGTGGTGTCATGAATGGCAATAATTGCTTTTAATCCAGTATCAGGATCGTTGCAAAATACTACCTTCTTGTGCCCCGATGCACTCAACTGATCTAAAACTGAATTCACAATAGAACTATTCCCAGACATATTATTTCGTTTATCAGATATGTCGCAAAACTAGCATAAAAAAACATTATTTACATTGTTTTAACTAAAGAGTTTGAAAAAAGTAGCTTCATTTGGATAACTTTACATCCAATGAAGCATCTTCGTTTTTTAAATAAATATTTCTACAAATATAAATGGTGGATTATCCCAGGGGTTTTCTTTGTGATCATTTCCAATATCTTCGGGGTAATTCCTGCACAAGTTATTGGCCATGCTTTTAATCTGATCACCGAAAACATACAGATTTACCGTTTATTTAATGGTTTTGAACGAGCATCTATTGTGTACGATATCTTTAGTTTAAGTCTATTCTACTTTGGAATGCTCGTACTACTTCTCTATTTAATGCGTGGACTATTCCTCTTCTTTATGCGACAAACCATCATTTTGATGTCGAGACATATAGAATTCGACATGAAAAATGAGATTTATGCACATTATCAAAAACTAAGTTTAGGCTTCTATCGTCGTAACAATACCGGTGATCTGATGAACCGAGCTACCGAAGATGTGAATCGAGTTAGGATGTATGTTGGCCCAGCTATCATGTACACCATCAACACTGCAGTATTATTTCTTTTGGTTATTTATGCCATGTTCTCTGTAAATGCAACATTGGCCATTTGGTGTTTGGTGCCTTTACCAATCTTGGTGGTAATCATTTATTTTGTCAATACACTTATCAACCAAAAGAGTGAACAAATACAAGTACAATTATCTAAACTATCCAGTTTTGTACAAGAAAGGTTCTCCGGAATAAGGGTCATTAAATCTTATGTAAGAGAAGATTATACGCAAGAGGTATTCGCTAAAGAAAGTCAGGGCTATAAAGACAATGCAATGGGGCTGGTAAAGGTGCAAGCACTCTTTTATCCAACCATGCTGTTACTAGTTGGTTTAAGTACAATCCTTACCATTTACATTGGTGGCATACAAGTAATAGATGGATCAATTACTCCCGGCAATATCGCAGAGTTTATTGTATATGTAAACCAACTTACTTTTCCCGTTTCTATGTTGGGGTGGGTAACCACTTTAGTTCAGCGTGCCTCTGCCTCTCAAAAACGTATCAACGAGTTTTTACAATTGCAACCGGACATTACATCAGGCAATACAAATACGCCCCTACTTAATGGTAACATTAAGTTCGATAAAGTTAGTTTCACCTATCCAGATACAGGCATACAAGCTATTAAAGAAGTAAGTTTTGAGATTGATCAAGGACAGTTTGTCGCTATCATCGGCCGTACAGGATCAGGAAAATCTACCCTGGCTAACTTAATAATGAGGATGTACGATGTTGATAAAGGATTAATCAGTGTGGATGGCAGCCCATTAAAGGACTTAAATTTAAATAACTATCGAAGTCAGATTGGCTTTGTCCCACAAGAGGTATTTCTATTCTCAGACACCATAAAAAATAATATTGCTTTTGGTTTGGATCAGGTAACTGATACAGAAATAGAGACTGCATCGAAAAATGCTGCTGTATACTATAACATTATTGATTTTGAGAAAAAGTTTGAAACTATGCTTGGTGAACGGGGAATTACTTTATCAGGTGGACAAAAACAAAGAGTATCAATAGCGAGAGCTTTAATTAAAGAACCACGATTATTAATTTTTGATGACTGTCTTTCGGCCGTCGATACACGTACAGAAGAAGAAATTTTGAATAATCTTAGTAGAATTATGAAAAATAGAACAAGTATATTGATCGCACACCGAATATCTACCATAAAAAATGCTGATAAGATCATTGTACTCGATGCCGGAGAAATCATAGAACAGGGTACACATACACAGCTATTATCGCTTAATGGAGCTTATTCTGAAATGTATCAAAACCAATTATTGGAAGAAGAAAACCAAACTATCTAATTTCATTTTGAACTTTAATGATTATTAGTTTATATTTACCCGAACCAAAAACCAAGATCAATACCAACCATGGGAGAATTTGACAACAAAGAGAGAGAAGAGGTTTTCTCGAAGAAAGTAAGGGCCGGTAAAAGAACTTATTTTTTCGACGTGAAAGCGACCAGATCGGGAGATTATTACCTAACCCTAACAGAGAGCAAGAAAAGGCTAGAGGACGGTGTATTTGTAAAACATAAGATTTTCTTATATAAAGAGGACTTTGAAAAGTTTGCAGAGGGGTTAAACGATACCGTTGAATACATCAAGAACCATCAGGATGTTGTTGAAAAACGCTACGAATATTCTGAAAATCATGAAGGAGTGGGAAACAAAAGTCAAAACGACGACTTTTCATTCTAAAAAACATAGTCATTAAAAAAGCCCTGCTGAATAATTAGCAGGGCTTTTTGCGTTTAACATATTCTCTTTACATAAAACTTCCATCACCTCTACGCATAATCCCTCTGCCACCTTTTCCTTGAGCACCAGACCACTTTTGCAGTCGCATACTCAGTTTAAGCATAAAGTACCTACTTACAGGATTTACTATTGTATTCACATAACCACCATCATCTGATTGACTTGACCTTAAATAGTTATTCTGATTTAAAATATCAAATGCCTGTAACGTGATCTGACCCCTGCGGTTAAACAGCTGGCGCTCCAGACTTGCATTAATCACTAATGGGGTATTATTTGTATTTCCAACGATACCATTAATATACTGCTTACTACCATTATAACCAAACATCCACACGTCCCATAAATAAACCCTGCCATCTACATTGAGAGAAAGTGTGTTGATATTATTATTACCAGAGGGAAGAGTCGAATTAGACTTTTCATATTTGTATCCGATATTTGGGTTGATCTCGAACCATTCTGTAGGATTGATTCTCGGACCGAAGCGCTGATCTAGAACCGTGATATCAGTAGCATTCAAGACACCATCTCTCATACTCAGGTTATGGTTGTAACTTACTGTCCCATTAAGTTGCAGATTATATTTTCTGTTGTTTAGCTGCTTACTGATGTTGTAGTTACCGGCCAACCTATATACCCCACTAACATTCAAAAAATGTGTTTCATTAATTTTACTACCAGGCAGTTCCGGATCTGGGTTATCAACTCTTTCCACATTTCTGATTACAGCATTTTCCGTATAAGACCCATTTGCATTTAATGAAATATTGAACTTCGAATTGGCGATATAATTATTATAACCGCCTCTTAAAGTATGTACAAAAGTCGCAAGCAAATCTGGGTTACCAATAATCGGATTATTCGGATTCGTAACATCCCTTACCGGCTGTATCTGATCAAAAGTTGGTTCCACTGCATTTCCAGAATAGTTCAAGGAGACGTTGTGTTGTCTGCTCCAACGGTATTCAAATCTGGCGATAGGAATCAGGTTAAAGCTGCTGCGATTTGTTGTAGTGCCGAGACTTATTTTAGTACCCGAAAGTAAAGCAGGCACCCCCGTTAAACCAACAGAAAAACGAACTTTAGAGGTATTAGACATTCCATATCTAAAATTCAATGCAATCCGGCCCTGTGTAAAGGAATAATCATAAATATTACTTAAAGAATCTATGATACCAGACACGCCGTTATCTAAAATATCTCTTGTAGTCGCAGTATTGTCATATCCATTATAATTTACCTGGGCATTCACCTCAAATTGAGTATTGACTCCAAGAGGCTCCACATAAGTCATACTTCCGCGATAATTATCACGCAGGTTCTTGCGCGCAATGATCTGATTAATTATCGAGTCTTTGGTACTAAAGTCTTTAGGATCTTCTGTAGCTAAGTTTTCAAGATAATAAGTTGTCAAGTTGTATCTATCCTGCTCATTTTCCTGGCTATTTTTATTCAGATCTATCTGTGTTGAGAAATTCCTCCTGTATTTTTTAAAAGTATGCTGATAAAAAGCAGAGATACCAAATTCAGGTGCTGTTCTAGAATTCGAATTTCTTACCCTACGATCCTGATCCAGCCCCATTGAGATTTCACTACCCCTTTGACTTAGCATGGAAGCCGTATTATTATCATTAGAAGCATACTTAAAAGTCGGGATAACTTTAAGATAATCATTAGAGTCCAGGTTGACCTCAAATTCAAATTTAAAATCATGATTGTTTGATTTTTGCAGGCCACTGCTTGAACTATTAGAAAGCAATTGTCCATCAGTCAGAATACTTAAGGATTCGTTCTCATTTACATTATCTCCATTTGAATTGGTGAATTGGTAATTCAAATTATACTCTACCTTTTTCCCGATTTTATCCCGCAAACTGAATCTGGCATTAGCATTCTTGTTCGAACCGCTAAGCGCATTGAGGTTAATCACATCCTTGTAATTCCCATTCAGCCCCATCTGCTGATTTCCGTTAATTCGTGTAGCAAATGCTCCAGCTTCTTTCCTCTCGTTACTCCCCCCCGCGGCGTGTAAATTGACCATGTTACCAACAGATTTATCCGTTCTGGTTGTAATGTTCAATATCTTCTGAGGATCACCATCCTTAACCCCTGTACGGGCTGCCTGATCTCCATAATCATCCACAATCTGAATTTTATCAACAATCTCTGCAGGAAGGTTTTTAATTGCATTTGCAATGTCGCCCCCAAGATATTCCTTACCATTCAGTTTAGCCTTGGCAACTGTCTCACCCTGATGCACAAGTGTGCCATCATTTCCAACTTCCATCCCCTCCATTTTTTTCAAGAGCTCATCGACGGTTGAATTGGCCCTAACCACATAATCGCTGGCCTTATATTCAACAGTATCTGTTTTATAAGTAATTGATGGCGTACCACTAATAACCACTTCATTCAAAAGATTTTTTTCTTCTTTAAGCATTATTGGATCCATAATGATCCTTGGAATCATGTCATTTTGTTTAAAGCGCATAACTGGCGATTTAACATAACCTATACTCTGTATAACTAAGGTGTAGGTAGCAGATTTCACTTCCTTAAAAATAAAGATTCCATCACTATTTGTAGAAGTCTTTAAAGTATCCTTATCGGATGTAAGACTTACTGTTGCTCCAATAACTCCTAAATCTGTACTATCTTTTACAATACCACTGATCTCTCGTGTAGGCAAAGGAGGAGGAGGATCCTGTTTTGCTGGCTGCTGCGAAAATACCTCTGTAAAACTAAACATCATTAATAAAACAATGCTCAGTTTCTTAAAATTCTGTTGGTATTTCGGCATAAAAAGGGTGTTTAATTTTCTGGCCGTAACCCGATTAAAATAATTCATTTGTGTGTTTGTGTGTGTATGTTGGGGTGTAGTAGTGTGTGTCTTTACAACATTAAGGTATTTATTTCTTTGCTAGTGTATATTTTCCCCAAAAATCGGTAGGGCTAAGCATTGCCTGGAAATCTATGCCACGGCCACCACCGCCGCCACGACCAAAGTTACCTCCACCGCCACCAAAACCACCACCACCGCCGCCACCACCGCCGCCACCAAATGAACGTCCACCGTCTAACCCCGGCATTTGTAATCCGTTGACTTTAATATTATAAGCAAATTCTTTTGGTGAATCTACAGAAAGACCAAGTGCTTCTAGTGGAATAGCTACCTCATAAAAGAAAGCATTGTCATTATCAATATTCGCAAATGCCTTTATACCATATTCATTATAAATAGAAACTAAGGTATCAGTAGTATTTTTAAAACCTCTGATTTTAATCTCTTTTGCGGTCTTCAATTGTGTTTTTTGTCTGGCTACCATGGCTGAATCCATTGCTTTAGCATCCGGACGGGCTCCACCACCCCTAGGCATAGCCATGGTCATTGTACGCCTTGCCCCCTGTCCTCTTGGCGGATTAACTGCAAGCGGATAAGTTAAGGTTATACTTTCCTTTTCTTTTTTCTTTCCATCAGGATTTACCGAAAAAGTAACCCCTCCAGCCAAAATTTTTGTATTATTAGGAATATCTGTGGATTTAATAATCAGATAAAGGTTCTTTTCATCATTGCTGATAATATAAGAAAGGCTGGTACGTTTGCTTACAGAAAAATCAGTGTCTTTCCATTCAAAATTCTTACCGTCGATTTTTATGGCGTGAGGTGCGAATATGCTAACCTCCTGTAATTCATTAACCTTTTGAGCCTGAACAACAGTACCAAGACTGGCCAAGACTGCTGTACAAAGAGTAAGTTTTAAGAATCTTGATTTCATAATTTGTGTGATGTTTAAGTTCGATATTGATAGTAAGACTTTATAAAATGATTTAGGTTTAATAGATCTTTTTATATTCCAATGAAATCATTTTATTCAATTTTTAAATAGATCACGAATTAAACACTTAATCTATATTATTGTCTGATGATCGCTAAACTTGTTACACAAAAGTTTAAATCTAATTACCTGAACAATGTCCCTTAGCGGTCTGAAACTATTTTCTTGGGTGTTTGAAATATATAAATCAAGTAAACCAATGCCGGTAAAATAAATATACTACCAATCAGCAAGGCATAACCCAATGTTTCAATTGTTTTAGCCTGCCCTTGATGCGCCATCAAAGAAAGGTTTTCACCATTCTTTAGCAATATGATATCGGGAAAGTGCGAATAGGTTGCAGCAAATAAAATCATAGTTACCTGAAAGCCTGCCAGCAAACGTAATAATATTGGTTTATTTCTATTCAATGCATAAAACATTACAATTAGTGATATACTCGCCGCAACTATGGCAATAACTCCTGGTGTATCTCCAAAAATCCAGTTTACCAGTGGAATATGTTCAAAAGCCGCAGCTAGAAAAACCAATGCACCACTCCCCATTACAAAGAAGATTGCCCGCCTTGCTTTCCCAATAAAGTGTTCTCTATCTCCTCCCTCATGAGTTTGTCCGATAATAAAAATTATAGCCAGGAATCCGCAAATACTTATCGTAAATATACCTACAGCTACAGAAAACCAATTTAACCAACTAAAAATATATGCCGATAGAAAGTCATTTGCTTCCGTATCAATATGACCAGACACAGCACTTGCTGCTATAATACCCAGAAAAAAAGGTGTAATTAAACTAGAATACACAAAAATAGGTGTGTATACTTTCTGCATATCATCCTTTACCGCATCATAATTTCTAAATACAAAGGCTGTACCTCTTGCAATAATGCCCAACAGCATACATACCAGTGGTATATGCAAGTAAACAGAAACAGTGGTATATATCTTAGGGAAGCCTACAAATAAAATTACTACAGCAATAATAAGCCACATATGATTCGCTTCCCAAATAGGCCCAATGGCCTTGTACATGACTTTTCGAGTTTTAGATTTATTTGATTTTGCGGTCATCAGCTCAGTTATACCCGCACCAAAATCGGCCCCTCCAAGTAAAATATACAACAATATAGAGGTCCATAAAAAAACGATAACTACATAAATCATAACTGCTTGTCTTTTGAAAGGTTTTCAGAATCATACAAATCACCTACCATTGTAATCTGTCTGTATAACAATACGCTTACAATAATTGCAAGAGAAATATATACTGCTGTAAACATATAAAAGGAGTAAACTATCCCTGGCATAGGCGTAACCGCATCCGCAGTTTTCATTACTCCCCTAATGATCCATGGTTGTCGGCCAACCTCCGTAACAGTCCATCCCGCTTCTAGTGCAATAAAACCTAAAGGTGTTGCGAAAACAAACAATCGAAGTAACCATTTACTATCCAGCCATTTCTTTTTCTTCCATAAAGCCATAAAATATAAAAGAGCGATAAGCACCATTAGCATACCCAAACCAACCATGATCTGAAAAGCATAATGCGTAATAGCAATTGGTGGTTGTTCATCTTTAGGAAAGCTCTCCAATCCTTTGACCTCTCCATTAAAATCTCCAGTAGCCATCAGGCTCAGCAATCCAGGGATTTTAATGGCATAATCGACCTTTTTATTTAAGGTATCAGGTATTCCACCAATAATAAGTGGAGCATTGCGTTCTGTATGAAAATGTGCTTCCATGGCCGCAAGTTTTTCCGGTTGCCGTACAGCAACATCTTTAGCCGAAATATCACCACTTATAGGCTGTAAACAAGCTGCTACCGTTCCAAATACAGCTGCGATTTTAAAAGCTTTACTATGAAATCCTATATTTTTTCCCTTAAGAATCATGAGGGCATGGACACCAGCAACAGCAAAGCCAGTAGATACAAAAGCGGCTATACTCATGTGCAATGCTTGCGAGAACCAGGCATCATTAAACATCGCTTTTATAGGGTCGATATTTAAATACTGTCCGTCTATATAATCAAAACCAGCCGGACTATTCATCCAGGCATTCGCAGCAACTACCAGGATGCCCGATGCTAGTCCACTTATACCTACAACCACACCTGTAGCCCAATGAAACCAACGGTTAAGCCTATCCCATCCATATAAATAAAACCCAAGTGCAATTGCTTCAATAAAAAATGCCGTCCCCTCCAAAGAAAACGGCATTCCGAATATAGGTCCTGCATGCTCCATAAATTTAGGCCAGAGCAAGCCGAGTTCAAATGACAATACTGTCCCAGAAACCGCACCGGTTGCAAAGAAAATAGCAACGCCCTTACTCCAGGCTTTCGTAACATCTTTATAAACCGCTTTCTTGGTTTTAAGCCAATAAAAATGCGCCACTGTCATAAAAAATGGCATGACCATACCAATACAAGCAAAAACAATGTGGAAGCCCAATGAAAAGGCCATCTGAAGGCGGGCAGCTAGAAAATCGTCCATATTATAAACTTATGTACAAATAAAGAAATCGTCCCGTAAAAGTACATCTTATCTCCTTATGCAGGTTTCATAATTCTGACATATTTTAAGGAACCTATTTTAAATATAAATCTGGACTTTTTCACAAATTCTTTTCATTCATTCCATTATACCAAAAAAAATCACAAGAAAAATTATTTTCTATCAAAATAATACAAAACAAATTTTTAGTAAATATTTTTACTATTAATACAATAATCATTATGTTCACAATCATAAAATGGTATAAGCCTTAATTAAACTAACAACATTATGAAAAGTGTAAAATCATTACAATTTGTAGCCCTTTATGCATTTATTGTCTTATTATCTTGTAAAAAAGAAATAAAGCTAAAAATAGATGAACCCAAACCGAAAATAGAAGTACCAATACCTAATACCGAAGAACCAATACCAGAAAAAGAAGAGCCGGTTGTGCCTACTCCTATAGAAGAAGGTATATATATTCCTATAAAACTAGAAGCTAATGCCGTCATCATGAACCTGAATTATAAAAGCAACAGCACATTACTGACAGAAATTCTAGATTCAGATAGAAATAAAACAATCATCACCTATAACGCTACAGGTCATCCACAAAGCCTTGAAAAATATAAAGATGGGAAACAGCTTTCTATTGATTATTTCTTCCAAAATGATCAAAAAATAACTAATAAGGTGACCGCATATATTTTTAATAATTCTAACTTGAGCATTCCCAATGGGAATTGCATATTCATCTATAATAAACAATTAAAAATTAGTTCTGTTAATTATATGGACACTAAACAGAAACTAATTAAAACCAGCGACTTACAATATAATGAGTCTTCAAATTTAACAAAAATCAGCACCTCATCCCCAGTCAATATCATCACCTACACCTATGATCAAAAAAAAGGAATTAGTAGTAATATATCTTTTAGTGATGTATTTGCATTACAATTTGAACACTGGTTTTTACGATGTATCAAAAACAATGTATTAACAAAACTAGACGAGGATAACGCTAAAGATAATATTGACATCAAATATGAATACAATGATAACGGTTACCCCTCTATCGCAACTTTAACCCAAGCTAAAAACAAGCAAACCATTAAAATCACATATAAACGACTAGAACCATAACTAATTCAAGAGCTTCTGTGCCCTAAACAGGTTATCTGTGGTTTGCAAAATCTTAGCTTTTAATTTAGGATTGTAATCAGGATGGCTGCTTAAAAATTCACTTACAACTGTAGCTGCTTCCACACTTTGGTAATACCCAAATGTGGCTTGTAACCAACTCTGTGGAAAAAAGATGTCTCCTGTAGTCTGAATTTCTTCCAACATATCCAGACTTTTTTTAAGATATTTAACAGATGTAACTTGTCGTAATGGATGGTGTAAATAATATAAAGCAGCACCAACATTTGATTCTTTTTCTCTGTTAATTTTCTGTTCCAGACTTTTAAAGAATCTATCCCTTTCCATCACGTCAGCAGAAAGAGAAGGCATGATAAATTCAAACCTTTTCTTTCTGTCTGCATTGCTTATACGTAACAGTTGCTCATTCAATAAAGATGTATTATTATCCATCCGCAAAGCTAATGAAAAAGCCAGCGCAGTATAATCATCCTCAGAAAGTTTCACACCATCGGGAGCCTTATTAGTCTTCCATATCTCATACAATTGCTGACGGGCAGTTTTAGTTGAAAATATATCTTGATAGCATTTAAAAAGAAGCTTTTTTATATTAGGTTCGCTTTGTTCTAACATAGCATCCAAAATCTGTTTTTCCATGGATTCGCTTAGCAGCGCTCTATTCTCAGGATTTAGGAACTCCCAATAAATAGTGCTGATATAATTACTAATCAACTTTATATTTAATTCTTCTTCTTCCTTATTGAGGCCCTCCAGATAAACCTTTAACAGATCTATAGGTTTAATATATCGTTCATTCAGCATATTCTCATATAGAGAAATATAAGCTGTTGCACGATTTAAAGGATTTTGAATTTCATATAAATGTTCAAACATTGCAGCATCTATTGGCCATAAGCCATAGCCCTGTCCAGAAGAGTTGAAAAGTACAAACAAAGGAGCATCATTTTTTTCAAAGTGCTTAACCTCTACTTCTGATGCATTTAAATCAACCGTTAATTCCTTGCTATAATTTTTATAATACAGGGTTAATTCAACAAGCTGTGGCCAAATCCTTTCCCTCCCGTACTCTGCAGTCTGCTTAACCGTAAACCGCTTAATTTTCTTTCTTTTATACTCAATCGTATAATCTATCACAGGACGTCCTGGTTCATTTACCCAAACCTTATTCCATTCCTGTAAATCATCATCTGAATACTTATCCAGAATACTGATCAGATCAGGCCAGGAAGCATTGCTATTAGCAAACTTTTTAAGATACTCCCTTACACCCTGCTGAAACTTATCTTTCCCCATTAAACGCTCCAGCTGTCGCATCATAATTGGCGATTTATGGTAAATAATATTCCCATACATGCTACCGGCATCCTTTAAATTATCCAATTGCTGTCGGATAGGATTTGCACCTATAGTACGATCAATACCATAAGCTGCAGGAAAATGATCCACTAAAAACTTCAAATTAAATACAGCATCACCCACATTTCCCTCTGTACTTTTATCAGCCATAAAATTAGCAAATACCTCTTTCATCCAAACATCATTAAACCAATTCATTGTCACCAGATCACCAAACCACATATGCGCAGTTTCGTGAGCAATCAAGTTATTTCTGGAATTAATCTGATCTTTTGTTGCGGTTCCATCTAAGAACAAAGTGGAAGCTTTATATTGTATAGCTCCAACATGTTCCATTCCTCCGAACTGAAAATCAGGAATAGCAGCAAGATCAAACTTTTTAAAAGGATAAGGAATACCTGTCCAATTTTCAAAATAGTTAAGCGAGTTATCATGGATCTTGAAAATCTCTTTCATACTATGTCTGATCTTCGCTGTATCTGTTTCACGATACAAAAAAGTTGATTGCTCCTTACCAATCTTTCCAATCTCTTCCTCAAACTTTCCTGCTACAAATGAAAATAGATAAGTACTTACCGTATCAGAAGTATCAAACTGATAAGTCTTCCGCTTGTTTAACACCCTTACCTGTTTTAATGGAGCACTGGAAATTGCCTTCCAATCCTCTGGTACGGTTAAAGTCAGGTTATAGGTTGCTTTAATATCTGGCTGATCAAAACAAGGAAAAACAGTTCTTGCCCTATCAGGTACAAATAGTGTATATAAATAATCAGCATTACGGTTTAGTGCAGCCTCACCCGATTGAAATTTTATTTGCACCTTATTCATCCCCTTTATCAAGTATTTGGCGGGGATAATCAAGTGCTCGTTTTCATGTTGTATAACTACAGATTCACCGTTTACTATAAGTATTAATAGCTTTGATTTATCTTCTTTAAAGTCAAGTTGCAAAGGCTTATCCTGCTCATTAAGATGGAATGTCAGCACCTCATTTGCAGCAATCTTTTCCTTTCTATCTCTAGGGATATCAAACTCAAGTCCATAATTAACATCGCTGATTACTGTTTTCCTATACAAAGCGAGTTCTTTTGAAACACCTTTTTCTATTGTTTGTGCTACAGATTTTTTAGCAGTTGCGGTAAATAGTATTATTGCTAATACAATGCCGAATACGTTATAACGAGAACCAACCATAACAGCTAATTTAAGTATGATAATCTAATTTTTCAGTCAAGTTTCCTTTAAAACCTCAAATTTATATGCAATACACAAACAGATACGTAATTTAGTGCCAACAAAACTTATGACCAGGTCTATAGAGAGCCTATCACATTAAAAAACAAAAAATAATTATATGAAGACAACGTTAAAAACAATGTTATTTCTGGCATTAGCAGTAGTGCTGAGTACCGATGTTCAGGCGCAAGGCCTTAAAATGCCACAGGCAAGCACAAGTCAAACTATTACACAGAATTTTGCATTAGGTAAAATCACAGTTAATTATGCCCGTCCGAACGTAAAAGGTCGCAAAATTTTTGGTGGTCTAGAACTTTACGGAAATGTATGGCGCACAGGAGCAAACTCAGCTACAACTGTAAACTTTACCGAAGCTGTAACAGTTGAGGGTAAAGAGCTTCCAGCAGGTGAATATGGTTTATTTACTATTCCTGGTAAAGACGAGTGGACTGTAATATTTAACAAAGGTGCTAAACAATGGGGTTCTTATACTTACAAAGAATCAGACGATGTATTGAGAGTTAAAGTTAAAGCCAACAAATTGAGTAATAAAGTAGAAACTTTTACCATTCAATTTGCTGATGTATTACCTACTTCTGCTAAGTTACAATTGATGTGGGAAAACACATTGGTAAATGTTGAGCTAAGTTCTGACATTGATGCAACGGTAATGGCTAGTATTGATGAGGCTATGAAAGGTGAGAAAAAACCTTATTCGCAAGCTGCACAATATTACTTTAACAATGGTAAGGACTTGAATAAAGCATTAGAGTGGATTAACGCTGCTGAGGCAGAAGATGGTAAAGCTCCGTGGGTAAAATTATCAAAAGCAAAAATCCAAATGAAAATGGGTGACAAGGCTGGTGCAGCTAAAACTGCAGCTTCAGGGTTACAGGTTGCTAAAGAAATTAACAATCCAGAGTATATTCGTTTGCATACTGAAATGTTAAAAGAAGCTAAGAAATAAATTAGCCTTTAGCTTTTAATAAATTACAAGGCCGCATCATTAATAATGATGCGGCCTTGTCGTTGGTAATGGTCGCTATCTTCAAAAACACAAATCTTTGTCATTATTTCTATAATACTATAAAACTGCCCATTATTCTGCAATTAATCACAATATATAACTATACCTTTATTTTATATAATTAAAAAGACATTTAATAACGTTTGTTTAAACATTAATCATTATTTTTGTTTAAAGACAAACAAATGATATGCAAGAAGAATTAAAAGAAAACATCCTTAGGGAGCCAACTGCTACTTATGAAAATAAGGTAAAATTGCCTAAAAGTTATATTAATCCCTTTGAGGATTGGGCTTTTAAGAAGATTTTTGCATCGGAAGTGAGCAAGGAAGTCACCAAAGCTTTTCTGAATGCAATATTAGCCGGCAAAAGGAAAATTGTATCTCTGGAATTTGGCAAGAATGAGTATCCTGGAGAAATTAAAAGTGAAAGGGGAGTTGTACTTGATTTTATTTGTACTGATATAACTGGGACACAATTTCTTGTGGAAGTTCAGCGGCAAAAGCAATTGTATTTTAAAGAGCGTTCCTTGTATTATACCAGTAGGTTGATCAGTGATCAGGCACTGAAAGGACATAAAGACTGGAAGTACAATCTTAATGAGGTGTATTCTATTTCATTATTGGAAGACTTTTGCTTACCTGACACCAATTCAAACAAATATATTCATGAGGTTTCCTTATGTAATATTGAAACGGGAGTGGTATTTTATGATAAGCTAAAGTTCATCTATATCGAGGTGATAAAATTCGATAAAAAAGAAAATGAATTGGAGACAGAACTTGAAAAGTGGCTTTATTATATGAAGCATATTTCGGAAATGAAGGAAGAACCGGATTTTCTGAAGATGCCGGAATTAAAACAATTTGCTTATTTGGCTGAATATGCCAATTTAACTGATGGGGAAAGGGCAATACACAGAGCAATACAGAAAGTTCAATGGGATAACAATGCCATAATGGATTATGCAATAGAAACAGCGGTAGAAAAAGCTGTTGAAGAAGCAGTAAAAACAGCTGCTTCAACAGCTTATGAAAAATCTATTGGTGTTGCAAGGGATCTTTTGGCCGATGGTATTTCCTTAGTGCAGGTTATAAAATCTACAGGATTATCCGAAAAAGAAATTCTTACCACAAAATACTAAGCTCTCCTACCAGCTTATATAATTATCTTTAAGGGGTCGTATTCGACCCCTATTATTTGAACCTTACACAGACACCCTTCCTACATACACACTATCGGAGATCTTTTTACGGTCGTCGGATATAAAAGCGATGTAAGTCTCTATATATTCATCTTTTTTATTATTTCTATTTGTTTCGGGATTAAGGTAAACTTTCAATTCTTCACCCCCTTCGTTTCTACGTGCTCCACTTAATAAATATTCTGCAGTGTTGTTGGCAGGGAGGTAAGCAAGTAGCATTACCTGATCGCGGTTGAGCTTATAGCCCCATTTCGGATTTACATCCCACGAGAATTTTAAAGTGTCGCCATCGAGCTTAACTGTAGGGTTTAAAGGTGGAGGTAGTTTCCCCTTACTAACTAATACTTTACTGAAATCCATTTCATAATCTGGATATACGCCTGTTACAGCTTCTTTTAACAGGTATGATACTGCTCCGTTTTCAGGAATTTTTGGGGTATCGGCCACATCCAAGTGATAACCTACATTGATAAATTCACTAATGACGGCGACAAATCTTTTGACCATCAAAAATCTTAAATTAACTGCTTGTTGTGCAATGGAGCGTTTTGCTTTTTTTCTCCTTTTTTTGGGCTTAGTCCTGACAACTGGTACTCCACGTCTTATGTAACCTACTAAATTTGAAATTTTCCCGATGATCGGTCCAAGGATACCAAAATTCATTCTTGCCATAAGTATAAAACAATTAATCAGGACACCATTGTCCTTAAGACTAAGATAAGGTCAGATCGGCCGTTTGCAGCTCTTGGATTAAAATTTGTTTTTAAATAGGTATGGTTATGGGTTTAAACTGCGTTTCTATTGGTCCGAGCAAAAGGATAGCAAAAGGATACCAAAAGAAAAGCAAAAGGATAGCAAAAGAAAATACTGTCTTAATTGTCCTATACTGTCCTATACTAGAATACGTTTACAGTAAAAAGGTTTGTTACTACTATTAGTTTA
>JBEBUV010000051.1:0-27200 GCA_040393085.1 Pedobacter hiemivivus | reverse complement strand
GCGTTGCCCCAACATTGATTTTCTTTACAGTACTCTTCAAAACAAGCGATACGATATAGCATCTCTTTCTGATCGTTGCAAATACGCCCTAACATATCAGCCTTTGCAAGCAGGCATAGCCATTCCAAATTAACCTCCATACTTGCTTTTACTAAAGCTTTTAAAGGATCAGGTTTTTCGAATAACCAAATAGGCAAGCCATGATACCTGACTAAGCCCACAATTTGTTCACGAATAGCAAAAGGTGCCGGTTCATTAAAATACAATAACTGTCTGGCAAACTGCGCTCCTTTACGTGCATGTCCATTCGAGGTGATACTCCCATCAGTTTCATGAACCGTGGTACTGTATTTCTCTACATCGTGCAACAAAGCTGCAGCCCATAAAACCTCTCGATCTTGTGCAGATAGCTGCTGAAAAGTCTGCTCATTTTCTAAAGCATTCAATACCATTTGCGTATGTATTGCCACATCACCTTCTGCATGATAACGAGGGTCTTGTGGAACCTCTTTCATGTGCTTCACCCAATCAAATCGTCTTTCAAGATCTGCCCATTGTTTGTTTTCACTAATAGTCCACATAACTGCCTCCTTCATTTATTAAGGTTGCACGTTTCCAGTTTCTTGTCCAATGCTCATCTGTTTTAACATGCCCTTTACGTACATATTTAAATACATTTTTTGCAAAATCATTAACGGCATACCCCTGAGCATTTCTGGTAACTACGCCCTCCATAGTAGCTTTTAATTTATGCTGAACATCGTAAGGGTCAAACGCACCTGAACCATTAACGAGTATTAACATTTCCCTTTCAAACTGCTCTTGATTTTCCGGCTTCTGTTCCATTTTAATAACAGGAACAGTAGGCAAATCAAGTAGATTAGCATAAAACTGAGTTTCTTCCCAGCTTAACCAACGATCATGCTCCCTAATTCCGAACACATAAAAATGATGTTCTAAATTACGATATTCTATGGAGTGGATTGCGTACAGGTTTTCCATAAAGAACTCCAACTCGCCAAGATCATATTTAACAAGTTGCCAGAACCGTCTTAGACTCTCTGTCCAGGGCGATGTAGTTGGGGCTGCATGTGAACGGGCAAATACACCATGTTTAGATAAACAGTTATTCTCTCCGTCTAATTTTTCTGTATGTATTAGTGTAGGTATTTGTTGTAAATATTTCCAATAGTCGTGCTGAATCCTGTCGTCGCTAGTTGTTCCCGGCGAAAACGGATAATGAAAAGTACGACCATATTTTTGTGAAATAGCCATATTGTAATAAGTAAAATTAAAAAAATAGTAATTACTCCCTCCCCGACTGGGAAAGGTCATTTAACATTATATGCGAAATGATATTACATGACTCAAAGCTTTAACAGTTATTATATTTACAAATGTAAAAAATTAATTTAGTTTGAGAAGAAATGATCTAACCTATCTCAATTGGTACGCATCGAGTTTCAAATTTATCTGACCTAATCGGCCCTACCCCAGCAACCGAAAGTATGAATTGAGGTAATGATTTCTGGTCAGCTCTGTCTTCTTATTAACAAAAATTTAATACTTATTTAACATATTAAAAGAAAAAATAAGACTTTTAAATGTTTATTTTTGAATAATTTAAACATTATGAAAGATAAATGCTAGATTTATTCCTGCTAACCAAATAATCAATTAAACCATGAAATTAATTGATCAAGATTTATTACTGTCCATTAGTAAGGGTGATGAAGAAGCATTTAAATGTTTATTCAAGAAACACCGTGATAAATTATTTGCCTATATTTTTAAGATCACAAAATCAAGGGAAACGGCAGAAGAAATTGTAATGGATGTATTCATGAAAATATGGGAAAGTTCTGAGATACTGACTGAAATAAGGAATTTCCCTGCATTCCTTTTCCATATTGCCAGAAATAAATCACTCGACTTTCTACGAATAGCCGCAAAAGACCGTGCATTAGTCGAATTACTCTGGGACCAAATCAATACACCGACCACCGAGCAGCCAGACGATCAATTATTATTAAACGAACTAAAATCCAACATCAATAAAGCGGTAGCAAAATTGTCGCCGCAACGTAAATCTGTATTTCGCCTTAGCAGAGAACAGCATATGACCTACGATCAAATTGCCAGTCATCTGCAACTTTCAAAAAGTACGGTAAAAAACCATATGCTCGACTCACTTCATTTTATTCGTCATCATTTAAACACGAATTTTGAACTCATCTTCCTCATATTATTATTTTTAAAATAATAATAATCTTCCATTAGGCCTGTCTCCATTTTTTTTCGTCTTATCAATATATAGCATAACTAAACAGCTTCCATATATGAATAAGCAGGAAAGAATATCCTTTTTATTAGACCGCTACATCAACAACAATTGTTCAGCAAATGAACTTAATGAATTGTTTCGACTTTTAAACCACGATAGCAATAACGAATTATTACAGCATGAACTTAAACTCTTATGGCAGAATACCAGGCCAGAGCAACATCATACCAATGAGCAATGGGAGCAGCTCTACAATTCCATGATGCACAAAACGCAAAAAAAACCAAAGGTAATACCCAAAAGGTCATATGTAAACTTAATGGTAGCAGCATCTGTAATCCTGCTGCTATTTGTTGGAATATTTTCTTATTTTCAATATCAAAGCATACAACATAAAACAAGAATTGAACAAGCCAGCTTAAAAAATGAACTGTTACCTGGTACCAACAAAGCTATACTTACCCTTGCTAATGGAACCAAGGTTGCACTCGATGATGTACTTAACGAAAAAGTGTCAACTCAGGCTGGTGTTCAGCTCACTAAAACAGCATCAGGCCAGCTTATTTATCATATTCAACAGCAAGCTGCCTCATCGAAATTAAGTTTCAATACTATAGAAACCCCACGAGGTGGACAGTATCAACTCATTCTTTCTGATGGCACCAAGGTCTGGCTGAATGCAAATTCTTCGCTGAAATACCCCATATCTTTCAGCAAAACAGAGCGTTTAATCGAACTTAAAGGTGAAGCATATTTTGAAGTTACCAAAAATAAAAACGCTCCTTTTAAAGTAATCAGCAATAAGCAGGTACTGGAAGTATTGGGTACACATTTCAACATTAATGGTTATGAAGATGAGCATGATATCAAAACTACCCTGATTGAAGGTTCAGTCAAAATTTCAGACCAGTCTAACCAAACCAAGATCTTTCTTAAACCTGGCCAGCAATCCAGTTTCCAAAAAAGCAGGTTTGAGATAAGCAATGTAGACACAGAGGCTGCAATAGCCTGGAAAAACGGTTATTTCACATTTGATAAAACCACACTTGAAACCATTATGCGGCAGGTTTCACGATGGTACGATGTAGAGGTTACCTATCAGGACAAGACAGTTAAAGATCTATTGTTTAGTGGAAATGTCTCCCGCTTTGAAAATGCTACTCAGGTATTGTCCATCCTGGAACTCACCGGTCTTGTTCACTTTAAAGTTGAAGGAAGGAGGATTACGGCCATGTTGTAAACTTTTACCAGCCTGGATAAGCAAAAACCGGGAAGTGCGGCAAACACCCCCGGATAATTTGGTCCTTTCCAAACAAATTGCAGAAACACAATTATTTACTAAAAACCAATAACAAATATATGATTTTTTATAACCTATCCCGCCTTAGGCAGCTTGTCTATACTTTGGGACAACCCTCATCTTTGAACCTGGCTTTTTGCCAGATCAGTGAGGCTAGTAAAAGAAGAATAATTATGCGAGTTAAGCTTACCATTCTAATCATAACCGTTTGCTTTATGCATGTAAGTGCTATAGGGCATGCACAGCGGATAACCTTGTCAAAGCAAGGGACTTCTTTAAATCAGGTATTTAAAGAAATCAGGAAACAGACGGGTATGAATGTTGTTTGGACTCCTGAAATGTTTGATGAGGACACCAAAATAAACGTTGCTGTAAAAAATATGCCTCTTGATCGAGCACTCTCTCAAATTCTGGCTCCTGTAAATTTAACTTATGCCATAAAGGACAAAACCATTGTTATACAGGTAAAGCAGACTCCTGCTCGTATCGTGGCCGATACTGTAAAAATAATTAGTGGAAAAGTGGTCGACCTGAAAGGGATTCCCTTACCGGGTATTGGAATTACACATAAGGAAACCAATATAGCGACTACGACCAATGCAGAGGGCATATATCAGATCAGAGTACCAAATAAAGGGACGCTGATATTTACTTATGTTGGCTTTAAAACCCAGGAAATATCGGTTGCAGGCAAAACTACCATCAACATCAAACTATTGGAAGAACAAAAAGAACTTTCTGAAGTGGTAGTTGTAGGTTATGGTACTCAGAAAAAAGTAAACCTTACAGGTGCTGTAGACCAGGTTGGTAAAGAAGTATTCGAAAATCGTCCTCTTACCAGTACTACTAAAGGTTTGCAAGGCGTTATTCCCAATTTAAACATCAAAATGACCGATGGCAAGCCCACCAGAACGTCGGCCTATAACGTCCGTGGTACCACTTCCATTGGTGCAGGTGGGTCTGCGCTGATTCTGATAGATGGTGTTCCTGGTAATCCGGACCTCGTCAATCCCAACGATATTGAGAGTGTTACTGTGCTAAAAGACGCAGCATCGGCAGCCATCTATGGAGCTAGGGGGAGTTTTGGTGTGGTACTGATTACCACTAAAGCCCCTGCAAAAGAAAAAGCCACTATAAACTATACTTCTGGTTATTCTCTTAACGATCAAACCATCAGGCCAGATCTGGTTACCGAAGGCTATCCATGGGCACAGGTTTTTAATGATGCTTTCAGCTCATGGAACGATTACAGCGCTGATCCACAAAAAGCCAACAGCGTATTTCCCTGGTCGCAGGAATATCTGAAAGAACTTAAAAGGCGTTATGAAGCAGGTATGGGCCCCACAACGGAAATTGATCCTGCTACCGGAAAATACATTTATTATGGAAGTACCGATTGGCTAAAAGAATTGTATGCAGACAGTACCCCCTCCATGGATCAACAAGTCAGCGTTTCGGGCAGCAGTGATAAAACAGCGTTCTACATTTCCGGCAGGTATAATAACCAAGGTGGTATATTCCGTTACAATCCTGATAAATTTAACCAGTACAACCTCCGCGCAAAAGGAAGCATACAAGCTACCAGCTGGCTGAAAATTGAAAATGACATTACTTTTAACCAGCGTGATTATTTCTTCCCGATCCTGAATCACGCCAGTAACACACCAGTTTGGCGCCGCATCTCTGATGAAGCTTTTCCTGTTGCCATGTTAAAGAACCCTGATGGTACGCTTACCGATAATGCTTCTATCGTATTCGGCAGCTTCATTTCTGGGAACAATTTCATGAATGAAGCCAATAAACAAACCAGGAATACTTCCCGTGTCTTTACAAATTTCTTAGACAATAAACTCAAAATTAACGGGGATTTTACGTTTGATAAAACCTCATTCAACCGCAGCTTTATTTACAGTCCGGTACCTTACAGCACAGCACCAAACCTATTTTTGGAGCGTGGTATTAATAAGATGAACAACCTGAACCAGGATTTCACCTACCTGGCATTCAATACTTATGGCGAATACAGCGATAGCTTTGGCAAACATAACTTTACTGCTTTACTGGGCTATAATTACGAACAGTCTACACAAAAAAACCAGTTTGTAGAACGTGACAACCTCATTAATCCTGAGTTTCCGGATTTTTCTCTTGTAGACGGACAGAACTTCATTCTTACCGGTGGGGGCAACAAATGGATCACCCTTGGTGGTTTCTTCCGTGTTAACTACAATTATGCAGGCAAATATCTTTTTGAAGTAAACGGCAGATATGATGGTTCATCCAAATTTCCGGATGGCCAGCAATATGGATTCTTCCCTTCATTCTCCGGTGGATGGCGTGTTTCTGAAGAACCTTTCTGGAAATCAATCAAAAACACCGTTAATGAATTTAAACTACGTGCTTCTTACGGAAGTTTGGGTAACGGAAATATAGACCCTTATCAGTTTCTTCAAACAATGGGAGTAACCAGATCTCCAATGATATTAGGCGGTATCAGGCCTAACTATACCCAGTTGCCCAATGTAATACCAGATGGTTTAACCTGGGAAAAGGCAACAACTACCAATTTAGGTGCTGATATTTCCTTATTCAATAGCAAATTGACTACCAATTTCGATTGGTACATCAGAAGAACTACAGATATGTTTACTGTAGGCCTTCCTTTACCAGCTTCTTTTGGAGCAGCAGTACCCAAAGGGAATTATGCGGATTTAAAAACCACAGGATGGGAGCTCTCTATCGGCTGGCGTGATAAAATCAACACCAGTAAGCCCATTGGCTATGATTTCAGGTTTACCCTGTCCGATAGTCAGTCTACCATAGAACGTTTCAACAATCCACTAAACCTCATCACCACTTATTACCCTGGCATGAAAGTAGGTGAGATCTGGGGTTTTGTAAATGATGGTTATTTTATAGATCAGAACGACATCAACACCCATGCCAACCAAAGCTTAATTAGGGTTTCGGCAGCGAATAAACCACTCCCTGGGGATATTAAATTCAAAGATCTGAATGGCGACAACATCATTAATCAAGGTACAAAAACACTAAATGATCCGGGTGATCAGAAAGTAATTGGCAACAGCAGTATCCGTTACCAATACGGATTCAATGCAAATTTCGATTGGAACAACTTCTCTTTCGGTGTGTTTTTACAGGGGGTAGGAAAACGAGATTATATGCCCACATCTGATAATTCCCTATTTTGGGGTCCCTACAACAGACCATATAGCTGGCACCCTAAAGATGTAGTGGAAAATATGTGGTCGCCAGAAAACCCAAATGCCTACTATCCACGTCTACGTGGTTACACAGCATTAAATGCAGGTGGAGAGCTTACTTACGCACAAACCAAATATCTACAAAATGCAGCTTACATCAGGCTTAAAAACCTGTCTGTTGGCTACAATATTCCATCTAGCCTAATCAAAAAAATACACCTTTCGGCCCTGCGCGTTTATTTAACCGGACAAAACCTCTGGGTTTGGTCGCCCATGTTTAAACATACCAAAAACATGGATCCTGAAAACATAGAACAGGCCGATCCGGAACTAAACAAAGGTGCAGGACAAGGAATGGCTTATCCTATGTTAAAAACCTACACCATTGGTCTTAATGTTACTTTATAGGCTTACGCATGAATTATAAAAACACGATAATCAATTTATCCAATCATAAAATGATCATGAAAAGAATTATTTTTATTGCCACAATAGTACTGATGGCAGGATGCAAAAAGTCGTTCGAACTTTATCCACCCGATAAACTTGCCCCCGCAAATGCGTTCAAAACAGAAAAAGACCTCCAGTTATACGCTAATTCGTTCTACAATGCCCTTCCTACAGGTAATGACATTGTAAGGGCCGACGGCACCAGCGACTTCCTTGCTGGCTCCACTGTTCCAACCTATATTGCAGGCAGTTATAATGCCGTACAGGCACCTGCTGCATCCTGGTCTTTTACTTCATTAAGAAACATCAATTACTTCCTGGAACATTTTGAACAGGCCAACATCCCTGATGAGGCCAAAAACCACTTCGAAGGTCTGGCCCGATTTTTCAGGGCATGGTTCTATTTTAATAAGGTAAAACAGTTTGGCGATGTACCCTGGTATGATAAAACCATGGATATATCAGATCCTGACATTTACAAACCAAGAGATCCCAGAGATTTTGTAATGAAACAAATACTGGCCGATCTGGATTTTGCCACTGAAAATATCAGGGCGACTAAAGATGCCTCATCTTCCCAAATCAATAAATGGATTGCACTGGCCTTTAAGTCGAGGGTATGCCTTTACGAAGGTACTTTCCGTAAATACCATACAGAATACAGCTTTACAGATGCTAATTTCTGGCTGGAACAGAGTGCCGATGCAGCCTCAAAAGTAATGCTAGGAAACCAGTATCAGATCAATAAGGAATCTACGCTAAACATGAGCTACCGCAACCTGTTTATCAATGAACTGCCTAAAACGAATGAAGTGATGCTCGCTGCAGTAAACAGTCTGACACTAAGGGTGCTTAACGACGCCAATTGGTACTGGACAAGTGCTACTTACGGGAGACGTTTGAGCTTTACAAAATCCTTTATTAACACCTTTTTAAAAGCAGATGGCAGCCGTTTTACTGATCAGGCTGATTACAATACCATACCATTCTGGAATGAAGTAAAAAGCAGGGACCTGAGATTGCAACAGACCATTAGAATGGGCAACTATAAAAGGGAAGGGACTGCTGCACCTCCTGATTTCACTTATTCTTATACTGGTTATATGCCTTATAAGTTTACTCTGGATGCCAAAACCACTGATGGTAAGGCAGAGAACAGCAATTCACTACCTATCATACGCTATGCGGAAGTATTGCTGAATTTTGCCGAGGCAAAAGCCGAACTGGGTACTTTTACGGTTACAGATTGGAATTCAACCATTAAAGTGTTAAGAGAAAGAGCTGGAATTACAAATACTGACATACCAAACAGTGCAGATAATTACCTTATAACCAATTACTTTCCTAACATATCAGATGCCAATCTACTGGAAATCCGCAGGGAACGTGGCATTGAGCTGTCGATGGAAGGTTTCAGGTATGACGACCTGATGCGCTGGAAGCTTGGTTCATTATTACTAAAACCATATGATGGGCTATATGTTCCGGCAATGAATACGCTGTATGATTTAAATGAAGATGGTGTAAATGATGTATCCTTTGTAAAAACAGCCCCCGCCAATCCGGTAAAAGGTGTAGTTTATTTTGTGGTGAACGGTACACAGCATTATCTAACAAATGACACCTTTGGGGTCATCATTGTTCAGAACAATTTAAAAAGGGTATTTGAAGATTATATGTATTTAGAACCCATACCTTATGATCAGATTGTTTTAAATCCCAAACTGATTCAAAACCCTATCTGGGCTACTAAATAACAAAACATTTCATTTCTTTTTTAAAGGAGGCCAGATCACTTATACAAGATCTGGCCTCCTTTGTGTTTAAAGGGCGTTAAAATAAAGTATCGGTTTGTTACAATATTTAATCATTATCTCATAATTGAAAGTCCTGCATCAACCGTAATTTCCGTTCCATGAATGTAAGAGGCTTCACCAGAGGCAAGAAACAATACCGCATTGGCTATTTCCGATGGGTCGCCAAATCGTTTAAACGGTATGGTCGGTATGATGCTTTGAATGGTACCATCAATTTGTTCGGGGCTTAAACCAGTGTTGTTAAATCCATTGGTGTTAATATAGCCTGGACTGACACCGTTAACGCGAATACCTTTTTCTGTACACTCTGTAGAGAAAGTTTTAATGAATGATTGTACGGCTGCCTTCGCTGCCGAATAAATAGAAAAATTTGCCATGCCCATTTCCGTAACTATGGAGGTATTCAAAATAATTGAACCACCGTCAGACATCAAGGGAAGTATCTTTTGCACGGTAAAGAAAGTTCCCTTTGCCAACATATTGAACAGTTCATCAAAATGTGCTTCGTCTGCCGATTCAATATTTGCAAACTTTCCATAACCTGCATTAACAAAAAGCACATCAATATGAGAAGTATATTGGTATACTTTTTCTGTCAAAAGAAAAATATCATTCATGTTACCCGCATTTGATACAATGCCGAAAGCATTTTCTCCAAGCTGTTCCAAAGCCTTGTTTACTGTTTCAGCGCTTCGTCCTGTGATGATTACTTGACCGCCTTCGTTGATGAACTGTTGGGCTGTGGCAAAACCCATTCCGTTTGTTCCACCTGTGATTAGTGCAAACTTGTTTTTAAATCTTTGCATAATTTCGTTTTAAATTTATACTGCAAAGATGGCCTGTCATTCTGCTCTCGAAAACCCGAACCTTGCTACATTTCAACTAAATCTTCTTTTGCACTTTCCCAACCGATGATCGCTGCTTTCCTTATGCTCCCCCACATATAACCTCCAATATTTCCGGATGATTGTATTACACGATGACATGGTATAATGAAAGCCACGGGGTTGCTACCAATAGCTGTACCAACAGCTCTATGTGCATTTAAGTTGCCTATTTGTGCAGCAATGGTTCCATAAGAACAAAGTTTCCCGACTGGGATTCTCAATAATGTTTCCCAAACTTTTAATTGGAATTCCGTTCCTTTTAAATGTAGTTTTATCTTATATATCTTACTCCAATCATCCTGAAAAATCGATAATGCATCTTGTTGCATCAAAACCGATTTTAGTTGAATAGCTGCATTCGGGAATTTCTGCTTTAAACCGTTTAATGCATCGATTTCATTTTCATAAAAAGCCATATAACATACCCCTTTCGGTGTGGATGCCACAATCAGGTTTCCAAATGGGCTTTTTGCAAAATCATAATTGATAGTAAGATTATTGCCCCCATTTTTATATTCGGCCGGTGTCATTCCTTCTATGTTTATAAAGAGATCATGCAACCTTCCCGTTCCCGAAAGCCCTGTTTCAAAGGCTGCATCAGATAAGGTTAATTGCTGGTCTTTTAATAATGATTTTGCATGCTCTATGCTGATATATTGCAAAAATCTCTTAGGTGTAGTACCTGCCCAATCGGTAAACAGACGGTGAAAATGGAAAGAGCTTAAATTTACTTTAGCAGCAACTTCATCTAAACTGGGTTGAGATTGAAAGTTAGTTTTAATATATTCTATTGCTTCGGCAATGCGCAGATAATTCAATTGCTGCTGTTCATTCATATCACATAATTTTTAACGTGAATATCGATACATTTATACTTATGTAAAACCCGAAAATTGCTATATTTATTTTAAAGCTAACAGGACATTTCCCGAACCATTTCTTATCTTATTTAAACTCCCCTATTTTCACTGTTAAAGTTCTACAAAAGTACTATGACTTACTTTTCTGCAGAAATTACCAAAGCTGCATACTCCAATTCAGCATTCCCGCCTTTATTTTTTAACCTAAACAATTCAGCTACTTCTGCTTTAATTTTTGCTTTAGTACTTTCATCAACGCCACTGAGGGCGGCAACAATTGGTGCACCTATATCTAGCATAATCTCCCAATAAAGATCAAAACTCATATAATCTACCTTACCACTGATCTGCTGTGTGACTATATTCTTGAATCCAACCTGTTCAAAAAGGTGTGGAACTAAATCCACTTCCGCGCAGCGGAACATACCTGGAGCACCCGGTTCAAGAGGAGGAGAAACAACATGTTGTTGAATCACACTCATGATTGTAGTAATCCAATCATTATGTTGTGGACCGGCCCAAACAGAGGTTGAAAGTCTTCCCCCTGATTTCAAGACCCTGAACATTTGGCTTGCAGCCAACATCATATCCGGAAAAAACATAAACCCCATTCGACAACTAATGGCATCAAATGTAGCATCTTCAAAAGGCAACTGGCACACATCAGCACTTAGTGTTTCATAATTAGTAAGACCTTTTGATTTGGCATTCTCAGCAGCGATCGCCAGCATGTCCTCTGCAAGATCAATTCCTATCACCTTTCCATTTGGGATTAGCCCTGCAATCGTAAGTCCAGGCTCACCCGTCCCCGACGCGACATCTAAAACCTGATCCTTATCCTTTAGCTGAAGATTCATTATAATGGCATCACCCATAGGTTTCAGAAAATTCATCGTAAACTCATCCCATTTTTTCCATCCGGGAGAAAATTTGTTCCAGATAAGCTTTTGCTGTTCCCGGATTTGTTCTGCTTGTGTTTCCATACAATTAAAAGATTATTGTACAGTTAGTTAACTGCAAATAAAGCTACCTAAAAAAGTGATAAAATGCAAAAAAACATCACCGTATTGGTTGCAATTTGAGTAGAATATCAGGCATTTAGTTAAGTATGTAAGCCAGATACCGGTATTAAGCCCCCTTACTGTCCATGTTATTTAGTCGGGAATAACTTTTTGCTTTTTAAGTTCATCAAATAGATCAAAAAACATTTTCTCGGTTTCAATAAATTCATGAAATCCTAATCTCCTTGCTTTGCTGCTATCAGAAAAAAAGTCATAATCCCATGAAAACACAAAATCACCAAATTCCCAAGATGATACAGTTTCGTAATCATATTTCTCTATATTATACTTCTGCTGCAAACCTTGCCAAACAGATTCTTTATCTTTCATAATTGTTTTCAAAGGCATGTGTAATGGAGGAGCCACCTCCATAAGAAAATAATTTGCAATTTTTGGCCACAGTTCGTTCCAACGAAACAGATCACCATTGGTAATGTTAAATGCCTGGTTAGCACACTGAATATTTGTAGCAGCCCATATAGTTGCCTTGGCGAGTAAGCCTGCATCCGTAATATCCATTAACTTATCATAAGCACCAAGCTTTCCTGGGAAACGAAGAGGCAATCCTAGTTCTTTCGATATCGTTGCATAAACAGCTATTACCAGTACCAGGTTCATAGGATTGCCTAAGGCCGAGCCGCCGACAACAGATGGCCTTAATGCTGTCCAAGTCCATTTTTTTCCAACCTGTTGCTTTTCCAAAAATTGCTGTTGTTCAACGTTAAATTCAGGAGGCATGTGTCCACCATCACTCTCTTTCGCGGGCGTTTTAAATGGACCGTAATGAGCTCCATAGACCTTATACCCTTGCATCAAGCTGATATGCTCTAGATTGGTGGCAATACTCTCAATTATATTTACAATATTGACAAGCATTGTTAAATTAGGTTCTACCAGTTCAGCCCAAGTCGGTTTATCCTGATAAGCTGTATAGAAAATGTGTGTAATATCGGTTAGATGATTCAACTTTTTTTTGCAATCATCCACATTAAGCAAATCGACTGAGATATATCGTGTTTTGCTAGTGTTTTCTCCGTTCCGACGTGATAAACCTATAACATTCCAATCAGGTAATTCTTCAAGGTAAGCAATAAGATTACTACCAATCACACCTTTGGCACCAACCACGAGTGCTGTTTTTTTATTTTTCATTATCTTTAATTTAATATAAATTTCTACAGCCTAATTGCCATTACCACTACCCCTAATAACCCTTTGGTTAACTTTCTTCTTCATGATCTTAATATTGTTGATTCAAAGATCTGTAGAAAGAGTCTGCATCTTTTTGTAAAAAACTATGTTAATTTTGTAATAATCTATGAAAAGATATAAGCAATTTGCACCTATTCTAATATCTGACTTTGAAGTATCAGATTGGCCCCATCCAGTACACAACCATAATCATTATGAGATGATTTATATTAAAAATGGGTCGGGTAAACACATCATAAATTCCCAGTCCATTAAATACAATGCTGGTTGCATTTTTTTTCTAGGGCCGGAAGAACAGCATTATTTTGAAATAGAAAAAACAACACACTTTGTATATTTAAAATTTACTGATCTATATATCCATCAAGAAGAAGGTTTATTTAATTCAGGCCTTCGTCATTTAGAATACTTAATAAAATGTAGGGAAACACATTTTTCTGGTTTTGTTTTAAATGATGAGGATCAAGTTACTGTTAATCGAATTTTTGATGTAATTATATCGATTAAAAAAGAAGTACTACGCAATGAACAACTTATTTGGATGCAAGTATTAACATTAGCCCATATTCTACAGCGTAATATGCCGGAAATAAAATCAAATGAACATAGAACGAAAGATATGCAAGCTATGTTTTGCTATATTCACAAGCACATATATTCCCCTGAAATGTTAAAAGCACAGATTATCGCTGAAAAGTTCAGGTTTACCAAGGATTATATCGGTCAGTATTTTAAAAAAAACACTGGTATAACCATGAGAGACTATGTAAATGGTTATCGAGTTAGTTTGATCAAGCAAAGGATTGAAAGCGGTAGATTTAGTCTAAAGCAGATTGCTTCAGAATTTGGTTTGACGGATGAAAGTCACGTCAGCAAAATACTTAAGCAAACACGTAGATAGATAAGAAAAGCCGTTCTTCTAATCGAAAAATGGGCTTTTCTTTGTATATATTTTCCACTTAAGAATTTGGCAGTTCCAATGATCTGTATTTTCCGGACTTAATCACTAGCCAATACAAAACGGCTATTTTCTACAGAACGCAGACGAATCTTCTTGATTTCCTGATATTCCGCTGAGTGGTAACACTCAAGTGCAAGCTCTTTAGAAGGAAAAACAACAATGGCATTGACCTGACTTTTTACCCCTTCTACCGTAACAGACTGGTTGTCAGAAAAAAGAACTGATGCACCGTAGTTTGGAAGCAATTTCGCGACTTCACTTGCATATAACTCATAGCCCCTTTGGTCTACTAAGTCATAGCTAATTATATAGTATGCTGACATTTTTATATGATGTTAAATTAATAGATATATTCGGGTGGTGTTGTACCAGGGCACCTTAGGTAGACAACGGCTTGTCCGCGATGGTGAGCTACATGATCCAACGTGGCATGGAATCCCATTTGCTCCTTGTCATTACTCAGAGAAAGGTGGCCACAGGTTTCTTCTAGATCTTGAAACACTTTGGCCAGGTAATCCAGCACATCCTTCTTTTCATCATTTAATACCAATGGTTGCCATTCCGTTTCTTTTCCAAGCAGATAATTGGTTTGCCACCACTGTATACCATAACCGATATGATTCAATAATTCAGCAAAATTCCAGCCTGCCCCCTCGGGTTTAAATGTGTAATCTTTTTCCGGCATAGCCTCGGCCACTGCAAGCGTATAATCTCTCGCTCTGTGCAATGTATCCAACAATTGTTTCTTCATTACTTCTAAATTTGATGTTAACCAAAGGTAGTTGCTCTGTGAAAGTAAGACTTTAGATATCTTGCTCTTTTAACATTCCTATTGTCAGTAACCAAGGATTTGCATTCTATATTTTACTGGCGAATGGCCGAATCGTTCGGCAAATGTTGTAGAGAAATGTTCAAGACTATTGAACCCAGAAAGGAAAGCAATATCCGTAACAGGACGTGATGAAACCTTGAGTAGAACCTCCGCATTTTTAAGTCTAAACGACAATAAAAAAGCATGCGGAGACTCACCCGTAAAAGTTTTAAAAATCCGGCTAAAATGAAAGGGACTCACATAGCATGCCTCAGCGATGTTCATCAAAGATATATCTTCGGCAAAGTTACGCATCATATAATCTTTTGCTCTTTCTACAGTTCCGAGATGGTTTTTCTTCATACGTGGTGAAAGCATAATCTGATCAGTAGAAGTCACGAAATCAAGTGTCTTTTCAACGATTTCCATAACAATCAGGTCTATATCCAGTCTATTGACCAGATTAGACAACATTTGGGTCATCAAAAAGTAATGCAGGAATTCTGTATCGGATGATGTATTTATCTGGAGCGAATGGGTGTCATGATCACTGAAGAAGCGATGATGCCGATAATGTTCGCTGATTTCCTCATAAAATTCCTTTCTGAATTCGATAATTGTACACTCATCAGGGACATCATGGATATGGGTTACCGTATGTTCGTATCCGGGTTTAGTAAGTAGGATCCGCCCGGTATGCGAATCAAAAGAATTTCTAAAAACATTGAACATAAAATTTCCCTTTCTCACAAAACTGATGGAAAAAGTATCCACATATTCGGGCTTCGAAGTGGTACATTCCAAACAGCGACACTTAAAATCAAGTATTCGGTAAAAATCAGATTGGAACAAGGTCGATATATCAGCATTCATTTTGTGTTGTTAAATTTTTACTCATTCTGTGATCGGGGCTTAAATATAAAGAAACTGACTAATGCCAGCAAAATCACCCCAATTCCGCTGAATAAAGTCAGCAGTTGAAAGCCACCGGCCAATGCACCATGCGCAATATCACCAGTTGGATCTAAAGTTGTAATTCCAGGTATTTTTTCCAGAAGGCCAGAAAAATTACCTGCCGCGATTTTTTCGGTTGCGGAATGGAGCTGAAAGTCATCAAAAGTTCCCGTAAATGCAATTTTTAAATGGATGTACACCCCTTTACTTAGCAAAAATCCCATCAAAGCGATATTGATTGCCAGGGTGATCAGTCTTGCGCTCATGTCTATCCCTGAAGCCATACCTGCACGGTTTGGGCTCACAGAGCCTGTAGTAGTATTCGTAACTGTAGTATTAGACAACCCTAGCCCAATGCCCGACAACAACATCCCCGGCATCATAACCCAAGCTCCGAGATGTGCAGCACGGATGCCAAACCACATCAATATAAATCCCAATCCGATTATAAAAAGCCCTAATGGGATAACAATACCAGGACGGTATTTCAGCAGAAGCTGCTCGGCCACTGGCGGAACCACTAATGTAGGCAGCGTATAGGCCAACAGCACCGTACCGGCCATAAGACCGCTGTACCCCAATACGCCCTGAAAATAAATAGGAAGATAGATCATAAAGGGCCAAAAACAAAAGTTCATGCCAATAGAGCCTATGATGGCCCCCGAAAAGTCCCGTATCCTGAATACTGTAAAGTCAAACATTGGCTGACTACTTGTCTTTTCTGCATATAAAAAAAGTAGAAAACAACCTGAAGATGCCCCCAGAATCAGCAAAGAGTAGACACTTGTAAAACCCATTGCAGGTCCTTGAGTAATGTAATAGCTCAGCCCGAAAACAGTTATGGAAAGGCTGACCATACCAAAAGTATCCAGCCGCTGCATTTGAGCTGACCTTGATTCCCGCACCCCGATCCATGCCAATCCAAGCGTAAGCAAGCTGAGTGGAACATGTACCAGGAAAGCCCATTTCCAGCTTAAAAATGTAAGGATCAGACCACCAATTAGAGGTCCGAAACCTAGGCCTATTCCAAAAACAATACCCCAAGTGGCAAAAGCCAGGCTGCGTTCGCGCCCGTCTTGGAACTGATGAGAAAGAATCGCGACCTGGCAGATCAGCATAATTCCCCCACCAAGCCCTTGCAAAAAACGTCCGACGATGAGCAGTGGCGTTGCTGTGGCCAACCCACAAAGCAAGGAGGTTATACAAAAAAGCACAAGTCCAGATATGAAAACAAGTTTGCGGCCATAACGATCAGCAAGTGTGCCGGAAGCCATTAATACCGTGGTGCAAGCAATTGTATAGGCATTCATAATCCATTGCACATCACTGAAATTGCCATTTAATAATTTTTCGAGCGTAGGTAGCAATATCGGCACACTCGAAATCTCCAATCCAAACATCAGTGAGGAAAGGCAAACGGCGGCCAGGGTCAGGGTATTCTTTTTGTCTTTAAACATAGTTTTATTTTCGCGGTCATTTTTCAACAAAAATAGACCGAAAAAAGCTCGTTTATTCGGTTCATTTCTATGAAAAAAAGGTATGTTTGTATTATGGTCAAGCAAAATATGCACCAGCAGGTAGAGTTGGAATACCTCAAAACTGATCACTGCCCGCTAAGTGACCGGCAGTATAGTTTCTTTGAAATGGTGTACCTCATTTCTGGTAAAGGCACCGTCTGCATCAATGGCAACCGCATGGCCTATCGTGACGGGAATCTATTACTACTCACACCCAACGACCGCCATACTTTCGAAATAGCCGAAATGACAGAGTTTCTGCTGATCCGGTTTAGCGACAGTTACATTCGTAGCTATCCCTGGAAAAGCATACATCACCTGGAATGCCTGCTCTTCTATGCCACCCATCTATCGGGTTGCGTAATGCGCTGCAAGGACGACAGCCGCCTGGTTGAAATGATTGTAGAATCGCTGCTGTTTGGAATGAAGCTAGGGGGTGTTTACCAACAGGATCTAGACATGAACCTAGTGAACGCACTGATTGTTATTGCGGCAAGAAACATTTCAAAGATCAGGCCTGAAAACGTCCGTACCAATACAGATAAGCGCATACTCCAGATCATCAACCACATCGAGCGCCATATTTTTGTGCCCGATCAACTGACTGCGGCAGCAATAAGTCAGGCTTTTGGAATTTCACAAGCTTACTTGGGTATTTATTTCAAAAAGCAGTGCGGAGAAACCATCCAGCAATTCATTACCAGCTACAGGATGCGGTTGATTGAATGGCGGTTAAAATTCAGCGACCTACGGATCAATGAACTGGCTGATGAATTCGGTTTTGCCGATGGCAGTCACCTAAACAAATTCTTTAAGAAACAGAAAGGCATGAGTTTGACAGGGTACCGGCAGCATTTACCCTAAACTTCAGAAAAATAAGATCAATTTTACAATTCAAGAAATTCAATTAACTCTATTCCTTCAAATAAATATGTCATAAATTGACAGATAAATTTATGCAGTAAAAACTACACCCTATCGGGTACTGTTTAAAATTATTGTTGTATGACTGAAGAAACAATTATGCTTTATACGTTCCAAACATTCGGTCCCAAATAGAAGTATAAAAACCAAAGTTTCTTTGTTCGTTTAAATGATGTTCGTTATGAAATTTTGTAGTTCCTAAAAATAATTGCCGTTCTTCCTATCGAAAAACGGCTTTTTTGTTTGGTGGACCCGGCTGGGGCTTCTCGAACTATTTCCTGTCTGATTTAGGTTTAATTGCGGGTTTGGTTAGAGATTCCACATCAATAAACCAATCAATTTCATTTAGACCAACTATTTAAATCATGTTATAGTCTAGACTAATAATAACTTCAGGACAAAGTTTGACTGGACAATTTTTCTCGGAATCTCCAACTATCCCACAACCTTAGCTAAGAGGAATTAACTACAAAACCTTTCAAGCAGATATTTTGAATAAAACGGTGCAGTTACTATCATTAGCAGTGAAAAAAGAAAAAAAACGACACTTAAGACAACTGAAGCATTATTACTATTAAATAACTTTGGTTTTTCAACAATAATTCGCTCCATTTTTCTTGACTTATAGTAGTATAAGTAATTAACAATGATAATAGCTATTAAAATACCAATCATTGCCCATTTAGAGATACTATAACAAAAAAGAAGAATCGATACTATATTTAGAAAACCATTAATTACGAAACTCTCCATTAAACTTAAACAAAAAACAACAGTAGAATGAGGTTGATCATCCGGAAGAATCTTCGTATAAAATAGATAGTAGTAATAATAAAGAATACTCATTAGGGTTTTTATATTATTCTTGTAATTTCTTATTATAATGTGTTTATACATCTCGTTCAACACCTAAAAGAATGTTAAGTAAAGACCTCACATTTTTCATGTACTTGGGGTAGCTCAAAATTTTTCGACAATCTTCGAACCAATACCCTAACCATCAAATGCAAATTACGATTTACTTATATTATGTGAAATATATGAAACAAAAATCAGTCTTGGTCTGGCTATTTATTGTTAGCAAAAATTTTGAAATATCAAGGAATAGAAAATTGGAGAAAGGAGTATTTTTTGCATGCTCCAAATTTCACCACCTATAAATAAAACTAGACTCAAAAAAAGCAGTTCCTCTTATCGAAAAACGGCTTTTTTACTCTGTGGATCTGACTGAGCGCTTCTCGAACCATTTCCTACCTGATTTAGCTTTAATCTCTGATTTGGGTAAAAAACATCCGAACAAATAAGATTTGACAAATTATTTAACAAGAGCCCAACCTTAGTTTACAATTCAGTAGCACAGGCATTCAATTTTGGCTGCATATAAAACAAGCCAAATGGAAAAAACCAAAAGCAAACGAATATTAAAGAGAAATTTACTTTCTCTCCTTTCTTTTCCATGTATAATTGATAGCTTTTACTAGTAAAATACAATAAACAGAATGAAGCTAGAAGCGCTAAAATATGCAGAGGTATTAGCCAATAGAAATTAATTAATTCTTCGCCATTGAACATTAACGAAAAAAACACGCAATAAATAGCAATGTATAAAATACACCGAATAAACCATTTAACGACTAACGGACTGGTAGACATTGAACTTATAGATACATAAAGCCACAAATAATACAAAACAAATGCCCAAACTGCCCCAATTACATTCCAAAAACCCATAATGGAAAAACTAAGTAATTCCACTATAATTGATGGCAAAAAAATTGCTAAAAAAAGCTGCCAGTGTTTTAACTTTAAAATGTTTCTCATAACTATTTTAGACATTTTTATCTTTCGATATTCCAATCCCTCGAAACTATTGGATCACTAAAACTACAAAGAATAATTTACTTTAAACAGGACAACTTAAAACAAAAAAGCCGTTCTTCTTATCGAAAAACGGCTTTTTGTTTGGTGGACCTGACTGGGTGCTTCTCGAACCATTTCTTGTCTGATTTAGGTTTAATCAGCGATATGGCTAAAAAAATTGTATAAAGAAATTAAGAAGAAATCTCAAAGTCGGAAACTATATTTGAGTAGATAAATACATAGCGATTAGAATTCCTACCAACCCTGGCTAGGAGGTATTAAACTATTTATTGATGACTTTATAATCTGCTATCTTGCTAAACACCATGAATTATAAACTAATAATTTTGTCAGCAATACTCAAACAGTTCTCTAAGGTTCCATTTAATCCCATCTTTTCGGTCTCAATTTTAAGTAGACTCTTGGCGATTTCTTGCCTACCAACAGTTGCTTTTTTTAGATTAAAAATTTCAGTGACATAACTTTCATATTCATCTCTTGCGTCATCAATGTCATTAATCCCAATCGGATCCCAATCAAACCACAAAATTTCATCAATCTTTCTATAGATCAAAAATTCTTTAGCTGCCTGAATATTATTTTTGAAATGTTTGTTGTTGAATAATAAAATGATCGCTTGAATTTCGTCCATTAGCCTAGTATCTTTAAAAATACAAGCCGTTTGCAAGGCGAGGCTTGGTATATACCAGCCACTATCAGCGTCAAAAGGAGCAGATTTACCAGAAGCGTTATAAGTCACTTTAGCTATTTTTTCGGCTAATAACAGAAAGCTCTCAGGCTGAAAACACCTATTGTCAAGTAGAAATATTCTGATTTTTGAGAACTGACTATGTGCTTCAGTCCATCTATCTTGATCGTCTATTATTGAATAGAGTTCTTTTACTGAATTTGGAATTTCTTTAATATAATTATTAAAAACCAATAATATAAGTCCTGACCAATATGGTTTCAAACTATCAGGTACATTTTCAAAAATAGCCTTACCAATATTCAAATCTGTTTCTATGTCCTTCTTTTCGATCATCTTTAATAAAGTTAACTTTACTTTCTAATTCAGAACTCATTGCGTTCCAAATTAGAAAGTCATTGTAAAATCTTCCTTTAGTCGTAAGGTTTTAATGGAATTGGCAAATTGGAATTCCTAAAATTATATAGCTTGTTTTCATAAATATACATAGCATTTGAATCCACCTTAAGTATCAATGTATCTTTACTCTGTATATATTCTCCACTTAAGAATTGAGTAGAGGATCCTCCAGAATTACTATATGACATACTAATTTCAGGATAATTATTCGACTTATCTATTCTAAAAGTTGTGTCTTTCAAATTAAACACCCATATATCATAAGCACTTCTAGATTGATTGCTCAATTCAGCAGTAAACACCCAATAGGTGATTATAGGTGCAATTATACAATTGACAAAAAAAATAATGCTTAATGATCTCTTTGCAAAGAATAATATCCCTCCAATAATGATGTTAATTATGAAAACAAGAGGTACTACCAAATATATAACCATTGCCGACCCTGATCCAAGATCTTCATTTCTTGCCCAAACCCAAATTATCAAAATATATACCAGTATGAGACTTAATATTTTCTTAAATGTTTTTACGGTGAACAATTCCATACGAAGAGCTAATTTGTTTACGGCGAATATATCATTAAACAAGGACTCATCATACCGTTACACATGATGTGTTAGTTTTTTTTAAATGGTCAACAAAAAGTTTTAGAAGTTTAAAAGCTGTTTTTCGATATGAGAATAGTCTTTTTAAGCAGTGGACCTGAATTGGCAATTCTCGAACCATTTTTTATATGATCTGGGTTTAATCAATGATTTAAATAGAAAATGATGTAAACCCGAATCACTCTACTCAAAATTTATTTTAATTTATTTGTAAGGAGAGCTATCAATTTATATTAGTAATTTATACCGTCTTATTCTGTCGCTAGGAGAGGCTTTATTAAAATAATGATTTGATAAACTATGAGTCAATTGAAATCCAAGAGTCAAACTGAGATATTATTAACTTCGCTAAATATTCCATTTTATAATCGTTTCTCTTTGATTGAAAACGAGCATAAAACTGAAATCAGATCGCCCCAGGATATTGCCAAACGAATATTGATACTTACATATTTATGTTACATATCTGAAGCCGAAGAAGAAAGATTTGAAATAACAGAATTTTTGAAAAAAGAAAATCTGTGGGATAGCGTAACAAATGATGAGCAAAAACTATTTCTGAAAGAAAAATTAACAGAAAAAGAAAGAATAAATATATCGTGGCGCTCCGAAGGCATTTGGCTATTATTGTTTACAATCAATAAAATTGAAAAACTAGAGCTTCCTCAACAAGAAATTGAAATGAACTCTATCTTTGATAGGATTCCAGATTTCATGACAGAAACCAAAGGGTTTATTAAATCCGCTGTAATCAGACCATCTGAGGAAATATTAGATTTATCTGATTTGATTTACAGGATACATTGGGCTTTAAGAAATGTAGAATTAAATAATCTTGCTCCTTTAGATATAAATCCAAGCATAGTATTTGAACGGCATTATGCAGTTAACTGGGTAACTGATTCTTCCTTAAATTGGGATGATATTACAACTGATACTTAAACTAAGTATTGCAATTAAATCCGAGTTCTCACAAAAAGCCGTTCTTCTTATCGAAAAACGGCTTTTTGTTTGGTGGACCTGACTGGGTACTTCTCGAACCATTTCTTATCTGATTTATGTTTAATCGCTGATTTGGTAAAAAAAATTGTATAGACCTCGTAATAAAGTAATCTTGGAAATAAAAATGGAAAGGAAACTCAACAGTGTATAATTTATAAGCAATAATGATATAGCAGACCAACAACTTTTTACAATGTTAGGTGGTAGTGACAGTCATAAATTTATTCCACGGATACTATTGGCTTGATTTTGACCTTGATCAATGTTTCTTAAATATTTTTGCTGCAACTTTGACTTTTAGTAATATTATAGATACGCTGACAATGATACTTGCAGATTTAATACAAAAGATAACGGCGCTTAATGAGAAGCAGTTAGCCACTGTCATTGCATCCTTTAAGCCGGTTGTAGCAAAAAAAAATGAGCTGTTGCTTGAGTATGGCGCCGTTGCAAACCGACTCTTCTTTATTAACAGGGGTTGCCTTCGATTGTATTATTGTCATGATGATCAAAGTATCATTACACGGTTTATGGCTTTTGAAAATACGTTTCTAACCTCTATTGTCAGCTTCATTTCCAGAGAGTCTTCGGCAGAATATATTCAGGCTGTGGAAACATCAGAACTCTTAGTTATTACATACGAGGACTTCTCTTATTTAAGAAAAACTATACCGGGATGGGACAAAATGTATATTTATATTCTGGAATACGGATTAACGGTGATTACTTCCAAATTAGGTAATCTGCTCACGCAAAGTGCAGCTGAACGCTATCGTAATCTACTCAAAAACAATCCTGAACTTATTCAAAGGTTATCCAACTCCAATCTTGCTGCCTACATGAATATATCGCCGGAAACGCTCAGTAGACTAAAGTCGCAGATATAGTTATTCAATAATCTAAATAGACTAGAATTACCATGTATAATATATACTGGGCAAAATTTGCAGGTATATAATAAATTTATAATATGAGAAGTGACGAAGTAAAAAAAGGGCATCAAAGAACACCACATAGATCATTGTTCAGGGCTACAGGATTAAAAGATGACGATTTTTCGAAGCCATTTATCGGTGTGGCAAACTCATTTATAGAGATCATTCCAGGACATTTTTTTCTGAATAAAGTAGCTGAGATCATAAAAGATGAGATCAGGGCAAATGGATGTGTTCCATTTGAGTTTAATACAATTGGTGTCGATGATGGCATTGCTATGGGACATGATGGGATGCTGTTTTCACTACCAAGCAGAGAACTGATTGCAAGCTCAATAGAAACCGTGATGAATGCGCACAAACTTGATGCAATGATAGCGATACCCAACTGTGACAAAATAGTTCCGGGGATGATCATGGGTGCGCTTAGAGTGAATGTACCAACAATTTTTGTAAGTGGCGGCCCAATGGCCAAAGGATATAAAAAAGATGGAACGCCAATTGACTTGGCCTCTGCATTTGAAGCTGTAGGCAAACACGAAGCAGGAAAGATTAGTGATGAAGAACTTTTGGATATTGAATGTAATGCCTGCCCTAGCGGAGGAAGCTGTTCGGGCATGTTTACAGCAAATTCAATGAATACTTTGATGGAAGCTATGGGTATTGCGCTGCCCGGAAATGGAACGATACTGGCCCAAACGAGCGAGCGTGAAGCACTTTACAGAAGTGCTGCGAAACGAATTTGTGAAATAGCAAAAGATGAGGCTACAGGTAAAAAGTTTAAGCTAAAAAACATCCTGAACGAAAATGCCATCAGGAATGCTTTTGCTGTGGATATGGCAATGGGTGGAAGCTCCAATACTGTCTTACATATGCTAGCTATTGCTAATGAAGCAGATGTTGATTTTCAACTCAAAGACATAAATGAAATCTCTAAAAAAGTTGCTCATATCGCGAAGATATCTCCTAGTTTATCAACCGTCCACATGGAAGATATTAATAAGGCCGGAGGCGTAAATGCAGTAATGAAAGAAATGACAAAAAGAGGTAATGCAGTTTTATTAGATAATTTAACAATCGGCGGGGAAACGTTAATGGAGAAGATAGAGATTGCAGAGATCAAAGATGAAAATATTATCCGTACTATAAATAATCCTTATAGCCCGGTAGGCGGATTAGCAATTCTCTATGGCAACCTTGCTGAGGAAGGTGCTGTAATTAAAACAGCTGGCCTTACGGGTGCGAGAGTATTTACCGGTAAAGCTATATGTTATGATGGTCAGGATGAAGCTGTCGCAGGAATTCTGATGAAAGAAGTGAAAGCGGGAGATGTAGTGGTAATTAGATATGAAGGCCCTAAGGGCGGACCAGGCATGCAGGAAATGTTGACGCCTACAAGTTTGATTATGGGTATGGGATTAGGAAATTCCGTTGCACTGATTACAGACGGAAGATTTAGTGGAGCAACAAGAGGTGCATCGATCGGTCACGTATCGCCCGAGGCAGCTGAAGGCGGAATGATTGGGTTACTCAAGAACGGTGACGAAATCCATATAGACGTAGATAAATACATATTATCTGTCAATTTGGATGATAAAGAAATTGCTAAACGGAAAGCAGCATTTGTGCCAATTAAAAAATCTTTGCAATCAAGGTGGCTTGGTCAATATAGGGCATTGGTTACAAATGCAAGCAAAGGTGCCGTCTTGAAAACAGATTTGTAATGTATGACCCGGCAACTCATTACTAGGTTAATATTAGAAATCAAGTCTCACTTATTCAAAATTTAACTTTATATCATCTTTAAATGATTCGAACTTGGGTTCAAATATTATCATAAAACCGTCGTTTTGTGACATGTACTTTTGTATTCGTTCCAATAATAAAGTTTCAACTAGGATCTCTTATATAGCATTATTCTCTTATGGACGTCCGTAAATTATTTAATCAGCAATTGAACGGATTTATTAGAAGAAAAAAACTAAGTGGGCTCGAATCATAAAACAGCCTTTACACTACTATTAAGGCCAATAAATTTCCACTAGAAAAACAAAACCCTCTTTACGGACTGTAAAGAGGGTTTGTGGACCTGACTGGGCATTTCTCGAACCATTTCCTATCTGATTTATGTTTAATTGCAGATTTGGTAAAAAATAAACTTCCATGATACAAGTTCAATCTAAATGTTATATTTATACTTTAAATGCTCTTATGAAATCTACAATCAAATCTGCATTCGGTTTTGTCATATGTATAGCTTTAACACTTCTTGTACTGCTTAGCCATGCCCAAATAAAGTTAAACGGTTCTTATGTTGCCACGAAGATCAACTACTTAAGTGGCGATGAACTTCCAGATGACAATATTCTTAAGTATACCTACGTCAAATATGCTTTCGGTAATAAGGATCAAATCGGCATTTCAAGCGTCTATTACGAAAATGGCACTTCTTATTCATTTGCAATCAAAGGAAATCGTTTAATCATTAAGAGTGAGGTAGGATCAGTTATGAATACCTTGAAAATTATGGAGAGTACTGAAGATAAACTGGTGCTCGTTAGCAGTTCCGCTAGTGGATCATTAGAGGACCCTTGGGCTATAAAATACACTTTTTACAAGGAAGAATTCATCCAAAAAAATATGCGACTTAGTTCAGATGATATTTTCAGTATCAAAGAAACAGATACAGTTTATAAATCCGGGCAGAAGATCTATGCTCAATTTAAGGGTTCCTCTTTTCAATCATATATCTATGAACTTATTCGCAAAAAAAAGATGGACGTCAAGAGCGGAGAACTTCTATCTACTTTTATTATTAATGCAAATGGCAGTCCTGATAGTCTTAGAATCATTCAAGGAATTAATTCAAAATATGATGCTGAATATATTAAAGCCTTTAATTCGGCAAAAAATATGTGGCAACCAGCTCAGTATAACGGCAAGGCGGTAAAGGTACTGATGAATCAGTCTTTGAAATACCTCACTTCTGAGCAAACATTGCCATCATATTTCAATTCTCAAAAGGCTAATACAGCCTATAATAATCATGATTATGAACTTGCTCTGTTTTATTATGACCGAGCTCTAGAAGTCAAGGCTGATGAAGTAGAAAATCTATACAGACGGGGAATCTGCAAACAGATGCTAGGAAACTTAAATGGTGCATGTGCAGACTGGGTTAAAATACATCACATGGGCAGTAAAATAGCAGATGAGCTTTTAACTAAATACTGCAAATAGGTGTAAACAAAAAAGCCGTTCTTCTTATCGAAAAACGGCTTTTTATTTTGGTGGGCCCAGCTGGGCTCGAACCAGCGACCAAAAGATTATGAGTCTTCTACTCTAACCAACTGAGCTATAGGCCCCCATTGTTTCTGCCTTAGCAGGGCGCAATATTAAGGCTTTTTCCTGAAATCACAAAATTT
>JBEBUV010000050.1:0-27218 GCA_040393085.1 Pedobacter hiemivivus | reverse complement strand
ACTTGCCGTCAGCTGATTTCATTTTCAGTTGACTACAAATTGTAGTCAACTGACCACCTTCTTTCTTTAATCTAGTCTTAAGAACGCTCCAGTACTTTCGTGAATTAGGACTCTCAGTCAATACTTCAACTACATCCACAATAGAAAAATACCATTTCTGATCAGTTTCGCTCCATTCAGAACGAATACGCTTGCTTTCAAACAATTTGATATCCATTTTATTAAGATTAAGAGCTAAGTTAAGCAACATTTAACCCAGCATCCACAATAAAACATATTTAATAACACCATTCACTTCTCTCTCCCCCTGGGAGAGAGAAAACAAAAATCAAAAGGAGAGAGAAACCAAAGAATTTGGATATAAAAAAACCGCAAGATCTCTTGCGGCCTTAATAAAATATCTTTATCCTTTTATTTCCTGGAATCATTATTTTAAAAACAACACTGCCACTAAATTATGTATCCAGTGGCGGTGTAAAATATAGGTATGAGTGGGTTTATTATCGGGCATTATTTACTTTAGGCATCAACAGTACCTGTTTTAACTTCTCCAGCCCGTTTATAATTTGCCATAATTACTCCACTTGGACTAACAACACTCTCCACTAATGTAAATGCTGCAGGAACCGCATCATTGTTAAACAGCTTTTTTCCTTTACCAAGTAGCACAGGGTGAATGTTAAGCCAAAATTCGTCTACCAAATCATGCTTTAAGAGAAGCTGAACTAGCTCGCTGCTACCCCAGACTTTGATGTCGGCCCCTTCTGAATTCTTTAGTTTTTCTATGTCTGTCACACTTGTAAAGAACACACAGTTTTGCCAATCTGATTTATCCATGGTATTAGATATAACATACTTTGTAACCTCATTTATACCAGGCCAATAGTCAGCATGTTTAGGCCAATAACCCTCAAAAATCTCAAATGTTTTTCTGCCAAGAAGTAGATCAGCGGGAACCATCTGTTTTTGCATAAGCTGACCAGAAACTTCATCAGTATAAGGAGCGGTCCAACCGCCGTAGCGGAAACCGCCAGATGTATCTTCTTCTGGACCGCCTGGTGCCTGCATCACCCCATCTATGGTGATAAATGATAGAACAGTTATCTTTCTCATAATATTGATGTTTATTGAAACATAAAATTCGTCAATAAACATGGTATAGTTGCTGTGTGGATACGACAATTAAGGTGGGTAAACTGGACAAATATATAGCCCGACACCATTTACTACTGTGGTTTTCAATCAAATTCATGTGCGTTACTTGGAAAATAATATGCTAACTTTTTGATGAATAAGTAAGACTAATTTTGATTTCCTATATTTTCGCCCTGCACCATTATCGTTTTGATTTTTTCAAATTTACGAGTGCCATATCTAAACCTAAAGGTAAAAGCCAGAGCCCCGTAACCAACCTCGTTTAAAAAACCTATCAATACCGGAGCAATCAATTCAATAAAGCTCAGACAGTATCTTTCCAAATCCGGATCAATAAACTTATTCCGATAAGCTTCAGAGAACTCTAGCAAGTTAATCTCTATAGCTTCTACCGTATTGTTCACAAAACGATGTTTATTAGCAATATTGTTTCGAAGCTTCTCATTGAGCCTTAAAAATAACACTATCTTTTCCTGCAATAATTTAATGGTATCCCGATACTCCAGTTGCCAGAGATAGCCATCAGCTGTATATCTAAGTCTTTTTTTCAAACTGCTCCTTTCTTAATTTCCCTTAAACTTAGCTTATACAGAGCCAGAATAAGAATGGTTTAAGCCTCAAATATAATACTAATATTTTTAGTATTATATTTGAATAACCATGTCATTATTATATTTTCGACATGTATAATAATTAGCAATTTCCATAAAATGCTTTTCATTCCAATATTCTGGATTTGACCCCAAATATTTGTACCTTGATTCCTCATGAGTACAATGTTTCAAATTAACGACCCCTCTTTAGAATCCCAGTGGAGATCACTGATTTTATTCGGAAAGAATTCTGCCACATATAAGTTTGCCTTTGCTAAGGCTTTGATTGACTTAATTGATGCTCAAAAGACAACTATTAGTTTGGCTGATCTCGCCGTTCCTTTTTCTAGTTATATAGTAGAGCATCTAAAAGTTAATGACAAACAAGGCAATTCGCAAAGCAGCAAATATTTAAGTAGTTGTCGGGACTATATCAACAATAAAATAAGTGTAGATCAATTATATAGGGATACCGAAAGGTTGGGTTTTGTAAATGTAATAGATGCTTTCCAAAACGTTAACGGCGGTGTTATCCCCATTCCTTTTTATGAAAAGAACTTCGTTGAGGGTAAAAAAGAGATCATAATTACCGATAGCCTATTGAAATTACGTGATACTTTTCAATATAAAAACCTGGAACAAGAAGTCGAAGCTAGATGGAAATTAGTGGAAACGGCATGGAGCTTAGAGGTCAATAGAAACGTTTTACAGGTTCAATATAGTGAGGATGACAAATTACTATTTGTACAAAGTAACGCAATGAGAAGAGTAAATATTACCTCTGTACGCGATGCATTGAATGGCTATCAAAAAGGTAAGTGTTTTTACTCTTTTCAGAATATTTCTATTAGTAAAAATGATTCGACAAATATGTGTGCTGTTGATCATTTCTTACCACATACTAATAAGCTTTATCATATTGATGCGGACACTAATATTAATGGCGTTTGGAACCTAGTACTTGCAGATGCAAAGACAAACAAGCATAAGAGTGCCCGAATACCTGAAAAACGCTTTCTTGAAAGGCTTTTTAACAGAAATGAATTCTATATTGAAAGCAAGCATCCTTTAGCAGAAACTATTATCAATCAAACTGGCAACACTCGCCAGCAACGCATTAGTTTTTTAGAAAAACAGTATAACTTAGCATTAGGATTAAGCATTCAGAAATGGAAACCAGAAGTTGAACTAGCAGGCAATTTTTAATGAAAGATTTTTTAAGTATACCAAAGGACAAAATCATATATCATAATGATTATTTCTTCATAATTGAAGACGCCTACCCTGTTTCGCCAGGGCATTTGTTGATCATTTCGAATTTGGTTAGAGCCGATTATTTCAGTTTGACGATCGAGGAGCAGCATAGCCTTATAGATACTATTGAGGTGGCAAAGTCATTGTTGTTAGAGAGATATAAGCCTGACGGCTTTAATATTGGCATGAATTGCGGCGAAACTGCAGGGCAAACTGTGTTTCACTTCCATTGCCATTTGATACCAAGGTATAAAGGTGATATGAAAAATCCGAGAGGTGGAATTAGGTATTGTATTCCTGAAAAAGGGAGTTACTGAAAGATTCATTAGAATTACTGCCTTGTTTTAGTAGGCAATGGATCTACAATCTAAAAGAATGTTTATTAAAGAATATTTATAAATTAAAATATGTCTCACTTACTTTATTTCCCATATATAAACCTTCCAAAGTCAGAATGGACATTCCGTACACTTCTCTATTATGATAGCATTAGTTCAATTGTGCCTGACGAATATTTCTACGAACCACAATATCATTATGAACCATTTATGTTAGAATTAGTGAGAGAACAGCTTGTTACTCCTTTAAATCCGATCCAGGTATTGGAAAATCCGTACTCTCTTGTGGAACCTTTTATAGCTTTCATAAAGGGACGATATTATCAAATTGAAAAAAAGAGAGAGCTTTTTCGTAATCAAGAAGACAAAACTCGAATAAGTAATAAGAAGTTTTCTCCATCAAACATAAATGCTCTAAAATTTAATGACCAACTATTATATAACTTGGCACAACTAGGGCTTGCAAAGCATATAGAAGGCGCTTGGTATGAAGTTGAAAATTATACTGCTGGATATTTAATGTCATATTTATCGAATATAATTGCAAGCAAGTTAGAACTTCTTCCAGTGACTGATAGACCGTTAAATCTTCCGTTTTATATGTCATACAATAAGCCTCTATCAACGAATGAGGCGAAAATCAGAAGAGATAAGATATTAAACGGAATAATACCTTATCCATTGGAACTTAACTTATCCAAAATGATGCGACTAAAAGAACGGTATAGTGGAGAATTAATTGCATTGAGAAGTATTGTTGAACAAATTGCTCTAGATTCTAAATATGATAGTGAGGAGTTATTAAACGAAAAGATAAGGGAACTTAATTACAATAAAGATCAGTTATTAGCAAGATTCAAAGAAAGTCAAATTGGAAACATATTATTCGGAAATGTTTGTGGTTTAGTTGGAGCTGCTTATGGTTTTACTCAAACAAATAGTACTGTAGGTGCTGTTATTGGGGGTTCCATTGGATTTGCAAATGCACTTCATTCAGCATTGAAGATTGAAGACCAAACAAAAATATATGATCCCTCAGGAATGAAATACTTAGCAATAATGGATAACAAACTAAGAACAAAATTGAATCCTAATTAATGATTCGTAATTAATAGCCATTGCTGTGAGGAGAGAGGCTTTTTACAAAAACAAACTCTTAATGTCTTCCCCTTTCTCATTCAATACTCTTACTTAGCTATCTTCAGATCCGGATTAATAAACTTACTTTCAGTTAAACGGCAGCAAAACATTCGGTAATCCGAAAAACAAACAACTAAATTAACAAGAATGCGTTCAGATTTACATCAATTTGCAATAGATACTCTTAAAATAAGAGAGAAACAGTACATAGAATCACCACAGCTAATTATCGAAAATTATAATCACGAACAAGAAAACATCTATTCTTATAATGGACGTCAACTACTTGAAATGCTTCAGAATGCGGATGATGCTGCCGGTAAGAATGGTTGTGAAAAGAAAGTACTAATCGCTCTGGAAGATGATATATTGACCATTGCAAACCATGGCCATGCCTTTTCAAAAGGAGGTTTAGAAAGTATTCTATATAGCAACTTGAGCCCTAAAGTCATGGAACAGAATATGATCGGTCAAAAAGGACTGGGTTTCAGGTCGATTTTAAGCTGGGCACAAGAGATTACTATTTCAAGTGGTGAAGTCAATCTAGTTTTTTCAAGACAAAATGCTATCAGCTTTTTGGAAAACGTCATGTATCAAAATAACTCAGTGAAGGAATTCATCAGTACAAAAATAGAAGAACCTTATCCTATAGCTACCTTACGCGTTCCTGCTATCTCTGAAGTGCATCCTCCCCTTTCAGAGATATTTGACACCGTTATAACTATCAAACTTAAAGAAGATATCCGTGATGATGTGCAAAAACAAATCATGACTTTAGTTGATAGTGAGACACTATTATTTCTCAATAATCTCGAAGAAATTGTTCTTAAAAGTCCCCTTAGGAACGAAATATTAAAGAAAAAAAAAGAAAGCAGTGGCCAGATTGAGATAACAGTCAATAATGAAAAGAAAGAAAGTAAAGTCACTTGGAACATCAATTGTCATAGAGGAGCACATATGGGCAAGAATTATGAACTCAAGATTGCTTGGACGGATGACCTTAGGATGCACTCAGGTATCTTGCACAGCTACTTTAAAACTGCTGAGCGCTTTGAATTCCCTGGCTTAGCACATGGTACATTTGAATTAAGTCCAGACAGGAACCATTTAGTAACTGACCCAGATGGTTATAATGAATTCATGCTGCATAGACTTGCTGAGTTAATGTCAAGTACAGCAGTCAAAATCGTCCAGAGAAGCACCTCTAAATCATCATATGAGGGGTTAAAAATACTCTGTCTGAACAAGGACATTTTGAGTAATATCTTCAACCAGACAAAGTTCTCTGACTTTCTCTTGGACGCTGTTAAACAGGTTGAAGTATTTCCTTCTGTAAATGGTCATTATCAAACTTACACAGACTACACCGTATTTTATGAAGAGCCTATTGCTAATTATTTGATTGGAACTGATGTCAACCATTTATTGCTACATACCAAAGATACTGAAATTATAAATCTAATCAGAGCATTAGGCTTACGCCATTTCAATTCAGCTAATTTTGCTCGTATTATAAGTAATCGCATTGATTCAGATGCAGAGTTGCTTTGCATTTTAATCACTACATTCTTGAAAAGTAGAAATAAATCTCTCCAAGAGCTTAAGGATGATTTTAGTTCTTTATCCCCTATCTTCCGTGATAGTAATAAAATGGCTATTCCCTGGAATAAACAAATATTTTTGCCAACTGAATTTAGTGATCAGCCATTATATCTACCAGAAGAAGTAGAAGTATCGTTTATGGATCGTGAGTTAGCTGATAAAATGCTAGAATTCCATAAAATAGAAGATTACAATTATCTTGACTCCAGGCTCTCTCCCTTTAAACTACACAGGTTTACGTTTGATGCTTTTTCAACAATATTACAAAAGGTATATCTCAGTACACCGACATCTGAAAATGTAATTAAATTCCACCAAAATCTTTACCAAATCAGAAAGGTACAAATTGCAAGGAATGAATTCTTAAGAAAGGAAACTAAATATGCCAATCTTCAAGTCATTAACCGAAAAATGGATATTTGTAAAATTAGTGACCTTTATTTTGGAAGCGATTATGCCAAACCTCTTACTGAATCCTTAATGGGGTTTGAACAAGGTTTATTTTTGGCCTCATCTGAGCACTTTGAAATTGAATCTATCTCAGATCTTACAAATTACTTTGAATGGCTTGGAGTAAATACTCTTCCTCAAATCAAAAATATAAAAATAGAAGTTGGACATCCTGATTACCGAGAATACAAGGATTACTTTTTAACTGAATACAATTACAACCATCTTTTAAAGGGAACGAGTTATACCAACAGACACCAGGCAGAAGCGGGAATTATAGAATTCTATTTGATGGGTATTGATAACCTTGATAGGATTCTAGCCTATGCTGACCATATCAGTATATTCTCATGGATTTATGGAGATCATAACCTTAAAAGAGCGATCGAGTCCTCCTACGATAGTTACAGTCATGCAATGTTAGTAACCAAGGGCAGTTCCTCAGCTTCAGTATACCCGAAAATGCCAAACTATATAAAGTGGATGTTCAAATCAAGCAGTTGGCTTCCATTAGGAAAGGATTGTGCTGCGCCTGAAAATTGCTGTATGAGTAAAAAATTAGGCGATTTACTTACCCCATTATTAGCATATCCCAATATTGATTCCAAATCATTGAAAAGCCTATTGGAAATTAGTGACGAGACAATCTATTCTCTCCTTCGCTTAGTTGGTGTACATAATGACGTGGGTAGCTTATCTACACATCAATTATATACAATGTTATCCAATTTAAAGGACAATGACATCGAGGGTAAAATTGCAAAATCACTTTATCGCGAAATCTTAAGCAATTTTGAAAAGGCTAAACTGGATACTTCCAGTTTAGCCTATAAGAACTTTATTATTAATGGACAAGTATGGTGTACGACTGCTGGAAAACAAGCGTACAAAGCCATATCCTCGACAAGATACCTAGACACTAAAAAATATGGAAACAGCATAACTTCAGAGTTTAACTTGATTTCCATTGACAGAAAACAAGGAGTTGAAAAAGTGAAAGAGTTCTTTGGTGTTTTGCCTTTAAACGATCTTAAATTTACTATACATGGTATCCCACTTGTTCATACACTGGATACAAAATTTAAATATGAGATCAAACTATTCAAGGGCATAGTATATGGCTTGATGGTGGAAAAGGATAGTTCGGATCAAATACTTCGTAGATTAAAAAAAATGGAAGTATCTATTGTCACTGAGCTTAATGGACAATACCACAGTGACATACACAACAAGGAGTTTTCACTTGAGGATTTTGATTTTGTTATTGCAGGTGAAGATTCGACTCCGGTTTTCTATATCAAGGTACCGGCTTCAGAAACATCGTTACAAGACCTGCGTCGTAATCTGAATTTTGCCGAAATAGTCGCTGAAATCTTTTCTACAATATTTCGTACGGATCAGGATCGTTCATTTATTAGAGAACTTTTCTCAAGGAATCCTCAGGATCGAGAAGAGTTATTCTTTCATGAAGTCCAGATAGAGGGGCCCAATAAATTACATCGTTCAAGAACCTTACTTAATCTAGATACCGACCAACGTGGGAATTTTTGGAGGGCAATATTCTACACAAAAAGTATTAACCTTGATAAACAGGACTTAACAGAGTCCAATCTAAAAAAATTAGTCACTGACCACTTAGAAGTACAAAACAACTCCCTAGAGTTTCTAATTGATGAAAAGTCTTTCCTTCAGACTAACTCAATAAAATTTTTAATTGCTGCTTATGAACTAATCACCGTAAACGAGATTGACCTAGAACTCTTTCAAAGTCGTTTTATAGAACTTGATTTCAGCCCTTTATTCAGGAAACAGATTAATCATTTTGTCGTCAGTTCTCTTTCATTGTTTTCATTCTTATTGTATGAGAACTTACAAAAATCAGATGATTTAAGTGAGAAATCAAAATATTTTCACCTCTATAATGCTTACACTAATATCCATTACAATACAGATGATGGTTTCTTGGAAGATTTGAATAAAAGTTTTCACCAGAAAATTTTAGTCGAATTTGGTATTCTACTTAATAATCATTCTGTACCAGACGGATGGGATGTAAATAAAAAATATCAAGAAAATATTACAGATTTTGAAACTCTGAATATTGATATGAGTATTCAGGAAGACTTGTTATCATTGGAAAAAAAGAGTTTAATTTTGTTCAAAGAATATGACCAATTGGTAGAACTACTTAACCAATATGAAACGGTGGAAATAGTAAATAACAGTAACAAAAAAATAGGCGAAACTGTACTCTCTTTACAGAGTTATTCAGAGATATCTGACTCTATGAATAAGCAATATGATTATGAAACATTGGTTATAGAAACAGTTGAACAAACTAGCCCATATGCATTCAAAATCGATGGAATGACACCAAATGGGACAGGTAGAATAATTTCACATGATTACGATATAAAAGAACAGCATGCCCCTGAAAAAATCGGCTTCATGGCTGAGCACTTAGTGTATCAATTACTGAAGTTACAGTATCCAGATGAAACGGTAGTTTGGAAATCAGAGAATGGGCGCAGATCGGGGACTAATATAGTTGGTAATGATGGTCATGGATATGACATTGAATACACTCGAAATGGAAAACTCAACTATGTAGAAGTCAAGTGTATAGTGAGACCAGAATTAGGGTTTATCATGACCAACAATGAGCTTGATTTTGCCATTAATCATCAAACGGAATACGAACTCATCACTGTTGAAAATATTTCTCAAGCAATCCCAGCTATTAGGAGATACCCCGACCTTTTTATATTAGATGAGTCCGAGACATTATTTAATAACCAAAAATTTAGCATTCAGAATGATAACTATCGATTGAGGTTTAGAAGAATCTAATTTTATGTAGGAATCCTTTCTATCTTAAATTTTTGAGTATAAAATGTAGTAGGTGTTCATTTTGCTATGGACAGCCTACTACATAAACCTTAGGTTCACAAAGGTCTAGACTCATTTCGGAAATACAGTATTGAGACAAAACATCCAACCTCCTTTTCAAGTCCAGAATATATTGCCTCGTCAAACCAGGATTTTGTATTTCGTTTTACGTACAGATTTCATGTCAATTACAATGCTAATCTAAATGACACAGAATCTATTGGTTTATCTATTTCAAACTATTAGTTCTATTAAAAAAACCATAATCCTTTCTTTCCAACGTTCCAATTAGTGTAGCCCTATCAAGGTATTTGTTCATCTTTTCACAGCTAGTTTCGGGCAAGAGAACACATGAATAGCAGGCTGCTAAATTCAAGCCTAAGAAGCCTTGCCCACCATTGGTAGAAATACAAAGAGGATCCGATGAACACCATTGCACCTTTTCTACAGCTCTTAATATAATAGAAGAAAAATATGAGGGAGTTCCCTTTTCAACTAGGCCCCCTAGTGACCCCTCTGCATCTGAAGTCGTTGTGTATATCAAAATACCATTCATTTCCTCTTCGGTTCCGACCATTTCATCTTTACTACAATAGATAATTTCCGCTAATGAAGATAAGCCATATCCACAATCCTCTGCAAGTTCTTTCAATATAGCGTGGGAAAGAGTATGAAGAAAAAGGTAACGCTTATTCAGAGGTTCATTGTTTTGGTGGAAATCAATGTTTGCTTGTAAAAGATTGGAGTTTATAGTTTCTAACCTACTGTCAGGATAATCTGCGCACCATGAGTTTAACAACTGATGGTTAAACTTCAAGAAAATACCCTCTCCTCTGACTTCTACAGCAGGAAGTTGATCAGTTCTGTCAGGGTATCTCCTCGCATCTTGGATCTGAGCCAGTTGCGCTTTCTGAAAAGTGGAAAGATCATCACGATGGTCGGCAAATATCAATTCCTCGGTCATCAACGGCTTGATTCTTGTGAATCCTTTCAATACTTTGATAGCAGAAAGTTTATCCATTAATATAACAGAGTCTAAGACTGGCACACCTAATTTATTAATTTTATAACGATCGCCAGCAATTTTTCGCTTCTCAAACCAGATTTTTGCATCTGAGAAGACATCACCAGTAAAAGCTTGATATTCTTGAGAGCGAAGAAGCTCTGCTCTGTCACCAAAACGTGCCCCCGTGTCTTCACCGAAATGTTTTTTAATAAAATTAATTATGCTGAAGTTACTGTAGCCAAGATCTTGAATTTTCTTTCCCCACCTAAGGTTTACCTTTTCAAGAAAATGATCTCTCCACTGAGTTGTTGTATAGTTTTCATATTCATCTGGACTAATATCAACAGCAGTTTTCATGTAATTGATCATCTCTAAAGCTACATCTTGTGGACATTGGCTTTGGTAGGTAGATTCAGGCAGAAGGATGCTACTGTAGACAATTGGAAATATAATGTTTCCAGCACCTCTCTGAATTGTTCTTGGGAAACGTGACTTAGCAAGTGTGGAGAGTTCCTCCCCCTCCCAGATTTCCGAGGCAGAAGGCATGATTACGTTTTCTTTATGGTAGGTACCGTCTTTCCCCCATCCTTTCCATGGCTTAGATAACCACCCATTAACGTAGTTCAAATAATTACCAATTTCACCATAACTCTTCGCGAAAATTTTCTGATCAAAGATTTCACTTAAAGAGACCCAAGCAACAGTTGAATTATCCACTCTTTTACTTGTTATAGTGATATCAGCCAAACTGGCTGATCCACCTTTTGAAGCATAAAAAAGTCTGTGCCCTTGTCCCATTTCATCCGGTTGAAAACGATGAACGTACCAGTCCCAAGGAAAGTCATCTAGAAAACCGTCCTCAGTTGCCATTACGAAACGCATAGGAACTAATATTGGGCCTTTCCCCTCTGTGGAGCATGCTTTGCAACTATATGGACTCATCTTAGCATCGTGACTCCGCCCAGTGTTTCCCCTCTCCTCACCTCTGGACTTATTAGTAATTTCTATAAGACCACATTTCGGACAATAATTTACACTAGGAAATCTGATTCCAAAAACCCTTGCTGTACTAACTCCATCAACAATGGGCGGAACGACAAATGAATTTACACGAAATGCTTCAGCGAGCCTCGCGTCGTTGATGACCCTACGGGTATTTTCATCATTATTAACCGTTGGTGCAAGTCCCCAATCGTCCCTATTATCATCATGACAGAGCATGATAAGAGATAATTGAGGAAAATCAACTATGCCCCCGGTAGGCCAAGTATGAATAGCTTGTGATTGTCTTATGTCGAAGTTCATGAGTTGTTATGTTTTATTGCAATCCTTGATGATGACTCAACATTTCTGAGCGTTTGCATGGTCGGAATATGGTCTTTTAAAATTGTATCTACTAACTGAGACGGTGCATTATAAACTGATAGATTATTTTCTAAAGTGATTCTAATATGACCATTCTGGTCATAAGTACTGAAATGGGAATAATTAGCGAATCTTTTCCCTGCACCACTTAAGTCTATTCTTCTAAAGAAATCATCTTCTATTCTTCTTATGGTATTAGTAATCTCAGCAATACCATCATTAGAATAAACAACTGCAGCACGAGAAATTATCTCACTCAAAAGCTCTGATATGAAACTTCGGTATGCAGGTTGAGAAGCCTGCAGTGCTGTTCTATCACCATTTTGAAATATACTCCTACTTAATGCAATAAGGACAGTAGGAAGTACTTTTTCCAAAGCTGGCCCAGAGAATGGAGTAACTGAGCTTGATTCTACGTGATAGTAATATGCCTGATGGAAAGATTTAAAACGTTCGTAGTGCGATCTATCTCTATTTTTTGTCGGAGCAAGAAAGGTGAAAACTATTCCCGGCTTTTCTCTTCCTACCCTTGAACTAGCTTGTATATATTCTGAAGAGGTTTTTGGCTGTCCATTCACTATCATTGTGTTTAAACGAGGTACATCCACGCCAACGGAAATCATATTTGTAGCAGGAGCTATTTGTATGGGCTCAACCTCTTGCTCTAATAAGGATTTTACCAAATCGATAAAGTTATGGTGATCAACTTGATTAATGCCAGTATACTGCAATCCAATCTTAGTAAAAAATTCCTCAGATTTCACTTCTCCCCATAAAGCTCCCTTGGCAGTTACCATGGATCCAAAAGTTCGAATACCCAAAGAAAACAACTTTTCTAAAAGAACAGTATTTGTGTTGATATTTGATGGAAGGGTAACTTTTTCTAGTCTATCCAATCCAGAAGTAATCTCTTCAGAATTCATCGCGCTGGATAATTCACACAACGCAGAATGATTGAAAGGTTTAATAAAAGTCCTAAAGTGATTAGCTAGTAATTTTCTATAGGCTACAATATCATCTGCAACAAAAGTTCTGAATTTACCAAGTTCTTTTAGTGCATTGAAGTAAACCACAATGGTGTAATAGTCATCTAACTGCTTGTTGTCAAAGTTCAGTGTAGGAATTCGTTCCAATAGTACTGATGTTAGTCTGATCAATGCTGTACTCGAGGTGGTTCCTGATGTCATGAACCCTACGTACATTCGATCCTTTGGATCTTCACCAGATATTTTTTTTGAGAAGAATGAATCATCAGCATCAATCCCCGGTGGGGGAAATTGCATAAAATACTTTCTCGCATATAATCTTCGGCATTGTTCCTCTGCGTTTCTTACAGTAGCGGAAGCTCCTACAATCTTAGACTTATTGCCATTTTTTTCCATGCATAACTTGTCGATCACAATTTCGTACACACCATATATTGTCCCTAATGCTGAACTAATCAAGTGAAGCTCATCCTGTATAATAAGATCGGGTGATGGATACAGTCTCTCTAATTTTCCAGATTCAAAATCTAGGTTGAAGAGATGGAAACAATCACTTTTCCATGCCATTTGAACAAATTTATCGACTGTTGAAAATAAGAGTGTTGGCCTTTCCGCATAAATCACGTCATCAACCTCATAAATAGGTAAACATTTCTGGAGGCATAATAAACTTTTTTTATCCGTAACATGAAAATCGCATTTGGTATTGGTACATTCTATTAAATAAGGGCCTTCTGGACGATTCCTAATATCTTTTCTTTGAAAATATCCCCATCTTCCTATCCCATTTTCCTTTATCAAGCGATTACCACAGCAAGGACATGAGAGAATAGGTGGAGAATGTTTTGAACTATCTGTTCCCCTTTCTGCGTTTGTATCAGAAATGTATGCTTTGTACGCTTTAACCTGATCAACAATGTTATTAGGTGTCATTGATGATCCCATCCATATGCCATTAGATATTCTTTGTCTACCATAATTCAATGGTTCTGATGACCTTATCAAATCGCATGCACAAATAAGTATACCAGCTCTTTCAAACTGCTGTTTATTCAACAAGCGAAGTGTATATCTCATAAGTACAGAGACGCCGCCACCATTATCAGGGTTGCCAAGTTCATTCTTTGCTTTCAGTCTTCTATAAAATATAGTAAATGCAGTCAAACCTAAATAAGCTTCCGTCTTACCACCACCTGTTGGAAACCAAATAAGATCCACTGTCTCACGATCCTTGGATTCAGGCTTATATATTCCTCGAATTTGGGAGAGTAAAAAGGCCAGCTGAAATGGACGCCATTTTGCCAATGTTCCTCTATCACTCGCCTGAGAGATTTGAAGTTTACCATTCTCCCAAAGCTCATTGGATCCAGCATTAAAAGGAACAAGATCATATTCTGGGAGTGGGTCATCAAGGTTGTCTGTATTGGATAAAATTCGCTTTTGATCTCTTCTATGCTTACTGAAATCTGCCATAACCCTTTGCATGAACATTGCCCGATTAGCATCTTCGAATGCCTTTTTGATATCTCCGTCCTCACTGATAATATTGATCCCATCTTCCATTCTGGTAAATAGGTCCATGCATTTATCCAAATTCTCTCTTGCTACCTTTACCAGCGGATCAGAAAGATTGTGATTCGATCGATCTATGTATTCATTTTGCCTAACGATCCAGTCACGATAGCTTTTAACAAACTCTCTTAACTCTTTATTAACATGATCCCATCTATAACTTAAATTCAAAGATTCTCCAGCCAGATTCTTCATAAAAAGAATTTCTTTGCCGTTATAATCAGAAGGACTTAGATCAACCCCTTTCACTTTTTCCACAGGAATAACTTTTGTTTCAGCTCGTGTAATCAGCCCTTCTACACCAGACCATTCCACAGAGATACCATGACCTAAAGCATAAGATAGATAATTCCGATATAAGAGCTTTAAATTGAGATCCTCCCTTTCCATTGTATCATGGTTTGAAAAGTCTTCAAATGAGGCAAAACCTACCCCGTTTTCAATGAGTATACGAGGTTGAAATATACAATCAACAACCTCCCTCTGGTCAGCAAAAGATTTAACCGAGTAGGCATTTATAATTGTAAATGTCTTTATTTCTAAATGACTTGAACCTTCCGCAGACTTGTAGGGTCTAGTTACGATAGATATGCAATAATTCCCCTCAGATATTAAACTTTCACTTACACCATTACGCTTTAAAACAAGGCTACCAGGATTCAAAACTCCATTTTCGTATTCCAATAACAGCGCGGTTGGCGTCCTATTGAAAACACTTATTCTCTCAATTTCGCCTGAGCCACTCTTCTTCAGCCTCTCCACAATAGAACGGGTATATTTGGCAAATGATATTTCTATTGTTAGCTTCGATCCCTTTTCAATAAGTACCGAAATACCGGCTGCCGATGGTCTAAATTTTGTTGTAAGCTCCAGTGATTCCTCATCATTTAAAGCTCCCTCATCTCTTGACCTAAGCGCCCTTGAACTTTGTTTCTCTTGTTGTGTTAAATCAAATTCCCGATCCTCCTCCTCTTCATCTACCTGCAAACATGAAACCGCTTCTGGGCTATCATCAATTACGTCGATAGTTCGGTTTAAAGTTGGATAAAGCACCCCAACAGTATAAAAATCTAGTGGATTATTTTCAAGGTACTCTTGTTCACCACCAATCGGTCCTAAAAGAACACGTTCAACTTCTTGCAAAATATTATTTCTGATTTCTTTACTCATAATATAATCTCTTTACTAATACTACAATATCTACTAAATATTTTCTTCTAATAATCCCTTATATTTTCTATCTATAAAAAGAATACTCTGAGAGCAAGCCCTAGTATTCGCCATATAAATCATCTGCATCTGTTTTTTTTCAATAGGCTCGTAGTTGCTTGGACCGATAATCAATATAAATTCATTTTCAAGCCCTTTGTAGGATTGTATCGTGAGCACGTTTATTTTCATCTCTGTAGAAATTGCAGATAGGTGACACTTACTACTTCCTATGAATTGTTGCATTTCATAAACTTGCTTTGACTCGTAGCAGAGTATTGTTATATTTTTCAATTCAATCCCATCACTTGAATGCTTTGCAATTGTTTCGCCTACTAAGTTTTTCAATTCATTGTCAGAGCCAAAATATTTAATAATGCTTTTCCAATTATGCTCTATCCTCAAACAGGGCATTTTTGCAAGTCCAGTCTGTAGTGAAGCACTAATGATAGTAGACAGCGTATTTCTACAGTTAAGTGATAATGGGATCATAATACAGGAATAAGCCTCTCTAAGATATTCGAAATATTCTTCAGGATGCTCATTGAATATTTTCTGATATTCTTTATCTAAAAATATTGTCCATTGTCCACCTTCTAAATCGCCTTTTACCAGTTTACCAAGTGCTTCTATCTGATATTCGTTCATAATATCCTGTCCCTCATCTACAATAAGATAATCAAAAGCTCCTATTAACTCTTTTTTAAGATTTCTACTAAAAAAAAGTGGCAGCTTTCGCGTCCAGAAATCGTAAGAATCCTCTACTACAGGAGTATCAGCATGAATATAGGAGCGATCACAAAGCAAACTATGTAAATTCCGTAATTCAAACTCTCCCTTAAGATGCATAGAATCTATCTTTAAAGACAGGTATTCAACTAGATTTTTATTGAAACATATAAAAAGTGTTTTCTTTCCAGCGGCTAGGGATCTTCTTAGTAGCTCTAATGCCAAAACTGTTTTACCTGTTCCTGGTCCACCGGTTATTAATGCGCCCCTTGCAGGATTGTATTCAACTGTATCTAGAATGTACATCTGCATAGCAGTAAAATGACAAACTTCTTTCGTTGATCTAATTATAAGATCAGATACAGGCAGCTTAAATTGCAGATCTTGTCTAAAGAAATCAGCAATTTTGGTTAACTCCTTTCTGCTAATGCCTGTTCTCCCTGTAAATTGGGGGTGGGAAAACCAGTATTTTTTTATTCTATCTATATATTTACCAAAAGAATTCGTCTTTTTACTATCAGAGAAATCAAAAATTAATGCTGGATTGTATTCCATGTTAGAGACCTGATACTTAGTGAAAAGTTCTGGTTTTAGACAATCTGGAAAAATTACACCCACACCAAAAACTAGGCTATTACTTACCGCCATCCCCTTGAATAAATTAGGAATTAATTTGTCTCGAGTATGAAAAAGTCCATCATAAGCTTGCTTGAAAGGATCTCCCTTTTCCGTACCTCCCATGACATACCATTGATTGTGGGAGGAATCATATTTTATCTGCCCCCCTTTAACTTCAAAGAATAAAATACAGTCGCAATCAAGATAAACAAAATCTATCTCTGCTCTAACTTTTTTGTTGCCTGTATTTATTATCGAAAGAGAATGAAAAAGATATGTTGCAGGATCTTTAAATGCCCCCTCCTTTACAGCATAATCATATATTTGACGTTCTGCCCTAGAGCCAAATGAATATCCTTGAATTGATGATGGACTAATAGGCATTTTTACCTCCAATCACAACAAGAACTTTCTTCATTTCCACATGATCTAGAAAACTATTCAACAAATTCTCATCAAATAGCTCATCAATTGCATTAAAATTTATTCCTTTCAGGCTATATATTAATTTTTGCATGGCTGTTCGAATAAAAGTTGATTTTAACTTTTTCAAGACTTTTGCTCCTTTCAGATAAATCGAAGCTTTCTCCGAGTCTATAATGGACATTTTAGCTAGTGTTAAAAGTATATTATTAAAATTCCTAGGCTCCAAGGTTTCTCCCTCTATCCAATTTCTAATAGTAATATCAGCCTCAATTTTTATCCCATTATCTTTTAATCTCTCTCGAAAATGACTCAAATCACCAACCGATTTAATGATGTAACTCTCTAATTTATAACGCCACTCAAGGTCATTAGAAACATAAGTAGCGAAATCCTCGTTTCCAGATAGTGTGTCATTTAGGAGTTTTTTGATTTCAATTTTATTTTTTGGAACAATAATAAGATCATTTTCCTCCAGATTTTTTACTTCTTTCTGTAAATCAGCAGTTGTGTCACCTGACTGCTCATCATAATAGAATACCGATCTATTTTCAGCAAAGGATAAATAACTCCCATCTTCAAAAAAAACATTTACCGAAGCCTCTTCAAGATAGTTAGTTGTATTTCTCTCCCTAATTTTAGATACTACTTGCACGATTGATTCCTCGAGTTCTGGGAGAGGAACAATCTCATGCTCTTGATCAAGCTCAATAACTTTATCAATAAATGTGATGTTTTTTGGAAATGGATTTTTTTGTTCAACACAACCGATATTTTCAATGTTTAGCAAACCATACTTTTCTATAGTTGTGCTAATCGATGAAATAGACCTCCATGCAGATAAGGAATATGTCCTCAAAAATTGACACCCTCTTTTATTAATAAGGAACAACTGCTCTCGAATAGAAAATTCTGTCAAAAACTTATTTACGACCTCTTTATTCCATACTAAATAAATTAGTTTTTCTTGTTTCTCAAAATGGTCTGGTTTTTTACTCAAAAACTCCTTAACCGTGTAAAATCTTATCGGAACTTCCGTAAGTGAAATTATTGATAATAGGTAATGATGATCATCTTTATCCTTATTGTTTGTAATTATTGTTATTAATTTGTGTTTATCATTAATTGATGAGGTAATTTCTAATGATAGTTGCTCAGAAGGGTTTGCTTTAACAGATATCAAGGTGTCGAGTAATATTTTTGTACGCTCAATAATACCGTCATCTTGACCACTAGCAAACCATTGACTTTTTAATAGATAGATCAACTTTTTGAGTTCTATTATACCATGTTCAAATGTATAGGGAGAATAAAAAGAATTGAGCTTTTCTCTAATGCAATACAAGCGAAGTACAATATCAAGGCTTTGCCCATTGCAGAAATATTGTTCACTTAATGATTTCCACAACAATAGAATTTGTTCAATCTCTACTACGAATTCGAAAAGCTGCGGCTCAGAAAATTCCTTAATGACGATTTCTTTCAAACTATCTGATTCATCAAGTTCAGAGGTTTCTTGAGGCGTCAAAAGCCATGTCATCGGTGTTATTTTATTCTTTAGTAAAATAGAATGTGTATCGAAATTTCTGTTTCGACACACTAGGTAAATATCCTTTATACCTTTGCCCAATCTACTAAAGTATATTTCATTCATTGCTTCCAAATTCTCTTGCAATGTTCCATTACGCTCCCAAGAACGTAATTCGAGATCAAAATCTTCGATTATAATAGTTTTGAGATGATTATATTGACCTTTTCCCGCTGATAGAATGTTGTCATAAGCAAATAAATCTGACACTCTAGAAGCTAACACAGTAGGTAACCGATCTTTAGTCTTAGCACCCGAAATCTGTCTAAAAGTAATACTACGGGAGTTGTTATCGAATACTGTTCTATGGATACCGATATAATCGTTAAGACTACTTCCGGACACTTTTAAATTTCGCAAAAGAGCCTCGAACTTTGATATTGGCGTAAATACAATTATGCCTTCATGATTCTTATCTTCTTTAGGAATTGGCAGGGTAAAAAGATTGTGATCACTTGCACCCAAAACTTTATCAAAGTCTACAAGTTTTCTTCTTAAATCATTAGATTCAGGGTATCTCCAGCCTAGTCTGAAATCTTCCGCTATGGAAATCTCAAAGACAAAACCTGTACCAGAGCAAAGAGTTATACTTTTATTTAAGAAGTTGACGTTTGTAATTGAGCATACGTTACCATTGAATGTTACCTTTTTTTTTCCAACTTCATACTTTAAATTTGAAAAATTTTTGCCAGAAAAAATTGTATCTATAGCTTTTCTGTAAAACCCTACCGCAACATAGAACGGAAGGAAGTGGATACTAGGAGAGTTATCCTGTAAAAAAAGTTGTATCAATCTATTTTTAGAATCCGTAGTGTTCTGATAGATCAAAAAAGGAAGTAAAGTATTCTCAGTAAAATGAGAAACAGCACGCCCGTTAATCTCGAATTGAGTATTCTTCAAATCGGGAAATTCGTCGTTTATAATTGGAGATAAATATTTTTTATTAATCATGGAGCGTCATAATTTAAATGAATTTGTTAATCTTCAGATTGTTTCAAAAGATTACGTACAACCTTTGAAATTTGATAAGCAAGGTAAGGAGGCACCGCATTACCTACTTGATGAAACTGTTGAGTCCTACTTCCACAGAAGAAATAATTATCAGGAAAAGTTTGAATCCTTGCAGCTTCCCTTACCGTTAGACTTCTACATTGTAAAGGGTCATAATGTATAAAGTAGTGGCCATCCTTCGAAATATGACTGGTCACAGTTGTTGCTGGTTCATCAGGAAGTTGCACGCGAAAACGGTCATTGAACTTTCCACTTTCAGCATTCTCATGATCAGGGATTAGATCTTCTCCAAAAGCCCTATAGTCTTCCATCCTAGGAAACTTTTTAAATTTCCTGGTATAAAGGCTGGAAAACAGATACCTTTTTAGATCCAGAGTTAAATGCCCCCTTGAAACATGATTTATTACACCTTTGATATTTTTATCGATATACCATTTACTAAGAATATTATTTTCTGCAATTGTCGTATCGAAAGGTATATATTCAGAACCTATTTTTTCGGGTAATGCTTCATTTTTCCTGAAATCATCTGGTAAAAGTAATTCAAGTTCAGAAGCATACTTATTTACAAGACTTTCCCAAATTTCAAATGAGTCCTTAAGTGGCTTATAATTTCGTTTCTTTTTAATTACTCCGTCAACAAAGACTTCTTGAGTATCTATAAGCTCCCTGTAAACTCCACTCCTTATCTTTGGAAGATCGCAGATTATACTTTTCAAAGAGACTTTACTTTTTTCAATAAGTGTATCAGGTTTATCAACAATATCATTTCTTATACCTAATAAAATAACCCGGTGCCGCTTTTGAGGAATCCCAAATAATTCCGACTTAATTAAATAATCGGAATCAGATTTAACATCAGATTTTACTAACGAGTGAATCTTGTAGTCAGGTGAGTTAAATCCATGAAACACGCTAGAAGGCTCCTTTAAATCAGCCAGGATGTTATCAAAAATCTTTACTTCTCCCAACTTTGCTGAAAGTAAGCCTTTGACATTTTCCATTACAAAAACCGCTGGCTGGTGCACTGCAATAATCCTCAAATATTCTTTATATAGGGAAACTCTATGGTCATTTTCATCAATACCTCCAACTCTTGAACGACCTGCCATAGAATAAGCCTGGCAAGGTGGACCACCGATCAAAACCCAATCCTTTTCTCCATTTAAACCATCTGAAATCCTTTTATCAATTTCATCTTCTGATGTTTCACCTAATGTGGCTTCCCATGCTTCCACATTGGCCACAGAATGTTGCTTAGGATATAATTCATATAAAGCATCGATAGAAATCTCTTTACGCAGAAACTGATAATATTCTTTGGGTAATTGCTTATGTGGAAATTGTCTAATAAATGACCTAAGTTTCAATGTTTCTCGTGCATGAGGATCCTTCTCAATGGACAACTTTACATCAAAATAACGCTCGTTATTTTTGTCAACCAAAGAACTAAAACCCTCAGCTAAGCCACCCGGCCCGGCAAATAAATCTATAATTGGAACTTTCTTACTCCCTATCAACATCACTTATATAATAATTATATTAATCTACTTCCGACAAAGCAAGAAGAATTCTCTAAACTTAGAGAAAGCTCATTTAACACGCTAGTTATCAAATGCAAGAAGTTGTCGGTACACATGTTGGAAAATTACTTATAATTTAACGATAAGTCAATAGCCAATAGCCTTAGTATTACAATTGATCTTTAATCATTGATAAAATCTTGTTTAAAGTGTTTACTAGCTCACCAGTCCTAAGACTACATTCCCACACCTCAATTACTTTCCAGCCATTTTCTGTTAGTTGTTTCTTTACTACCAGATCCTTAGCTATAGTACCATTTATCTTATTTAACCACCAGTCAGTCCTGGTTTTGGGAATTATATAGTATTTACAATTTTCATGACCATGCCAGAAGCATCCATGGACGAAAATTATTGTTTTATGTTTAGGCAAGACTATGTCTGGTTTACCGGGTAATTTCTTAACATGAATACGATAGCGAAAACCATTTTTATGCAAAAACTTACGTACTAAAAATTCAGGCTTGGTATCCTTTCCTTTTATTCTACTCATATTATATGAGCGAGTCTCTTTAGAATGTACATCTGCCATATTATAGCAACGCGAATAAATTACATTTGGTTCTAAATAGAATAAAAAATACCATAAATATTAGTCATCGCTTGATTTAGTACCTATTATTTAAATCTTTCTCCGCGTATCCCTTAATCACACCATTCCTTACAATAAGTAAGTTTTCAAGATACTTATTCAAAAACAAGACCTCTGCTAATTTCCCTAAAACACCCAATGGAGCGGCATAGTGGAAAATATCAGTCATTAAAGTTCCACCATCAACACTTTCGAAATGGTGTTCATGTCTGATTGATTTAAAGATTCCATTTTCCATTTCGTCTACAAAATACTTGCCGTCGTCAAATTCCGTGATCCGTGAAGTTAATTCCTGAGTAACCCCAAAATGTTTCGCTTGCCAGGTAACGGTTTCATTTAATTCAATCAGCCCAGAGACTTTTCCTGCAATTGCCTTTTCATTGGTATGTTTTGTAGAGATCTGATGTAAATCAATGTTACGCGCCAGATCGAAAACTGTCTTCGGATCAGCATTAATAAAAGTTTCTAACCTTATAAACCCCATGTTTAATTTATATTAGTTTTTCACCAAAGGAACAAGTATTTGATATAGACTTGTGTAGCTTAGGTAACAAATCAAAATTAGTTAATAATAACAAGGTAAACTTATGGTAAAGTATCTCTTTACAATTGCATTTTTAGCTCTGGCAGCACCTGTATTTTCCAATACGGGAAGAGATATGGAGAAAGAGTTGGTTTTGAAGTTCAAAATAATTAATTATTGGTATGAACGACAAAAAATGGAACCGAAAATTGAGCTTGGTGATTATCTCGTAAAGGCTAATCTGGATTTTCAGAATACGTTGTTAGCCTATGCTAAGAATCCTTTGACATTGACTACTGACTTTAAAATACTTGAGAAATGTGGTGTAAACATTGCAACATCGGAAGATGGTTTGTTCCGGATCTATTCCTGGGATACAGAACTTGGCGGAAGTATGCACATATTTTACAATGTATATCAATATAAAGCTAATGGCAAGATGTACTCCAAAGTAATTTCGGATGGAAAGTTTGAAGCCGGTAGGTGGTTTTCAAGAATATATAGTCACCATGTATCGGATAAGGTTTATTATCTGGGTATTGCCCATTCTATATATTCAGGTAAAGATAGTAGTCAGGAGATCCGTGTGTTTAATATTTCGAATGCTAAATTGAATGACAAGGTAAAACTGATCAAAACCAAGGCTGGCTTGACCAACAAGTTAAGGGTGGAATATGATTTCTCTTCAGTTTATCATCGTAAGGAACGACCCATTAAGTTGATCACTTATGATAAGCATCACGAAATAATCAAGCTTCCATTAGTGAACGATAAATACCAAGTCACTGATAAATTTATTAGCTACAAATTTGAAGACGGTTATTTTGTTCGAATTCCCTAATAGGGATAATACTCTAAACCTGCATAATCTACCAATGAGATTCCTTCTTCAGACACTTGATAAATATCTGTCATATTGAGTTGGCTGATAATAGACAATTCCGGATTACAAAAGTTTTTCAATCTCAGCAGTTAGGTCTTTAATCAAAGTGTTTGAATATCCATCTAGTGAGAATATTATTTTGCCACTCCCATCAATTATAAATAATGCTGGAGAAGCATATACATTATATAGCTTTTCTATTTGATTCCCATTATAAACACTTGTCATAGTTAAGCTCCTATTTTTTAGGAATAATACTAATTTATCCTTAATCGGATCATCTATTGTGTTTACCCCAACGAAGACTACTTTATCCTTATCAAATTTATCATGAAGTTCTTGTAAATCTATCATTTGTTTTTGACACGGCGCACAGGCTTTGTACCAGAAATCAAGGATTACAACCTTGTTCTTAAGGTCACTCAACTTTAAGGTTCCTCCATTTATTAATGGCAACTCCCAGTCGGGTGATAGACTGCCATTTTTGAGAAGTTCATTGTTAGTTTCAACCTCATTTTTTTCATCAACTATAATCTCTTTGTCATATCCCGACAAGGATTCTTTAGTGAATTGTCTATCGTTAATGTTTAGATTAGGTTTAAAATCAGAAATCCAGGCTTCAAAAGTTTGAATTTCCTTTGCATTAGCAATATTTTTTTCAAAAATAATCTCCTGGCCAATTGGTATAAAACTGTTGGCAGAAATGTATCCGTCTATAACTTTACAGTTGGTCTGATACGGTTTTTTTCGGACGAGACACCTTTGAAAATAATAATTCAGCCTTATAATAGAAAGTTCTTTTCTAAAGCCACAGCCATTTTCTTGCTATTTTCTTTAGAATAGTAAGCGTATGCACCATAATGTGGTATTGAAAATACGGTCCTATCAGCTAACTTACTTTGCTTTACGGCCTCAGCGATGTTCTTTACATCCTTAACACCGATCTCTTTTAGAACCTTAGTAGATCCAAGAATTAGAATGTTTTTTGGATTTAAAATTTCAATGAACTCTAATGTTTTCATGTTGCAAAATGCCCTAATCTCCGCAGTAACGTCTTTAATCTCAACAGCAGTACTTGTGTTAAAATAAAACATATTCATCATCACGGTATTCTCCAGAACACCGTCTAATCTATTCTCTACATTAAACACCATTTTAAGCCTGCTGCGCAACGTATCGGCCCCCTTCACTTTAGCATCTATTTCCCACTTCGGTTTTTCAACAAGGGTATTTATATCATATCCCAAATCATTAAAAGGTCTTTTTTTATAACCTTTTTCTTTAAGCGTCAAACTATACTTTTTCTTACCTCCAGGGTTAATTCCTATTATAAGTAAATCAGGATTATAAGTATTTACCGGTGTTTGAAATACATAGAAATCCAAATCTAGGTTCAATGCGAATTCATGACATTTATCCGAGACTTCGTTAAGCCAAGTATCTCTTTTTTTTAAAAATAAGCTATTTTCCATTTTTTTTAATTCGCGTTAATTTTAATTTAAACTTACATAAAACCTCTTAATCTTCCTTTCATTTGATTAGCCATAATTCTCCAATGCCTCTTTTAACTTTTCCTTTATCGCATCTCTCAACTCAATGGGTTCCAGCACTTGTATCAAAGGACCGTAGGAAAGCAATTGCATTTCAAAATCAAACGTTGAATACACATCCAATTTAATTATCAATTCATCCTCACTATCCTTTATAATTTTTTGACTGGGATGCAAAGGCATCGCCTTAATATACTTCCCTTGAAATGGTTGAAATGATAACACAACCGGAACAATAGGTTTGCTATGGTCTCCGGCAATTATTCCGTAGCAATTGTTAAAATAAGACTTAGGTTTTTCCTGAATAGGATATACAAATTTCTTCCTTGTAATTTCTATGCTCTTCATTCTATCCAGTGCAAATGTTCTGATTTTACCCTTGACCAAGTCTTTACCAACCAGATACCAGAGGTTTTTAAACTCCTTTAAAAAATAGGGCTCAATATTTCGCTCTCCGGTTGCATGACTCCAATAGCTTTGGTAGGTAATTTTCAAGACAACCTTATTTTTGATTGCGTGCAAAATACCATGAAAATTTTCTGATCCACTTGAAGCTGTTTTCTCAAATTCAACATAAGCATTATAACCTACACTTGAATTTAAAGCATTAAAAGTATTAAATGCGTCCAGCATTCGATTATTTATCGTATCCTCATCAGTACTTTCAATAAAGTACTCATTTTTAGCCTTATTGCATTGGATATCGCAATGGTATAAGGAAAGGATATCTTCCCGATCACGTTGAAAAGTTCTATTTGATATGGTAAGCCTATACCCCCTTAATTCAGACTCCTGCACCAAATGCTTTTGAATTTCTTTAAATGATGCCGGGTGTTTTTTCAATTTATTAATAATGGCGGAATGACGGTGTGTGATCTCTAATCTTGACATCTTCTTATATTTTTCATAAAGATAAGCCTACACCACGCCAAGAAATGGCATAGTGCAGCATAAATATATTTTTCATTCCGTTAAATCCATCACATCTGAAATATCCTTTTCAATATCAGATAATTGGGCAATATACTTAGCCTTATCATTTTCACGCAGTAATGTTTTCAATCGTTCAATCCTTCCTATTTCCGAATGAAGACAACAGTTTAAATCTTCTATATGATCACGAAGTAAAGAGTTAAACACTCTATTTAACTTTTCAATCTTTTCCTTAATACCAAAAATTTTATTCTCCAAGGTCAATAACCAGATTGCACTTTCATCATCTCCACATTTCTTTGCAATGGCCCGCATTTTTATTATAGACTGACTCATATCTGAAAATACAAGTTTCATTTCCTGCAGACTATCATTCATCTGATCTATAAATGCTTTTTTAAAACTGTTGGTTAGCATGACTTTATATTTGATTTTAATACGAATTAAATCTACCACAGCGACAAAGTGTGACTCAGTCTTAATTTTTCCAATAGTTTATCCGAGGAATTACATATTATTCTAACGCTTTACCGACTTCATGTGTCTATCATACCATGTCCTATTTTATCGAGACTAACTTCCCGACTTTTGAAAATTCGATATTAGGTAAATCCGAGTTCAGCAATAACACTTTCCGCTTCAATGAAATAGCTTTTTTGTTGTGGAGCCGAAAGGTTTCGAACCCTTGTCCAGTATACCAATATGGCTTCGATTTTGAGAATTTATTGACAGATTGACGCCTATTCTTTAATCACGTTTAAATTCTCCTCCGCATACTCTTTAATCACATTATTCCTTACGATAAGCAAGCTCTCAAGGTATTTATTCAAAAACAGAATCTCTGCTAATTTTCCTAAAATGCCTAATGGAGCGGCGTAGTGGAAAATATCAGTCATTAAAGTTCCACCGTCAACACTTTCAAAATGGTGTTCATGTCTGATCGACTTAAAGATCCCCTTTTCCATTTCGTCAACAAAGTACTTACCATCTTCAAACTCTGTGATCCTGGATGTTAATTTTTGAGTAACCCCAAAATGTTTTGCTTGCCAGGTAACGGTTTCATTTAATTCTATCAATCCAGAAACTCTTCCTGCAATAGCCTTTTCATTGGTATGTTTAGTCGAGATCTGATGTAAATCAATGTTACGAGCCAGATCAAAAACTGTTTTCTGATCAGCATTAATAAATATTTCTAGCTTTATTAGTCCCATATGATATTTCTAAAC
>JBEBUV010000049.1:0-27257 GCA_040393085.1 Pedobacter hiemivivus | reverse complement strand
AGGTCGGTGCCAAATCTTAAAGAAAGCCGGTAGTCCAAAGACTATCGGCTTTTCTGGTATATAATGATTTTTTAGACCTAACTATACATCTATTCAGCTGAGACTTTAAGGATTATTAGTGTGAAACTTATTTTAGAATGATGAGTTGTCTCATAAGCCATCAAAAAACACCTATAATGAGGTGTGATTAGCTTTTAATTCAGGTTTCTTTTATTTTTTATATACTTGGTTCTCCAATCCGTGCTGTGTTAAAAAATGCTAAAACTCTCTCCTGCTGCTAATAAAACCGTATTATTGTATTAACGTAAATTGTCAAAGTTAAAATCAATGAAACTAAAGTATATATTATATTTCACCACTATTCTATTCCTTAATACTACTGCATTTTCTCAGGATAAGAAAGTAAAGCTTCCAGCAAACTGGTATAATCTTGATCTGATACAGGATGGCTACTTTGGTATAAGTACTGAAAAGGCTTATAAAGAGTTGCTAAAGGATAAAAAGCCAAAAGAAAGTATTATCGTTGCAGTAATTGATGGTGGCGTAGAAACTACTCATGAGGATTTAAAAGATGTGCTTTGGACTAATACTAAAGAAATTCCAAGTAATGGTATCGATGACGATGAAAATGGATATATAGATGATGTACATGGATGGAATTTCATAGGTTCTAAGAATGGTAACCTTGCTTATGATAACCTTGAGTTGATCAGAATCATTCGGAAGTACATGCCTAAATATCATTCAACGATTAAATCTACGGTGTTAGACAGTACGGAGAAAGAAGAATTTGCGATTTATAACAGAGCAAATGCTGAATTTGGTACGAAATACGATAATGCGCATCAGACCTTTGCTATTATTTCTATCATAAATAAGATGTTGGACTCTGTGGGGAAAGTTAATAATAAGACTATTCCATCCTTGGAGGATATTGAAAAGTATAAGGCGGACGGGGAAGAAGAGGAGCAGTGTAAGAAAATCATCAGACGTGGAGCAAGAGAAAGTGGTTCTATGGAGAAGTTTCATAAGGAAATGAAAGATGCTTACAAGCAATATGATATTATGCTTCGTTATAACCTGAATCTTAAATATGACCAGCGCGCTGAACTTGTTGGGGATGATTATAGCAATTCTAGAGAACATTTTTACGGAAATAATGATGTAGCTGGTCCTAATGCAGACCATGGTTCACATGTGGCTGGAATTATTGGCGCAAATAGAAAGAATAATATTGGAATTAACGGTATTGCCGATAATGTTCGTATAATGGGAATAAGAGTAGTTCCTGAGGGTGATGAACGTGATAAGGATGTGGCAAATGGAATTAGATATGCGGTAGATAACGGTGCGAGAGTAATTAATATGAGCTTTGGAAAGGGCTTTAATTGGGATAAGGAAGTGGTGGACGAAGCAGTTAAATATGCTGAAGAAAAGGGTGTCCTTTTAGTGCATGCTGCAGGAAATGATAATCAGGATAATGATATAGAAGAAAATTACCCTAATAAATACTATATAGGTCCGGAAGCTACAGCTTATAAGAAATCACATAGAAAGACAGTTCAAGATGCATTGTTACCATTACTTAATCAAACACAGGCTCAAGGAAATGGTATGAGGAGAAATGTTCCGCTAAAAGACCTAAAGATTGGGGTAGATACTGCTAAATTTAAGTTGCCACATGCAAATAATTGGATAGAAGTTGGTGCTAGTGCATATAAGAATGATGCGAGCTTGAAAGCTTCTTTCTCTAATTATGGAAAATATACAGTTGATGTATTTGCACCTGGTTTTATGATTAATTCTACTGTTCCTGACTCTAAATATGAAGAGTTTGATGGGACAAGTATGGCTGCTCCAGTCGTTTCTGGACTGGCAGCACTCATTTTAAGTTATTATCCCGAGTTAAAAGCCAAGGATGTAAGAGATATCATCATGAAATCTGCTGTTAAAGTTCAACAGAAAGTTAGAAGAGAAAATAAAAGAGGTGAAACAGAAAGAGTAAGTTTTAAAGAGTTATGTGTTAGTGGTGGTATTGCGAATGCTTATGAAGCTTTAAAGTTGGCTGCCATTTATAAAGCTCAATAACACCTTTTTATCCATTATAATATCTAAACTAAACATACAATATGAATTTTTTTAAAATTAAATCAGCCTTTCTTATAGGTTTGGTTATGTTATTGGCTTTTACAGGTTGTAAAACCAGAACCACAAATAGTGTAAAATCTGATAGCCATCCTGAGAAAAAGCTAGGATGGAATCTAGGCTCTCAGGCATATACATTTAGAATGTTTAATTTTTTTGAAGCAGTTCGGAAAATTGACAGTTGTAACCTACGATATGTTGAAGCATTTCCTGGTCAGGAAATAGGGGGTGGTATTGCTGGCAAGATGGATCCAAATATGAGTGATGCTACCAGAAAAGCAATTCTGGATAAGCTAAAAACGACTAATGTTAAAGTCATTGCCTTTGGTGTAACTAGTGTAAATACGGATGCAGAATGGGTGAAATTATTCGAATTCTGTAAGGCAATGGGTATTCGTACCATCACATCTGAGCCTAATGAAAAATTTATTCCACTATTATCTACTTTGGCTGATAAATATGAAATTAACGTAGCTATTCATAATCATCCTAGTCCATCGCATTACTGGAATCCAGATATATTATTAAATGCTATAAAAGGACAAAGTAAAAGAATCGGTGCTGCTGCAGATATTGGACATTGGGTACGGTCGGGTTTAGATCCAATTGCATGCCTTAAGAAATTAGAGGGACGAGTTCTACATTCCCACATGAAAGATCTAAATGAGAAAAGTAAAAAAGGGCATGATGTTCATTGGGGAGAGGGTGTTTGTGATATCGCTGGGGTGATTGCCGAATTGAAACGTCAGAACTTTAAGGGGGCAATTTCTGCAGAGTATGAGTACAATTGGCATAGTAACAGTGCCGATGTTGCAGCAAGTGTGATAAACTTCCGTAATATGGTAAGGAATTAATACTGTTAAAGTTAATAATTGAAAAATAAACAGAATCCCCTGAAGTTTTGAATTTCAGGGGATTCTGTTTATAGTGTATTAGTGATTATTCCAAGCATCATCAGGATTATTTCCAATCATAATTAGAATTATTTCCAGCCACCACCGAGCGCTTTATATAAAGAGATCTTATTCAGTGCCTGCTGTTTCTTAGTCTGCACTTCATTTAGTTCAGCATCCAAGACATTTCTTTGTGTGGTAATGATGTCAAGATAAGTTACTCTACCCGCAAGAAAGAGGTCGTTCGCCGCTTTTACGGCAGATTTTAAGGCCTTTACTTCATCAGCTATATAGATTCTTTTCTGATTGATAAAGCTATGCGATTTTAAAGCGTCTTGTACTTCATTATATGCCTTAAGTACGATCTTTTCATAATTTTGAAAAGCTATACCATAGGTTGCAGCATAAGTTTTATATTCAGCTTTCAATCGGTTCTGGTTAAATATGGGGGCTGTAATACCACCAACAAGACCATAAGCCAATGCTGTTTTTGGTTGGAATAATTTACTGAAATCGAACGATTGAAATCCAATCTGTGGTGCCAGAACAATAGCTGGCAAGAATGCTGCATTTGCAGCTTTCAAATCTTTTTGTGATGCAATCAATGCTAATCCAGCTTCTCTGATGTCAGGCCTTAAGGCAATCATTTGTAAAGGAACACCATTGTTAATTGGCTCCATAACAATAAATTGTTCAAAGCTATTTTCCTTTATCTCTATATCGGCATCAAATTTTCCAGTTAAAAAGTTCAGATGATTTTGCATCAAACTGATTTGCTGTTTAACTTCCTGAACTCTGGCTTTTGAATTTGAGACTACTGCGCGAAATTGTTGTACACCTAATTCTGTAGCAACACCAGCTTCTTTTTGAATTTCAATTAGTTTTAAACCGCGTTGTTGAAGTTCGATGTTTCTATTTAATATATTTAGTTCTTCATTCCAGCTGAGCAATTCAAAATAGGCACTTGCCACGTTACTAATTAATTCCGTTTGGACAAGCTTTCGTCCTTCGTAAGATGCTAGAAATCTATTTAAAGCAGCTTGTTTTTTATTTTTAAGCTTACCCCATAAATCAATTTCCCAGGATGTTCTTAATCCTACAAAATAATCGGGTAGAGGATTTGGAATACGTTCATTATCCTTTAGATTTTCTGAAAAATTGGAGTCGTAATTTCCAATACCATCTGCAGTATAAAAGCCATACCTATGTAAACCCGCTTCAACAGCGAGATCCAGATTAGGTAAGGCCATACCTTTTCGGAAGCGCAAATTTGCTTTTGCAATTTCGATATGATGCAAAGCTTGTTTGATATCAGTATTGTTTAAAAGTGCAGTATCAATTAAGGCAAGCAAAGCCTCATCTTTGAAGAATTCTTTCCATGGTGTATTTGCTATGGTAGCGGTGTCTGTACTTTGATCAAAAGAAACAGGAGCAGAGCGGTGTTTGTGTTCTGCTGTTTCTTTATTCATACCACAACTACTTAAAATAGATAGCGTTGCAATTGCTACTATCATTTTTGCTACTGGCACTGTTTTCTTTTTCATCATTGAAGAGAATAATACATAAAGGCCTGGTATAACAATAAGACCTACAATAGTACCGATGATCATACCGCCAACTGCAGCTGTGCCGATGGATCTGTTCCCTAATGCGCCTGCACCACTGGCAATCATTAAAGGAATCAGACCTGCGGCAAAAGCAAATGAAGTCATTAATATTGGGCGAAGACGTGCTACTGAACCTTCAATAGCAGCTTGTAAGAAGCCCATGCCTTCTTTTTGTTTAATCAAGGCATATTCTACAATAAGAATGGCATTTTTTCCGAGTAAGCCAATGAGCATGACCAGGGCTACCTGTGCATATATATTGTTTTCGAGTCCAAAAGCCCATAAAAACAGGAAAGCACCGAATATTCCTGCCGGTAAAGATAAAAGTACTGGTAGAGGCAAAAGGAAACTTTCGTATTGCGCAGCCAGAATGAGATATACAAAAAGTAAACATAAGGCGAAGATATACACAGCCTGATTTCCTGATAGAATCTGTTCCCGTGTCATACCTGACCATTCGATTTCATATCCTACAGGAAGATTTTTAGCGGCCCTTTCTACCGCTTCAATTGCTTGTCCACTACTGAATCCGGGAGTAGCATCACCATTAAGCATGGCCGACGAAAACATATTATATCGTGTGATTTGTTCTGGACCATATACCCGTTCCATAGTTATGAAAGAGGAGAATGGTAACATTTCATCTTTATCATTCTTGATGAAAAGGTTCAGAACGTCTTCGGGTTTTTCGCGATAACTTGGACCTGCCTGCACCATAACTTTATACATTTGCCCGTAGCGGATAAAGTTAGTTGCATAAAAACTACCCATTAAAGTTTGTAAGGTGTTCATTGCATTTTCCACACTAACTCCTTTTTTGGCGGCAAGATCATAATCGACCTTGAGTAAATATTGTGGGAAACTTACGTCGAATGTGGTAAATACATTTTCTATTTCTGGCGTCGCTTTTAAATCTTTTATAAATTTAGTCAGCACTTCTGATGTCTTATTTAAATCATCTGTGCCAGTTTTATCAAGTAAACGCAATTCGAACCCTGCGGAGTTACCAAATCCAGGAACTGTTGGCGGTGGGAAAAACTCTATTTCGGCATCCATAATATGTGCGGTTGCCTTTTTTAAGGAGTTAATCATATCCGTTACTGATTCTTTCCTTTCGTCCCAAGCCACAAGGTTGATCATTCCCATTCCATAAGAAGCACCAGAAACCTCGTTTACCAGACTATATCCTGCTAGGGTAGACACGGTTTCTACGGCCGACATCTTTCTGCTGATCTCATCAATCTCGTTTAGTACAACCTCGGTACGATCAACTGTAGCACCCGGTGGGGTGGTTACGTTCACATAAATCATCCCTTGATCTTCAGTTGGGATAAAGCCAGATGGAAGAATACTACTCATCCCCCAGGTGGTGATAAAGAATGCAATTAATAGTCCAAACGTTAAAACTCTACGACCAGCTATACGTCCTAAAAGCCCTTTATATCCATTGGCCATTTTATTATAGCCCTTATTGAACCGGGTGAAGAAACGGGATACGATTCCCTTTGATGCAGGTTTATCGTGTGGAGAACGAAGTATAATTGCACAAAGTGCAGGAGTAAGCGTTAATGCATTTATTCCAGAGATAATAATTGCTGACGCCAAGGTTAACGAAAACTGTCTGTAGAAAATACCAACAGGACCTGAAAGGAATGCTACAGGAATAAATACGGCCGACATAACCATAGTAATGGCCACTACTGGTTTACCTACTTCTTTCATGGCAGCAAGTGTGGCTTCCATAGGTTGTAGATGTTCTTCTTCCATTTTTGCATACACAGCTTCCACTACAACGATGGCGTTGTCGACCACTATACCAATAGCCAGTACAAGTGCAAAAAGCGTTAGTAAGTTTATAGAGAAACCTAACATCTGCATAAAGAATAAAGCTCCAATCAAACAAACTGGTACAGCAAGAGCAGGGATTAATGTAGATCTGAAATCTTGTAGGAATATGTATACGACAATAAATACCAGGATAAATGCTTCTAATAAGGTAATTAGTACGCTGGTTATTGAAGCATCAAGGAAACGGGATACATCATAACCCATAGTATATTTCATGCCAGGAGGGAAAGAGCTTTTTTGTAGAGCTGCCATTCTGTCTTTCACATTTTTAATAACTTCCTGCGCATTTGATCCGGGTAATTGCTTCAGCATGATAGACGCAGATGGTCTACCATCCGTTTTGGAGACCATTTCATAATCCAGTGAACCAAACTCTACATCTGCAACATCTTTTATCCTGATGATTGAACCATCTGAATTGGCTCTGATGGGAATATTTTTGTATTCTTCGGCATCAGAGAATTTACCGGGATATCTCAAAACATATTGCTGCATATTGATGGATTTATCGGAGCCTATTCCGGTTTGTCCGGGAGCTGCTTCAACGTTTTGCTTTCTTAAAGCTGAAATCACATCTTCACTGGAGATATTATATGCTGCAAGTCGATCAGGTTTAAGCCAGACGCGCATGGCATAATCGCGTAAACCCATGATCTGGGCGAAGCCAACACCTTCAATACGTTTCAACTCTTTTAGAATATTGATATCTGTAAAGTTGTAAATGAAACGTTCGTCGGCCGATTGATCATCACTATAAATATTAAGATACATGAGCATACTGTTCACCTCCTTTTCGGTGGTTACACCTGCTTTTATTACCTCTTCCGGCAACTCATCCAATACAGTTGTTACCCTGTTTTGAACGTTTACAGCGGCAATGTCAGGATCTGTACCTACTTTAAAGAACACCTGGATTAAGGTTGTACCATTGTTAGTTGATACTGAACTCATATAAGTCATTCCAGCAACACCATTAATGGCTCTTTCTAAAGGAATGGCAACAGCGTCAGTACTTACTTCAGCATTTGCACCGGTATAATTGGCAGTAACCACAACTGATGGTGGAACAATGTCAGGGAATTGGGTTACTGGTAATGTAAATAATGCAAGTAGCCCCAGGAGCGTTATAAACAGAGAGATGACCAGTGATAATACTGGTCGTTTTATAAATTGTTCGAACATGATGATGATTAATTTTGTGCTACTGTATTCATTGCATTGATACTGATATCAGTAGGTTTTACCTGCAGACCATCACTTAAACTTTGAGTTCCTTCAAATACTATTTTATCGGAGATATTTAATCCCGAATCAACGATATAGTAATGACCTACGCGTTGTCCCGCTTTAAAAGGAGTCATTTTTAGTTTATTATCGGCAGTTAAGAGATATACATATGTCCTGTCTTGTATCTCAAAGACAGATTTTTGGTGTACAACGAGAATTTTTCCTGTTTTTGCAGGGACGCTAATTTTACCAGATGAACCATGTTTAAGGAGTCCATTAGGGTTTGGAAATGTTGCTTTTAATGACAGGGAACCTGTTTGACTGGCGAACTCACTTTCTGCGAAAGTTGCAGTACCCTTAAACGGATATTCTTCTCCATTTGCAAGCGTAAGTTTAACCTGTTTTTTGAATTTGTTCTTAGAATAAGCGGAGTCGCTCGCAATAGCAAGATATTCTCTTTCAGTAATGGCAAAATAAACATTTACTGCACTTAGGTCTGATACAGAAGTGAGGAGAGATCCTTCTTCAAGTAAGCTGCCTTCTTTTAAAGGAAATCTGTCAATTCTACCATTAAATGGAGATCGGATCAGGGTATGTGCTAATCGTGATTTTGCATATTGGGCTACAGATTTTGCTTCGGCAATACGAGATTCTGCGGCCTTAAGTTTTGCTGTTCCCAGATCTAGTTCAGACTTTGATACTACATTGTTTTTAACCAGTATTTTAGTTCTTTGCTGTTCCAGTTCCACTGTTTTTGCATCTGCAATTGCATTATTTAATGCCGCTTCCGCTTTGCTTAAATCTGTTTTATATTCTTCATCATTAATTTTAAAAAGAACCTGGCCTTGTCGAACTTCAGCCCCTTCTTCAACATATATTTTATCTAAAAATCCGGATAGTCTAGACCTTATTTCCACATTTTTTACGGCCTGTATATCGGCAATATAATCTTTATGGATTATGGTGTCTAAAGTGCTGACTATGGCTACAGGTACAGATCTGGTTTCGTCAGTGGTTTTCTCTTTGCTTTGGGAGGTACAGCCAGCAATTGTAATTGCAGCAAAAAATGATAAATACGCTAGATAATTAAGTTTCATGGTGTTCATTAATTTTGATGGATGCATGCGCACCCTCGATATTCAAGGTTTAAATAAAAATATTTGAAATAATTGCTTAAGAATAAACCAATAGGAAAGGGGTCCAGAAACGCTGGTTTCATTGGTATGGGATGAATTTCAGACAAAAAGAGGCATGAGCACTTCTAATGGAAGTACATGTACTTTTAAATCTTGAAATCAATTCTTAAAAAAGACAGGCTAGGGGTTACTAGAACGGTTTGAACCTAAATAGATGAGAGTAATAGCTCGGTAAGCAGACACTTTTTGTTTTATAAAAAGGGTGTTCAATTACAATTATTCGTCCTATTTGTTTTACCAGGAAAAAGGAAAGCACCAGTAAAATTGCTGGCATAATATGAATGATTGAATTGAAAAGACGATAACTTTCATTTGGAATCTCTATGTCATCTACCAAACTATCCATTGGAATATTCATGACATCATCGAGTACAAATTCAAGAACTGAATCACCGGCAAATATATTTTTTACAGAAGTTTCTCCGCCTTCATAAGTGATGGTGTTTAAATACGCGAAAAGCGATAAGAAATGAAACAACTTAATAAACATACGGAGCCAAAGATAAATTATTAGGGAGCCTAATTTCTTACAATACCCAGTATTGACAATTTTATGATATTTTTAGTTTTCTGTTTTTAATTGGAGCATAAACTAGTCATAGGGAAATTTGGCATCTAATTATAGGATGGATTTCAATTAAATGTAATTTGTTAGCTTTGTTTTAATGAAGAGCATCAATCGTATTTTTTTAATATTCATAACCTCTGTTTTTTCTTTAACTGGTTGCACGCAGCGAGACGTGTTGCAACATAAAATGGAAACTATCATTAATAGCCAAAAAGCTGATGTTGGTGTTTCTGTTTTATTTTTAGAAGATGGAAAGTCAGTTTCTGTAAATGGAAATCAACATTATCCTATGCAAAGTGTATATAAGTTTCACCTCGCACTTGCGGTGCTTGATCAGGTTGATAAAGGGAGATTTACACTAGATCAGGGGATTTTTATTAAAAAGAGCGATTTGTTGACAAACACCTGGAGCCCATTGAGAGACAAATATCCTGATGGAAATGTAACATTGCCTTTATCCGAGATTATTCGTGTTACGGTAGCAGAGAGTGATAATAATGGCTGCGATATTTTATTCCGTTTAGTTGGTGGTCCAAATATGGTACATCAATATATTAGCAAATTAGGTATTAAAGATTGTGCAATTGTAGGAACAGAAGAAGATATGCACAAGGATGACCAAGAGCAGTTTAGGAATTGGACAACGCCCAAAGCAGCCAATGCACTAATGGAAAAGTTTTATAAAGGACAGGTGCTTAAAAAGAGTACAGGTGACTTTTTGATGAAAACTATGGAGAGAACCGTTTCAGGCCCTAATAAAATTAAAGGATTATTACCTAAAGGCACTATCGTAGCACATAAAACAGGAAATTCAGGAATTAATAAAGCAGGGGTGATGGCAGCATCTAATGATATTGGTATAGTTACACTTCCGAATGGGAAAAAGATATTAGTCTCAGTTTTTGTATCTATGTCAAAGGATGGAGAGCAGAAAATTGATCAAATTATCGCTCAATTGGCAAAAGTTGCATGGGATGAAGCCATCAAATAAAATGAGTTAATATGGCTGGTCTTTGCCCAACACAAATAAAATCAGTACTTTTGCATTTCATGAGATTAAACAAAACATATCTTAAGACTATTAAATGGCGACCAATAATTGGTATTATCGCTATTTTATGTATTGTTTTGTCGTCCTGTGCTGTAAAGGCAAGTATCAAGAGTCACTTAGGTGTTCAGCAAACTACTGCTCAGAAAAATGCACTTAATAAACAGGGAAATACTTTTGTTTCTTCTGTCATAGATTGTTGCTTTGATACTGAAGTTAAGGCATTAAATTTACAGCTGCCAGATGTTAAGTTTGGTGGAACTTCAGTAGCCATTTTAGCGTTTTTTACTTTTTCATTCTTATTTGGTTTCAATATTTTAAAGAAACAAACTGAGAATCCTCTTTATAATAGCGATCAGATAACTGGCTCCCTGCCTATCTTTCTACAGCATCGCAAACTTATCATATAATACCATTATGCATTACTCAGCTTTTTAAGTCTGAGCAATTTTCTATGTCGTTTATTTCAATAAACCATACTGTATACATTTTGGTATTAAATAATTTAAAATATGATAAGAATTTTCTTGTCGGCCAGCATTTTTTTATGGCTGACACTAGCTGGGCCTGCTCTGTATGCTCAGCAAAAGCAACATACATTGGGAGACTTATGGTCTTTAGTAGAGAAAAACTACCCCGGAATTGAAGCTAAGCAATCTGCATTTGAATCTGCAAAGTACTCCGAAAGGGCTATAAAAAGCAATGCTTTGCCACAAGCAAAAATGCAAATGCAGAACACTTATGGTACTTACGAAGCAAGTAGTGGTGGTTTTTTTCAACAACCAGGACTATTTAACGTAAATGGTGCTAATGGCTTAAGTGGTTCTTCTACATCAGCTAGTACATACGGTTCAGCAACGTTGGAATTTGAACTGTTTGCTTTTGGAAAGCAGCAAAAGGAAAATAAAGCGGCCGAAATGCTAACATTACGCAGTAGTACTGATAAAGAAGCATATCTGGTAACTTTAAAAAAGGAACTTTCAACAAGATACATTCAGCTCATTTATAATAATGCAAAGTTGAAATGGATAGATCAGAATGCAGCACGTCTTTATGATATTCAAAAATCAGCTGCTGGCCTATCCAGGTCGGGAATTAAACCTGCGGCAGACAGTCTTCTTGCTTATTCATCTTATATCCAGGCTTTAGCTGAAAAAGACAATCTGGTAGGTAATAAAATTGAATCTACAGAGCGATTAAATGAACTTCATGGGCAAGATGGAGTTGAATATTCCTATTCAGCATCTGGATTTATTAAACCCGAATTTGCGGATGCCCATCTCGCAACATTAAATCCGTCGCATCCCTTTCTTGAAACATTTGTTAAACAATCAGCCTATCATGAGTTAAGTGGATCTGCACAGAAAAGGGCGGCTTTGCCATCTATAAAACTAATGGGCGGCTATGCTTACAGAGGATCTGGTATTGGTTCTACTGGTTCTGTTTCTGGTAGTTGGGCAGATGGATTTTCTAATAGCAGCAATAATGTTTTAGTAGGACTGGGGCTTTCATGGAATCTGACCAGCTTACATACCAATAGGTTAAAAGCAAATGCACAGTTTAAGGAAGCCGAAAAAACAAGGTTTATGCAAAGCCAATATGAGCTTCAGATGGCAGCTAATTTAAAAGCTACCAAGCGTAAAATAGGTGAACAGCAAAAGCAGTTGATTAAAACTGCAGAGGCTGTAGAGCATGTATCAGCGGCTTACAATATGTATATGGCACGATATAAAAGTGGTCTGATCACCTTAACAGAGTTATTACAAATACGTATGCTGTTGGAGCAAGCTGAAAATAACCAAATAGAGGCATCTCGAAGCTATTGGTTGCAAGTGGTAAATGAAGCTGAGCTAACCAATAATTTCGACTTTTTATTTAACAATCTTTAATTCTTAACAGATGAATCTAATACGTTTAGCTTTAAGAAAGCCGATTGCGGTGATGGTGCTAGTCATGGTCATCGGAGTCTTTTCTTTCAATACAATTAAAAATATAAAAGTTGACATTTTTCCCGAAGTAGAACTTCCGGCAATGTACATTTCCATGCCATATGGCGGGTTATCTCCTGCATATATGGATGGTTTTATGGCCAATGAATTTCAAAAGGTATTACTTTTTGTGGCTGGTGTAAAAAACCTTGATTTCAAAAGTATACAGGGCCTGACCATGATGAAGCTTACTTTTTATCCGGGAACAGATATGGCGCAGGCCGCTGGTGAAGTTGCTACACAAGTTAACCGGGCCATGGGATTCTTACCTTCCGGTGCGGTACCCCCAATGGTGGTGCGCTTTGATGGTAACTCCTTACCAGTAGGACAATTGGTTTTCGAAAGTCCTCAACGCTCTATTACAGACATACAGACATTGGTATTAACGAAAATACGACCGATGTTCGTAACTATACCAGGGATCACCGCACCTGCGCCATTTGGAGGGAACAACCGTACCATTCTGATTAATATTGATCCACAGGCTATGCAGGCAAATGGATTAAGTCCGGAAGAAATCACTTTAGCAATAACTAAAAATAGCCATCCATCGCCAGCTGGAAATATCCGTATTGGTGATGAGAATTTAATGGCTCCTATTAATTCTATTGCAAAGAATCCTTCTGAATTTTTAAAGACACCTATCAAAACTGTTGAAGGACGTACTTTATATGTTGGTGACGTTGCAAGTGTACAGGATGGAGCTGATCAGACTGTTGGCTATGCTTTGGTTAATGGCAAACGTTCTGTTTATCTTCCAGTAATTAAAAAAGCTGATGCATCGACGTTGGATGCAGTTGAAAATTTGAAATTAGCGTTACCTTCATTGAAAGACCAATTGCCAGACGATGTAACTATTCGTTATGAGTTTGACCAATCTAAATATATTGAACGTTCATTAAGTAACCTGGTTCATGAGGGCATATTAGGTGCATTATTTACTGGTTTAGTGATCTTCTTGTTTTTGGGCGATAGTCGTGGAGCATTAATCGTAGTGTTGACCATTCCTATTGCAATCTTATCAGCAGTATGTGCCCTGTATATGTTTGGATATACAATTAACATGATGACCTTAAGCGGATTGGCACTTTCCATTGGGATATTGGTTGATGAGGCTACTGTAACCATTGAAAATATTCACCAGCATATGGAAATGGGTAAGAAAAAACAACGTGCAATTATCGATGCATTATTGGAAATTTCTATCCCTAAATTGCTGATTATGCTTTGTATCCTTACGGTACTAACACCGGCTTTTATTATGACCGGGATTCCTAAAGATATGTTCGTTCCTTTATCGATGGCTGTTGCTTTTGCAATGATTGCATCTTTTTTGGCATCGCAAACTTTTGTTCCAATTTTAGCGAACTGGCTGATGAAGAACAAACATGAAGTAGTTGATAAAGCTTTAGTCAGAAAGAAAAGCATGTTTAATAAGTTCAGAACCCGTTATGCTTTTCAATTAAGAAAATGGTCCGGAAGATCAGTGATTTTGTTTGTGACCTATGTAATAACAGCTGGTGTAATTGTTACTTTAGTTTTAAGAGTTGTTGGTACTGATGTAATGCCCGTTTCAAATAGTGGCGATTTTCAGATCAGAATTGTAGCTCCACAAGGCAGCAGAATTGAAAAGACTGAAGCCTTAGTGAAAAATATTATTGATGATGTAAAAGGGGCTTTACCAGAAAATGGACTTTCAATAAGCTCGGCCTATGTAGGGATGCATCCGGCGTCAACACCAATTAACCCGATCTTTTTGTTTACCAGTTCTTCAAATGAGGCGGTATTACAAATCTCGATTGATCAGGAAATTTACACAGGATCAATTGAGGTGTTAAAAGAAAATCTTCGAGAAGTTATTGCTAAAAATCATCCTGAAGCACGAATTAATTTTGAGGTGATGGATCTGACTGAGAAGATTATGGGACAGGGGGCAATGACTCCTATTGAGATTAAGGTTGGTGCTAATCAGTTAAAAGTTGCAGAAAAACATGCTAGAAAGATTGAGGAAAAGCTAAATCAAATTCCTTATCTGAGGGATGTACGTATTGCAGAATCTTTAGATTATCCGACTTTACAGATTGATGTAGACAGGAATCTAGCTGCACAATTCGGACTGACGATGCAGGATGTGACTCGTAGTATGGTTGCTGCAACTTCATCCACACGTTATACTGATAAAAACCTTTGGATTGATCCGAGATCTGGACTTGTTTTCCAAACTCAGGTTCAAATACCTGAAGAGATCATGGCTACCGAAGAAATGTTACGTTCAATCCCTTTGAAAAAAGGAAGTTTGAGACCGGTTTTGGAAGATGTGGCTATGATAAAAAGAGCACCTGCAGCGGCACAAATTAACCGTAAGGGACCAAATAGGTATGTTACTCTGGTTGCAAATACTTATGGAAAGGATCTTGGAACAGCATCTAAAGCCGTTAAGGGAGCCATAAAAGATGCTGGTGCTCCACCTAAAGGTGCATCTGTATGGACAGAGGGGACTTTGCAACTTTTGGATGATACATTAGATAGCCTGGTTACTGGGCTTGGTGTTGCAGTTATAGCTATATTCCTGATGTTGGCAGCGTTTTACCAATCCTTTAGAATACCTCTGGTTATTTTATCGGTAGTGCCATCTGTTATTGCTGGAAGTTTGATCTTACTATATATTACTGGAAGTACACTCAACTTACAGTCTTATATGGGAATTATCATGTCGATCGGCGTTTCAGTATCCAATGCCGTTCTATTAGTGAACCAGGCAGAGTTCTACAGAAAGCAATATGCACTCAGGCCAATTCATGCCGCACGTATGGCAGCTGCTTCGCGTTTAAGACCGATATTAATGACCGCTGCTGCGATGTTTGCAGGTATGTTACCGATGGCCGTAGGGATTGGAGATGGAGCTGAGCAGGTTGCGCCTTTAGGAAGAGCGGTTATCGGGGGCTTGCTAGCTTCAACATTTACGATCTTATTATTGGTGCCACATTTCTTCGCATCTGTAATGTCAAAGGCAACAATTGTTAATCCATCTCTGGATCCAGATGATGAAAAGAGTCCATTTTATTTAACCCAAAAAGCATAATTACAAACACAATTCATTTTGATATGAAACAGTTAAAGAAAATAAATCTATATATTGTTGGTGGAGCAATGTCCATCAGTACCCTTTTATCTTGTGCCGCAAAGTCTGAGGAGAAAAAGGAAGAGCAAACAGCCAAGAAGAAAGAATCAGTGTCTTTGGATACAGCCCCAGTTCAATTCATCAATCCTACATATACCATTTCCGTGCCGGGAGAATTGGAGCCTTATGACGAGGTACAGGTCTATGCAAAAGTTAATGGCTTTATTCAGAAAATGTATGTAGACAGAGGGACTTATGTCCATAAGAATCAATTGTTGGCAGTCTTGGAAGCACCAGAAATGGATCAGCAATATTTATCTGACAAGTCTAAGCAAGAAAAAATGCATAGCGATTATCTATTTACAAAGCAGAATTATGAGCGTTTAGAGGAGGCTTCATCTACTGAAGGAGCGGTAGCCAAGATTGAATTGGATAGGGCGAAAAGTATGATGTTGGGTGCTAAATCTGCCTATGAATCGTCTAAAGCTGGTACAGCACATGCTTCACAGTTAAAACAATATTTACGTATCGTGGCTCCATTTGATGGGGTGATCACGAAGAAGAATGTTTCCTTGGGTGCATTGGTAGGGCCTGGATCAAATCAGCCATTGTTCAACATCGCACAGGGAAATAAATTACGTTTAACCCTAGCTATTCCAGAGAAACATACTGCATCTGTGCAAGACGGTATGAAAGCGAATTTTACGGTTAGTTCTCATCCTGGTGACTTATTTGAAGCGAAATTATCAAGAACTTCTGGGTTTTTAAATACTGAAAATCGTTCATTAACACTTGAGTTTGATGTAGATAATTCAAATAAAAAACTTCAGGGTGGGGAGTATGCCCAGGTAAAATTAAAATTACAAAGAAAGTCGCCTTCTTATTGGGTTGCTCCAAAAAGTGTTGTTAATGCACAGTCGGGCACTTTTATTATGGCTTTGAGCAATAATGAAATTAAGCGTATTCTAGTTAAAGAAGGTGTTCGTTTGGATAGCCTTGTAGAAGTTTTTGGCGATATTAGTGCCCAGGAACAAGTACTGAAACACCCGTCTGAAGAACTTAAAGTAGGAAAATTAAACTAAACCAAAAATAAGATGGTCCTTTATCATTTAAGGATGCATCTGATAGTTGAAAATAAAAAGTAAATACATGAAACACAATATGAAATTTAAAACTATAACAATCTTCGCTATGATGATGGCGATTACCTTATCTGTATTGGCATGCTCAAATGAAAATGGAAAAGTTAAGGATAGTAATCAATCAGAACAAGTTGCTCCAGAAACTATTGTGCCAGCCGCAATTGAGGAAAATAACAATGAAAATGATGGCGTATCATTTTTAGATGGGAATAAAAAAGCGGTGGCATTAAATGACTTGAAAGGTAAAGTGGTGTTCATCAATTTTTGGGCAACCTGGTGTCCTCCTTGTGTTCGTGAAATGCCGTCTATTAATAATTTAAAAAAGCATTTTAAGAATAATAAGGATTTGGTTTTTTTAATGGTTGATGTGGATGGTAATTACGAGGTGTCAAAAAAGTTTATGGAAAAGAACGGATTTGATTTACCGTTGTATATGCCTAACGGCGATATCCCATCACGTTTTTTAGGTAATTCTATTCCCACTACTGTAATTTTGGATAAAACAGGAAAAATGGTGGCAAGAATAGAGGGGGGTATAGACTATGCTGCGCCGGAGATCATTAAAGCAATGGATGATTTGCTTGCTGTTAAATAATTGAGATAGCATACATCTTTTTGTTGTCACGCAAAAGGCCCAATTCTAATTGGGCCTTTTGCGTGATAAAGTTTTTAATGCACTTAATAATGTGAACTATTATAAACTCATCTATTATTAGATTTTTTGGTGTAAATCGAAGAGTATTGAGAAATTAATATCAGGTGATATTAGATTGTGTGCGTGCACGTCAATATAAATAGACAATGACGCGTTCTTTGTTTGATTGATATTATTGTTAAATTTATTAATTACTTTAGACTTGAGAAATACATAAATGACTACTTACAGGGCATATACTGATCAAGATCTAGCTGTTTTGCTAAACCAGGGAGACCGGGATGCATTTAAGCAGTTGTATTTAATATATAGTCCCAGGATTTATAAAAAGATTCTGCAGTTGGTTAAACAACCTGCTATTGCCGAAGAATTACTGCAGGACGTGTTTGTGAAGATTTGGGAAAAGAGAGGGTACATAGATGCTGAAAAATCTTTCCAATCTTTCTTATATCGGATTGCCCAAAATCTTGTGACCGATTTATTTAGAAGATTAGCGCTAGATCGAAAAATGATGGAAAGTTTTATAGCTGAGGCTAGTGATGCTTACATTCCTTTTGATGAGTCAGCTGAAATTGAAACTAAACAACTTTTGCAAAAAGCATTAAATATACTACCTGCTCAACGTAAGAAGATTTACACCCTGATTAAAATTGAGGGTAAGACATATGAAGAAGTAAGCAATCTTTTAGGAATTTCCACTTCCACTGTGAATGATCATGTTGTAAAGGCAACCAAGACCTTAAGAACTTATTTCAATGCTAATGATGCAGCTACAATCGCATTAATTGCAGTTTTTATCATTACTTAATATTTTTTTATCCAAAGAGCAGATGAAATGGAGTTTTCATTCGTATTACGATGAAAAAAGCAGGAATTGGATACTAAGGAAAAACTTCAGGAAATATTTAAAAGGTACCTTGCAGGTAAATGTAATCCGGATGAGATTCATTTCTTGTTGAAACATTTTGGTGCCGAAAATCAGGAGTTTCTTGATGGATTGGTACTTCGGGAGTTTGAGGAGTTAGGTGTAGAAACAGAAAAGGAGGAGGCGGTTCCTGAACGTGTATACCAAGAAATTGAAAATAGAATTCAGTTGCAAGGAAAACCAAAGATTAGAAAAATTTGGTCATTTACTGCTATTGCGGCTTCCATTGCCCTTGTGCTTTTTGCTGGTTTGTATTTTTCTAAACCTGAGTTTATATCGATAGATCGCATCTCAAAATCTAAAGCCTTAGTAAATGATATAGCGCCTGGCAAGAACATGGCAAAACTTATTTTACCTAATGGTAAAGTAATTGTTTTGAGTGAAGATAAAACCGGACTAACAATTGATGCCAATAAACTGACTTATAACGATGGGACTGAAGTAACCGCCTCTGAAGGGGATGACCTTTCAAATATGAATGAGATGACAATCAGCACTCCTAGAGGAGGACAATATAAGATTAAATTGCCCGATGGAACTGATGTTTGGTTAAATGCGTCATCCAGTATAACCTATAAGGTGCAACGTGTGCCAAGAGCTGTTCGTCTGATAAGTCTTAAAGGCGAGGCGTATTTTGAAGTGAATAAAAATCATAAGTATCCATTCGTAGTTAGTGGTAATGGGCAAGAAGTGGAAGTGTTAGGAACTCACTTCAACATTAAAGCTTATGAAGATGAAAGCGATGTCAAAACAACTTTGATGGAAGGTTCTGTAAAGGTTTCACCTTTAAATGGCAATAAGAAAATAGATCGTGGAGGAGTTAGGCTCGTTCCAGGGCAGCAGAGCACCTTTTTTAAAGGGGAGTTAACTGTAAAGGAAGTAAATGTGGAGAATGTATTATCCTGGAAAAATGGTCTTTTTATGTTTAATGACGAGTCATTAGAAGAGGCAATGCTAAAAATTTCCAGGTGGTATGCCGTAGAAGTTAACATCAAGGATGAAGTCTTGGCTCAACAAGGTGTTTATGGAACGATTAGTAAGTATAGTAGCATATCGAAAGTGTTAAATATGCTTGAACTCGTTGGAGATATGCATTTTGAGCTTAAGAACAATATAGTAACCGTAACAAAGAAATAAGAGATTAACCATTTCTTATCAATCAATTAACCAAAATATAAATCAAATAACCAATCTTTAAACCAAAAACGAACGATGGAAAAACAGCTAAAAATCCCCTAGAAAAAGCAGATTTCTTTAAAGATAAATGAAAAGGAGTGCTCGCGACACCCCCTTTCTTTTTGTCTGCACAACCTTTACAGGTTCTGATTTTGCATCAGGACCTGAGAACTATTGATTCACAATTGAAAAGACAAGTAAATGTATAAAATTATTACCCAATCTTTATATAGTCGAACGCGCTATGTACAAAAATTACTATTAGTTATGCGGTTAACTATCATCATCTTAGTTGCTACAATGCTGCAGGTGAGCGCAGCATCGTATGGGCAGTATGTTACCATGCAGCAAAGGAATACAACGTTAGACCGACTATTTCAAACCATAAGGAAGCAGACTGGCTATAATGTGCTGTTTGTAACTGATAAAATAAAAGGAGCAAACCGAATTGATGCCGATTTTACAAATACACCACTTGATAAGGTTCTAGATCAGATTCTGGCAGGTAAGCAATTAACTTATCTGGTGAATGAGAAAACTATTATCATAAAATCCTTATCACAGGCTGAATCTAATGTGCTGATTACTTTAAAAGGAAAAGTTTTGGATGAAAGCAATAAACCACTTGTAGGAGCAACTATTCGAATAAAAGGAGCAAAAAACAGTGTCTTGGCCGATTCTAATGGTGAGTTTGTGCTAAGAAATGCTAACCCGGATGACATATTAGTGGTTTCTTATTTAGGATTCATTAGTCAGGAACAACCTATTAATAATAGGAGTACAATTAACTTCATTCTTAAAGAAGAGAGCAAAGGTTTAAGTGATGTTGTTGTGGTAGGCTACGGTACACAAAAGAAAGTTAATCTGACCGGTTCCGTGTCAGTTATAGAAATGGAAGATCTCGCTTCAAGGCCAGTAGGTCAAACCTCTGCTGCCTTGCAGGGACTTAGTCCTGGAGTTACAGTAACCCAACGATCAGGTCAGCCGGGTGGAGATGCTGGAACTATTCGTATAAGGGGTATCGGGACAATAGGAGATTCCAATCCTATGGTTTTAATTGATGGGGTAGAGGGCTCTATGAATAATATTGATCCTAATGCTATAGAATCAATTTCTATATTAAAAGATGCCGCTTCTGCCTCTATTTATGGTTCGAGGGCTGCTAATGGTGTAATCTTAATTACTACTAAAAGAGCGAAAGGGGATCAGTTTGGGGTAAGTTATTCTACTTATGCTGGATGGCAAAAACCTACAAATCTTCCAAAAATGACGAATGCCATTGACCATATGTTACTTACAAATGAAGCTTATATTAATACAGGCAGGGCGCAGATTTATTCAGATGAGTTGATTCAGAAATATCAGACTGAGGGGCCAAATAATCGTACTGATTATCCTGACACCGACTGGCAAAAGCTGGTTTTGACCAATAGTGGCTTTCAACAAAGTCACTTTGTAAGTTTGAACGCTGGGACAGAGCGGATTAAATCACTTGCTTCAATAGGGTATTTTGATCAGAACGGAATTATTGAAACTTCAAATTTTAAGCGTTTTAGTATAAGGAGTAATACTGATATTAAGTTTTCTGAAAAATTTAATGCCAAGATCGATTTGCAATTTATCAATGCAGCAGGCTTAGAACCGGGCCGTGGTTCAGAATCCGTATTCCATTGGATGAACAGGATTCCTGCAAATCAATATGGTATCAATACGGATGGTACCTGGGGGGAAGGCTGGAATGGGGATAATCCAATAGCTTTTTCGAGAGATGGTGGTTTTAATAAAGATGTGCAACGTTCAGGAACCCTGAATTTTACAGTGAACTATAAGCCTGTGAAATGGCTAAATGCGGAAATAAATATAGCCCCTATTCTTTCAGAAACTGTAGGTAAACAGTTTAATAAATCGGTTCAGACTCATAAAGCCGACGGCACACTAAGTAACTATTTGTCGCCCATAAAAAGTTCACTTAATGAAACCAGCAATAGAGCTTTCAGGAATAATATGCGGGCTACGCTTACATTTGAACAGAATTTATCTTCTCATAATTTTAAATTATTAACAGGAGCTTCCCGGGAAGATTATAGTAATGATTATGTTTCCGCATTTAGGGATGGGTTTATTTTGCCTAAATATACAGTGTTAGTCGCAGGTGAAACTGTAAATCAAAAGGCCAATGGTAACTCTGCAGAATGGGCTCTTCAATCATTTTTTGGTCGTTTTAATTATGATTATAAAGGAAAGTATCTTTTGGAAGCTAATGCAAGATATGATGGATCTTCTAGATTTGCACAGGGTAAACAGTATGGTTTCTTTCCATCAGTTTCTGCAGGATGGCGTGTTTCTGAAGAAGAATTTATGAAACCACTTTCTGGTACTATAAGCGATTTAAAAATCAGAGGCTCCTGGGGACGTTTAGGTAACCAGAATATTGGTGGGAATTATCCATTCACTTCTACTATAGATTTTGGTGCATATACCCTGGGTAAACAAATAGTAAACATTGCGGCATTAAATCAGATGGCTAATCTGAATATTGCCTGGGAAACTACTGAGATGTCCAACATTGGTTTGGATGTTACACTATTCTCAAAACTCTTCATAACTGCCGATTATTTTAACAGAGATACTAAAGATATTTTACTTCCATTAAGAATTCCATATACCATCGGTTTAGACCCGACATATCAAAATGTTGGTGTAGTAAATAATAAAGGGTGGGAATTGGGAATTAACTATAAAGGCAATGTAAATGAATTTAAATATGGTATTGGACTTAATATTTCTGATGTAAAAAACAGGGTGATTGATATGCATGGAGTTAAGGCAGACGGCCTTACTGTTAACCATGAAGGAAGTCCTATTAATTCAATTTACGGATTTGAATCAGAGAGTTATTTTAAAGATGCTGCTGACGTGGCGAGCCATGCCGTACAATTTGGAACTTACAAACCTGGAGATTTGAAATATAAAGATCAGAATGAAGATGGATTGATTACGGATGCTGATAAAGTGATTATTGGGAGTACAATTCCTCGATATACTTATGGCGCAAATCTTGATGCAGGTTATAAAGGATTTAACCTAAGTGCTCTGATTCAGGGTGTAGGTAAAGCTGATGGCTACTTATATAGACATGGAATTATGCCATTTTATGAAGGTGGTACTGTACAGGAACAGCATAAAGATCACTGGACGCCTGAAAACCCTAATGCAGCATTTCCCCGCTTGGCATTTAGTGAAGTTAATAATGAAAAGGTTTCAAATTTCTGGATGAAAAACGGTGCTTATGTACGCTTAAAAAATGTTCAAGTTTCTTATACTTTCCCATTGGTTATCAGCCAAAAAGCAGGAGTTAAAAAATTACGTATTTATGCAAATGGTCAAAACCTGTTTACTGTTGATAAATTTTGGAATGGGTATGATGTGGAGAGTCCTGTAGGGACTGGTAACGGTTACCCACAGGTGAAATTATATACTTTTGGTCTTGAAGCTAACTTTTAAGGAGATATTAAAATGATAAATAAAATTAAATACCACATTATTCTGCTTGGATGTATTCTGGTTTTTTCCGGTTGTAAAGATTACCTGGAAAAATATCCATTAGATGGTCCTTCATCGTCATCTTTTATTACCAATGAAAGTGAATTAATGTTAGCCATTAATGGATGTTATGAGTCTTTAACTTATCATCCGAGTGCCCACAATTGCCCTTTACCAATAATCCTCGATCATGTTTCAGACTTAGGGTTTGATCGGAATAACGGGACATTACAAGAAGTTGGAAAAGGGAGTCACGATAGTGAAAATGGCATGTTTGAAAATATTTGGAAAGGTGCCTACAAAGGGATTGCGCGTTGTAATTTTGTATTGGATAATATGGTTAAGATAAAAGACATTGTTCCGGCAACCATCTATGATCGGGTTGCAGCCGAAGCCCGGTTTTTACGAGCATATCATTATCATCATCTGACAGAGATGTTTGGTGGAGTTCCTTTAATAACTAAAAGCCTGACATTATCGGAGGCCCAGGCACCAAAAAACACCAAAGAAGAAGTTGTTAACTTTATTCTGACTGAGATGGAAGAGGCAGCGGCAATTTTGCCTCCATCTTATGCGGCTAAAGAAAATGGAAGAGCTACTAAGGGTGCTGCTCTGGCTATTAAAGCTAGAATAGCCTTATATAATGGGAAGTGGGATATCGCGGCTAAAGCTGCTCAAGATGTAATGAATTTAAAATCTTATGCATTACATGCTAATTATGGTGAATTATTCAGCTATAAAGGTCAAACATCTACCGAAATTATATTCGCTTTGCAATACCTAAAAGGGACTAGGACACATAATGTACCCTCCCAGTTTTTCTCTAGGATGGCTTCGGGTTTTAGTGGTTTTGTACCGGGACAAGCACTGGTAGATTCTTATGAATGTACTGATGGATTATCAATAGATAAATCGCCAGGTTATGATCCTAAGAAACCATTCGAAAATCGTGATCCGCGGTTAGGGTTCCCTGTTGCGTTGCCGGGAACTAATTTCTTGAACTTTTTGTTTGAAACGGATAAAAGTATAGTTAAAACCTGGAATTATAATACTACACCGGCCACATTGGTAAATAATACCGATGCTACAAATGCATTCGCAACTTTTACGGGATATTGCTGGCGTAAGTATACCGATTTGACAGATAAAGTTGAACGCACCACATCAGAGTTAAACATCATTTCTATAAGGTACGCTGAGATTCTTTTAATTTATGCTGAAGCTAAAATTGAAGCAAATAAAATAGACAACACTGTTTATGCCGCAATTAATGAAGTAAGACAAAGACCTAGCGTAAATATGCCGGCAATAACAGCCGATAAAACTCAACCTGAGTTGGTTTCCATAATTAGAAAAGAGCGAAAATATGAATTAGCAAATGAGGGGTTAAGAATGTTTGATATTCGCCGATGGAAAATTGCTGAACAGGTTATGAACGGTACTTTCTATGGAAGAGTCCCGATCGGACTACTGGCTGCTGCCCCAACAATTGACGCTAATGGAACGCCAAACTACAGCTTGGTGCCAAATAAAGCCGATATGCGGGTGGTAGAAACCAGAATATTCAAAGCAAATCGTGATTATTTATGGCCTATACCAAATATTGAAAGACTTACAAATCCTCAGCTAATTCAAAATCCTAATTATTAAATAGAAACATTATGAAACATATATTGATCTTATTTTTAAGTATCACATTTCTTAGTACAACACAAGCGCAAAAGAAGTATGATATCTGTATTTATGGTGGTACATCTGCAGGTATTATCGCAGCATATACAGCCCAGAAAATGGGTAAATCCGTAGTAGTAATTTCACCTGATGGGCATATTGGAGGCTTATCATCTGGTGGCTTGGGGCAAACCGATATTGGTAATAAAATAGCAATAGGTGGGCTTTCAAGAGAGTTCTATAAAAAACTGGGTAGTGTTTATGGCACAGATGAATCCTGGAAATTTGAACCTAAAGAAGCTATGAAGATTTTTAAGGATTATATCAAAGAGGCTAATATCCCGGTTATTTATAATAAGCGTATTCAAAAGGTCGTAAAAAAGAAAGCTCAAATCGTAAAGGTGAGTTTGGCAGATACCTATGGAAATGGGGCGGTAACCGATTGGATCGCTGCTGAAGTATTCTTAGATTGTACATATGAGGGGGATCTTTTTGCAATGGCAGGAGTTTCCTATAGCATTGGCAGAGAGGCCAACAAAACATACAATGAAACTTTAAATGGATATTATTTACCAACTTATAAGCAACAGTCTGGCTGGCATCAATTTCCAGATGGAGTAAGTCCTTACAAAGTTCCTGGCGATCCATCTAGCGGCTTGCTGTATGGCATAAGTAAGGATAAGCCATCTAACCCTGGTGATGGAGATAAAAAAGTTCAGGCCTATAATTTTCGTATTTGTTTAACTGATAGCGCCGAAAACCGTATTGCAATTACCAGGCCTGCAGATTATGATTCGACAAAATACGAGTTAATGGCTCGTTTAATTAAAGCACAGCCTACAATGGTACAGCCGAAAGATTATTTTATTTGGAGTATAATGCCTAAACGTAAAACAGATATCAATAATCGTGGAGGCTTTTCAACTGATATGATTGGTGCTAATCACAATTGGGCAGAGGCAAGTTTTGCAGAGCGGAAAAAGATTTATGATGACCATGTTTCTTATACTAAAGGCATGTTATACTTTGTCGTTTCTGATTCAAGGGTGCCTGATAGCCTGCAAAATTTTGCTCGTCAGTGGGGATATCCAAAGGATGAATACACTGAATATGGCAATTTTACACCTCAGCTTTATATTAGAGAGGGTAGGAGAATGATTGGCGAATATGTGATGACAGAGCACAACTGTGTCGGTAAAGAGGTTGTGCCTGATCCTATTAGTATGGCTGCATATGGTATGGATAGTCATAACGTTCAGCGAATTGTTGTAAATGGTGATGTGAAAAACGAAGGTAATGTTGAAGTAGGTCGTTTTCCGCCATATCCAGTCTCTTATCGCTCTATTGTTCCAAAAGCCAAAGAATGTACAAATCTACTAGTTCCTGTTTCTTTGTCTGCTTCTCATATTGCATTCGGTTCAATAAGAATGGAGCCTGTATTTATGATATTGGGACAAAGTGCTGCAGTGGCTGCGGTTCATGCAATTAATGAAAAGAAATCTGTACAATCTATTGATTATCAGAAGTTGAGAGCAGAGTTGATTAAACAAGACCAGGTTCTGGGATTGTAGTTGAGATAGATAATAATAAAAAACTCTAATGCAATAAAATGCCCTTAAAAAGTAAATTTTTTGAGGGCATTTTAATATGCCTATCTTATTCACAATTACGATCCTGTTCCTCTTATTGTAGCCATATATGAACTTGGGGACATGCCATAGTGTTTGTTGAAATCCCGGGAAAAGTTTGATTGAACGGAATACCCTACCATTGCCGAAACCTGGGTAATGTTATATGTTTTCTTTGACAGCAGTTCTGCTGCTTTTTTTAGCCTGGATATATTAATCAGTTCATTTGGGGTTGAGTCTGATAGTCCCTTGATTTTTCTGTATAAGGTGGGTCGACTCATATTCATCAGTTTGGCCAGCTCATGTACATTTAGTTCAACGTCTGAAATATTGTTGTAAATAATGGTTTTGAGTCGGCCGATAAAGTCCTTTTCCGATACCACTTCGCCAAAACTTCGACCTTGGAGTGTGTGGGTGGGAAAGGCCTGATCCTGTAAAATAGGAATGGATAACAGTAAAAGGTTGCCATCATTTTTAATTTCAATATTAAATATATTGTCATCACTATTAAATTTCGCCAGTTTAATGCTGACCTCTCTTTTCGCATATATAACAGCATTGTAGGTTAGATTGCTAAGTGCTTTTCTAAGCGTATCCTGATCAACAACGGCGATTAGAGAGATGTTGGGCAGTAAAAGATCGTACTGTAGTTGTTTGTCCTTTGCCAGATCGTTCAAATCGTTGAACACTTCATATAACAAGACATTGATATCGGTTTTAGTAAAGATAAGGCTCATATTATTGATTTATGCTTTTCTAATTCTAACAACTAATGAATAAAGCTATTGACATTGAACATATCATCTGTCTTTCATTTCAATCTAAAATAATAAATAAAAGTTTAAAATGATACGCTATGATACAAAAATGAGACGC
>JBEBUV010000048.1:0-28545 GCA_040393085.1 Pedobacter hiemivivus | reverse complement strand
CGGAGGTTTATGTTTCGGGACTTGGGCGGGATATGCTTGATGAAGGAACTATTGCAGATATTATTGAACAGCAGCTTGCTGAAGTCAGACGCAGGGTGGAGCTTTATCGTAAAGGGCTGCCATTGCCCCAAATGAAAGGCCGGACAGTGATCCTTGTAGATGACGGCATCGCTATGGGGGTAACGCTTGTTCCGGTAATTAGTCTTTGCCATAAATCTGGGGCATCGAAAGTGATCATTGCTGTACCTGTATCCTCTCCGGGCTATGATATTCACCTCAGCAGGGCTGATGAGATAGAAGTATTGTGGCAGCCAGAAGACTTCAAGGGAGTAGGGAATGCATATCGTCATTTTGGGGATTTTACAGATGATCAGGTATTGAACTTATTGAGGTTATAATTATATGTTATGGAATTTATAGGAATTGTGTTCGCGCTATTTTATGCGACAATGTTAACTGCCATTTTTAGGCTCGCAATTAGAAATACTGGTCCTTGAGCTGGGTAGCCCAAAATGGTTTTGGCAGAACGGATGAATAAATCTGAGGATGAAAGGAAATAAATATATTATATCTTTGCAAACGCTATTTCAAGACTATTGGAACAGTTTAATTAGGTACAGGTTAGCTGTAAGAACAGATTACGGATGTTTCAGCTTCTATAAAGTCTAGAACAACATGGTAGACAATGAAAGAAACTAAAACTAATACACAAATATGAAAAATGTTGTTCTTGAGAATCTGGTAAGTGACCAAATGGCAGCTATACCAAGTGGAGAAATTGCGATGCGTGATGATCGGACGGGGGAGAAATGGACTGTAGATATTAATGCATTCAGCCTTGCTAAATTTACCGTAAACCAAGAGCTATATTTTGAAGTTATGCATAACAATCCGAGTGTATTCAAAGGACTAACACTACCAGTAGATAGCGTTTCATGGAAGGAGGCCGTGCTCTTTTGTAATACATTATCACTCAGGCTGAACCTTAAACCTTGTTATGTGCTGGATGAGGAAGAAGTAACGTATATACCAGCAAATGGCTTTCGCTTACCCACAGAAGCTGAGTGGGAATATGCCTGTAAAGCAGGTACTACAGGCATTAGGTATGGCGATTTAGATACGATTGCATGGTACAAAGACAATTCAAATCGATCTACCCACCCAGTTGGAAGTAAAGTACCTAATCAATGGGGACTTTACGATATGCTAGGTAATGTGTGGGAATGGTGCTCCGATCTTTACGATACCGAAGTATATGGTTCGTATCGAATCTTTAGAGGCGGTGGTTGGTGTGATGAAGAACGAAGTGTAATGGCTACGACCAGACGTAGGAGTCACCCATCAAGCTTTAAAATAGACGATTTGGGATTCAGAATTGCCCAAAATAAAGTTTAGTCATTTTTTTATATCCATTATTCTTGTATTGTCTAAATATCAAATAGATTTGAATAAGGACAACATAGGATTAAGCCATGAAGCCAAAACAATATCTGTACGCAGCACTTGCGCTGCTAATTTTATTGCCTCAATGGGCAGCTGCGCAGAAGAAACAACCAAATATCATTTTTATTCTAACTGATGATCTTGGTTGGGGTGAATTGAATACTTATGCCAGTACTTTCAACGAAACCCCTCATCTCAATAAAATGGTCAAGGAGGGCACAAGGTTTACACAGGCCTATGCAGCGGCGCCAAATTGCTCGCCTACCAGGGCAAGCTTCGTTACAGGTCAGTTTCCTGCAAGGGTAGGAATCACCGATTATCTCCCAGAAGGTACGAAAACGAAACGATGGTTAGATCCAGCAAAATTCATGACTATAAATGAAGCTCTTTCCAAAGCCGGATACCATACTGGCATAGTAGGTAAATGGCACTTAGATACGCATTATACAAACCATAAAGGCGGACCAGCAGCACATGGTTTTAATGAAGTAATCGGTTCAGAAACCGAATACATTGCAGATGGCGATTACTTCTTTCCATACGATAAGATTAGCACTTTTAATACGGGTGGAAAAACTGAATACCTAACTGATAGGCAAAGTAAAGAAGCTACCGATTTTATCAAAAGAAATCAGTCGAAACCTTTCTTTTTATACCTAAGCTATTATAGTGTACACACCATGCTCGATGCTCCAGAACAACTTGTGAATAAATATAAAATGAAGTTCGATGCAAAATACGGAGTAGGTATGTCAGAGAAACTCTACGGAGCTCATAATAAAAAACATGCTGGTCCGCATAAAGACAACCCTTATCTGGCTGCTATGTTGGAAAGTATTGATAATGGTGTAGGTGATATTTTAAACACATTGAAAAAAACAGGCCTCGACAAAAACACGTTGGTGGTATTTTTTTCTGACAATGGTGGAGCTGGTAAATTTTCAAATAATGGCCCTTTTAGAGATGGTAAAATGTCACTTTATGAAGGGGGCATCAGAGAACCATTGGTTATGAGATGGCCTGGTCAGATAAATGCTGGAAAAGTAGAACATACACCTGTCAGCAGCATTGATTTTTATCCTACTTTCTTGAGTGTAGCAGGTTCTCAACCAGAAAAAAACTATATATTGGATGGGAAGAATATCATGCCCTTATTTCGTGGAGGTAAGATCGATCGGGATGAGCTTTATTGGCATTACCCTTCCGAAACTGCTAAACTGAACGATAAAATGGCAACTGTAATCAGAAAGGGAGATTATAAATTAATTGAGTTTTATAATAACCCGAGGTTGGAGCTGTATAATTTAAAAAATGATCCAGGCGAAACGAAAGACCTTAGTAAAGCACAAACTGTGAAAACACAGGAACTCAAATCGCTTTTAGATCAATGGAAAATTAATGTTAAGGCTGAAGTACCAATGCTAACCAATAAATAGTAACCTAAATTCACTGATGAGGAAGTGTATGAACAAAGTATTCCGTCTATTTTTATTTTGCAACTTAATAACTCTATCTATATGCTATGCACAGCAAGAACAATCGAAATACGTATTTAATAACCCTATAGGAGATGGTGCTGACCCCTGGATAGTTAAGCATGATGGTTATTATTATACTTGCCAGAGTGGTAGAAGAAACAATGAAAGCTATATTACTGTAACTAAATCGGCCTCACCAACAGTAATTGGAAAACGCAAAAGGATATGGACTGCTCCAAAAAAAGGCTGGAACAGCGATTGTGTGTGGGCTCCTGAACTACACCGTATTGGAAACAAATGGTATATTTATTATGCAGCAGGTATTTCTGGTCCGCCTTATATCCATCAGCGCTCAGGGGTATTGGAATCGGTTGGCGACGATCCACTGGGTGCATATATAGAAAAGTCCATTCTTAAAACGGGAGATGATCCGAAAGACCCTTTGAAAACCATATGGTCTATTGATCTGACTCCTGCACTCATTAACAATAAGTGGTATGCCATTTGGTCTGGTTGGGAAAAAAATGCTTCTACCGACAAAACCAGTCAACACTTGTATATTGCAAAAATGAGCAACCCCTGGACCATTAGCGGTCCCCGCGTGAAGATATCCAGTCCGGATCAAGCCTGGGAGACTGGTGGAGAACTGGATTTAAACGAAGGCCCCCAAGTGCTGCAAAAAAATCGAAATACCTTTATCGTATATTCTACACGTGAATCCTGGTTAGCCACTTATCGTCTGGGGATGCTCAGACTAAAAGACTCCAAAGCTTCGCCACTTGATCCGAACAACTGGACAAAAAAAGGCCCCGTTTTTATAGGCAATAAGGAAGTGCTGGGGGTAGGGCATGCCAGTTTTACAACTTCGCCGGATGATAAAGAGGATTGGATTTTTTATCATTCCAAAAAAGAAGAAAAACCAGGATGGAGTCGCGATATGCGCATGCAGAAGTTTGAGTGGGATGTGAATGGTGATCCGGTATTTGGGATGCCCATTCCCACACGTGTGACTTTGAAGAGGCCTTCAGGAGATCTAGGTAAACAAAATAGACCATGAGGAACCTCAAACTCACCTTTCTGGCTTTCATTTTTGCCGTAGCTTAGTAGTGTTTATTCTTTTATTCTGCTAGATCAGGTTCTTTGTTTTTTTTACTTCCATTAAAAGCCGTTGCCCCTATACTTGCAGCAATCACACAAGCTATGGAAATCCATTGCAAGAGTGTAAGCCTTTCAGATAAGAAAATCAACCCTGAAAAAGCAGCAAAAGCAGGCTGCAGACTAGTTAAAATACTAAATGTTTTTGCTGGAAGCCTTTTTAATGCCACTAAATCTAAAGAAAAGGGCAATGCACTAGATAGAATAGCTACTCCCAAACCTTTCAAAAAAAGTATTGGTGTAAGATTAAAAACCTCGCCGTCCCATAGTGCAAATGGCAAAATAATGAGGGTAGCAAAAAGCATTCCTGTGGTAACGGCATCCTTTCCCTGCATTACTGTTGTTACTTTGCTGCCCATTACAATGTAGACTGCCCAAAAAACACCTGCTAGAAATGCCAGGAAAAGCCCTAATAGATCGACATTATTACTTTGCCATGGGACAATGAATAAAATGCCTGCGCATGCTAGTAATCCCCAAACAACGTCCATCCATTTGCGCGATAATGACAAAGCTAAAAACAGAGGGCCGATAAATTCTACTGTTACAGCCAGTCCTAATGGAATCCGTTGTATGGCTAAGTAAAAAATGAGATTCATTGAGGCAATTCCTATTCCGTAAATTGAACAATACAACCATTGTTGTTTGGTGAAAGTGGATAGTTTCGGACGATTAATTATAGTAAGTAGTGCAGCCGATAAACCAATCCTTAATAGACTTGTTCCTGTTGCTCCTATAGCAGGAAAAAGTTGCTTAGCTATGGAAGCCCCACCTTGCACACAAACCATAGATAGTAATGCAGCTGAAACGGCTTTATTGGATTTTTTCATTTTTTATGCTGGTTTTACGATTGCTGTGCTATCCTGGTTTTGTAAATCATTAGGATGAGCAAAAGTAGCATAAAAATATTTTTGTATCATGTTCACTGGGTGGTTACAGAATACGGAATAGTAAATTTATTTGATAGATATGTAAAGCAAAGAGCTAAAGGATTGAATTGTCCCGAGAATTGGTACATTTCAATCCTTTATCTACATCTGTTTAATATCCTCCTCCGTTATTTCCACCTCCATTATTTCCTCCACCGGTGCTAGAAGCAACAAGAACGATATTGCCCCTGATTTCGCCGCTAGCAAAATTTGAACTATGGATATTGATATACCATTTTCCTGATAAAAGTTGCTTTTCTTCTGTATCATTTAATGCTCTGGTGGTTCCTGAAAATGTACCTAAACTAGCTGTCGTAAAACCTGTGATCCCGATTACAATTGGAGAGCTAACAGTATTTGATCCATTTTCTGCACCATGAAAGTGCATCCCTGTGGTGGTTGCAGTAGTAGAACCCAGTTGCCAGTTAACTGTATAGGTAATCATTTTAGATTGCTCACTATAAGTAATGTTTGCAGTACCTGTACCGGTCGTTGTAATCACAGGAACCTCATTTGCACCACTTAATTGCACAGTTGCCGTATAAGTTTTGTAAGTGATTTCTGGTGGGTTATTTTTCTTTTTACAACCTGAAAAAAGAAAAATTGAAATTACGACCAACGCCAGAATGGCCGATAAGGATTTTCCTAAATACGTTTTCATGACAAGTAAATTTTAAATTATCTATTATTTACTCTGATTGACAGTACCTGATTGGCGATAATTGTGATGGATTTTAAAACTGTTCTGTCATCATCGCTTCATTATATAGTACGTGTTTTTCTTATAAAAGGTTGCCAGTGTTTAACAGTGGAATTGTTAAACTTTATGAAGATTTCTGAATCTTCTTCTTAAGTAAGAGTATCTAAATGACAAACGGCCATACCATAAAGCGAAAAGCAATAATGCGACTGAAAGTAAGAGTGTTTTTAATTCAAAATATGGGTAGAAAAATCCACCTATGATACCTCCTGAGAAAAAACAGCAAATAATTGCCAGCTTTAAAAAAATACTTTTATTGAGTCTTATTTTTTCAGGTCTTTTTATATTAAAGAAAAGTTGAGATAATTCAATCCCTAGATCAGTGAATAATCCCGTTAGGTGTGTGGTTCTTACTACCGATTGTGATACGCGGGTTACCAGGGCATTTTGTAATCCCATAGAAAAAAGCAGAGCCGAAGCCAAAAGAATAGAGATTGAGGGATGTTCTTTTGGCATCAGGAAGGAAGAGAAACTAACAGCAAGTAATATTGCTATTTCAATAATTATAGGTATAATATAAGAAGTTTGTGGTTTGTACTTTGAAACCCATTCGATAATCAGACTTGATATAAAGGCTCCTAATAGAAAGAACATAATATAAAACAGGTAAATAAAAGCCATACTGTAATTTTTAAATACCAGCTCTTCAGAAAAGTATGCAAAATGCCCCGTTACATTTGTGGTTAACATGTTTAGTGATAAAACGCCAGTAATGTTTACAATTCCAGCTACCCCTGATAATATTGATGCTAATTTGAGATTGTGGGCATAGGTACGTCCTTTTCCTTTATGTTTAAACATGTATTCTAAGGTACATATTTTAATTATGAGGTGCTGAATTCAATTCGACATTTATCTTGTCCTGATTTAAGATGCTTTGATAAGGGAAGACCATATGACAGTAGCTGAAAATAAAGTATAGAAGAATGCTTAGTAATATCCAGCTTATTAAGTTAAAAACAGTTTGAAACTTAAAAGGTTCAATTTGCAATTGTTTTTTATGACAAACTTTTTGTCATTTTTGGTTGTTAAAACTTTTAAAGTAGTATTTAAATTTTCTATTATGGCAAAGTATCCAGCAAAAGCATCAGAGAAGGTTGAAAAAACGATGCATGAAATAAAAGAGGGAGAACTCAAAACAGGAGAATTATGATAAAGATATTGAAACTTAAAAAAGCGATATATCTTATTATTTTAGGAATGATAGGATTAATAGCTTTTAAAATTTTGGAAGCAAATAGGTTAGAATCAGCTATATATGCTTTAAAGCTATCCGGATTGCTGTTGTTAATTGGAGGTGCCTGGTTGCTATATCCAATTGTAGTTGCAAAAAAAATAAATGATACAGAAGTACAACTGGATCCTGAAAAGTATGAAGATGTAGTTAGACCGTCGGTAAAAGAGCAGGAGTTAGAAGATATTTAAAGCTGTTGAACGGGAAAACTAAGTGATGATCTAAAAATCGTAATTGCTCCTGATTTTTTACAATTATAATTACTCTACAAATGGGAGCTTGCAATCTAATTTATAGCGAAGTAAAATATTCTTATTTTTGTAAGACTAGTACACAACTCAAAATTATGATTGAGCACGATGGATACATAGCTGATCTAAGATCGAAATTTGAGAGCTATGCTCCAATCTCTAATGAGTCATGGTTGCTCATGAAAAATCTTATCCAATTTAAAACATTTTCAAGAGCTGAGGTAATTATTATGGAGGGGCAGATCTCCCGTAAAATTTATTTTATTTGCAAAGGTATTTTAAGGGCTTATTGTACGGATATTAATGGTAATAGCTATAACAAAAATCTTTTCATGGAGCATGATTTTGCGGGTTCAAAAGTATCTGCCATGCAGAAAACGCCCTCGGCATTCACATTGGAATCGCTTGAAGACTCGGTATTAATAAGTATTGATTACAGCAAATACAAAGAGCTTATCTTTAATAAAGATGATCTTAAAACTTTTTATATAGCTTATCTTGAGCGCAATTGGATCATTGAAAAGGAGCAAAGAGAAGTTTCGTTAGTTCTGGAAAATGCAACAATCCGTTATTTAAAGTTCATCAGACAATATCCTAATATCTATAAAAGAATTCCATTGCAGCACATTGCCTCCCACCTTGGTATTACACCCACTCAACTTAGCAGGATAAGAAAGAGTCAAAAAAATGAGTAAAATCAACATATGTAAAGAGTTGTAGGAATACTTCGATCTACCTTTGCATCATGAATCAATTTCTCCTTTCTTGTTTAGCTTTTATCGGCGGTGTATTCTTAGCACTTCAGGCAACCCTAAATGCTAATCTTGGTATGATACTAAAGAAACCGATATTGGCCTCAGTTGCCCAGTCAGTAAGTAGTACTGTATTTGCGTTGGCTATTGTTGTGCTTAGTGTGAAAACTTTACCGAGTTCAATTAGCATGAAGCAGGTGCCTGTTTATCTTTGGTTCACCGGAGGGCTTTTTAGCGTTCTCGGCATTAGTCTCTACTACTTTACCATCCCAAAATTAGGTCTCTCTACAATGATTTCCATAGGGTTATCAGGGCAGCTTATCTTCGCTATGGTTGCAGGGCATTTCGGCTGGCTAAACATGACGATGGAACCAATCTCTTCAAAAAAAATATTAGGTGTAGGCCTTATGCTTGCTGGAATTCTATTTATTAAAAATTAAAATGATGGAAAATATTAATATTATAAAGGCAAATATCAATAACCTAACTTCGCTATGGAAGGAGGTAGCAAATGTATCTGATACGTGTTATTTGTCTGACGATTTCAATTATTGCCGTATAAAAAAATCAGACTGGCCGAATAGATTATGGTTCACGAAAACCATTACAAAAGGCAGTTTAGTCGCAGCAAAAGATATAGTTTCATCTTCCAAAGAAACGCTTACAATTCCTTATTGGGAAATAGATAATAGCGCTTCAAATGGAATGCTAAAGATTGCTGGTTTTAAAGAAAAGTCAGAACAAGTCGGCATGTCTCTTAAACTAAGTAGCCACTATAAAACACATTTTCGCTTACATTTTGAAAGAATTGCTAACCCCGAGCAGGCGAAGATGTGGGCAGAACTATATCCCAACGCCTTTGGGTATAGTATAAGCGAAGAAATTATCCGGAAATCATATGGAATTGTAGAGTATTATCTGGCTTCCAGATATGGAGAACCTGTAGGAACAGCGATGGTGTACCAAACAGGTGATATAGCTGGCATTCATGGTGTTGGGGTTAGTCCTGAAATGAGACGGCAAGGATTCGCTGAAGAAATTATGATGTTTGCACTTAACCGATCAATAGACCTTAAAGCATCTCATGTTACCTTGCAAGCCTCGGCAATGGGAAAAGGGTTATATGATAAACTTGGTTTCAAGGAGAATTTTAATATCAAAAATTATATTTTGGAAACAGACAGCTAATTATGGAGTTACTCAGTCTGATTTACAACTATTAGAATTAACAGAATAACAATTATACATGAAAGAAATTAGAAAAGAAGATATCAAACAGGAAGTGTTTAATCTCTATGACGATTACGTCCATAATCGTTTAAACAGACAAGAATTCGAGCTAAAGCTTTCAGACCATGCAGTTAACGGACTTACTGTTTCTGATTTGTTAGATTTTATTATGCCCGATTATAATGAAAGCATCCAGGTAAGGCCCAATGACCCACGCATAAAATCAGACTACATTAGCTACCAATCTCCGAGGGGTGGCGGGAAAATACAGGCTTTGTTATCACAGCCTGCTGATATCAACGATGCGATTGGAGGAATTATAGTAGTTCATGAAAACCGTGGCTTAAATACACATATAGAGGATGTTGCGCGAAGAGTGGCGCTTGCCGGCTTTATTTCCATCGCGCCTGATGCTTTAAGCCCTTTTGGTGGTTATCCCGGTAATGACGACGAAGGAAGAACGCTACACAGCAAACGAACCACAGAAGAGATGCTGGAAGATTTTATCTCAGCATTTGATTATTTGGAAAAGTATAAACACTGTAATCGGAAAATAGGTGTGGTGGGCTTTTGTTTCGGAGGAACAATTGCAAATTTGATGGCCGTTAAGATCCCCAGTTTATCGGCAGCGATAGCTTTTTATGGTGGTCAACCTAATATAGGTGATGTACACAGGATTAATGCTCACTTGCTATTGCATTATGCCGAGTTGGATGCTAGTTACAATGCTGGATGGCCAGCCTATGAAGCAGCGTTAAAAGCCAATAATAAAAAATACGAAAGCTTTTTCTACCTGAAAACTAATCATGGCTTTCATAATAATACTACACCTCGATATGATGAGGCGGCCGCTGAACTTGCCTGGAAGCGAAGCATCGAGTTTTTTGAACAAAAATTAAATTATTAATGCAAAAAAACAGTACAATGACCCTAAAAGAAATAGCTGCCCAACTGGCAAAATCCGTACAGTTAAATGATTATATATCATACGGAGATGTAGCCGCTGTAATAGAAACCGTAAATGGAAATATTTATACAGGAATCAGCGTAGATACGGCCTGTTCGCTGGGACAGTGTGCCGAACACAGCGCAGTGTCAGAAATGCTGAAACATGGAGAATATCGCATTAAAGCAGTAGTTGCTGTAGACAGTAGGGGAAATGTAGTGCCTCCCTGCGGAAAGTGTCGTGAACTGATTAGTCAGTTATCTCCTGATAATAAAGAGGCAATTGTGGAAGTAGTTAACGGAATATTTAAAACACTGGAAGAATTAATGCCGTTTGACTGGAAAATAGAACACTAATATCAGTAGCATCAGTTTTCCTGAATACTACTGATATTACTATCTAATTGTAATTATGAAATGCATGGTTTAATTTTGACACTCACAAACCGCACCTGCAATTAAAACTCCGTTAACTGTTCCTTCTGTAACATACTTACGGGCGACCGTTATTTCTCCCTCTACAGGTACAAGTCCCACATCTTTAGAACCATCCCCATCTGCAATCTGTTTCATGGCTGTTCCCGACACTTTCATCCGAATCCGTTTATCAGAATTCTCTAAAATGCTATAAGTCATTTTACCAGCATCATAATCGTTCTCGCCAAATCCATAAAATGGATAATGTACGTATTGAGGTGTGGTAAAATCCGTAGACCCGAAAAATCCCACATTATGACTTCCCACAGGTGATTTACTATTAAAAGGACCACCATGTGAAAGGGCTACAAAGTTTGCTTCCAGGTTAGTATTTGTTTTTTTTTGAAATATTGAAAATCCTACGATATTGTCTTCAGGTGATGATGTAATAACGATTTTATCCTTTCCGAACTGATTTGCTACACTTTCTTTCCCATCTATTTTAATTTTATAAGAACACTCTGAGGTGCCGCCTTTTCCATTTCCAAATAACCCAGCGTAACATGGACTTTCTTCATCTTCTGGGTCACATTCTTCTTTTTTAGAGCAGGAAACAATTGACAGTGTAATAAATAATAGTAAGGTTGTTTTTTGAATAAATGATTTCATAATATATAGTTTTAAATTAAGAGAGGATTTTCTATAGTTTGTTATTTTACTGTTTTGTAACCAAAAATGTGTCCTTGGACAATGCTAGTTAATCCAGTGTTTTTCATTGTATTTGTTTAGCTTTTAAAACGGATGAAAATTAAGACTACAAACTAACTTCCTATTGTACAAAAGAGACAATCGAAGAGGAGCGCGCGAACTTAGATATGAATACTAGATTAAAATTTTAGAGTGGCACCAATGTTAAGGACCGATACCCCATACCCCAACTCGGCATAAGCGCCTATGTTTTCGCTAAAAAACCAACGACCTCCCAAAAAACCAGACAAACCAATACCACTTCCATAGCTGCCAGACAAACCTTGATTATCTCCATCAGTTGAATAATTAACAATATTATAAGCCAACATTGCACCGCCATATACATCTAGATTAGGAACATCGCTGAAACCATTATAATGATAGGTCCCGCGTGCACCAACAATGAAATAATTCCATTTTGCTGTATAGCCTTGATCTGAATATTTGTAACCAGTAGTTCCTATATAACCACCCAGACCAACTACACCTGGTCCTCCGATATCCCACATACCGTGGTCTACTGATGCACTGAGGGCTAACTTAGCAGTCCCCATGCCGCCTAAGGCAGTTCCCAAACCGACACCCACATTTGCGGCTGTTGTTCCTTTTTTAAATTGTTGTGCATGGACAACAGAGGCAATAAAAATCGCCAAAAGAGTAAAGATTACTTTTTTCATAATGTATTGAATAATTGATTAAAAAATATTTGAAAACTTGATAAATAAAAACATAAATGGTTTCATCTTATCTTTTTTAAGGGGAGAAAATTAAGATTGCTAACTGATTTCTAATTGTACAAAAGAGACAATCGGGGAATCACCTTGGATATCGTCTTTTACACAAGAGATGTTAACGTTTATGAATAGCTCCTTAGTTAAAGTTTTAATGCTTATTTTCATTTATCTATTATTTTGTTTAAAATTATTTTACAATCAGTTCTATTGTTGCTCTAATTGTAAAATCAAAGTTACAATGGATGTACTAGCAATTTTACCCCCTAAAGGGGGTTTCTATCGATTGAAAATGAGCTAGTTTTGTTTTGGAATTAATTGTTAATTAGAAATTAAATAAAAAACAATGAAAGTTTATATAAGTAAAACACTAAAAGGGTGCTTGCTATTTATATGGGCGCTAGGCTTTCCAGTCTCCCTATGGGCACAATCTATGGATTCTCTGGAAAAGGTGTTGGCGACAAACAAAATGACTGAGAAAGAGAAAATACAGATATATCATAAATTGGTACAGGGTTATTTCAATCTTAATTATCGTAAAGCCATTGATTATGGTTTAAAAGGAGTCAGCTTGTCGGAAAAATTCAACGATGAAAAAATGCTTGCTAAATTCTATTCAAATATTGGGAATGCGTATTATAGGGGAGGCGTATTTGATACCGCTACATATTACCTTGATAAGGCTATATTAGTTGCCCAAAAGCTGAAAGATTACCGAATAGAGGTAGTTGCCAGTGTCGCATATGGCGCTATATATCAAGAACAGAGTTTATATGATCAGTCATTGAAAAGCTATTTTAAAGCTGCAAAAATATTAGAAAGCCGGAATGATTCAAAAGGGCTTAGCACTATTTACTCCAATATCGGGGGGATTTATCAGATTTTAAAAAACTATGGTCCGGCCTTGAGTTTTTTAGAAAAAGCGAAGAAAATAGCTTTGGAAAGGAATGATAAAGGGGAATTGGTGCATATATATATCATTGAGTGATATAGCTTTACATCAGGATAAACCTAAAGAAGTGCCTTTGGAATACGCAAAACAGGCATTACGTATTGCTCAGGAGAGGGATTCAAAGTATGATGAAACCTGTGCATTACAGATGCTGGCAATGGTGTATTATTATTATGGAGACCATGAGGCTGCACTGCCTACAGCCAAAAAGGGGTTGCAGAAAGCCAAAGAGCTTGGGTTCCCCAATTTGATAGCACATTCATTGCTTGATATGTCTAATTCCTATTATTTTTCGAAAAAATATGCTCCATCTGCAGAAGCGGCACTGGAGATTTTGAAAACAGATACTACAGACACTAATGTCGCTATTAACGCATATGCGAATCTAATACAAGCCAATGCATACCTCGGTCGCCCAGATCTTACTGAATATTACTTGAAAACTTACCGCGAAGTACTTGATCGCTATGCCAATCAATCCTATCAAAATTCTTTGTCGGAAATGGAAGTGAAATATGATTCAGAGATAAAGGAACTCCAGATTGATACTTTGAAAAAGGAAAGAAAGATGTACTTATGGCTTGGTATTGCCGGTGGTCTTATCCTGTTGTCTGCCCTTGCATTTGCTGTGATGCGCTATAGGCTGGCTGTTAGCAAGCGGAAGCTAGCTGAAAAGGAAACCCAACGGATGGAACAGGAGAAGCAACTGGTTGCGGTACAAGCAACACTAGATGGAGAAGCAGCAGAACGCACACGCCTGGCTAAGGATTTACACGATGGTTTGGGAAGTATGCTTTCAGTGGTGAAATTCAATTTGCCGCAAATGAAAGGAGATGCTTGGTTGGAGAGTCTAGATGTTTCCCGTTTTCAGACTGCATTGGGGATGTTAGACGATTCTATACATGAACTTCGCAGGGTAGCGCATCATATGATGCCAGAGACGCTGTTACGTTTCGGGTTAAAAGTTTCCATCTCCGACTTTTGCGATGCCATCCCTATGACCGACTTCCATTATTTTGGCGATGAAGCCCGACTGCCTGAAAAACTGGAAATTATGGTTTATCGGTGCATACATGAACTGGTAAACAATGCATTGAAACACGCAAAGGCTAATCATATTAATGTACAGCTTGTACAAGAGAAAGACCGATTGTCATTTACCGTTCAGGATGACGGTACAGGCTTTGATCAGAATGCCATACCTGAAGGTATGGGGCTTCGTAATATTCGGCAACGCGTTGAAGCATTTCGGGGAAAGATGAACATCTATTCATTGGAGCAGGGAACAGAGATTCATGTGGAAATGGAATTAACAAAAGATGAGTAACATGATTAAAGTAGTGATTGTTGACGACCATAAGATATTAACCGAGGGATTACGCGGGCTGATTGCTGAATCGGCTTTGGCTACCGTCATAGGTGTAGCTCACAGTGCCGCCGAATGTTGGAGTTCTATCGGCTTTTGGAAGCCCGATGTGTTGTTATTAGATGTGAATTTGCCAGATAGGAGTGGTGTTGATTTGTGTAAGGAACTGAAGGAACGGTTTCCTGAGATAAAAATACTTGCCCTAACTACACACAATGAATATACGATTGTGCGGCAGATGATGGACAATGGAGCTTCTGGTTACCTGATTAAGAATGCGATGGCAGATGAGGTACTAGCAGGGATAAAGGCCGTTGCGGCTGGTGAAATATTCCTTTGCCATGAGATTGATCTTTTGATGAAAAGACCATCGGAAAAGAATATCTGGCTAACCCCACGCGAAAGGGAATTATTAAAACTTATCTCGGAGGGCCTGACTAATGGCGAGATTGGTGACAAGATTTTTTTGAGCCCTGAAACCATCAAAGGCTACCGTAAAAATCTATTACTGAAATTGGGTGCAAAGAATACAGCCGTATTAGTCAAGATGGCTATTGAGCAGAAGTTGATCTAGTTGAAGTAATTTAATGGATTTCTGAATTGAAAAATGGTGTAGAGTTCTGCTCTACACATTTTACTGCATATAGATATAATGCGGCAGACCATGTTTGCCAGTCTTGTCCCATAGGTTCTCCATTTTGAGCTTTATACCATTCGTTAAATCCATATTTCAGCTCCTTGTTATGTGCGATTGTAATCAGATCAGTAAGTATATATAGTTTTTCTTTTGCCATTTTATGTTTGCCTGCAGCAACCAATGCAGCAATGTGAAAACCAGAAATAAAAGGCCAGATCCCACCATTGTGATAATCTCCAGGTTTATTATAAATAGCATATCGAGGTATCCAATCAGCATCCTCAGATAGTATAAAAGGGAAGAAATTAGGAGCCAGATCAATAGCTAAATCCCCTTTTGTTTTCATTTTTTTGCATTCCGCCTCTATCCATGATATCATATGTTCAGCTCTGGTATGAGAAGCAAGTCCTGATAAAATGGCGATACTATTGCCTAATAGATCAAACCTTTCACTACTATATATTTTATACGACCAAAGCGCATAGAAAGGTTTGGTCTTTACAACCATTCCTTCATGAATATGATAAGGTTTGGATTCAGTAGTAATTGTAAAATGCTGCATGGCTACTTTAAATAAATCAGCACGTTCATGATAATTTAAAATCCGCAGATAACTATATACCAAAGTATTAACAAATAGTCCAAAGCCCAATACCCATTGTTCATCCCGCCAATCGCTTGTTGGCAGTTGTGCTACAAGGTATTCATCCGATGGACTTTGGTATTCCATCCAGGTCAATGCTTTTTGGACGGAATCTTCCAGAAAGTCACTTTCTCCACTAAATATCCTGTAAATACCTACGCCCAATAAAAACAGGGGAGTGGTATCACTTGCACCACGGTTTTCAGGATTGTGGATCATAGAGGGGATATGTCCCTTAGCTGATTGGTTTTTTGCAAGTGTTATCAGTACTTTTCTATTTGAAGCAATCAGTTTATCATTGCCTGATACCAATATGCCTAGCATTGAAATCATCAGATCTCTGGTATAGGGTTCCGGATATCCCCAGCCCGCCGTGCGCGGAAGGCCGTGGAATGGCCCTTTAACATTATGAAGAAGGACTTCGATAGCGCCTTGTTTTGCATTTTCTATGTCTTGCCAATTTCTGGTTTTCATAACAGATTTTATTAAATTATATTTAGTCTTTCATTTACTATTTTTATAAACTTAGCTGCAACAGTCCGATAATCGAAATGCTCTTTAACTCTTAGTCTTCCCGCATGCCCCAATTGTTCACGGAGCTCAGCAGAGCCCATCAAACGAATTAGACTTTCTTTAATATCTCCAACATTTGCTCTGTAATCGACTGTTCTAGGGACATCAAACAATATCTTATGATTTTCTTCATATCCAGATTCAGGACCAAGTGTAACTTCGTTAACGACAATTTTTTCGCTTACACTTGCCAAAAGAGCTGTCTCCTCATGAATTAAAGTATCCAACATCCCCATAGCATTAATTCCAATTACCGGCTTGCCACAGGCTCCGGCTTCAACTTGAGGCATACCAAATCCCTCTAAACGTGAAGGAGCTGCATAGACATCACAAGCACCAATAAGATAGGGGATAAATTGTCTGGATATGATGCAAGTGTGGAATGATACGTGTTGACTAATACGCAATTCTTCAGCAAGTTCTTTATCTGCATTACTTTGGATTGTAGTTCGTGGCTGTGGCCAGACCTTACATACATATTTCCAAGGCGGTAACTCATTTCCTGCAGCAGCGAGGGCTTTCATTACTTCTCTTCCGCCTTTTGAAGCGGCATCACCTCCAATTGTAAGAATCATTTGCTCGTCGGGTTTAATACCCAGGCTATTTCTTACCGCTTGTATTTTCGGGTCATTTTGAGGATATGGCTTAAAAGTATCTGTGTCACAACCTACTGGAAGAACTTCAATGTTATCCCCTTTAATACCATCACGGACATACATCTCTTTTACCCAGTTGGAAGTAACCAGGATTAGCGGAAGGTTGTTTAATACATTTTGATAATTACCAATATACCCATCAGCTACAAGCCAGGGGATAGCCTTTACACCAAAACTATGTGGATGTAATATCAGTTGAGGTGTATGGCCCCAAAAACCTGTTCCAACAACAACATCTGGTTTGAACCATCTATAATACCATTCTTTTTCCAGAATAGAATCGACATGAACGGCATGTGTTTCAACTCCATTGGCTAGTAAGCCTTTATAAAGCAAATCCCCCTGTGTTGCTAATCCACCAGGAGTAGGTGGATAGTCATATAATACCAGGACTTTCATAATAATGAGTTGCTTTTAAGCCATTCAGTAGCTTCTTCTTTTACAGTAAATTTCCAAAATGCTTCATCTTTTGGGGTTGTTTTTACTTCCCAACTATTCTGGTCAAAACCATATATCCTGGTCATAATGTTATACTTTTGTTGCCAAAGTTTAGTAGAGATATTAAATAAAAGGTCTGCTTGTTTTAAGGCCTTAGGAAAATAAGTTCTGTCTCCGTCTTCATAGGCAAATACCAAGAGCTGATCACTATACAATTGACCTGCTATCCATAAATTCATGACCGTTTTTCCTATTTCCTCATGCCGCAGATGTCTTGTGTACTCGCCTAATGGACTATGTGTGATAATCATATTCCATGTTCTGCACCTAAGTCCCTTTAATATTAGATCGGCCACATGATTTAAGTCTTGCGGTACCTGTGCAGGGCCATCATCAAGGTCTGCCATGGCACCTTTTGCATTTAAAAGTTTTAATGCTTTTTTAAATTTTGGTGCCCGGTCAGGATCATATTTCCGGCATAAGGAAAAGATAAAAGTATCCCATTCTGGATGATCAAGTAATGTCCCGCCTGCCCATAAAGTTTCATCGTCTGGGTGTGCAATTATAACTGCAACCTTTTTACTATTCATTATTTAACGACTTTCTAAGTCTATTTTGGAGTAGTGATGAATGTATTTTTTCATAACATATGTTTTAAAAATCAATAAGAAATTTTTAAACAGAACAATAGATGGTTGTTGATTAACAGTATTATAACAATTCCAGTTATGATATGTTTTATTATGAAAGCCTCAATTAGCGATATTATTACATGAAAGAATTAATTGTTGAGATTATTTTCGAAGAGCCTCAGAAATTGAGTAAGATGGCTATGCTTGAACAATGCAAGAATGCTAAGAATACTCTTTTAGAAGTTGCCTGTAATTTGATAGAATCGATGATTTTGATATGAAGCCAATAAATTCGTCTTGATCATTTATAACTGGTAGATGCCAAGCTCCTGTTTCATCAAAAGTTTTAATAATTTCAGGCATCAGGTCTTCTGGGTGAATCACAGCTGCTGGTGGCTTAATCATTTTTGAGATGTCTAAAGAGGTTTGCAGATCTTTAGCAAAAAGAAATGGGCGCATGTCATCTAAAGTAAGTATTCCTACAAGATGTTGTTCCCTATCCAGAACGGCAAACATATTTTTCTTTCCATTTTTGATGACTTCCAATAATTGGGCTAGAGGGGCATCTTTGTAGACTATTTGCGGGTTGCGGTCTATCAGGATCAGAGGATTAAGTAAGGTTAGTAGATTTTTATCATGTTCCCTTGTAAAGATTTCTCCGTCATCAGCCATTTTTTTCAAGTCAGGTGAAACAGGGGAGAACCATTTTGCTATGAGGTAAGCGGTAACCGATACAATCATAAGTGGAATAAAAAGATCATAACCTGAGCTAGACTCAGCAATTAAAAATATAGCAGTTAAAGGGGCATATAAAACGCCACTCATTACACCTGCCATTCCCACTAATACAAGATTGGTAACTGGCACATCTGGTATTCCAAGATAAGTACAAGACATCGCAAATAGATATCCTAGTGTACCACCTGCAAATAATGCAGGTGCAAAGTTTCCTCCATTACCACCACTAAAAATAGTAATTGATGTTGCGAAAGCTTTAAGTATACAGATCAAGCTAAGAAATATAATCACTGACCATTCCTTAAATTCTAAATATCTGAATAAGCTATTGTGGAGGATACTTTCGGCATCCCCATTGGTAAATGATTTAACGGTATCATAACCTTCTCCAAATAAAGGAGGAAAAAGCACACACAAAAGCGATAGAATAAGCCCCCCGGTAGCAGCTTTTTGTAACCTGGAGAATTTTAGCTTGTGAAAAAAATGTTCTACCCATTGAGAGACCACCACAAAATATCTGGCATATAACCCTGTAAGTACTCCCAACAGTAGGTAATAAATAATATTATAGTAATCGAATGGTTCCCGGGCTTGAAAATGAAAAAGAACATCTTCCTGGAGTAGAATTCTGGAAATTAAACTCCCGCAAACTGCAGCTACAACAAGTGGGATGAAATCTGAAAATACAACACCTGTAAGGAGAATTTCAAATGCAAACATCATTCCTGCTATTGGTGCATTAAATGCAGAAGCAATCCCCGCAGTTGCACCTGCGGCCAGAAGGAGGGTACGCTCTCTATAATCGAGTTTATAGGTTTGAGCAAAATTAGACCCTATAGCAGCCCCTGTTACTGCGATAGGACTTTCTAATCCTGCAGAACCTCCTAAACCAACTGTAACTGCACTTTGTATAATTTGCGAATACATCTTTACAGACGAGACAATGCTTGAGTTGCGTGCGATCTCATGCAATATTGCACCAATACCTTTACGATCCTGGCCTTTAAATATAGAGAGTACAATACTTGTTGTAAGGACAATGCCCAGGAAAGGAAATATAAAATAAAAGAGAATCTGATATTCAAAATGTACTTTACTGGTTATGATATAGTGAATATAATGAACCAGAGTTTTTAACAGTACACCTGCCAGTCCCGCAGTACAACCCACGAGGATACCAGATAAGATTAGAAATTGATTTCGACTCAGTCTGTCCTTTAACCAATGTAAAATTATTTCATAACTCCTTACCTTTTTCAGGCTGTATTTTCGAAAATCTCTTTTGTATTTGAGAAAACTATGATATTTTTTCCTATTACTGATTCTCACTTTTTATTCGGGGTAGCTAGATTCTGCCAAATATAAAAATTAATAATTCGATGTAGTCGAAAAGTTCTTCTTAATTGTTCTTGGGTTGTTGACGATTCTGCTGCAACATAAACAGTACAGAATTTCCATGTGTTTAAAGTAGATAGAGTAGCATTGGCAGTAATTACGATAAATGATAACATTTCATATAAAGTTGGCAAAAAGTCGTAGAGTTTTCAATTACAGGCTTCTCATATTTGTATTAAACCTTTTTTGATAGAAGTTATGTCATTTATCATCTATCAAAATGGGGATATAACCAAGTTTAAACCTTAATGAAAATGATCACAAATACTGAAAAGCAAGTTTATTTGGTATGTAGCGGAGACCTACGTTTATCGGCTAACTTAGATTGCTGGGCTGCCCAGCAAGAGATGGAAGAATTATTAGCAAAGGCATTAGCTGTACAAGGATGGGAAATTATAAGAGCACATAGTTACGATGAAACTAAAAAACATGGTTTTATAGACTCTCAGCGTATGGGCATTGAGGTATTCAAAACAATACCTGCTGATGTTCCATTAATCGTTGCTGAAAGCGTATGGCAATATTCTCACCATGTACTAGCAGGGTTAACAACTCATAACGGCCCGATTTTAACCGTGGCAAATTGGAGTGGACAATGGCCGGGACTTGTAGGTATGTTAAATTTGAATGGTTCATTAACGAAAGCTCAGGTAACTTATAGTAGTTTGTGGAGTAAAGATTTTACTGATGAATTTTTTAACAAAGGTTTGGTAGAATGGTTAGCCACAGGTACAATTAAACATAATAGCAGTCATGTAAAGGATTTTAACGATGTCACTATCCCTACCTTAGATGAAGAAAAGGGCAGGGCTTTTGGTCGTACGCTAAGAACCAATAAAGCTATAATGGGTGTGTTTGATGAAGGTTGTATGGGGATGTTTAATGCAATTGTTCCCGACGACTTACTCCATAAGACAGGAATATTTAAAGAGCGCTTAAGCCAATCTGCTTTATATGCAAAAATGCTTACTGTAACTGATATTGAGGCAGAGCGTATTCTGGACTGGCTATTGGAAAAAGGAATGACTTTTAAATGGGGAACTGACAGTTTAACAGAGCTTACTAGGGCACAAACATTGAATCAGTGTAAAATGTACATTGCTTCAATGCGTATTGCAGATGAGTTTGGCTGCGATACTATTGGTATTCAATATCAGCAAGGATTAAAAGATTTAACGGCAACAAGCGACCTGGCAGAGGGGCTTTTAAACAATGAAGATCGTCCACCAGTATTCTCTGAATCGGGAAAAGAGTTATATCCAAATCAAGCTTTGCCTCACTTTAATGAAGTTGATGAATGTGCAGGAATTGATGCTTTAGTAACATATCATTTATGGAAAGAACTGGGGATGCCCGGAGAGAATACCTTGCACGACATTAGGTGGGGTGAACAATATACTGGTCATGGAATTGATGATTTTGTATGGTTGTTTTTGATTTCAGGCGCTGCACCTGCTGCACATTTTATTGATGGATACCGTGGAGCCAGCAGTGAAAGACAACCTCCAATGTTTTTCCATCTTGGTGGAGGAAGCCTTAAAGGAATTAGTAAACCTGGAAGTTTGGTCTGGAGTCGTATTTATGTAATGAACAACGAATTGCATTGTGACCTTGGCGTAGGGGAGGCTGTGTTCCTTCCGAAAGAAGAAACAGAAAGACGTTGGGAAAATACAACACCACAGTGGCCAATTATGCATGCTACATTAAAGGGAGTAACACGTGATCAAATGATGGCACGTCATCAGTCTAATCATATTCAGGTGGTATATACTACAGATCAGGTCGATGCGAATCAAGCTTGTCGTATTAAAGCTGCAGCATTAGAAGAAATGGGCATAAAAGTTCACTTCTGTGGTGATGTAGCACTATAGTTCTTGATAAGATCATATATATTTACCATTAATAATCTCTTATCACAAAAAATGAAAAATCTTCCAATATTGGATCTAGCTATTATTCTTGCCTATTTATTGGCAATGATAATGGTTGGGGTCTACTTTTCTCGTAGGAATAAAAATTCTGATCAATACTCCAAAGCTTCAGGCTCCATACCCGGATGGGCAATCGGACTCTCTATTTATGCGACTTTTTTAAGTAGCAATACATTTTTGGGTGTCCCAGGTAAAGCTTTTGGTTCCAATTGGAATGCTTTTGTATTCAGTTTATCAATGCCACTGGCAGCCTGGGTTGCCGCCAAATATTTTGTTCCATTTTATCGTGCCACCGGAGAAGTATCGGCCTATACAAACCTCGAAAAACGTTTCGGGCCATGGGCACGTACTTATGCTGTGGTTTGTTTTCTGCTTACCCAGCTGGCACGAATGGGGTCCATTTTTTTTGGTATTTCTTTAACTCTGCAAGCTTTAACAGGCTTCAGTATGGAGATGATTATGCTGGTAACTGGAATTTGTATCGTTATTTATACGGTAATGGGGGGGATAGAGGCTGTAATCTGGACAGAAGTTGTACAAGGGATATTGAAAACACTAGGTGCAGTTCTGATTATTTATCTGGTTATTTCCAATATGCCAGGTGGAATATCAAAAATCATTGAAATCGGTAATAAAGACCAGAAATTTAATCTGGGCAGTTTCAGTCCTGATTTTACGCAGGCCACATTTTGGGTCGTCATGCTATACGGATTCTTTATCAACCTCAATAACTTTGGAATGGATCAGAATTATGTACAGCGTTACCATACCGCATCGTCAGTAAAGGAAGCGTCGAAATCTGTATGGCTTTGCGTATGGATTTATGTACCTGCATCATTGTTGTTTTTTGTCATTGGATCTTGTTTATATGCGTATTACCAAATTAATCCAGAAATGATTGAACCTGTTAAACTACAGGTAGCTGCAGAACGATTAGGAGCAGGGGTGTCGGCAATAGATATACAAAACCTGGCTGCAACACTTCAGCCGGCCGACTATGGGGATAAGGTGATGCCACACTTTATGGTTACCATGATCCCAACAGGCTTAATTGGGCTGATTGTTTCAGCTATCCTTTCAGCTGCTATGAGTACCATTAGTTCTGGAATGAATGCTTCGGCTACAGTATTCTCTGAAGATATTTACAAGCGCTATTTTAAACCCGTTATTAATGATAAGCAAAATCTAAGGTTATTACACATTTCAACAGTCATATTTGGTGTTGCTGGGATGGCTTGTGGAATTGCAATGATTGGAGTTCAGAGTATTCTGGATATCTGGTGGCAATTGTCAGGTATTTTTGCCGGTGGTATGTTGGGTTTATTTCTCTTGGGTATTATCAGTAAGAAATCAGGAAATCTGGAGGCATTTGCCGCTACGGTAATTGGTATATTGGTGATCGTATGGATGTCTCTTTCTTATTTAATTCCCGAGCAGTATAGCTATCTTAAGAATCCATTGCATGCAAATATGATTATTGTAGTAGGCACACTTTCTATCTTTTTAACAGGGGCAGTTCTTACAAAATTCAAAGGAAAAGAAGTGCAAAAAGCTAGCTGAAAATAATGCAGGAAAAACAATTAACAACTGATGCAAAAGGCCATTTCTTAAATACTACTCAAGGTTTTTCAGCAGATGCTCAGTGGCTGGTTTATGATACCCGTAACGACGATAGTAAAATTCAGAGTACAGGAAGTATTGAAATGGTAAATGTGGTTACGGGGGAGATAAGACTGTTGTATCATACAGAAAATCAATCTGAATATGGTCCGGGACTTGGAGCTGCATCATTTTCTCCTGTTAGCAATAGAGTGATTTTTATACATGGAATAAGGAATGCTAATGAAAGAAATCCATATAGTTTTACCCGTAGAACTGGAGTGGCAATTGATATTGATCAGCCCGAACAGCCTATTTTTATGGATGCTCGGAATATCTATGAACCATTTATACCTGGTGCCTTAAGAGGTGGGACGCATGCACACTCATGGAGTGGTGATGGTAAAATGATCAGCTTTACTTATAACGATTATGTAATTGAGCAGCAGAGTAAAACCAATTCTGAGGTTCAGGATCTAAGAACTGTTGGTGTGATGTTCTTCCAAAAGGTAACTATTGCTGAGGACTTAAATAATGAAAACAACAGTGGTGAGATGTTTTCTGTGTTGGTCACTAAGGTTACTGAAAAGCCAATACCTGGTAGTGATGATATTGATAAGGCTTTTGATGAATGTTGGATTGGGAAAAAGGGTTATCAGAAAGCTGATGGAGGATGGCAGGAGAGGGCGATTGCCTTTCAGGGTAATGTATTAGATGATAATGGAAAACAAAAAACAGAGATCTTTATAGTGGACTTACCTGCTGATCTTAACAAAGCAAATGCGGGAGAGAAGCTTGAGGGAACTGTCTATGACAGACCTGCTATTCCTAAAGGTGTGAAACAGAGAAGAATTACATTTACAAAAAATGGGGTGTTAGGCCCACGTCATTGGTTAAGATCAAGTCCGGATGGTGCAAGTATTGCTTTCCTTTCTAAAGATCAAGATGGCTTTATTAATGCTTTTGTTGTATCTCCAAATGGAGGAGCTGTGAAACAAATTAGCTTTAATAATTTTGATATACAAAGCGGACTTAATTTCAGCCCTGATGGTAAATATATTAGCTATGTGGCCAATCAGGCTGTTTGTATTACAAATATTGCTACCGGTAAAACCACTGCTTTAACCTCTAGTTCAACTGAAAAAGATAAACCTGTAAGTGCTGTTTTATGGAGTCCGGATGGTAAAGTGCTTGCTTATAATCGATATGTTGAAAATATTAAAGGTAGATATTTACAGATATTTTTAATGCCAATGATCTATTGATGCTTTAAAAACACCTAATTGAATTATAGAAAAGATCAAATAAATTTGCATTTAAATAATAATTACTTACCTTGCATGCAGAGAGCGTTAATTTAAAAGCGGGACTTGTCTTCTGACGAGTCTCGCTTTTTCTTTTTACTCTAACTTCCTGATTTTACACGTTTACTTTCACTATCAGAGCTGCTAGAACGTTGGCGGGCGGCTTTAATTTCTTTGCTTCCAAAACGATAAGTGCAGGTTAAGCGGAAAACCTGGCTTTCCCATCTTTCATTAACAACGTAATTTTGGGATGGAAGTGTGCTGGTGATTTTGCTTTTGTTCAATTTAAAAATATCATTTGCAGCAAATTTAATATTTAATTTATTATCCATAAATGATTTGCTGGCACCCATATCTATACGGTAACGTGGTTCAATTAATAAAGTTCCCCATACTTGTTTTGATTGGTAATTACCAGACCATTCAAATTTTGTAGTCGGATTTAATGTTATGCTCTGATTAGTATTTAGGTTAAATGCAAGTCTCCCGCTAGCATAAGGCATACCAAGTAAATCTGGAGTCTCGAATCTATTGTAAAAGAAATTTATGTTATTATTGCTACTCCACCATTTGGTAATGGTAATAGGGGAGCTGATATTCATGTTATAAGAATCCTGTTTCGCTAGATTTTGTACGGAGATAAAAATGGTTTTTTTAGCGGTATCAGTTAGCAATACCTCGGTCATCACATCATTGGTATGACTGTATCCAAGGGTCACATTTAAGTTCTTTTTATAGGAATATGAAAACTCTAAGGCGTTCGTATATTGAGGTTTTAAGAAAGGATTGCCAAACCTGTAAGAGTATAAATCAAGGTAGTAAATAAACGGATTTAAAGAGCCGTAATCGGGTCTATCTATCCTGCGACTATAAGAAAATCCTATTTCATGGTTTTTAGACAGTTCTTGATTGATGAAAAGACTTGGAAACAGGTTTAGATAATCTCTATCAACCACCTTTTTCTCGGTAACAGAATTTCCTTTAGAACCAGTTTGTTCTGCTCTTAATCCAAGTTGTACAGTAGTAGTTTTGAATTTTTGTTTATAGTTGGCATAAGCCGCATTGATGTTTTCATCATATATAAATCGATTACTACGGCCTGGGTCATTTTCCCAAGTATTATTTTTAAAGTTTTCAAAAATGAAGTTATTATCTGTTTTAACGAAACTGGTTTTTGCACCAAACTCCAGTTTTGCATCTTTATTTAATGGAAGAATATAATCTATTTTTGCTCCATATATTTTTACCAAAGACGGGGAGGTATTTCTGAATATGTAATCTGGTTTTAATGTTCCACCAGAAGCATTTTTGTATTCATTGTTGAAAACAGTTTCCTGGGTCTCATAATATCGTGAATAGTCCATATCCATACTGATTTCTTGACCTAATGTATCCATTACCCCTCTATAATTTAGGTTGTAAGTAATTCCTGTATATTTTGAATCGCTGGGATTTGTGGCTACTACAGAAGAGTCTACCTTAAGTGGTTGATCGCCAATTAAAGTTTTAATATCAGAAACATTTGGCCCGTTTCCATGATAACCGTTCACAAAAAAGCCTATGGTATGGTTATCATTAATAAAATAATCTAAGCCAGCTTTGTAATTGCGATTGATCCGTTTCCTATCATTATGACCGGTTTGATTAAAATATGTTTTATCGTACATCGTTCCATTGACTCTTGAAATATCAGTTTCATTGAAGTTTTTGTTAAAACCGAAATTACCATTACCATAAATATTGAACTTTTTATTCCTATAGTTGATGTTTAGTCCGCCATTCGCTTTAGGTTTAACGCCATAACCAGCACCTGCTGTAAGAGTTCCATTAAGACCATAATTGCTATTTTTCTTTAATTTAATATTTATGATGCCCGAATTACCGGCAGCATCATATTTAGCTGAGGGGTTGGTAATAAGTTCTATCGACTGTATGGCACTTCCCTCGGTAGAACGAAGTAAGTTCGCCAATTGCTCTGCTGAAAGATTTGCAGGTTTACCATCTATCATAACATTTACACCTTGTTTGCCTCGCAAACTAATTTTACCATCTTTATCAACGGTAACACCTGGAGCTTTTTCCAGGATTTCTAAGGCTGTATTACCAGTTGCCAGAATACTGTTCTCAATATTAAGTACGGTTTTATCAATTTGTCGTTCAATTAAGGGCTTTTGCTTAATAATCTCTACACCTTTCAGCTGTTTGGCGTCAACACTAAGTTGCACATCAGCAACAGCAACAGGTTTTGAAACAGATGTGATGAGAAATGGACCCTTGATTGTCTTTTTATAGCCTATTACATTAAAAGCGATGAGATATTTTCCGGCATTTATTCCTTTTAACTCATAAAGCCCCTTATCGCTGGTTAAGGTACCTCTTACGGAGGTAGAGTCTTTAGCGTTTAACAGATTTACAGAGGCGAAAGGAAATGCTTTATGCTGTTCATCCAGTACTTTACCAGATATTTCGCCTGTTGATGATTGTGCATTTGACCGTCTTGAAAGTAGCAAAAAGCTACAGAAAACAACAGAAAATACATAGATTAATTTCGTTTTCATAAGGCAATATTTTTCCTATACGCATTTAGCGCATGTTGTTATTAATCAAATAGTTGTTGGCGGGTGCGTTGATTTAAATATAAGACAGCATACCATTACAAAACGTTACAATAATTTTTAAAATACTGTAAAAAGGCTTTGAATGGTGGTCTGGACAGGGAGTGTTGGTTGGTTTTTAAAAATGGAGGTTATCCAAAATGTTTAAACATCTTGGATAACCTCTTTTAGGTTTTATCTGGTAGTATACCCGCCATTGGCAAAGATGGTTTGGCCGGTAATCCACCAACCATCAGTTACTAAAAACTCAATCAAAGGAGCTATGTCTTTAATATTTGTCAATCCGCCAAGAGCTGAGGCCGATTTATGATAAGCTACAGCGTCCGAACTTTCCTGTCCGTAAAAGAAAGGAGTGTCCATTGGGCCGGGAGCAACGGCACTAACAGAAATACCACGTTCTCCAAATTCTTTCGACGCTGAAGGAGGGACTTAAGCTTGCAATCACGTTTTTTATGGGATTGGAATTTGATTTGATGTAAAATAACTTGAAAGCTGTATCTTCGCGCTATTATGGGCTATGCAAAAGAAAGAGGAAAGCTAGAAAAGCTATCGACAAAAACTACGGGTCTGAATAATTATGATGAGAAAAGTCTTACCATTATTACAGATATATATGAGCAATACTCACATACAGTGAGAATCTTAAAAAACAAGGATGCTGATACCTTTATGGAACTTTATCAAAATGAATTACAACAGGTAAAGGAATGTAAAAGGGTACTTAAATTAAGTGAAGAAGAAGAAGATCGTCAAAACAATTTTATTAAATATCGTAACGTTTTAGCTGATGCAATAGATAAAACTATTCAGGCTTCAAAAGAGAGTGTTTAATTTTATCTCTATAAATCAATCACTTAAAGGAATTTTAATAAAAAAGTGATTTAAATGTATAAAATCCGCTAAAATTTTATACTTTTGCAACCTCGAAAGAGGGAAATGATTCCGTAGCTCAGCTGGTAGAGCATTACACTTTTAATGTAGTGGTCCTGGG